>FMUV01000018.1 GCA_900101355.1 Ruminococcus sp. YE282
CCCGAAAAGGTTGATGGCGACCGTGTGCAGGAGGTAGAGATTTATCTTAATTTCATTGGCAAGTTTGATTTGCCGGAGCCTGAATTGACAGCGGAGGAAATCAAGCGTCAGGAACAGTTGAAGCGTCACCGTATCGTGAGCCGTGAACGCTATCAGTTGATGAAAGCGGGCAAGCATAAAGTAGGACAGCCTTTTACCCTTAAATGTAAATGTTGTGGCAATTCATTTGAATCCAAGATGTCTAATACGCTGTTCTGCTCTCCAAAATGTCGAGCGAAATATTATCGTCGGCAAGAATCGGAAAAGCGGATGCGTGAAATAGTTTGCAATTACTGCGGTAAAACATTCGTTGCTACAAGAAGTGATGTCAAGTATTGTTGCAAGGAATGCAAAGAAGAAGCAAATCGTATCATGCGAAAAGAACGCTACGAGATGAAGAAACAACAAAAGTTGAATCAGAACACTTCCGACACGGTGTTCATCGAAGAAAAGAAAACAGCATAATAAATTAACGCTGCGGCGGCTTGTGAGAGCAATTTCACAAGCCGCCTTTTTGATTGGAGGTATTTATAATGAGTTTTACAGAGAAAGAGTTTTTACAGGCAAAGCATCGACTGGAAGAAGCGCAGGCTCGCAACCGTGTGAAGGAGCGTTCAGTTCGGACACATCGACTTATCCAAGAGGGAGCTATTTTAGAGAAAGCTATGCCGCAAGTTAGGCAAATGTCATTGGAACAGTTGGAGGGTTATCTATGCAGTCTGCTCAAATAATCATTATCAATGGGACGCTTCGAGAAATCGGAGCGTTTCTTCTTTTATCCCGAAGGGCGCACTTACTCACCACCTGCGAAGCAGGCGGTGGTATCCCTCCCGCTGGTCAGGCTCGTGCGCTCTTCACGAACTGTCTTTCAGCCAGTTCTCCAGAGGGGGCAGGAAATGCCGCAGGCTGGCATTCCCTGTGCAGTCGGCACTTCTGCTTATGCAGAGATTGGTGCTTACCGCACCAATCCGGCAGATGCTCTGCCCGCCTCCTGCCTGCGAAAACCTGCCACCGGCAGCTTTATCGCAGTTATGGACGGCTTGCACCGCCCATTTTCTTTTTGCGAAAAAGAAACAAAAACCAAGAACGAAAGGACAATGAGAACAAATGGCGATCTATCATTTGGAAGCAAAGATTGTGAGCCGGGGAAACGGGCGCTCCGCAGTTGCGGCTTCCGCCTATCTGAGCTGCACCAACATTCTGAATGATTATGACGGAGTACGACACGACTATACCCGAAAGAAAGGACTTGTATGGCGAGAGGTTTTTCTGCCGGAATATGCCCCGCAGGAATGGCAGGACAGGGCTGTGTTGTGGAACGCTGTTGAAGAAAATGAGAAAACCAAAGACAGCCGACTTGCCCGTGAGTTTGTTCCGGCTCTGCCTGTTGAGCTTACAAAAACACAATGGCAAGAGTTGTTGAGCGATTTTATACAAGAGAGTTTTGTGGCAGATGGAATGTGTGCGGATGTGGCAATTCATGACCCATATCCGCCCGGTCACAATCCCCACGCTCACATTATGCTGACAGTTCGCCCGCTGGACGAAAACGGCAAATGGCAATACAAGACTGAGAAAGAATATCTCTGTATCAAGGACGGCGAGGAACGGGGTTTTACTGCCGCCGAATTCAAAGCGGCACAGACTAACGGATGGGAGAAACAATATCAGTACAAGGTCGGCAGGAAGAAAGTGTATATGACGCCCTCCGAAGCTGAGAAGCATGGATATGAGCGAGCCAGCAAATATCCCCAAAGCACCAAATTCGGCAGACAAAATCCCATCTCCGAGCGCTGGAACAGTGAGGAGCAGCTTGTGGAGTGGCGCAAAGCATGGGCTGACGTGACCAATCGCTATTTGGAGCAGTACGTTCACGATGCACGTATTGACCACCGAAGCCACGCTGAGCGAGGTTTGGATGAACAGCCAACGATTCACGAGGGTGTGGTTGCCCGTGCTTTGGAAAAGAAAGGCATTATCTCTGACCGCTGTGAAATCAACCGACAGATTAAAGCGGATAATGCTCTGCTCCGTGAACTGAAAGCAGCAGTTAAGAAGCTGATGCTGGCAGCCAAAAGCACAGTACCCGCCATTGCAGAAGCCATGGAAAAGCTGCGTGGGAATATGATTATTTTCAAATATCAGCTATTGCACATCGGAGGGGGCAAGCAGGCAATCAGTAAATCCTTAAAAATGTATCGTGAGGATATGGCGGAATACACCGCCCTTGCGGATAAAATCAAGGAGAAATCCAAAGAGCGCAAGACGCTGTTGGCTGAGAAGAAAGCTACGCCTGTCATCCATGTTTTGAAGCACCGAGAACTTTCCAGCCGTATCGCAGAGCTGACAGAAGATTTGGAAGAACTGCGGACAGAAAAGGCAATGCTGCTCCGTCGGTTTCAATACCCGGAGAACGCTACTGCCGATATGCTCCGAAAGGAAATCCGCACTCTGGAGGACAGTCTGAGAAAGCTGGAAGCCAGTGAAGCCAAGTACGCTACCGAGCTTGACAGTGCCTTAAAGCAGTATGCCGAGCTGCAGGAGCAGGCGGCAGAGTTTGACCCAATAGAGCTTCACGATGCACGGCTGACGATTCGCTCCGAACAGGAACGCCAAGCCACACAGCGAGTGCAGGATGCCTATGGCGATAAATATGATATGCTCCGTATGTATGACAGCAAGAGGAGTGTGGCAAATCTGCTGAATGAGGGTGTTGAGGAACACTCTATCCGTGAAAAACTACGGGCAAAGCAGAAAGAGCAAAAACAGCAACAAGCACAGAGAAAGCCGAAACGCCACGAACATGAGCATTAAAATGGGGCTGTTGCTTTACAGCCCCTTTTGCTTACATCGTAAAATTCTGTAGTAATGAGAGATGTACTAACACTTATGTGTTTAGTAAACAGCAGATCTCTCCGTGATTATGATAAAAATAAGCAGCTTTTATCCTCAATTCATATTCATCGCTGAATATCCTTTTGGGGTGAAACAAAATTCCCAAGCTGTTGTTCAATCAATAGGTTGGATATTTCAAGAGCCCTCATTCTTCTTTTTGCCAGCGTGATCTGTGACTTGTATCTATGTACATTCTCTTTCTCTTCAAAAGTTTTAATTGTTTCCCGCAATTTGTGTAATGTTGAATCATTCTGCCGTTTCGCTTCCGATAATTCCTCTTGTGTAAATATGACTCCACTCTCCATTTTTTCTTTATCTCCTTCAAGCGTTTGAATGTATCAAATCATAATTCTCTCTTTTTCCATCGAATTACAGAAATCCATACACAAAAGGCAGTGATGGCTATTGCCAAGAGCAAATAGGCAAGGCGAAAACCTTCTACAATTAAGTCATAGGCATCAAAATACCGCAGCGGAGACAGAAAGTCGAGGGCATGTATATCACTATAATCAATCACTACTGAAATTCCATAGGAAAGTAAGAGAAAAGCTGTTCCGGCCTTTACCGCACTTTTATACTTTCTGGACAAACTGGAAATTGCAAGAGCAATGGAAAAAAGTACAAGCTGCGTCAAAAATAAACCAATCACAGTCACCACTTCGGCACCTTTCTGTTCCAGTCCTCCTACCGGAAGAATAATCATCATATAGGCAAAGATGCCATAAAATACAGAAAAAACAATGAAGTTACAGACAGACGCAATTACCTTTGCAATTATGATTTTCTCCCTGGAAGCTGGTTTTGTAAACAGATATTCCGCAGTATGAAGTTCCGTTTCTTTTGTGATACAGGACAGTCCTAAATAAATCGCATAAGCAAAAGCAAGAATGGCTGTCCAGAAATAAAGACAGGTATACCATCCCAAAGCGGTACTCAAGTCAGCTTTCACTCCAAACATCAGCAACATAATTGGAGGAAATGTTCCCATCATTTTTTCTAACTCGCCCATATTTTCTTTCAAGGAAAGATACTCAAAAAAACAGAATCCAATCAGCATAAAAACCAATGCCAGCCAGATTACTAACATCTTCCTACTTTGTTTCAATTCTTTTTTAATTAGTGTTTTCAAACTGAGTCCCTCCTTTATGAACGGAATTGAACATCTTTTTTTAGGAAAAGAAAATAAGCGGCTGCTATGCACACAACCAGCAGGAGCATATACCAAATCATATAGGTCACATCATAGAATCCGGAGGATGCAATATCTGCCGCACCAAAGAAGGAATAGGGTGACAGAAATCCAATTCCTTTTGTTCCGGCAATACGGGAAAAGCTGGTTATGCAATATTCTGCAAAAATGATTAGTCCTGCAGTTAGCAAAGGTTTACGATTATTTGAAAAAACAGCTCCGATCAGCAACCCCAATGCTGAAAAAATAATCGTCAAAAGTGTCAGTGAATTGGCAATTAAAAAAAACTCGCCAAGTGAAAAAGTGGGACGAAAAAGTACCAGTGTCAAAAGAGAGGCCAGTGCAAAGCATATACTGACAATCAGCGAACCAAACAAAACCACCAAAGCCTTTGCTAAGAATATTTCTTTCCGGGTATGTGGCTTTGTAAATAAATATTCAGAGGTCTTTCCAGCAAACTCTTTCGTGTGAATTGAAATTCCAAAGTGCAAAGCAAAAATCCCTGCAGCTATCATAAAAAAGCTTGTCAAAAAGCCATAGACACCCAAAGGCTCTGTCATGTACCCCCTGGAAATACCGATACTTTGGAAAAAAGAACTGTTACCCAAAGTTTCATAAAGAGTATTTGAGGTCTCTCCAGCACTATTAAATAAGCCATAATAAACGGGTGTCATCACGAAGATACAGATTGCTAAAGCGAGAGACCATCCCAATATATACTTTCTAAATTGCTTCATTTCATATTTGAAAATTATCATCTGCAAATCCTCCTATTCGTAATAATGAAGAAAGATTTCTTCCAGAGAGGGTTCTTCCAAAAAAATATCTACCAGATCAAGCTCATGAAGCTTCTCCATAATTACAGTGATATTCCCGTTGTACATAAAGGTAACATTGGTGTTATCATAAGACATTTTATAATCTGCAATCCCTTCGTTTCCCCAATATTCCTTTGGAATTGGCTGTTTGGTTGTTACAGATATTTTCTTATAACCACGTTCCCTAAGCTCTTTCATGGATTGGATTCCAACCAATTTTCCCTCTTTGAGAATCGCAACTCGGTTGCAAAGTTTTTGAACCTCGCTCAAAACATGGGAAGATAGAAAAATGGTAGTTCCTTTACGGTTTTCCTCCAGAAGAATTTCATAAAACACCTGTTGGATCAGAGGATCTAAACCGCTGGTGGGTTCATCCATAATCACTAACTTAGGTGAAGTCATGAGAGCCGAAACAATTCCCACTTTCTTTCGATTGCCCAAAGATAAATCTGCGATTTTGCGGCTCATATCCAAATGTAATCGTTCAGTCAACTCACACATTTTGTTTTTGCAGTCCATGGCATATAAGTCGGCTGTGTATTGTAATAACTCATGGACTTTCATATTTTCATAATAACTGTCCTCGCTGGGCAAATAACCAAGATTACGGGCAATTTTACTTGCCTGAGTCTGGCAATCCATTCCAAAGATACTTGCCGTTCCAGCAGTTGGGCGGATTAGCCCCATCAGAGTGCGGATTGTGGTGGATTTTCCTGCACCGTTTGGGCCAATAAATCCGAAAATTTCCCCCTCGCTTACGGAAAAACTCAGCTCTTGAATGCCCCGATGCTTTCCATAACACTTTGTCAATCCATTCAATTCGATAATTTGTTCACTCATAGTAGATATTCCTCCTTATAAAAATTACGACGTATGGCTTCCATCATTTCTTGAAATTCACTCAAGACAAGTTCACATTCCGAATGGGCTATTTCTCTTTGAAAACGAATGGCATAACCTTCTGCCATCAGATTTAAAATTCCCGCAACAGTTTTTGCATCATCTGAATTCTTAAATTTTATTACATCTTCGTCCTTTAGAATAAAACTGTCACGAAACTGGTTTGTTTCTGCACGAAACTCCGTTAAAATATCCTGTACATCTCTTGCGTTTTCTGTCCACGCCCCTGCTATGAACTGAGAAATATACGGATTGCGTTTCAACAAATCCATCTCCATAAAACTGGATGCCAAAATGCGGTCAAAGAGATTCGATTGTTCGCTTTTATCCTGAAAAGATTCTTTGAGAAGCTTTTCGCAATATAGCAGCAGATACTCATATAATTTCAGCTTATTCCCGAAATATTGAAATACAGACGCTTTAGATATTCCGGCTGATGTGGCAATATCGCTAATAGACGCTTTATCGTAACCGTGCTTTCCGAAGCATTGAAGCGCCGCATTGACGATAGAATTTTGTTTCTTTTCATCAAGTGCAAAAAATTTTTCCATGGTCTACCTCCAAAAACCGAATCGGTTATTGTGTATAATATAACACAAATAACCGATTCTGTCAATATATAAATTGCACTTCTATACCAATAATTCTATTTCATTCTAATCAAATAGAAAGTTCATTGAGATTTATTGCTTTTTAGCAAAAAATACCCTTGACATATCTTATCTCAGAAGAAGTTACTAAAACGCTTCGCAAAGGAAAATAGACTTAGCAATACCCGATACTATGTTGACGACGGCTATACCGGTACAAATTTTGAGCGTCCCGGTTTTCAAAAAATGATTGAGGACATTGACCTCGGATATATCTCAACGGTAATAGTCAAAGACTTGTCCCGTCTCGGACGGCGGTACGATATGGTCGGATATTATATGGACACCTATTTTCCCGACAGAGATGTTCGGTTCATTGCCGTTAATGATAATATAGACAGCGATGAAGGCGAAAGCGAAATTGCACCTTTCAAGAATGTACTGAATGAGTTTTACGCAAGGGACATCAGCAAGAAATGCCGTTCGTCCTATCGTATCAGGGGTAGTACAGGCGAGCCTTTAGCTCCGCCGCCATATGGATATATCAAATCTCCCGATAATCCTAAGAAGTGGGTTATTGATCCCGAAGCGGCGCAGGTCGTTCGTGACATCTTCAAAATGGCGCTTGAAGGCAAGAGTAACGAAACAATAGCCCGTATTTTGCAAGAGCGCAAGGTTCTGATTCCTATGGCATATTGGCAAGAAAAGGGTATCCGAAAAGGCGGTAAGGTAACACAGCCTAACAAATACAAGTGGTGCAAAACCACTATCACCAAAATTCTCACTCAGCAGGAGTATTGCGGCGATATCATCAACTTCAAGACTTATTCCAAATCATACAAGAATAAGAAACGCTACGATAATCCTAAAGAAAACTGGGTGATTTTCAAGGATGTTCACGAGCCGATTATCAATCGTGATGATTTCGAGTTGGTGCAGACGCTTGTCGTAAAGACAAAGCGCCGTGCTCCTAAACAGAGAAACGGCGAAAAGAATATGTTTTGTGACTTTCTCTACTGTGCCGATTGCGGCAGTAAGCTATGGTATCACACGAATACCACCAACAAGGAAATCCATTATTTCAGCTGTTCCAACTACAAAAAGGATACCCGTGGCAACTGTGAAACACGGCACTATATCCGTGCTGATGCTATCGAACAGGTCGTAATGCTGGAACTCCGTCGTTTAGCAAAGTATCTGGAATCTCACGAGGAAGAATTTGCAAAGCTTCTCGCCGAGAAAACCAACGCCGATATCTTGGCGGAGCAGAAGAATTTGGAAACAGAGCTTAAACGTGCAACCGCTCGAAACGAAATGATCACTTCTCTTTTCGCCAAAACCTACGAGGACAATGTATCCGGCAAGCTGAGCGATGAGATGTATATGGAGCTGTCGCACAAATATGAGGTTGAACGCCTTGAACTGAAAACAAAAATTTTCGAGTACAAGGAACGCCTTGCCAAAATCAGCGAAATGGAACAAAACAAGGATGATTTCCTAAAAGCTGTCCGTAAATGTATGGAGATGGATTCACTGACAGCGCCAATGCTGCGTGAGCTTATCGACCACATTGACGTGTACGAAAAGGAAGGCGGCAAAAAGAACTACACGCAACGCATCGTCATCTATTATCGTTTTGTCGGCTACTTGGAGCTACCATCAGAGGACGAGAACTACAAAGCCAACACCCGAAAAGGTGTAGACGTAGAGTATATCCCCACAGCAAAATCCGCATAAGACAAAAGGTGAGCAGGCACATCAACCTGCTCACCAGATACAAATCGGATGAAATTGAATAAAAGAATGAGTGTCCATAACGTAAATCCGTTATGAACACTCATACTGGTGCGGGTGACAGGACTTGAACCTGCACACCGTGAAGCACAAGAACCTAAATCTTGCGTGTCTGCCAATTCCACCACACCCGCATAAGTATTAACTTAATTGACAAAGGCTATTATACACAACAAAGTGGGTTTTGTCAACAGTATAGAGCAGCAAAACTTATTAATGCCTTACATAAAAACAAATAATTACAAAACTGCCAACATTAATTAGGTTATAAAATGAAATTTGCAGAACAACATTTTTAATCTTAAAACACACAATTAAATGATAATAATATAACTATCTTAAAAGTTTAACAACATTAACCCTATATTTCTTAGTCTGAGAGTCAATTGATTTGTTGTTTAAAAGCAATACATCTACTAAGAGAATAATAATTGAATCCAACAACGGTATGACCACTGAAATTATCGTCTTGTGTTGAATACTTCCAAGATTAATACCGTCTAATGAATAATGAGTCACGTTTTGATTTGCCATCAGGTTAAGCAAATATGCAGAAAAGCTGTTCACGTCCGCCGGATTGAACAGTCCAAGCAAAAATAAATTTCCTATATTAAACAGTATAAAAAAGCCATAGAAAATTAAAACCGCCTGAACCACTTTTCGAGTTAATATAGATATTGCCATTGACAATAATATAATATAAACGATTGACAAATCAACAATAATAATCATTTCTGCTAAAAACATTACATTTGAATTATTGTACAAAATATTAGCTGCTATCAAAAGTGTATCTATAACAGGCAATGTTAATAAAACAAGTAATATGAATTTACTAACATAAAAATCTATCATATTATATCCCTGCTGAATATAAAAATTATTTACCCCTCTTTCATAATCTTTTGTAAATGTCTGAATAAACACAAATCCTAAAATCAAATATGTAAACTGTGTATATGCTTTATAAATACTTATCATACTTGCCATTGGTGAATTGTTGCTGTAACAAACATAATCGAGCACCATGCCCAATATGCCGATTGCTAAAATCAGTGCTATCGTCATAGCAACAACCCCGGAACGAATCAATCTGACAAATTCAAAACGAAGAAGCCTTTGCATTACACAACTCCTCCATTAATATAATTTGAAATATCATTTACATTGTAGTTACCTATATATTTCTTAAACAAAGCTTTTTCTTTATTCATAATATATATCTTTCCGCCCAAAGCAAGGGCATCCTCAATATAATGTGTCGTATTAAAAATCACTATATCATTTTGCTTTGCCAATAACCTTAATTTATCGGTAAGTACATTTCTGTTTTTGAAATCCAATCCGTTACTGGCTTCATCCAAAATCAGAATATTCTTCTTTGTTGACAAAGCGCAAAAAATTTCCAATATTCGCCGTTCTCCGGTACTTAGGTTCCCGACTTCTTTATACTTTATTTCAGATATATAGTTATATATTTCAGGAAATATCCGCTTAACGTATGAAATTTTACCGATGCCCATAAAACAAAAAATGTCTTTGATTAAAACTTCTTTTGGCACGCTGACATAATCCGAGACAACAACCGCGTTGTTTGTAATCGTACTGCTTATTATACCGCTTGCGGGTTTTACCCTACCCATCAGCATTTTGTAAAAGGTAGATTTGCCGCAGCCGGTTTCACCGATAATATTAATTATATCGCCGTAATTAAAATCAATATTTACATCTTTGTATACAACATTTTCTTCGCCAAGCAGAGCCAAATCAAATTTTAAATTATACATTTAGCTCTAACCACCTTAAAATGTAAAATCAATAAAACAATCCACAATTGTATGTAAAAAATATATGATAAAAGCACGGCACAGCGGCAATAATAATTTAAGGCAAATTGAGGTTTAGGATTTGATACAAAATTTCAATGCTGTGCCGCGCTGTTACCCTCAAATTTAAGGGGGCAAGAATTAACGTACTGCGTTAATTTCTTGCAGATATATGTTTAATAAAATTTATCCATTCATATTCGGATATATTTTTTTCTTTTGCAGCTCTGAGAGCTTTATTTACAACCTCGTGTTCGCTTATGTATGTTGCAATATCGCCTGCTACCGTAGGATATGACTTGGATTTTGCTGCCAAATCCATCATTTCAGCTTCTTCCTCACTGTTGAGCGACAAGGCTTTTGAAAGCTTTGTCAATATGTTATACTTTGGTGCTGAACGTGAGCCGTTTTCAATTCCGCTTACATATGACGGAGACACCTCAATTAGTTGAGATAATCTGCGAATTGTAAGACCTTTTCTTTTCCTTTTTTCAAAAATATAGCTTCCAAATGTCATAATTCTTTAACCCGTTTCAAAATTAGCAAACGCTTTTGCTGATTGCCATAACTGATAAATACCCGCCTGATTACGCAAAGCAGCAGCAACAGCAATTTGTGATGCTTTGCTGAATTGCTGTTGCCGCCTTCCGCAACTTATTTCCTTGCTTTCTGAATCAGCTCAGAAATGTTCTTTGGTTCCTTTGGCTGATAATTAAATACCTGCGAAGCTGCATTAGCTGACTTCTCTGCATTTCTTAAACTTCTTTCCGCCAAAAGCTCAAGCATTTTTCTTTTCATTGTTCTTTCCTCCAAGTTTTAAAATATATTTTAAAGAGCATTGCACAATTATAAATTAACTATGTAACGTCTCTTTAATTCTACCCATTATCATATGAACACAAATAACAAAAATAGTAATTGTTATTGTCGTACTTATGATATATAAATCTGAAAAATACTTATTTATAATTCCGCATATTATAAATAAAATATTCATAAAAGCAAGGCTGTAAAGTTTAAATTTTCGACGGTCTTTTAATTCAATCGGTTTGTTTTTGTTTTGAAGCGGCGCAAAAATCAAAAGAACATCAAGACAAAATACATAACACAAAAATTCAACCGCAACCGGAATGTCCTGAATGAATGATATTGCCAAAACAGTGCACAAAGTAGTTATAAAAAATATTGTATTGCACATTAAATGTGTGTCTGCATGATAGCCGCCGCAAAACTTCCTGAATGTGATAAAAATCACAAAATAACACAATGTTTCAATATATTTTTTTGTAACCAGTGCAACCAACAGCGCAAGCAACGTACCAATAATATTTGATATCATTGTTTGAAATCCGAAACAATAAAGTTCTTTAAATTCACTGTTTATTATTTTTTTTTGCAACAAAAAAGTGGTTAGTTTGTTACTCAGATAAAGAATCATAATGTCACCTTGAAAGTAATATTTCATCTTTTCTAAGTACAATCTAAACCACTTTTGTCGATTTTATATTCTTTTTTAGAATTATCTTCCCAAACGGTCAATTTGCTTCCTATTCGGTAGATTTTTGGAGCATAATTTCGCAAATGAACTCATTTTCGACTTCATAGTACTCCAAAAATCCGTTATTTTTTTCAACCATCTCCTTAACTCTTTTTGTTCCGATTCCGTGTAAATCTTTATTTTCTTTACTTGTAACCAAATTTCGGTTATTTTTTAATACCGACTCTTCAATATGGTTACCGACTTTTACAAAGAGATAATCATTTACATTTTTTATCAAAAGCTCAATATACGGTTCTTTTACATTTTCCTCCGCTTCAATAGCATTATCCAACAGATTGAAAAGGATTACACTCAAATCAATTGTATTATACAGATTCAAATTAGCAACTATGCTGCATTTTACATTTATGTTTTTCTTCTCACACAAGGCAAATTTATTATTTATAACAGCACTTATTGCCGAGTTATCAATATTTACATAGTTTTTTGTTTTTTCTACCACATTTGCCAGTCCTTGGCTCATATAGTCCCTTGCTTCGTCATATTTATTTTCATCAAGGAGAGTTATTGAACACTCGACAAAATTTTTGTAATCATGTTTGAGCTTGCGCATATTATTATACTGGTCTTTCATCAAATCAATCTCTTCGAGTTCCTGTTCAGCAACAAAGCGATGAACCTTTAGATTATATAACTCCTGGTTTTTAACAGAAATTCTGTTCATCAATGTAACCGTCAAAATATTAACCACAATTGTTGAGGCAAATAAAGATATTATACAAATAAAAGAAACAGCATCGACCTTAATTATTTGCATAAAATGTAGTGCTGCAATTCCGATTATAACTGTACACAATAACACAGAAGCGATAAATATCCATTCAGAGGCACGGAAATTGCTTTCCTTTCTTCTGAATATTTTTATCAACAGCATTACGCCATAAAGCAAAATAAGTTTTGTAAATACAAGGCTTGATAGCCTCTGCATATTTTGGGCAAACAGCAAATCTCTAAAATTAAGGTAAAATACAAACCTAAGCATTGAAAATGAAATTAATGATGCAAGTATAATTATAACTTCAATCAAAAAGGATACGAATATTTTTGTTGGTGCCTTTCCTCTTAGGAAAAATAACGAATATAATATATTCAACGCAAGATAAACGAACTCTGCAATATACACATTTACAAAGCTTGAGTAACTCATAGTAAATATGTCATTAATTGTTACCAACAATGTATGTATAATAATTATTGAAGCAAATGCGATATTTGAAACTACTCTTCCGTATTTGTCTCCAAAAATTCTTCTTAAACAATATTCCTGCAAAAAAACTTCAATTATTGTTGCACAAAGCTCTATTACACTCCACATATTAGCCCCTGCTGTAATTCATAAAATTCTCTTTGACGCACTGCAATCGTCGGCGGCTCACGGGTATCTTATTACCGTCATCCAAAACAACCGCATCACTTTCTATTGAATATATATGCTTACAATTAACGATGTAGCTGCTGTGAGTTCTTACAAAGCCCATGAAATCTACCTGCAATTCTAACTCTGATAATGATGATAAAAGCCTCACCTTATCATTTTTAAGGCACATATAAACATTGTGTCCAACACTTGTAAATGCGTAAATATCTGCAACTCGGTATTTTTGAAAGCCTTCGGTGGTCTTTAACGGCAATAAATAATTATCGCACATACAAAATTCAACGGCAGATTTTATTGCTTCATTAATCTCATCAATATGGTCCTTTCTTATAAATCTAAACGGTGAAACCTGAAAAGATTCATAAACATAATTTTCAAGATTGGTAACAAACATCAAAAGTGATTTGTCACCGTTTATTCTAAGCTGTTTTGCCACTTCCATGCCGCTTTCGCCCGGCATTTCAATGTCAAGAAAAATGATGTCAAAATTACACTCAGAATGTTGTTTTATAAAATCCGCACCGTTATTAAACATACAAATATTATATTGATATTGGTTTTCTCTGAAAAAATCTTTTAAAAGTTTGTAAATTCTGTCGCACATTATTTTTTCATCATCAACAACAGCAATGTTAAGCATAATCCATCACCTCTGGATAAATTATAACACACTCAGGTCAATTTGTACATAACTTGTGCACAAATATCATAAAAAACGACACTAAATAAAGATATACACATTAATATATTACATTTAGAAAAATACATAAATTCACTAAATATTGGCTCACAATTGTAAAATTTGTGCACTTTTGTTATCGTTGTGTGTAATTTAATTCGTTAATAATAACACTTTTATTTAGCCGATGCAGCGAAATATTATAAGCTTCTAAAAATTGAGCGGCATAGATTTGCACTATGCCGCTCAAGTTAAATTAAATTCAATTAATCGATAATAACCGATTCACCTACTCTTCCGGTCTGGGCATAGCCTCCCGAAAGATACTTCTGAATCAAAGTTGCGTCTTCAACTGTAACTTTTCCGTCGCCGTTTACATCTGAAATTGCAGTAGCAACGCCGTCAAGTGCAACCATATCAAGGCTTGCCTTTTGAATAAGTGTAGCGTCTTCAATTGTTACAACGCCGTCCAAATTTGCATCACCGTAAATGTATGATTTACCTGATGTTGACGGAACGTCAGAACCCTTTGTTACATCAGTTGCTTCAACTTCTTCTTTTGCAGGGGTAAGGTCAGTATCAGTCCAAGACTTTGAAGTGTTCAAAGCAAAAATCTTTGAACTCTTGTTGATTCTGAGTTTTGTTGACGAACCATCACCCGGATACTGCTGATTTGAACCCGAACCATTGATAATTACAGTTGCATAATCGGATTTTGAAAGGTCAAAGTTTGAACTCGTTACTTCACCTGTTTCATTATCCTTTTCAAGGCAGGTTGTCGGAACTTCAATGTAGTAATATCCTGAAGCGGCATCATACTGCATTGGCTGACCCGGCCAGCCGTTGTTTGTATAGGTCTTTTCAGAAGAAGTTTCCTCATCATAGATATATACATTATACGGTGCCTTCCAAGAAGCTCTCTTTTCGGTATTAAAGAATATATAAACGCCCGAACCGTTATCTTCCTGCTTTACATACTTGTATGATGTAGTTGTAGTCTGATTATTGCTGTCAGTTGCAGTAAGAGTAAGGTTAATTGTGTCGCCGTAGTTGTAATCAGAACCGATGCGGATTGTTGTTTTGCCTGTATATGTTACAGGAGTTGAATTATCAAGGCAATATGTACCTGAAACAGCGTTTTCAAGGTCAAGAGTAGTTGTCATTGTTTCGCCCTTGAATGTTCCGCTCTCGGCAGAACAGGTATTTCTCGGAGTTGTTTTTCCGTCATATACAACTGCAACGCCTGTTGAGCCGATAGAACCTGTAAGAGTACCGTTACTTACAGTAAACTTGTTGCCAGAAACTGTATCGGTATATGTACCGTCAGCTATTCCTGTGCCGGAAATGCTTACATCTGCATTTGTTCCGCTTGTATTTGAAAGAACAATTCCGCTTGTTCCTCTTTCAACATATGCAACGCTTCCCGAGTATCCGAGATTTTCTGATTGACCTACAAAGAGGTTGTGGAATTTATTTATCTCAGAAACGGCTGTGCCCTTATATGTAGTATCTGTTGCAGCTTCGCCCATAAGAGCATTGCCGGGACGTGCAAAGTAAAGAGAAGTTGCGTCTTTTCTTGCCGCAACAATTGCCCATGCCTTTACAATATTTTCAGCAGAAACACCTGCTGTATTTGAAAGTCCTGCTGAACCTGAGGTGCCCTCATATGTGTCGTGTGATTCAGCCCAAATAACAACATCAGAAGCGTCAGCACCAGACTTATAGCGTGCGTTTGACGCTGTTGAAGCCTTGCCGTTAACAACAGCGTTCAAAACTGAGTCGCCTGTTCTGTTATCAGTAAAGTTAATATACTTTGCATACGAATCATAGCTTCTGCCCGAACCGCAGGTATTGAGTATTTCACCGTAGATATAAAGGTCGTCACCGGTTTTTGCTTTGTAATACTCGCCTGCTTTTGAGCTGATTTCTTCCCAATAGTCAGATGCATATGCACCGTCATCAGTAGTTTCGATATGCTTAGCAGCGTCAAAACGGAATCCGTCAACGCCGCAGTCAATACATTCCTTAAGCAATGATACAACTGCATCTTGAACATTCTGGTTACCTGTATTAAGGTCGGGACAGTTTGAAAGATGTCCCTGAACAATACTCTTTATGCTGGAATCGCTTGCTGTAATCTTATTTTTGCGGAAATAATCGCTCTTATTATCGTAAAAATCAGGTTGATATGTCTTAACCTGGGGACTCAACGAGTTAGGGTCAGATTCATTTTCATTGCCCATATGGTTAGAAACGATATCGCAAATAATTTTTATGCCGTACTTTTCTGCCTCGGTACAAAGGTCCTTAAGCTCATCTTTGGTACCAAGCCAAGACTGCTGAGCAATTGACATACTTACCGGCTGATAGAGTTTCCACCACTGACCTGGTACGTCGCCTGAAGTTGAATAATCCTTTGGCTGCTGTACAGGTGAAGTCTGTACGGTTGAATATCCTGCTGCTGCAATTGCAGGAAGATTTTCTTTGATTGAATTGTAAGACCAGTTAAATGCATGCAAGATTACTCCATCCTGAACATTGGACTGAAGCGCAGCGTCAAAAACACTGCTATCTTTAATCTCAGTAGCATTTGCCGAAAACGCAAATGCAGCGGACGAAGAAAGTAAAGCTGCCGTGATAACGAGGCTTGCAACTTTTTTGAACATTTTCATCAAAAACATCCTTTCATTATAATGCAATTTAAATGCACTTTTATTATAGCAAAGCAGATTTTAAAAGTATATGTTATATGCTACAAAAATCTTGAAAATTTTTTGTGCATAATTTTAATAACAAGGAAAATATTTACAATCGGGAGCATAATAATAAATTTTACATTCCACTTTTTGTGTAAACCAATTGACTTTTTTATTGTATTAGAATATAATTTTTATGACGTTTTACAATGAATTTTTACAGCTTAAATGCTTGTTATTTATTAACGAACAGGGGTGCATAAATGAAACAGTTATCAAAGAAAACGGTTATATCCTTGCGGGATATTTTTGTAAGATTTGACGGCGAAGTTATCCTAAACCACATAAATCTTGATATCAAAGAAAAGGAATTTGTTACAATTCTTGGACCGAGCGGTTGTGGAAAGACCACCACACTGCGAATTATCGGCGGATTTGTTGAACCCGAAAGCGGCGATGTTATTTTTGACGGCAAAAGAATAAACAATTTGCCGCCAAACAAGCGCAACGTAAACACCGTTTTTCAGAAATATTCGCTGTTTCCTCATCTTAACGTTTATGATAACGTTGCTTTTGGTTTAAAACTCAAGAAGGTGCCCAAAAATATAATAAAAGAAAAAGTAACCAAAATGCTTGCAACCGTTGACCTTAAAGGTTACGAAAAGCGCTCAATTGCAAAGCTTTCAGGCGGTCAGCAACAGCGTGTTGCAATTGCAAGAGCGTTGGTGTGTGACCCTGAAATCATTTTGCTGGACGAGCCTTTGGGTGCGCTTGACCTTAAACTGCGTAAAAGTATGCAGCTTGAGTTAAAAGAAATTCAGCAAAAAACGGAGAAAACATTTATATATGTAACACATGACCAGGAAGAAGCTCTGACAATGAGCGACACCGTTGTTGTTATGAACAACGGCTCAATTGAACAAATCGGAACTCCGGAAGATATTTATAACGAACCGGTTAATGCATTTGTTGCCGACTTTATCGGCGAGGCAAATATTCTTAACGGCATTATGATTGACGACTGCCGCATAAAAATACTCGGAAAAGAGCTTGAGTGCGTTGACAAGGGCTTTGGAAAAAACACGCCTGTTGATGTTGTTATTCGCCCTGAGGATATTGAGATTACAAATCCCGAGGACGGACAGCTTGTGGGTGTTGTTGAAAATTCAACTTTCAAAGGCGTTCACTACGAGATGAGCGTTATGTGCGATAACTGCGAAATTCTTATCCACTCAACGAAAACCGCCGAAATCGGAAGTAAAATCGGAATGCGTGTAATTCCGTTTAATATTCAGATTATGAACAAGCTTCTGCCGTTTTATGACAATGTTATTGAGGCTGAAGTTTCGTATTCAAACAACGACGACAATTACTTTGAGTTTCTGCTTGAGGGTGAAACAATAAAGATTGAGAACCATTGTTATCCTCAGGGAACAAAGCTTAAAATCACTCTGCCTCCTAACGCTCTTTCACTTGCAGCCGACGGAATCGGTGACTTGAAAGACGTATACATTGAGTCGGTGGTTTACAAGGGCGAACACAATGAGATTATTCTTGAATCGGACGAGCGTAAATGGCTTATGCTCAGCGATACCGACGAACAGGTGGCAACCTATGTACCGCTCAGTTTTGACTTTTCAAAGGCTGAGTTTGAAGTAATCGGTCAGGAGGGTTAGTATGAAATCACGCAAACCCTCTATTCCCTACATCATATGGATGGTAGTTTTTACAATGATTCCACTTGTTATGATTGGCATAACGGCTTTTAAGGACAAGCAGGGAAATTTTTCGCTTCAGCCGATGATGAATGCATTTTATTACACAGACGTGTTTGTAAAGTCGCTGTGGATTGCGTTTATCTCAACTGTAATATGCCTCTTGCTTGCATATCCTCTTGCATACCTTATAACAAGAATGAAAAAATCATCTCAGAATACGATGATTATGCTTATGATGATACCGATGTGGATGAACTTTCTGCTAAGAATTTATGCATGGATAACCATTTTGCAAAAAAACGGTCCTGTTGATATGGCTTTTTCGTTTCTCGGGATTCACGAAACATACATCGGAAATACAGCCGCAGTAGTGCTCGGTATGGTTTACGAATATCTTCCGTTTATGATGCTTCCGATTTACACGGTAATGAGCAAAATTGACGGAAGCCTGATTGAGGCGGCACAGGATTTGGGCTCAAACAACGGCGCAGTGTTCAGAAAGGTAATTTTTCCGCTCAGTATGCCCGGCGTAATTTCGGGAATTACACTTGTGTTTGTGCCGAGTGCAAGCACATTCCTTGTTTCTCAATATCTTGGCGGAACAGACGATATTATGATTGGCGACATCATTGACAAAATCTTTTGGACAGACCAAAATACAGGTTCGGCAATCTCGCTTATACTGATGATATTTATTTTTGTTTTTCTTGTTATTATGAACTTCTTTGGCGACGAGGAGGCGATTGCGTGAAATCAGGAAAACGTAAGAACGGCGTACTTTCAAAAATATATATCGCTTTGATTATGATTTTTATGTACGCACCTATTGCTGTTTTGATTTTCTTCTCTTTTAACAACAGCAAAACCACAATATGGAACGGATTCACATTAAAGTGGTATGAAGCGCTTTTTAACGACAGCAACATAATGAATGCGCTCGGAAACACGCTGATAATCGCCGTGCTTGCCTCGCTGTTTGCCACAATTCTCGGCACTGCCGCAGCAATCGGCATCAGCAATTTTAAGGGTAAAAAAAGACTTATCATTCAAAACGTATCAAACATTCCGATTATCAGCCCTGACATTGTTATGGGCGTTTCGCTTATGCTTCTGTTTACATTTTTGGGTGTGATTTTTAACTTTGAAATGGGATTTTTCACGGTACTGATTGCCCACATATGCTTTTGCGTGCCGTTTGTTGTGCTTAACGTTATGCCGAGAATTAAGCGCATGGACCAAAGCATTTACGACGCTGCGCTTGACTTAGGCTGTAACCAGTGGCAGGCTTTTTACAAAGTTATTATTCACGAGCTTATGCCGGGAATTTTCTCGGGACTGATGATGAGCTTTACTTATTCTCTTGATGACTTTATCATCACATATTTTACCAGGGGTGCAAAATTTCAAAACCTTTCGATTGAGATTTATTCAATGACGCACAGAAGAATCTCACCAAAAATCAATGCTCTTTCCGCTCTGCTGTTTCTTGCGGTGCTTGTTATTATGGTTTTAATAAATTTGCGTGACAGGCACGAAGAAAAAGTTAGGGCTGAAAAAACATAAAATATTTTAAAGAGGAGTTAAGAAATGAAAAGAACTATCAGCATTATCATTGCCGCCGCTCTTTCGGCAACATCGGTTGCCTGTCTTGCAGGCTGCGGAGAATCAACCGCAAAGGACGCAGGCGAAGTCAATGTTTACAACTGGGGAGAATACATCTCTAACGGCGAAGACGGACTTATGGACGTTATCAGTGAGTTTGAAAAAGAAACCGGAATTACCGTAAACTACACGACGTATGAAACCAACGAAGAGCTTTATAATATGCTGAAAAACAGCAACGTAAGCTATGACGTGGTAATTCCGTCGGAGTATATGATAAGCAAAATGATTGACGAGGATATGCTGCTTGAGCTTGATTATGACAACATTCCAAACTACAAATATATTATGGACAGGTTCAAAAATCTTGCGTGCGACCCCGAGGGCAAATACACGGTTTGTTACAGCTGGGGCGTAACGGCAATGGTTTATGACAAAACAAAGGTTGCGGAAAAACCCGATTCATGGGAAGCACTTTGGGACAAAGATTTAAGCGGACAGATTCTTATGTTTAACAACAGCAGAGACGCTATGGCAATTGCAATGCAGCTTTGCTCTGTTACCCCTGCCAACTGCACAAAAGAGGATGTTGACAAGGCAGCCGCTAAGCTTGCAGAGCAGAAACCTTTGCTTAAAAAATACGTTATGGACCAGGTGTTTACCGAGATGGAAAACAGCCAGGCAGCCATTGCGCCGTATTATGCAGGCGACATTGCAACAATGATAGAGGCAAACCCTGACCTTGATTATGTGCTTCCAAAAGACGGCTCAAACCTTTTTTATGACGCTATGTGTATTCCGAAGTGTAGCAAAAACAAGGAAAATGCTGAAAAATTCATCAACTTTATGCAAAAGCCCGAGGTTGCCGCTTCTACCTGTGAATATTTAAGATACGGCACACCGAATCAGGAAGCATTTGACAGCTACATCAGCGATGAAATCAAAGACAGCGAGCTTACATCTCCCAGCGACGATTACCTTGACAAATGCTATGTGTTTACGAACGTTCCCGATGATGTTTACGTTTATATGCAGGAACAGTTTGTAAAGATTCAGGCGGAATAAAAAATATAATATATGACTTATACAGTTAATGGCGGCTCACTTTTGTGAACCGCCATTTTTGTCGTCTGATTCTTTACATGAAATTTCACCGTTTGGAAGTATTGTATTATCCAATATTGCCACGCTTAAATCAACATCATCTAAATAAGCTCCTGCCAAATTAGTATTTTCCAAATGAGCTCCTTCTAAATGGGCTTCTACCAAATAGGCTCCCAGCAAAATAGCCCCTTCCAAATGAACTCCTCCTAAATGGGCTCCTACCAAACGGGCTTCTTCCAAATGGGCTTCTTCCAAATGGGCTCCCTCCAAATGAGCTTTTTCCAAATAGGCTTCTTCCAAATGGGCTTCTTCCAAATGAACTCCTTGCAAATAGGCTCTTTCCAAATGGACTCCTTCCAAATGCGCTCCTCGCAAATGGGCTCCTTGCAAACTGGCTCTTTCCAAATGGGCTCTTTGCAAAATAGCATTTATTAATTGCGCATTGTATAAAACAGAATTTCTTAAATTAGAATAAGACAAATTCGCATTCGAAAAATCCTGGTTTAATAGTATCGCATTACCTAAATCACAATCATTCAAATCAACTCTGCTAAAATCCGAAAAACCACCTATTATGTAACCGTCAACACCAAAAACAGGTTTAAATACATACCGTAACATTCCATTTCTGTTTACGTTATCAACAGAATTCCACCAATGAATTTTTTCATTTTCATTTAAATAACGCCTATATACTGATCTATAAACTTGGGCAACACATCTTAGTGTATTTATTATTGCTTGAAATGGATTGTTAGAGTTAACACAATTCATACGTCCGCCGTTTGTAAGCATAACTTCAAAAAATTGCGGTAAATATTTTTTTGCCTGCTCCGCTTTTGGAAAATCATTTTTATTATTTTTTATACCGAACTCAGTTCTTAAACCGATAAATTCCGTTACTTTGTCGGCTAATCCGCCGTAAAGAAAAAGCTCGCAAAACTTATCAATAAATTTTTGAATTTCTTCATCGGACAACTCATCGGAACTGACGCTGTCATAGAGTTTATTAATCTCTCTGAATATTTTTTCGCAGACAAAGAAATCTCTTATATTATTATGGTAAAATTCAATTGCACCGTCCTTGGCGTCGTTTTTCCAATAACAGCACAAAGCAAAACTTCCCTCTGTCAGATTTTTGACATCTTCATCAGTGCAATTTTTCTCAGCAACTCTTCTTACTATCTCCTTAACCTTGGAATCTTTCAGAAAAAATACGCTTTCCGATTTAGAATTGTTTTTATACATTTCATAGGCAATTTCTTCATTAATTTGATATATGGTTTCTTTGTATTTACTTATACTGTGTTTCTTCTTAATTCTACTGTATATTTCATTATAAGGTGTTTCTGAAATTGCAGAGTAAAATATCTTATGATACAACGCCCAACTGTTGTTTAACACCTGTTCGGACATTTCTCGGTTTGCTGCAAGCATATAAAGTGAAAACGGTGTGTCACACACGCCCTTTGCATCATTTTCATCTATATTTTTAATAAAATCTAAAACGTTCGGGTCTATGCTTTGGCGGCACTTATCTCTATAAGCTGTAATCCATTCGTCACGCTTAGCTTTATCAAAATGATTCAGATATATACTGTCATATTCAATACGGAGCGAATTTTTATTAATATAGTGCGGTCTTGAAGTAATAATGAATTTTAAGCTATCATAAAAACACTCTAACAGCTCTTCAAGCATACTGTCCTTTAAAGAGTACTCCGTACCGCCCAATATCATACACAACTCATCGTAACCGTCAAGCACAACAACAGAATTTTCAAAAATTGTTTCAAATTCATCCGGGTCGTGGGTTTTTGTATATTCAAACAATGCTTCGCAAAAATTTTCTTTTATCAATTCTTTATTTAAGTCCCTGAGTCGAATTGTAACGAGCATTTTGTCACCGAACATATTCTTTGAATCGTCATCATTGAGAGCATAGTGATAGTTCATCCAGCCAACCAAACTGCTTTTGCCGTTGCCTGCGTCACCCTCAATAATCAGCACGTGGCTGTCGCTTTGTATGAAATTTTCCAAGCGTTCCTGCAAATCATCTTTGCCGTTATTATATTTTTGAAAGACAAACAGGTTCGACAAAACCACCTCGAGATTTTTGTCATCCTTATCGGTATTTTTCTTATGAAGAAACAAAGGGGTTTTAAAACTGTTTATATATATATCATTTGACGTATTGTATTTAGGTTCTTTTTTTTCAAAAATTTTATCCTTTATGTCTTTTACATCTTTTGATGTATCTCTCACTGTATGAGCAATACTATCCTGCTTGTTTAAAATAGTATTATCAACATCGGAATATGTTGATTTTAGTTCCTTTTTGAAAAAGGAATAAATATGGTCGCAATAATTCTTTACCTTTTCCTCTTCTTCTCTATTGCCTACACAATTTGCACGAGCAATAGCATCTTTATATAACGCCTGCATTTCATCTTCATCATCAGACTTATCAAAAATTCTTTTGAATCTGCCGTTTAATACACATTCATATAAGAAAACGCTCACACTTCCAAAATCATAATCAAAATCATCATGCTGATTTTTATAAGCTTCCATTTCCTTGTTATACTTTTTATCATTTATCAGAGCTTTAACAGCAGATTTAAGTTCCGCACCGACTGTTTCATTATAAAAACTCGTTAATAACTGTTTCAAATTTCCTTTAATCTTTTCTTCAAAACCGCTCATAAACTTCCCTCATTTCGAAAACAGATAAATACAAGAACCGCAAATTTGATAAAAGACCTGCCAAATCGGCAATTGTTGATAAAAACACCGAGTATTTGATATTATTTTATCACAGCAATAAAAATAATTCAACACAATGCAAAAGCATTATGATAATCAACAAAAACGCCACCCAAAAAGGTACATTTCCAATCAAACGGAAATGTACCTTTTTCATAGATAAATTTATTTGTCATTTAACAATAGCGTTATATGCAGTATATGCAGCTGAAATATCGGTATTACAAGTCAGGATATAAAACTTGGCGTTTGAATTAACTAAGGCATCAATATTGTCAAGCATTAGTTTTGCAGAAGAAGCATTAAGCATATGAACAGTTGAAGAATACAGGCAATTGATTAATTCATCGGACGTTGGGATTCTGACAGAATTAAACTCGCCTCTTTCAATAAAAACAATAGCCTTAAGAGGAGCCGAAGTATTTTCCGCAATCCCGCTTCCGCCGTCAAACGGTGTTCCGTATGCAACAGAATCCTTGCCAAACACTCTGACTGCAGGCTTGTCGTCGTTGATTATGCTAATTTTATCACCAAATGCCCGCTTCCATAGCTGTGTATGGGTGGACTTGCCGACTCCGGACTTTCCTGCAAAAAGATATGCACCGTCGTTTATTACTAACGCTGAGGAATGAATCATCATGGTTTTAAAACGTATTGCAGATTTAAAAAATATATTGCCAACCGCAAAACTTTCTGCATAGCCGAAGTTTTTTCCTTCATTCATTCTTTTATAAACATCGTCAATATAATCTTGTGAAACGGACAAATTAATATTTGTACTGCGTTTGCCATTATATTTGAATTTTTCTATAAACAAATTAAAATAATCGTACCTTGGGGTATATTCGGTCACCAAGTCCGCAATTAAGTATCTCAAATTATCTCCTCCCAAAAAAGCCTTCCGTAACATCGGAAGGCTTTAAAATTAAGAAGCAAGGTATTTTTGAATTAATGTTGCATCAACAATGTCAACTTTTCCGTCATTATTATAATCTGCAAGATAAAGCTGGGTATCGTTGAGCTTTTCTATTGAAGCTATATACTTTTGAAGCAAAGTAGCATCAATAACGGAAACCGTTCCGTCAAGATTTACGTCACCAATCTGATATCCGTCAACAATAACATATGGGATGTTGTTTTCAATTGCATATTGCTGAGCATATGAATTGAGACTGCAGTAAATCTTAAGATTGCTCGCGCCCTTAAATGCAGACGATGAAATTGATGTTACATTTTTGCCGATATACAATTTTTTGAGGCTTGTACAATTACCAAATGCATTGCTGCCAATAGTTGTGACTGAGTCAGAAATCTTAATTTCATTCAGTGAAGTGCAATTTAGAAAAGCTTCACCCGGAATTGAAGTGGTTTCGGACTGAATGTCAACACTCTGCAAGGAAGTGCAGCCGCTGAAAGCACCAAAGCCAATTTTTGTATTCCATGGCATAAGAGTAAGCGATGACAAATTAACGCAATCAGAAAATGCAAAATTGCCTATTGTTTTAAGATTTTTGGCTACCGAAAAATCAATGCCTGTTAAAAACGAATTGCCCTGAAATGCCATATATCTGACAGAACCAACATCCAAACGGTTAAGAGTTGCAGGAATTTTCATAACAGAATCAGAACCATTATACTCTGCAACCTGAGCCTTGCCGTCATTATCAATGGCAAATACAAAGTCTCCGTCAGTGTAATAAGTTTCTGCAAAAAATGTTACGCATGAAAATGAAATCAGCATAGCAGCGGCAATTATAACTGCAATGGACTTTTTTAAAAGATTCATAAATCCTCCTAAAAGCAAAGGGGAAGCAGTCATCGGCTACCTCCCCTTTTACAATTAATTATTCAATAACAAAAGACTTATTAGCCAAACGGATCCGAATCATTATCATCGTCACCGCTTTCTTTATAATCCTCAGGATTGCTAAGGTCAATTTTTTTAAGAATATCTTCAAAAGAAAACTTTGTAACCTCAATTTCAGGCTCTAAATATGCTTTTTTCAAGTTATAACCTCCCTGACTTAATCATAAACAACATTTTCAATTGTTGGATATGCATGTTTGTTATCACCGCTCAACGGTTTGTTAGCAATATCCTTAATTGAAACAGTGCCGCTATTTGTAATCTTCATCTGTGCAGGGGCAGAACCGTTAACTGTAAGGTAAGGAACAGCATAATATGTGTAATTCTGGAAATTTGGTCTTGTATTATCAATACCATAATAATACTCAAGTCTGTTCTTATTATCAAGGTTTGTAAGCTCGAACTTTGCATCCTTAAGTAATCTAGCGTCTCCGTCCTTTACAGCATAAATCTTAACACCGATCTTGATATCATTGCCATCATACGTTCTAAGGAGAAGTCCCTTATAATTGTAAGCCAATGCAAAATCTAAGTAAATACGGTCGTATTCAGTGTCGGCTGAACCATACTTACCGTTGACATTACTACCTGTTGTAGTATTATTCCAGTGGTTTCTTGTTGTCTGGAGATATACTGCTGTGCACAAATTCTCATTCTCAGAAACATAAAGCTCTGTGTTCTTCTGATTCGGGTCTGTTGTGAATATAGCTTTTACTACATAGTCATCATAGCCTGTGTAGTTGAAATATTCTGAATAGCATCTTGCAACTTCAATCTGATCATCAGTACCATAGGTAGCTGCTTTGTAAATTGCCCAGTAACTGAAGAATTTGCCTTCAGGAATTTTAACCTGGAGATAGTGACCGCCATTCTTCTGATATTCGGTTTCAGCATCATTTACAGTAAACGGACCGCCGTAATCAACGCCACTTACTGTTACAGGAGTATCAGTATTATTGTAAATTCTTGCGGAAACAGTCTTGTTAGTCTGATAAGAATATAATTTTGCATAAAGCACATTGCCGGTTAATGTTGATTTATTTTGTGCAACATCGAACCAATGCAAGTTCTTCATAAAGTTGGATTCATAAGGAATCTTGGACTGAACAAAGGCATCATTAAGTTCTGTCGGAACTACACCGCCAAAGTATGTGTTGATTTCATCATCAGTTAATTTACCTGAAACTGTATAAACTCTGTCACTATACAAACGAGTAGTGAACTGATAATCAATTTTGTATTTTACGTCTGTTGACAAAAGTGAGTAGAATTTCAATACTAAGTATTTCGTATCTACTGCGTCACCGTCACCGTTAAACAAACCGTCAACATTAACTGTGATAGTTGTTGAAGATTCATTATTGGTGTCTTTTGTATAAGATGTAAAGTCCTTAAAGTCACCGCTGCCAAGTTTCTTTGACTCATCATTGTCATAGAAGTCATTGAACATATAACTTGTCTTTGGCTTTGTTGTAAGTGTTACAGTGAACGTGTAACCTTCATTATAAACAATGTACTGAGCCGGAACGACTGCAGGGCTAGTTGAGGTATCCTTATCTGAGCAAATAGTGTCTTTAAGAACACCATTTTTGTAAACCTTTATAGTTGTGTAAAGCTTATCTGTTGAGTTCTCAGGTGAATTTGAGTGGAGCAAGTGCTGAACCTTAACCGGTGTTGTAGCCTGCTTCTTATTTGTAAATGTAATTGTCTGAGTTGTATCAGCAACTGCTACGTTAGCAGAACTTGTAGCCTGCGAAGTACCGCCGGTTACCTGAACAGTTGTATCATACTTGGCAACTGTATCCTCAGTAACCTTTACCTTTGCACCAATCGGAAGTCCCTTGAAGTGAAGTGTTCTGCCTGCCTTAAGTTTTGCACCGTCGGCAAGCATGCCGTCTGGAGTCAAAGTATATACTGTTGGATTATCATCAACTGTATACTGAAGCGGATATCTTGCATAACTTGTACCATTAAGGCTAACTTCTACTGTTGCATCAAATTCGGTAGTATCTGATGTAATTTCAGTACCGGCCTCATTCTGAACTATCTTCTTAACATCAACATTGCCAACCTTTGGAGTGTTGGTGTAGCTAAGCAAAATATCAGTCTTTGCGAACTTTGCGGTATCAGTAGTCTTAAAGTTAAAGTTGCCTGTTTCTGTTCCGGTACCACCTGTTCCTGTTCCGATACCAGATATAAGTGTACCCGTCTTAATGTCTTTTACTGTATAGGTAGTATCATACTGCAAGTTTGAAGTATACGACTCATTAACATTAAATGTGTTGCCAACAGTAAACTGGTCTGCAAAAGCAGCTCTTTCACTGTCGTTTACTACATACTGACCATTGCTGTCAGTTGATTGTGAACCATATTTTGAATGTGTATAAGTCTTTTTAGCAGAAGCAGAACCGTTTGTCGTATGTGTATAAGTAAATGTATCTGCTGCTGCAACAGCACTCTTCAAACCTTCGTTTACATTTGCTGTATCAACATGGTTTTCTGTTGTGAACTGGTTGCCAACAGGTGAGAAGTTGAAACCGAACTTAAGGTTAGACTCAATCATACCACGTTCCATATAGAACATTGTAAGTGTATGGGTCTTTGAAGGATCCTGATTGTCAAAAGCAAAATTTGTGTTACGTGTAACATTATTAACAGATTTTGTACCGGTTGATAATGTTACTTTTTTTGTGCTAAAGTTAATTGAACCCTCAGCCTTTTTATGTGCACCGCCAAGGTCAAGAACCAATTTGCCGTCAATGTATACCCACAAGTCATCGTCACCGGTAAAGTTAAATACCTGATCAAGACCGTTGATTTTACCGTCTTTACCAACGTTAAACTCAATGTCAGTACGCATACCAAAACCGTAGTCGTTTGCGTTATTTTTGGTTGTACCACCGTTAGTCATTGAAGCGTCAAATGGGAAGAAACCTACGCCGTTATCACTGCCGCCATAAGTTTTGGCTGCGTCGTAAACCCAGTCAGTAGCCTTATTACCATAGTTCATTGTAAGCGTATCAGATCCGTAGCCGCTAAACCAAACTGCATCTTTTGAAGCACTGTCAAATTCATAATAAGTTACACCGTTTGGCGTAGTTTTTCTCATTGGGAACTCTGCATTAACAATAGTAGCCAAGTTCTTGGTTGTAAGCCAGCCAGCATCAAACAGTGGCATAGTTGCACCATCATCGGTTTCGTGATCTGCAGCATTTGTTCCGTCATTATTATAATATCGAATTTTTTTATCGCTTGTGAGTGTGCGGCCGGAAAGACCTACAACTGAGTTATTATAACCGCCAAGACGTGATGAGTTGTTAACCCAGTTGCTGAAATTATACAAAGTAGCTCCAAATGGGTCAGTGCTTGTATTATCATTAACTTCGTAAAAAACACCAAAATATAATGGTCTTTTAACTCCGTTAGTTTTAGCGTAATTTGCAAGAGCAGTATTTAACATAGTATATGGGTCAGCCTGACCTACACCATTTTTTCCGTGCGATTCATAACTTGTACCCTTATTGCTGTCGATTTGACTATATTTTCTCCAACCGTTATTTACTTCGTTATCGGTATAGTAATCATAAAAAGTTGTATTGATTGTGTAGAGATTGCTGTTATTCTTAATAGCATCGCTTGTAACAGCATCATAAACTTTTTTTGCCGGAACATCAGTACCGGAATAATCAACCCAAGCAGAACCGTTATACAACTTACCGTTATATTCAGTAACAGCCGTCCACTTACTTATTGGCTTAGACTCACACTTCCAAGTTGAGCCTTGATAAATCTGGAACTGTAAAACGCCAAGACCATTATAGCTATCTGTAAAGGAAGCTTTGTAAACTTTTTTACCATTGTAAGTGCCAGAATCAAGCGTCATAATTGTGTTACCCCAATCTGAGCCATCACCTTTTTTATTGTAATTAGCTTTCAGTGTATAGCCTGAATTAAGTTCACCTGTTGAATCACAATAATTCTTTGTATTGTTATCAGAAGACGGTGAAAAATAAATTGTAGTAGCAGTACCGCCTACACTATCATCAGCGTTTGCAGCAACTGCTTCACTGCCATCGGAATTTGCGCCGACTGCGTCATTCTCACTTGCCGCACTTACTGCGGAACTGTCGGAATCGCTTAGAGTTACGGCATTAAAATTAACCATGCCGACTGTAAGCGAAGTTACCAACATCATAACTGCAAGAACGACAGAAATAGAACATTTCGAAAATCGTTTTATTGAAGTTTTCATAATTTACCTCCATTTTTTAATTGTTATTAGAGTTCTGAGCAAAAACCAAATTAAACTTAACCTGCACACAGAAAAGCTGAAATTTATGTACAAAACTCTAAAAAGTGAGTAGTAAACACACCCTGAGCAATGTGCACTTGCATCTTACAACTTTTACCGCCTGACCAACGGTGAAACGAGGTTTCGGTTGCAGAGCGTACTACTACCAACTATTGTTTATGATATTATATCATTAAATTCATTTATTTTCAATAGCCATTTGTAAATTATTTGATTATTTATTTTTCAGTAATGGAAAATTTTGTTGATTATTGGCGTTTTTTATTATCAGAGAACAGAATTTGGAGCTTATTACACAATTTTTACAAATAATGCACAACTAAAATTCTGAAATATTTCACATATTTTTTACTTATATGATTATATATTTAAACTATAATCGACACAATACAATTTAATTAATTACCGCTTCGTACATAGTATTGGCATCGTCTTTTCGGACAGTTTCCTTTACCTCGAGGACACGTACCTTAACCGAACGGGAGCCGAGTGTGATTTCAATTACGTCGCCTATTTTTACATCGTATGAAGCACGAGCCGGTTTTCCGTTAACTGCAATTTTGCCTGCATCACAGGCTTCATTTGCAACAGTTCTGCGTTTTATCAATCTGGATACCTTTAAGTATTTATCAAGTCTCATAAAATCATCCTTTCATTTTTAGAGGTCATAATCGTAATCAAATAAACTTACAAATCTAAATATAGCGACTGATTCAAATTTCGGCAAAGCTTACTACTAAATACAAATTACGAGTGCTACATAATTTATTCTACCTAAAATTCTGCAATAATGCAATACAGTTAAAATATAATATGATACTGTTTTTGCAATAAAAATCCCCTCAACGCAGACCTGAAAATTTGAATTTCAAGTTTCTGCTATGAGGGGGTTAGATTAAGTTCCTGTTATTAAACAGCCGTTATTTTTATTTGAGATAATATGTTGAGTTGCCAATCTGACCGTCAATTCCGGTAAAGCCTGATGCGCAGCAAACATAAACGCGCATATTAGCAGTACCCATTGACGGAACTGTCAATGTACCGTTTGTAACATTTTTAACATCACCTGTTACGGCATCAACATATTTTCCGTTAGGAATATTCTTGAATGTTGCATCGCCTGATACAGATACACAAGCAAGACTGTCGGTTGTATCATCTGTATAACGGCGGATATAAGCCATGTCTCCGCTTACATAATTTGAAGATGTTGTATACTGACCTTTTTGCAAAGCAGGAACTGCACGTCTTATTGCATTAAGCTTCATAAGATGCTGGCTAAGAGTTGAGTTAAGGGTATCTGCCACTTTTCCCGAAGCAGTATACTGACTGAAATCAGTTGCAGTAACGTCACCTTCAAGATAATTGCCGTAATATGCGCGTCCTGTTGTTGACAAAGGCGCATTAGGACCAACGTCAATAACAGCGCCCTTTTGGAATTCAACTTCTGAACCATAGTAAAGACACGGAATACCACGGAATGTGAACATAAGGTCAAGGTCTTCCGCCCACGTCTGTGTACCACCTGCAAAACGATTCTTTTCGTCAGGCTGCTCAGGAGCATAGTCGTGTGAATCAACATACATTACATTATATGTAGAGTCGTTATAATATTTATCGCCTGATTTTGCAACACCAAAAGCACTCTTTGCATTACCGAACAATCTGTGCATCTGGAAGTCAATTGCATTCATTCCCGAAGCCATTGAGGTATCAGGTGTGTGATAAGTAATGCCGTTAAGAAATGCATTATCTGATGTTGGCTCATCACTGGTATTATCCTCTTCAAGATAATGGTCAAATGTTACGTCCATATTATTTGCAACATCATCAATTGATGTACCCCATGACCACTTGTCAACCCATTTTGAATTTGATTCTTTCCAAGTATAGTATGGTGAAGATTCTTCGGCATGGCCACGATACCAAACATCTGTAAATCTTGTGCAAATTTCGCCAAACATAAGGAAGTTGGACTTGCCTGCTGCCTTAGCTGCCCCGAGAATTTGATCATTATACATAAGATTAAGAGCTATTCTCGGAATATGACGAACGGTATCTACACGGAAACCGTCAACGCCCATATTTATGTACTTGCTGTATGCATCAACTGTGTATTCTGCAACTGCCGGATTTTCTGTGTTAAGGTCAACACAGTCGCCGGCTATCTGACAATACTTACATGACCAATCATCCCAGTTTAAGCTTTGGAAGTAACCTGTATGGTAATAGTTGTCTTTATTATAGATTTCACTGCTTGACAGTTTGTTAGTACCATAATCAGATTTGTCAGGCAGAGTTCCTGTCGAGTTTCCGTTATCGGAAGAATAAGTCAAATTCTTCATTAGATTTAATCTTTCCTGATACTGCACTGCAGGTTTTTGACTCCAATATTCTTCAGCAGAATTAAGTCCGAAAGCCTTAAGCAATGTATCTGTCGGAACCATAGATTCTTCAAGATTTGACAGGTCTTTTGAAGTATCCTTTGTAAACAAATTACAGAAATATGATTCACCAAAGTTGCCTGTATGGTTCCAGACAACGTCTTGATAAATCTTCATTCCCTTAGCATGGACAGCCCTGATTAAATCTTCATATGTAAAATCAGAACTTTCATAACGAGAGTCAACCGTACTAAAGTCCATAGCATGGTATCCGTGATAATCATAGCCCGAAGCATTTGTGACAACCGGTGTTACCCAAATTGCTGAGAAGCCAAGAGCCTTTATGTAATCGAGCTTTTCTGCAAGGCCCTTGAAATCGCCTCTCCATGCAGGGTCGGAATCAGGATTATTTGCGGTTGCGTCGTCCCAACAATGGACGTTATTGCCTGTGTCTCCGTCATAAAAACGTGTGGTAACTACAAAGTAGATACTTTCCTCACGTAAATCGTCATCGGATACAGGATCCGGATTATCCGGATTATACTTAGACCACTTGCCGTTGTCAAACCACCAGTCGGTTGATGCGGCAGAAGTAAGTTTTTGTTCTTTTGAATATTGTTTACCATTTGCATCGGTAATAATTGCGTTAATTTTTGTAACATCATTAACGGTGTATGTAAACCAATTGTCTGAGTTTGTCATCTTATCGCCCGGATAAGACTTTGACATTGCGTCATTTGTGGGAAGTCCGTTCCACAAGTATACATAAAGCTGTGAAACGCCATCCTGACGGGCGTGAATTGTTATTGAATTCTGGTCTGCCGCAACGCTGTTATCAGACTCTTTGCTTTCGGCTGAAAAAGCGGTGAAAACTCCTGCCGTTGTAGCAACGAGCATAGCGAGAATCAATGCGCAAACCCTTCTTATACGCTTCATAATATTCTCCTTAGTACTAAAACAAAAAATTGTGTTAGTTTTATACCTAAAACCCTAATGCCTAATGAAATAAAATAATAAAATTTTGGTGTCCTGTGATTAATGCAATTGCAGTAATTGGTCTAATTCCCTAAAAACACAATCAGGCTGTTTGCTAACGACACTATGCCGTGCAAACAGCCTGTTACTCAGCTAAACAAGGAAACACATCGCTATATTAAATTGTTAAGCCGAATTTTGTTCGTTAAGCAATTGTAATATAATATTGAATTATATCATTAGTTTGCAAGCATTTTCTGGATAAGTGTTGCATCAATAATTGTTACAACGCCGTCCTTGTTTACATCAGCAGCTTCAAGTTTTACGGAGCTGAAATTCTTGAACTGAGCAAGATACTTCTGGAGATAAGTTGCATCAAGGATTGTTACAACGCCGTCACCGTCAACATCGCCAAGAACTACACCTGGTTCAGCCGGTGATGTAGTTACAGGAGCTGTTGTTGCCGGAGCTGTTGTTGGAACAGGAGTTGTTGGTTTAACAGTAGTCTCAGGTGGCATTGTGATAGGAGCTGTTGTTGTAGGAACGTCTCCGCTTACTACTGTGTAGTTATATGTTTTATTTACGGTGCTATTGTCAGAACCCTGAACATAAACGTTTACAGTATATTTACCTGTGGTGTTCGGTGTGAACTTGTATGTACTGTTAAGTGTGTAGTAAGGTGTATTCTGAACCCCGTTTGGATCAGTTACAACATACTTATAGAAAAGAAGGTTTGTGCCGGTCTTACCGCCGCCTGCTTTTACTGAAACTGTTGTAGCAGTATTTACCTTGATAAAGCCAAGGTTTGCAGGAGTTACAGACTTAATTACCGGCTTTGCAAGTGAAGAATCATCTTCAACATTAAGATTAAGTGTACGGCTGTTTGTATTGCCTGCTCCATCCTTGAAATCAAATGTGATTACATACTTACCTGTTGTATTAGGAATCCAAGTTGTTGAAGCTGAACTGCTGAAGTTTGAAATAACAGAAGTTGCACCGCTTGGATTTGTTACTGAGAACTTGTAATAAACAGATGCGCTGTCTGAACTCTTTGCCTCTGCTGAAAGTGTTACTTCAACACCTGTATAAATTCCTGATGCAGGATCAGCTGTATATGACTTAACCTGGATTGGGCTTGTGTCATAAATACCTTCCCAAGTTCCCTTGCTGTTATTGTAATAATAACCGTTTTGAGCTGTAAGGTCACCTGTCTGTGAAGCACCGCCATCATTAAAGATACAATTCTTGTATTCTTTAGAAGCCTGATAAATCCAGAAGCCGTCGCCGATGTTTGTCATCTTTGCACCAGGCCATGCTGCGTTGCTGTCAGTTGAGTCACTCCACATATAGCAGGTTGGATTTGACCAGTTTGCATCGTTCTTAAGATAAACAACTGTGCCGTCACCCGGTGTAATCGGTGTTGTAGGAGTTGTCTCAATCGGCTCGTCGCCGCCGGAGTATGCGGACCAAGAACCTGTGCTGTTATCATAAATATAACCGATTTTTGCGGTAAGGTCTTTTGTTTGTGAACCTCCGTTGTTGCTGAAAATGCAGTTTGAGAATGTCTTAGGAGCTGTATACTTATAAACATCCGAGCTAACCTTTGTCATTGCAACGCCCGGCCATGAACCGTTTGTATCAGATGTGCCGTTCCACATATAGCAGGATGGGTTTGACCAACCTGCAGAGTTCTTAAGATATACGGTGTAATTACCTGAAGGTTGCTCAGGAGATGTAGCTGCTGTTACATTCTGAGTTGTTGCAGCCTGAGAATAATCTGACCATGTACCTGCTGACAAATCATAGATTTTTCCGTGACCTGCATAGCTAAGGTCTTTTGTCTGTGAAGAGCCGTTGTTGAAAATTACATTTTCATAATTTCCGTCAAGCTTGTAAGAATAAACGCTATTACCTTCGCTTGTCATCTTAACGCCCGGCCAGCTTGTATTGCTGCTGTTACCTGTCCACATATAGCAATACAGAGTGGTCCAGCCGTTATTAGCTTTTACATATACGGTGTCACCCGTAGCTGCAAACGCCTGAGCAGTTCCTGCACAAATAGCCGAAACTGCGAGTACCAAGCACAAAATTGTACTTAATACCTTGTGCTGAATTTTGATCATAAGATATTCCTCCATTTTCATAGTATTAGACCATACTACAATATTACTCTATTATAATACAATATCTGCTAATTTCCTTTTTTCCGATAAAGAAAATAATCATTAATTTGCACGCCAAAAAAGCAGTGCACTATTTGTGCAACTTAAACAATAATAGGAATATAGTATTTTCATCGGTAAAATTAGAATTTTAGCACATTAAAAAAGCTGAAAAAACAATCATTTTATAATAGTAAACACTGAAATATCATTTGATTTTATCCCAATATGCTTTAAAAGCCTGCTCGTTTTTATTATCGCCATATTTATAGTATACTCTGTCTTTAATAATGTCTGGCAAATATTGCTGATATGTATAATGATTAGGATAATCGTGAGGGTAGATATAAAACTGACCTTTATTTTGATTGTCTTCGCCGTCATAATGCATATTTTGCAATTGTCTCGGCACCTGACCGATTTTTCCGTTTTGAACATCGTTTACGGCACTGTTGATTGCGTTATAAGCAGAGTTTGATTTTGGCGCATTGCATACCATAACTACGGCATCTGCCAATGGTATTCTTGCCTCCGGCAATCCCACCGCCTGTGCTATGTCTACACACGACTTTACAATAGGAATTATCTGAGGATAAGCAAGTCCAACATCTTCGCAGGCACACACCATAAGTCTGCGGCACGCACTTGGCAAATCACCTGCCTCAAGCAATCTTGCAAGGTAATGGAGAGCTGCATTTGCATCACTTCCACGCATACTTTTTTGATAGGCAGACACAATGTCGTAATGCTCGTCACCGTTTTTGTCATATCGCATAGAACTTTTCTGCACAAGTTGTTCCACAGTTTCAAGCTTTATGCTGATAACTCCGTCAACTCTATCAGAAGCAATTGCGGAAAGTTCAAGTGTATTCATAGCCTTGCGAACATCTCCGCCGCAGCCTACTGCAATCTTGTGTGCGCAATCTTTTGGCAACTCAATTTTAACACCCTGTTCATATTCAAGCATAGCGGCGGCACGAAAAACAGCTTTTTGGATTTCTTCGGGCGGAACGGATTTAAACTCAAACACGGTTGAACGGCTTAGAATTGCATTATATACATAGAAATATGGGTTTTCCGTGGTAGCTGCAATAAGAGTAATACTGCCGTCCTCGATGTATTCCAATAATGTTTGCTGTTGTTTTTTGTTAAAATACTGAATTTCGTCAATATATAGCAAAATTCCGTTTATTCCCGAGAATGTGTCAAGCTGTGCAACTACCTCTTTAATGTCGGCAGTTGAAGCGTTGGTTCCGTTAAGCTTTTTAAATGTTTTGTTGGTTTTATGTGCAATATAATTTGCAAGCGTGGTCTTGCCGACGCCTGACGGTCCGTAAAATATCAGATTTGGCACTTCTCCGCTTTCTATAATTCTACGCAGCGGTTTACCCTCTCCAAGCAAATGTTTTTGTCCGACAATATCGTCAAGGTCAGTAGGTCTGAATCTGTCAGCCAAAGGTTTATTCATTAAAATTACCTCGGTTAAAACAACGGGCGAACAAAGTCCGCCCGTAAATTATTATTAAAATATAATTGATTATTCGTACAAAGGATACTTTTTGCAGATAGCTTCAACACCTGCTCTTACTTTGTCACGGCTGTTCTCATAATCGTTAAGAACAAGTGTGATGTACTCGGCAATCAAGTCCATATCCTCTTCATTCAATCCTCTTGTGGTGACTGCGGCTGTACCGATTCTTACGCCGCTTGTAACAAACGGTGAACGCGGTTCGCCCGGAATTGTATTCTTGTTTACAGTGATATAGCAATCATCAAGACGAGCTTCAAGCTCCTTACCTGTAACATCTGTGTCACGAAGGTCCATAAGAAGAACGTGGTTATCTGTGCCGCCTGATACAAGCTTGTTGCCTCTTTTGAGGAGTCCCTCGGCAAGTGCTTTACAATTTGATACAATTTTTGCACCGTATTCCTTAAACTCAGGCTTAAGTGCTTCACCAAAGCAAATTGCCTTTGCAGCAATAATGTGCATAAGCGGGCCACCCTGTGTGCCCGGGAAGATTGCCTTATCAATCTGCTTTGCAAACTCTTCACGGCAAAGAATAAGACCGCCGCGAGGACCTCTGAGAGTTTTGTGGGTTGTTGTTGTAACAAACTCACAATACGGAACAGGGTTAGGATGAACACCTGCAGCAACAAGACCTGCAATGTGAGCCATATCTACCATAAGATAAGCTCCGACTGAGTCTGCAATTTCACGAAGCTTTGCAAAATCAATGATTCTCGGATAAGCGGAAGCACCTGCAACTATAAGCTTAGGCTTGCACTCTTTTGCAATTTCAAGAACCTTATCATAGTCAATTCTGTGAGTTACGCTGTCAACGCCGTAAGGAACAAAATTGAAATACTTACCTGAAATATTAACAGGAGAACCGTGTGTAAGATGTCCGCCCTCGGTAAGGTTCATACCCATTACAGTGTCTCCAGGTTCAAGCATTGCAAAATATACCGCAGTGTTAGCCTGAGCACCTGAGTGTGGCTGAACGTTTGCGTGTTCTGCGCCAAACAACTCACAAGCACGCTTGCGGGCAATTTCTTCAACAACATCAACATATTCGCAACCGCCGTAATAACGCTTTCCCGGATAACCCTCAGCGTATTTATTGGTAAGGTGGCTTCCCATTGCTGCCATTACAGCAGGAGAAACGATATTTTCACTTGCAATAAGCTCAAGATTTCTGCGCTGTCTTTTAAGCTCATTTTCCATTGCTTCTCCGATTGTCGGGTCATAATCCTTAAGATAATCAAGTCCGATGATATTAGGTAATTCGCTCATATTATAACTTCCCCTTATATAAATTTTACGGCTGACGCCTATATAATCAGTACGCTTCAGAGCATTGCAAAGCTCTTTCTCTTAACACGTACAAATCTTCAAGTGTTGAAATTTTTCCTGCTTCATTTCTCAGGGCAGCAGCCCCTCTGACTCCCTTAAAATACCCCACAACAAGCTTTCGAGCCTGCAAAAGTGCCATATGCTCGCCCTTGTATTCGACCATTTTGGAGATGTGCTGAACCATCACATCAAGTTTTTCTTCAAGCGTTGGAAAAACAAGCGGTTTTTCGGGGTTTTCAAGAAATGAATTTATCTGAGAAAATATCCACGGATTGCCAAGCGTTGCCCTGCCAACCATAACAAGTTCGCAGCCCGTGTAATCCATAATCTCTTTTGCTTTTTGGGCGGAGTCTATGTCTCCGTTTGCAATAACAGGAATTTTAACCGAATCGTGAACATTCTTTATAATGTCATAATCCACGGACGGTTTATAATACTGCATCCTTGTTCTTCCGTGAACAGTAATTGCGGCAGCGCCGGCTTGTTCACATATTTTTGCAACCTCAACGGAATTAACGCTGTCATCATCCCAGCCCTTACGGATTTTTACGGTAACAGGTACGTTACTTACTTTTACTACGGCATTTACAATCTCTCCGCAAAGCTGCGGATTTCTCATAAGTGCCGCTCCGCTTCCGGCAGAGCTGATTTTCGGGGCGGGACACCCCATATTTATATCAATTATATCGGGATTTTGTTTCATTGCAGACTTTGCAGCCAAAGCCATACATTCAGGCTCGCCGCCAAAAATCTGTATTCCGCAGGGACGTTCAGACTCCGAAATTTCCATAAGCTCTTCGCTCTTTTTATTATTAAATGAAAGAGCCTTTGAGCTTACCATCTCACTCACGCAGTAACCTGCGCCGAATTGTCTGCAAAGTTCCCTGTATGCCCTGTCGCTCACTCCTGCCATTGGAGCAAGAAACGCAGGCGACTTAAACTCTACATTTCTTATTTTTGTAACTTTCATGCTTTGTTACCTGCGGAATGCTTTTTGTCGAACTTTGTGCTTAAAAGCATTATAACTATTACAAGTATTCCTACTCCGACGCACGCCCAAGAAACCAGTCCGGCAACATAGTTAGTTGAATACATCTTTGAACTTACGGTTTTAGGAACTGTCGGAGCAACAAATTCAGTGGTAGCGGTCTGTTCGGATTCATTTGAATTTACATTTTCAGTCTGCTGAACTTGTTCTGTATCCTGTTGCTCTCGGGTTTCCTCGGGTGTATCTTCCGTTTCAGGCTGAACATATTCCGTTGTCTGAGGTTCAACGTACTCGGTATCAGGCGGAACATATTCAGTTGCAGGTTCTACGTATTCTGTGGCAGGTTCAGTTTCCTGCTGATACGGTGCTTGGGTTGCAACGCCCACATACTCACCGGTTTCATCATCATATCCGTCACCGTCATTGTCTGCGGCAAAAGCCGATAACGAACAAAACACGGCAATCATCAAAGCAGCAATAAGGCAAATTGCCTTTTGCATTAAATTATTAATCTTCATACCCATACTCCGATATAAATATTTTGGCGTATATATTAAGATTATATCAAATAGGAGTATTTTTTGCAAGTTTTTTGACAATATTCCGAGTATTATTCTCCAAGCACATTGTAAAGAACGTTTGCAAGCAGCTGAGCCGTATACTCTACCTCATCAATTGAGTTTGCATCTGTACCAATCTCAATAAGAAGCGAACCGTCGCACACATATTCATTGTATGCAAAAAAGTCAAAGCTCATAGGTCTTGTCATCCCCGGATACATAGTTTCTGCCGTATTCTGAATTTTAAGTGCAAAGTTCAAATTGTTCTGCCAATTTTCAAAACCTCTTTCATTATATATGTCGCAACCTGACAAAACCATTATCTGCGCCGCTTTTTTATCATCATATGTAAATACCGTTTTTACTTTGCAATCATCTGTTCCGAGTGCGTCTCTGTGTATATCAAGCACTACCTTTATATCACTGTATTCCGACATATCGCTCTGAACCGTTTGAACGCTTCTGTCGTATGAACCGTTATAGGTAGAGTCATGAACCGTTTTATCGTGTAAGGTTTTTATTCCCTTTTTATTAAGGGTATCCGCAATCACGTTACCGACTGCAACAACGTTAAAATCCTCGTTTTGTGTGCGTGAATAAAAGCTGTCGTAAAAATAATCAACATCTTCGTCCATATATCCCTCGCTTGTATGCGTATGATATATAAGAACCTGAGGCGAATCGGAGTTTTCTTTTACTTTAAAGGTAAGCGGTGTTTTTAAAATTGATTCAAAATCAAAGTCAAGCCCGGTTTTATTTTTGACAAAACAATTCTCAACCTGCGTGCCGTCTGCACCGATTGTTTTTTCTGCAATGGAATACTTTTCTTCCCCTGTGTGGTCTGCAAAAGAATCATAGTAATTGGACTTATCACGATTTGATTTATCAACGGGTTTATAGCTTTCTTCATTGGTTTTCTTTCCCGCAGACGGTGTAACCGAAGAAGTATCAGGTTCGGTAGCAACAGTTTCTTCTTTATTATCCGAAAGCCTGTATTCCCCGTCTGCAAGTGTAAAAACGGCAGCAGCAAGAGCCGCAGAATTTTGTGAGCCGAAGCACTCGGGCAATCGGCGAATCAAACAAAATACTGCGGTTATTACAATTGCAAATGAAGCAACAACTTTTAAAAATTTTGGAAATTTTCCTTTTCTTTTCAAAATATCACCTGCTTGATAAATTTATATGCAGATAGATTTTTTCTATGATTATCAATTACATCAGCGAAACCAAATCGGCAAGTTCAAATTCATTTTGAATTGCAGCATTAAGGGCAAATCCAATAAGACGAGAAGCCCGTTCAGTGAGCAAGTCAATCTCACGAGGAGTAATTATCATTTGTCTGCCGTTTGGTTCTATGTGGTTTGTCTGTTCTGCGTGCAGTTTGCCCTTGGTCAAATCATTTGCAAAAGTTTGAACATCTACTACTGTAGGAACACCGATTGCAATCACAGGTACGCCGATAGTTTCCTTTGTGATTTTTGTTCTGTGATTACACACACCTGCGCCGGGGGAAATTCCTGTATCGCTGATTTGAAGTGTGCAGCCAAGGCGTTCAAGCCTGCGGGAAGCAAGAGCGTCAATTGCCACAACTGCATTAGGACGTATACGCTTTACCACGCTGAGAATATATTCCCCTGTTTCTATGCCCGTTTGTCCGGTAACCCCTGTTTGCATAACCGCAACAGGGCGCAGTTTGTCGAGTCCTGTTGCCTTTGCTATCTCTCCTGTTATGTGTCGGGTTGCAAGCACACGTGAGCTTGTCTTTGGCCCGAGAGAATCGGGAGTAATCTCCATATTTCCCAAACCTACTACAAGCAAAAGTCCGTGCACTGGCAATAGACGTCTTATTTCAAGTCCGATTGTCTTTAGGCGATCGTCTGTTTCGGTAAAGTTATCAGTCAAAGACGGAAGTTCAATCGTGATGTATGTTCCTATTTCTTTGCCAAGCTCCTGCTTTGCCTTTTGATTTTTTACGGTCAACCTTGAAATTTCAAGGCCGTTTTCGCTGTAAGTCTTAAAATCAACACCGCTGATATGTTCTCCTGCAATTTCTCTTGCTTCAACGGCGAGGTCGGTTCTTAGCTGCATAAGCTCAAATCCTTTTCATTATAAACTTACAATTATTATTGGCACAGGATAATTTTATATTCTTTACTTTCAAATCTAATTTTGATATAATAACTTATAATTAAAATATAATTATAAAAATTATTAGAGGTAATGCTATGAAAATTAAAATATTTAAAGCTTCCGTGGCTGCTATCGCCGCAATTTGCTGCATTGCAGGCACGGCTTCAGTAGGAGTTACTGCTGCAGAAATAGACGAAAGTGAATTAGTATCTTATAATTTAGATAACTCAGAAGATACCACAACTCCGTCTGAATCAGAACTGCCTGAAAGTTACAGCTCAAAAGATTTGGGATTTGTTACATCTGTAAAAAAACAACCTTATAACGACTGCTGGGCGTTTGCCGGACTTGCTGCTCTTGAATCTAAACTGATGAAAAGCGGTTATAATATTGAGAGTATGTCTGAAAGCCACCTAAACGCTTGGGCAACAACCCGCTCAAATAACAAAGGATGGATAAGAAATTACACAGGAGACGGATACGGTACAACCGCTTTGGGATACTTTACATCATGGCAAGGCGGAGTTTTTGAAAGCGACGCAGGACAAATTGACGTAACAAAAGTTGAACACGGCGATGACGTTGCAACAGGTCTTGCAAAGTACGGCGTTACAGGAATTGAATATCTTTCAAAGGATAATCCCGAGGAAATAAAACATGCAATTATGGAAGACGGCGGAGTTTATTCGGCATATGCACACGCACCCGCATGTCTGTCTGACGACAGAACAGCATATTACATGCCAAGCGCATATATTTCAGGATATACAGGTCACGCAATTGAGGTAGTCGGCTGGGACGATAATTACTCAGTTGACAACTTTAAAACTCCTCTGAACATAAAGCCAAATAATCCCGGTGCATGGCTCATCAAAAACAGCTGGGGCAACAACAATTCGCTCGGCGGATATTTTTGGATGTCATACGAAGATAAATTCATATTTGCAACAAAATACAGACCATCATATTCAATTAAATCCGTTCAGCCGATCAACGATAATACTAAACTTTATCAAAATGAAATTGACGGTGCAACATATGAGTTTTCATATATTAACAGCGACAGTGTTACATACTTGAATAAATTTGATTTTTCAGACGGTTATAATACGCTTGACAAAGTCATATTTAAGTCTGAAAGTCTTAATTCCGATTACTCAATTTATTATGTTCCGACAGATAACGGCACACCAACAGCAAATACAGACGACTGGACTAAACTTTACAGCGGAAGCGTTGATTACAAAGGCTACATTTGCGCAGATATAGATGACTATACTCTTCACGAGGGGTCGGGCTCTATTGCAGTAACCATTGACAGTTCAAACGCTGACAATAACGCAAATGCATCTATCGGAGTTTGTGAATGGCTAAAAAATACAAGTTCAAAAAACTATGTGTTTATTAATGATTCAAAATACGGCGACAGTTATATTTATTACAACAATACAATGACAGACGCGATGGACTGGTATAAAACAAACAACGATGATGAACTCGGAGGAACATTTGTTATCAAGGCTGTCACTACAAAACCCGAAACTCCCCTTATAGGCGACGTTGACCTGAACGGAGTAGTTGATATTAGAGATACGACTGCAATCCAAAAATACATTGCAAACATAGTTCAGCTTGATGAAAAGGCAATGCTGAATGCGGATTTTAATGCGGACGGCAGAGTTGATATAACCGACGCAACCACTATTCAGCAATATCTTGCAAAAAATGATGATTAAAAAGTTTTCAATAAATATAGCTTAACAAAACAAGCGGTAGATTCATAACTACCGCTTGTCTAAATCATTATTCACTTTATGGTTTTACCGCAATATCACATTGAAATTTACAACCAAGTTATATAATTAAAAAAAGAAATAAAACAAAAAGTTTCGAAAATCACTCTCGAGGCTTATCAAATCAATTAAAACAACTCATATTTACAGCTTATCAACAAAAAGAAAACCTGCCATAGCGGCAACTATGGCAGGAAAATAAAAGAAGCGAGAAGACAATCCCTCCTCAAATATTATTTTATTATATGTGATATATTTTGTCAACGCATATCACGAATGAGGAGTAAATAAAAATGAAGAATTGGGTAGTTATTCTATTACTAATCGTGTTTTTCCCTGTGGGACTTTTTCTTATGTGGGCAAAAACCAACTGGAAAAATAAGACGAAAATCATTGTAACTGTTGTTATTGCCGTTTTATTTTTGCTTAGCATGGTTTCAAATTTAATGAATTATAGTAATACTATTGCTGTATTAGAATCAACTATTGCAACAACCGAAGAAACAAGACCTGAAATTACAACCGTTGAAATTACTACTATTGCTCCAACTACTATTGAACCCACAACCGAGGAACCGACCACTGAAGAGCCTACAACCGAAGAAATAATTACAGAACCCAAAGCAGAGGCGGCTTATGAATCTTCTTTGGAAAAGGAAAAATCTAATAATAATTTTCTAACATATGACAACGAGGAGCAACAAAACACAAACGAGTATGTTCTCAACACAAACACCAAAAAAGTACATAAAGCTTCTTGCAGCGAAGTAAAGAAAATTGCTTCCAAAAATTATGCCACTATTTCAAATTTAGAAGACGCATATGCGCAGGGATATAAACCTTGCAAAAAATGTAATCCGTAAAATAATATTTTTAACTCCTGTATTTTAGTAATACGGCAACTGCCAAACCGTTTCTATATATACTTGGAGGTTATTTTTTTACTGAAGAAACAAAAACAAACCTCCTATGGTAGAATTAAAAAAGAGACCGCCGAAAAGTTTGTGTAAAAGTGAATAATAGACTTCCTTTCAAGCAATAATGGAAACAGAAAAATTAAAGCTTGAAAGGAAGTTTTTTTAATGGAAAAAGTACCGGCAGAAATGATGAGAGAATTTGTAAGAAGTCAGAAATTCACCTCAACAGATGAAGTTATGACAGCAATGAAAAATATGTTCAAGGACATTCTTCAGGAGGTTATGGAATGTGAGCTTGCAGATGAGCTCGGCTACGAGAAAAGCGAAAGAACGTCGAATGATGAGTGTAGCAATAAGTCGAAAAATTACAGAAACGGCTACTCAAAAAAGACGATAAAAACACAGATGGGAGAGCTTGATATTAAGGTTCC
>FMUV01000037.1 GCA_900101355.1 Ruminococcus sp. YE282
GTCCTACTTTTACTTTTGTAAAATCATTTGCCACAGAGCAAATCTTCTCGTAAAGGCTGTCAAAGCCCTCGCGGTTGTTTTGAATGACAAAGGGGTTGAACAGAACCTCCCCTTCTGAGTTCATGATAAAGCAATCATGCTTATCCTTTGCAACATCAATTCCGATAACAATCATACAAATACCTCTTTCATAGTAGTTTCGATACTGCTTAGAGCCACAATGCTCTTTGCGATTGTAACCTTGTTCCACATAAACCGTCGTGCGGTATCTAACTGATTAACAACTGTACAAAGAGACTGTGGTTAGAGCCTTTCTTTGACCGTCTTGCGGTAGGAGACAAAAACTAATCCACAGTATCTCTAACAGTATAGCATACAGTCCTTGGAGAGGGACTCTAATAACTACTACTCTATAATACAAGGAGAAAATAATATGAAAAAATATGTCGCAGCGGTTTTAATATTATCTGTTTTTTTGTTATGCTCGTGTTCAAAAGATACTTCAGGCTGTAAAACTGAGCTTACAACATCAAAATGGCAAAAAATATATGATAGCGGTGCAGAAGTAAACCTTGAATTTGAAAACGATTCTGCTAAGTTTTCTATTAATAATGCCGATAAAAGTTGTGTTATAAGTGGAAAATATATTGCTGGCGATTCTACATTTGTAATTTTTGTTCCTGAAATTGCACAAAACTATGGCTTTGATTATAACCCGAAAAACTCATCTCTTGAGCTTACTTTTGAAGGAAATACAATAATGCTCGATAAGTGTGATTGACGTGAATTTTGCGTTCAAACAATATCATACATAAATATTGATAATCTTACACTTTTGTGTTATAATATCTTAAATTGTGTTATTATGCCATTTTATATTTAACTTTCGGTTCGGAGGGCGCAGAATTGGTAGTGTTTGGTATTGACCCCGGTTATGCGATAGTTGGATGGGGAGCAATTAGCTTTAAATCAAATATATACAAGCCTATTGGATTTGGCTCCGTTGAAACTCAGGCGCAAACCGACTTCAATCAAAGACTTGAAATTATTTATGACGAAATATATTCAATTTTAAACCGTTGCCGTCCGGATGCGCTTGCAATAGAAAGACTTTACTTTCAAAACAATCAAAAAACCGCCATAAAAGTTGCGCAGGCAAGAGGTGTTACATTACTTGCCGCTCAAAAGCTAAAAATTCCAATCTTCGAATATACTCCGCTCCAGGTTAAAATTGCGGTTACAGGTTACGGAAAAGCCAAAAAGCCCCAAGTTATGGAAATGACTCGACGACTTCTTAATCTGTCAAAAGTTCCAAAGCCCGACGATACCGCAGACGCACTTGCAATTGCGATTTGCCATGCTCAGGCTCAGGGCTCTGAACTTAGACGAAGATTGTATACGAAAGGATTATAAAAATGCTGTATTCCGTAAGAGGTAAATTAATATATACTACTTCTTCAACTGCGGTTGTTGAATGTGGCGGAGTAGGGTATAATTGCCAAACCACTGTTAATACCTTAAAAAATCTTAAAATCAATACAGAAGTAACCCTGTTTACATATTTGAATGTTAGAGAAGATGCAGTTGAATTGTTTGGGTTTGCAACAAAAACCGAACTCGAAACTTTTAAAACCTTAATTTCAGTCAGCGGAGTTGGTCCAAAAGCAGGTCTTTCGGTGCTGTCCGAACTGACTCCCGAGCAGGTTGCAATGGCAATTGCATCTAATGATATAAAATCTATTACCCGAGCTCAGGGAATAGGCAAAAAAATAGCGCAAAGAATTATACTTGAATTAAAGGACAAGCTTGCAAAAGCCACAATCGGAGATGACGGCGCTTCACCGTTACCCGAAGTTGCTTCAAATGTTGCTGTCGGCAATGTTCCAAAGGCAATAGAGGCTCTTGGTGTTCTCGGATACCAGCCGTCAGAAGTAGCCCAAATATTATCGGGATTTGATAGCTCTTTGCCTGTTGAAAAACTTATAGCGATGACTCTTAAGCAGATGGGAAGACAATGATATGAGTAATATGCAATTCTCAGACGAGTTTGATTTTGAAAACAGAATACTTGATACTTCAGAAATTCCCGAAGATACTGCGGAAAGCGATAATCCGTTAAGACCGAAAAATCTTGATGAATATATCGGTCAGGATAAGGCAAAAGAAAATCTCAGAGTGTTTATTGAGGCGGCAAAAATTCGTGGAGAAACGCTTGACCACGTGCTTTTGTACGGACCTCCGGGACTTGGTAAAACCACTCTTGCAGGAATTATTGCAAACGAGCTTGGTGTATCAGTTAGAATAACTTCAGGTCCTGCAATAGAAAAGCCGGGAGATTTAGCGGCACTGTTAACAAACCTTAACGAGGGTGACGTGTTGTTTATTGATGAAATTCACAGACTCAGTCGTGCCGTTGAAGAAATTCTCTATCCGTCAATGGAGGATTTTGCAATTGATATTATCACAGGAAAGGGTCAAATGGCGGCGTCATATCATTTGCCACTTCCGCACTTTACCCTTGTAGCCGCTACTACAAGGGCAGGTCAGCTGACTGCTCCGTTACGAGACCGTTTCGGCGTAGTTTTAAGACTGGAGCTATACACTCCACAGGAGCTTGCACAAATTGTTATGAGAAGTGCCGGAATACTTGGCATTAAAATTGATGACGACGGTGCATTAGAGATTGCGTCACGCTCACGCGGCACACCGAGAATTGCAAACCGTATGTTAAAACGTGTACGTGATTTTGCTCAGGTAATGTCTGACGGCGTTATTACCGTTGATACCGCAAGAACTGCTCTTGACAGGCTTGAAATTGATGAACTTGGGCTTGACCGCAACGACAGAAGAATGTTGGAAGCGATAATTAAATTTTATAACGGAGGTCCCGTCGGGGTTGAAACTCTTGCAGCTGCAATAGGCGAAGAAGCTGTTACCATAGAGGACGTTTATGAGCCTTATTTGCTTCAAATCGGTTTTTTAAGCAGAACTCCGCGCGGACGATGTATTACTGCTGAGGCATGCAGACATCTTGGATACGATTTTCCTAAAGGTGCAATTAATGCTATGCCAACTCAGCCCAATTTGCTTGACAGTCAAGACAGTCAATAAAATTATTACTATATTAAATTAAAGTAAAACAAGTTACATAAATTTGGAGGTTATTATGGGAAGATTATTCGGAACAGACGGTGCAAGAGGAGTAGCCAATTCTGAACTGACTGCTGAACTTGCTATGAATATCGGAAGAGCAGCCGCAATGGTGCTTATCAGTGATGAAGTTGAACATCCTACTATTTTAATAGGACGTGATACCCGACTTTCGGGAGATATGCTTGAGGGAGCTTTGATTGCCGGATTGTGTTCTGTCGGAGCGAATGTTGAGCTTTTGGGTGTTGTTCCGACTCCTGCTGTTGCTTATCTTGTTAAAAAGTACAATGCAGATGCTGGCATTATGATTTCAGCATCACATAATCCTTTTGAGTTTAACGGTATAAAAATATTCAGCTCAGAGGGATGCAAATTACCTGATGACCTTGAAAACAGAATTGAAGAAATTGTTCTTGACCATATAGTACCGTACAGCCTTGCAAGTGACAAAAATCTTGGTAAAGTTACAAGAATGGACAGTGCCTGTGACGACTATATTAATTACATTGTTGAATGTATTAATTGTGATTTGGAAGGTATGGAAATTGCTATTGATTGTTCAAACGGTTCTTCATCACGTACTGCTGAAAAATTGTTTACCAAGTTAGGCGCAAAAGTTCATATGTTATATGATAAGCCTGACGGAATTAACATAAACAAGGATTGCGGCTCAACTCACATAGGCAAGCTTCAGTCATATGTTCGTGACAATAAACTTTGCTGCGGCCTAGCATTTGACGGTGATGCCGACAGGTGTCTTGCTGTTGATGAAAACGGAAACCTTGTTGACGGCGACTATCTTATAGCTATATGTGCCAAAGATATGAAGGACAGGGGCGTGCTTAAAAAGAATGCCGTTGTCGGTACAATTATGACAAATATGGGCTTTAACAAGTTTTGTGAAGAAAACGGTATGAAATTTGTTTCAACCAAAGTCGGCGACCGTTATGTGCTAGAGGCAATGCTTCAGGATGGATACAATATCGGCGGTGAACAAAGCGGCCACATAATTTTGCTTGACTATGAAACAACAGGTGACGGTCAGCTTTCGGGAGCTACTGTACTTAGCATTATGAAGCGCACAGGGGATAAGCTCAGTTCGCTTGCAAAGGTAATGGAGCGTATGCCTCAGGTGCTTATTAATGTAAAGGTTAGCGCTGAGGGCAAACTTGCTTTTTATAACGACAAAGAGATTAAGTCTGAAATTAAACGTGTGACCGACATTCTTGGTGACAGAGGAAGAATTTTGGTTCGTGTATCCGGCACAGAGCCGCTTGTAAGAGTAATGCTTGAGGGTGAAAACCTTGAAGAAATACAAAGTTTGGCTGAAGAAGCCGCACAGGTAGTAAGGGAAAGATTGGCATAATGCGATTATCAGAAAATTGGAAGGATTATGAGCTTATTGATGCTTCTGACGGAGAACGTCTTGAGCGTTGGAAAAATATAATTCTTATCAGACCCGACCCACAAATTATTTGGTCAACCGAAAAAAAGAATCCGCTTTGGAGAACTGCTCATGCGCGATACCATCGCAGTAACAAGGGCGGCGGTTATTGGGAGCAATATAAGAAAGTTCCCGAGCGTTGGACAATTAATTATAATGATTTGACATTTAATATAAAACCGATGGGTTTTAAACATACAGGCGTGTTTCCCGAGCAGGCAGTCAATTGGGACTTTGCCGCCGACAAAATAAGAGATGAAAAACGCCCACTTAAGATTCTCAATCTCTTTGGATATACAGGATGTGCCACACTTGCATGTATGCAGGCGGGAGCTTCGGTGTGCCATGTTGACGCTTCCAAAGGTATGGTACAGTGGGCAAAGGAAAACTCGGTATCAAGCAACATTTCAGATAAACCAGTGCGTTGGCTTGTTGACGATTGTGTAAAATTTGTTCAGCGTGAAATAAGACGTGGCAACAAATACGACGGAATTATTATGGATCCGCCGTCATACGGTAGGGGTCCGGGCGGTGAAATTTGGAAGCTTGAAGAACAGCTTTATCCGCTTGTTATGTTATGCAAACAAGTGTTATCGGATAACCCTGTTTTCTTTATACTAAACTCATACACGACAGGACTTTCACCTGCCGTTATGGAATATCTGCTTGCAGTATTGCTGAAAAAAGATTTTGGCGGCTATGTTACAAGCAGCGAAATCGGACTTAAGGTGACCGACACGGGTCTTATATTGCCGTGCGGCTCAACCGCAATATGGGAGAAATAATTAATGAATTTCATTTCACTTCAAAATGTATTTTTTTCGTATACCGATGTTGAAGAACAGCAGAACAAGAAATATGCCTTAAACGGAGTTTCTCTTGACGTGAAAAAGGGTGAATTTCTTGCGATAATCGGTCACAACGGTTGCGGAAAATCTACAATTGCAAAGCATCTCAATGCAATGCTATTGCCGGACAGCGGCAAAGTGTATGTTGACGGAGATGATACTTCGGACGAAGACAAAACTTTTGATATTAGAGAAAAGGTGGGACTTGTACTGCAAAACCCCGACAATCAGCTTGTTGCGAGCATTGTTGAGGAAGATGTGGCGTTTGGCCCCGAAAACCTTGGAGTTCCTCCAAAAGAAATCAGAACACGTGTAGATAATGCATTAAAAGCAGTTGGAATGTATGAGTACAGAAAGCATGCGCCACACAAACTTTCGGGCGGTCAAAAACAGCGTGTTGCTATTGCAGGCATCCTTGCAATTTTGCCTGAATGTATTGTGTTGGACGAGCCAACCGCTATGCTTGACCCAAACGGAAGAGATGAAGTCCTTTCCACGCTTTTAGAGTTGAACCATAAAAAGAATATGACCGTTGTGCTGATTACTCATTATATGGACGAAGCGGTACTTGCAGACAGAGTCGTGGTTATGGACGGAGGAAATATTCTAACCCAAGGAACACCCGATGAAGTATTTTCGCAAGTTGAGCTTTTAAAAAAGCATAGGCTTGACGTTCCGCAATCTGCCGAATTGGCTTACAGACTTAAAGGTTGTGGGGTAAAGATAGATAAAATTCCACTTAATAACGCCGAATGTATCAAAATGCTTGAGGAGGTGCTGAGATGACGCCTGTACTTGAGCTTAAAAATCTTAGTTTTGTATACGGACAGGGCACGCCGTTTGAAAAATGTGCCGTTGATAATGTAAGTCTAAAGATTAATAAAGGCGAATTTATAGGAATTATCGGTCACACGGGTTCGGGAAAATCAACTCTTGTGCAGATGCTTAACGGACTCATTAAGCCGACCGATGGACAAGTATTGCTTGACGGCGAGGACATTTGGACGAATCCTAAAGAAATTCGTAAAATAAGGTTTAAAGTTGGTATGGTGTTCCAGTATCCCGAATACCAACTGTTTGAAGAAACTGTTTACAAAGACATCGCCTTTGGTCCTACAAATATGGGAAAAACCGGTGATGATTTAGATAAATCAGTAATAAAAGCTGCTGAATTTGCAGGAGTTAAACCGGAGCTTTTACAAAAATCACCGTTTGATTTATCAGGCGGTGAAAAAAGACGTGCCGCAATTGCAGGTGTTATTGCAATGGACCCTGAGGTGCTTGTGCTTGACGAGCCAACGGCAGGACTTGACCCGATGGGCAGAGAGATACTTCTAAGTCAAATCACCCAGTATCATAAAGAGAGAAAAAATACCATACTTTTGGTTTCACATAGTATGGAGGATATTGCAAGGGTGGCAGACAGAATCATTGTAATGAACGATTCTCACCTTGTTATGTTTGACAAAACTAAAGAAGTATTTTCACACGGCGATGAACTCCGAAAAATCGGATTAAAAATACCGCAAATTACATCCATTATGCAACAGCTTAAATCTGACGGATTTAATGTTCCAAGCGGAATCCTTACCGTTGATGAAGCTTTCGAGGTAATTGTATCACTCCTAAAGAAGGAGGAAAAGTTATGGTAAGAGACGTTTCGTTCGGACAATATTTCCCGGGAAAAAGTATTATTCATAGACTTGACCCACGTGCTAAAATAATAATGTTTACAGCATATCTTGTGATTATTTTCTGTACGTTCAATTATATTTCACTTGCAATAACCACCCTGTTTACTGTATTTTATATCGGCGCAAGCGGTATTTCTCCAAAGTTCTACTTTAAGAGCCTCAAAGTGATAATTTTTATTGTTATGATAACGTCGCTTTTAAATTTATTTTACGGCCCGGGCGAACCGATTTGGCAGTGGTGGGTATTTAAACTTACCGTAAACGGAATCAACAGAGCTTTGTTTGTAACCGTCAGAATTGTTTGCCTTATTTTGGCAAGTTCGTGTCTTACATTTACAACCTCTCCGACAGAGCTTACCGATGCTTTGGAAAGGCTTATGAAGCCTCTCAATGTTATTCACTTTCCGGTTCATGAAATTGCAATGATGATGTCTCTTGCACTCAGATTTGTGCCGACTTTGCTTGAAGAAACAGATAAAATTATGCAGGCGCAAAAGGCAAGAGGTGCGGATATGGATTCAGGAAATCTTATAACTAAAGTTAAGGCTCTTATTCCGATACTTGTTCCTTTGTTTGTGTCTGCTTTCAGACGTGCATATGACATAGCAACCGCAATGGAATGTCGTTGCTATCGCGGCGGCGACGGAAGAACAAGAATGAAATCAATTCATATGGTAAAACGTGATGTGATAGCTTTTTTGACGCTTGCACTTATTATTTGCGGAGTGATTCTATGCAACATATTTATTCCGGCAGTGATTTAAGAAATTTGCTTGCCACAATTTCATATGACGGTCGGCAATTTCACGGTTGGCAAATACAACAAAACGCCGTTACTGTTCAGGAAGTTTTTCAAAATGCCCTGAGAAAAATAATCGGTGATAATTTTGATGTAAAAGGTTGCAGCCGAACCGACAGCGGCGTACATGCAAATATGTATTGTATCAGCATAAAACTTTGTCATCCGATTCCTGCGGAAAGGCTTAAAGCTGCGCTTAACAGATGGCTTCCAAATTCAATAGCAGTTTTGGACTGCGTTGAAAAGGAGCTTGATTTCCACGCAAGATACAGTTGCATAAGTAAGGAATACATTTATAAAATTTGGAACAGCACGGTTCGGAATCCGTTTTTAGACGGTTATGCTTTGCATTATCGTTATCCGATTGACGAAAATTTGCTAAACGATGCTGCTCAAGCTTTTGTAGGTAAACACGACTTCACATCATTTTGTACCCTTGATAATCGTGAAAAAGGCGATATGACTCGAACCGTAAAGGCATTTTCGGTTCAGCGTGACGGAGAGCTTGTAACTATGAAAGTTGAAGCAGACGGATTTTTATATAATATGGTGCGAATTATGGTTGGCACTTTATTAAGAATCCAACAGGGTAAGATTCCGTCAGACGGTATTTCAGAGATTATTCAAAAAAAGGACAGAAAATTTGCAGGACCGACTGCACAGCCCTGTGGATTATATTTAAACAAAGTAAACTATGATTAATCTGTATTATTGGATTTAGATTGGCAATACTTTTGGCAAATTAGATTTGTTTGCTTGGGGAGTGGGCAAAGTTGTTTAATATATTAAAAAAAGGTCGATATTCTAAACGAAAACAGAATAAGGAACGTGGCGACATAATAAGCTATGAAGATATGCCGCTTGAAGATTACGAGCAAGAAAAAACCGACATATCTCCCGTTGCCGTAAAGAAGATTTTGTTAGGAGTTTGTATTGCTCTTGCGTCAGGACTTATAGTATTTGCATTTGCTAATCGGGACAAGCTTACTCCTGATAATATCGCAATGTGGTGGACATATGAGGTTTTGGGAAATGCCGGTGGAGGTTATCCCATCGATTTAATTGGCTCGGAAGTAAAATCAGGTAACTTTGCCGTAAACCAAGGCAGACCAGCTTATGCTTCCGATACTTCCTTTGTAACATTGAACACAACTGGACGTGAGGTCGCAAACGTTCAGCTTAGATATTCAAAGCCTATTATGAAAGCATCTGAAAACAGATTCTTAACTTATGGTCTCGGTGATAAGAATTATCAGATACAAAATTTTGAGAAAAATCTTTACTCAGGCGAAGCTGAAAATAAAATATACACAGGTGATATTGCTTCAAACGGCATATATTGCCTTGTCACAGAAAGCAGCGGATATTTAACCGAACTTTTTGCGTTTGACAGTAACAATAATAGAATTTTCAAATATTCCTTTTCCGAATACTATATAATATCGGTTGCGTTAAATCCCGATGGTTCCGGTTGTATAGCTTGTGGCATTACAAGTGACAACGGAGCAGTAAAAACAGGTGTTTATGTTCTTGATTTTGAACAATCAGAACCAATTTCAAAATATGAAATATCAAACGATACCGTTTTGGATTGCAAATATTTAAGTTCTAAGCGTGCCGTGCTTATCGGTGAGACTGCTTCGTATATTGTTAAAATAGGAGAAGACGATTATACTACAATAAGCTATGAAGATGAGCCGATTGCTAATTATTGCTTTAATAAAGATACCAAATCATTCGCACTTGCACTCTCAAAAAGCGGCGACGGCAGAAGCTGTACTCTTATAAGTTATAATGATAACGGAGATGTTATTTCCACTATTGATACTGACAGCGGTGCGGAATCAATGTCAATGTATAAGGGCGTTATTGCTGTCCTTGACGGCAATATGATATATGCTTTTGACAGCGGCGGAAGACAAATTCATTCATCTTTCGCCGGAACAGGTGCAAAAGCATTGATTCTTAACTCTGATTCAGAGGCTTATGTTTTGAGCGTAAATCAGTTAAGACGTATAGATTTGAATAAAACTTCAACTGCTGATTCAGTTGAATAATAAATATTAAGGAGTAAAAATGTTAACAAATATATTAATTGTTACAATTATCCTGCTTTTTACAATTTTAGGTGTTTTTCGCGGACTTGCAAAGTCAATATTGAACTTTGTGGGACTTGTTTTATCAGCAGTTGTAGCCAATTTCCTTTCTTCTAATCTTTCACTGTGGATATATGAAGCGTTTCTAAAGCAGGATATAATTCAAAATCTTTCTTACATAGCTGAACAGAACAGCATATCTTATACTATTACTAATTGTTTTGATGCTGTGCCAAATTGGGTGCATGGGATTATCTCATTTATAATGGGAATATTCGGTGGCAATGTAAATGATATAGTAAACTATATGACTATATCTGATACCAATAATCAAATTGTGTACGCCATCGAGAAGCCTTTAAGCGATGTTGTAATAAATATAATAGGCGTGCTTTGCGTTATTGTTTTGTTTTTGGGAATATTTATAATTGTAAAGAGACTTATTCACATAGCCTTAAAGGTGTTTAGTATACCGATAGTTAAACAGGCTGATATGATTTTCGGCGGCTTTTTGGGTGTTGCCGAAGGAATTGTGTTTGTTTTCTTTGCAATTAATATTTTTTATGTTATAATGTCATTTGCCCACCCTGCTATTTTGTCTGATGATTTATTCTCAGGACAATTATTTAAATTCTTTTGTTCATTTTATTAACACAATTTAGGTGGTGAAAATATGGAAAAAGATGTATGGAGCTTTAAATTCAGTGATTTATTTACGGTTCCGAATTTTATAACATATTTTAGATTTATTCTTATTGCGCCATTTGTATATTTCTTTTTGGACGAAAATTATATTATGTCCGCAGCTTGCATTGGTGCTTCGGGTTTAAGTGATTGTTGTGACGGATTTTTTGCACGCAGGCTTAACCAGGTTACTCCTCTTGGTAAAATTCTTGACCCGATAGCCGATAAACTGACACTGTTTGCCGTTGCAATTTGTATTGTAATATATATGCCAAGTACGCTTCCGTTACTAACATTGCTTATTCTAAAAGACGTGCTGATGCTTTTGGGAGGAATGGACCTTGTTAAAAGAGGCATTACTCCGCCGGCTGCAAAATGGTATGGCAAAATCGGAACTATTGTGTTTTATTTTTCAATATGTATTATAGTATTTTTAAAAGCTGTTTTTGAGTATGAAAATATGTATCTTGATTTTATTTTGATTTTTGTAACTACAATAACAATGTTTTTTGCGCTTTTTCAATATGCAAAAATCTATTTTTCTTTGATAAAAGAGAATAGCAGGAAAAAAACTAAACAATGAAAAGCAAAAAATTAAAAATCTGCATTGCATTTTTTAATGCAAACATATATAATAATACTTCAAGTATATGTATATCATAATTTATGAGTGTTATATTTATACTAATTTGTTTTTGATGTAAACTATTTTATTATAAAGGAGAAGCTTATGCTTTGCAGTAAATGTGGAAAACGGCCTGCTGTCGTTTTCGTTTCTAATAATAATTCAAAGGACGCACCGACTGTTGGTTATTGCTTAACCTGTGCTAAGGAGCTTGGAATTAAACCGGTAGAAGATTTAATTGAAAAAATGGGTATATCAGATGATGACCTTGAAAATGTTCAGGACCAAATGAATGCTCTTATGCAGAATATGGGTGAGAACGGCGATATATCTCAGCTTATGGAACAGTTGGGCGCAGACAATCTTGCTGAACAAATGGGTAATTTTGATAATGACGGAGAGGGCAGTGACGATGATGATTTCACTCATGGCGCTCCGGCTTTTCCCGCATTTTTCAATAATATTTTTGGCGGACAGCAAAATGCAAATTCTGCTGATGGTTCTGCAACGTCTAAAAATACAAAAAAAGATAAGAAAGACAAAAAAAGAAAACATATTAACCTCTATTGCGAAGACCTGACAAGAAAGGCAAAAGAGGGAAAAATAGACAGAATAATCGGTCGTGAAAAAGAAATTGAACGTGTTATTCAGATTTTGTCACGCCGTACAAAAAACAATCCCTGCCTTATCGGTGAGCCCGGTGTCGGTAAAACTGCAATTGCCGAGGGCTTGGCGCTGAGAATTGCAGCAGGAAATGTACCGCAAAGGTTAAAAAATAAAGAAATTCAGTTACTTGACCTTACCTCGCTTGTTGCGGGCACTCAGTTTAGAGGTCAGTTTGAAAGCAGAATCAAAGGTCTTGTTTCTGAAATTAAAGAAAGCGGAAATATAATTCTGTTTATCGACGAGGTACATAACCTTGTGGGAACCGGTGACAGTGAAGGAACAATGAATGCAGCAAATATTCTCAAGCCGGCACTTTCCCGTGGTGAAGTACAAGTTATCGGTGCTACCACCTTTAATGAATATAGAAAATATATTGAAAAAGACTCTGCTCTTGAAAGAAGATTTCAACCGGTAAAAGTCGGAGAACCCACAATTTCTCAGGCAATTGAAGTTATTGCTGGTGTAAAGAGCTATTATGAGAATCATCACAGAGTTACCGTTGACGATGATATAGTAAGAAAAACTGTTGTTCTGTCAGAACGTTATATAACTGACAGATTTTTGCCTGATAAAGCCATTGACTTGCTCGATGAAAGCTGCGCTTGTGCCGCTCTTAGAAACAAGAATATGGAACAACACGACAAATTGATTGATGAAAAGGGTGTCCTTGAATCTAAAAAGGAAGAGCTTACCACTGCTGAAAATGTAGACTATGAGGCTTTGGCTGAAGTGAATACAAGCATTGCAAGAATAGACTCCGATTTAGCAAAGATTAATCCTGACACACTGATTTCAAAAGTTTCTGAGGAAGACATTGCAAAGGTTATCGAGCTTTGGACAGGCATCCCGGCTTCAAGAATCCGTGAAAATGAGCTTGCCAAACTTAAAGACCTTGATGTTGAATTAAAGAAAAAAATAATCGGTCAGGACGAAGCCGTTGAGGCGCTTGCGTCAGCAATCAAACGCAGCCGTTGTCAGATTTCGCCTCGCCGCAGACCTGCTTCATTTATATTTGTGGGACCAACAGGCGTGGGAAAAACAGAGCTTGTAAAAGTTCTCAGCAAACAACTTTTTGATACACCGGAAACTTTGATAAGACTTGATATGTCTGAATTTATGGAAAAGCATTCGGTTTCAAAGATTATTGGTTCACCTCCAGGATATGTGGGATACGACGAAGCAGGCCAAGTTACCGAAAAGGTTCGCCGCAGACCATATTCAGTATTGCTTTTTGATGAAATTGAAAAAGCTCACCCCGATGTTTTAAATATTCTTCTTCAGATTCTTGATGAAGGTAAGGTAACGGATGCGCACGGAAGAGCCGTAAACTTTGAGAATACAGTTATTGTTATGACTTCAAATGCTGGCTCGACAAGCCGTGACAGTGCCTTGGGATTCGGCAAAACAGAGAGTGAAGCATCAAAAGAAAAGGTTATGAAAGCCCTTTCAGAATTTTTACGTCCTGAATTTATTGCAAGAGTCGATGAAGTTATAGTATTTAACTCACTTAAACAACAAGACTTTGTTAAAATTGCAGACCTTATGCTTTCCGAATACGTACCGACGCTTGAAGAAAAGCACATTAAGTTCACCTATGACGATAAGGCTTGCGAATACCTCGCCAAAAAGTCTTGTGCAGGCAAGAGCGGTGCTCGTGACCTGAGAAATACAATTCGCAGAGAAGTAGAAGAAAAAATAGCAACAGAAATGATTAATTCAGATAACGGGTTAATCAGTGCCATTAATATCACTTCTGACGGCGAATCAATCATTTTGCAGTCAATATAAATAAACTTGTAATTGATTGAATGTTCAAGGCTGGATTTATATTAATAGTAGATAAACCCAAAAATATATAATTGTTCAAGATTGGCGGCGGTTATAAAACTGCCGCCTGTTTTATAACTGATTTTCAGCTGAAAATAATGGAAAAGATAAGTAAAATACGATTACAAAAATTTCTAAATTTTCTGTAAACTAAATCAGTGCATTTAGAAAAAAACCACTGTATTAAAAAATCTCAAAAATTTGAAGTTTAATCAAATTTTTACTTGACATTATATAAATTGTGTAGTATACTAAATATGTTGTTGAAATGCGGATGTAGTTTAGTGGTAGAACTTCAGCCTTCCAAGCTGATCGTGTGGGTTCGATTCCCATCATCCGCTCCAAAACAGTAAAGTGATTTAAGCAACCGAAAAGTTGTTTAAATCGCTTTGCTGATTTACATTTAACTGTCCACCGCACCGCAAGGGTACGGCGAACAGATTATTCTTTTGTTAATCTGCAAAAGCAGATGTTGAAATATGAACATCTTTCCTACGGTCAGCGAGGCTAACGCAATACAGCGATTTACAAGCTTTGCATACAAGTGTTTCGTAACAAGTGGACAATTTGTCCAAGTTTGCGATTCATAAGCATTTACGCAGCCGTGTATTAAACAGGGTTAATTAAGCCCTTTCATCCTTTTAGCTAATTGTCGCTAAGTAGCAATCAATTGGTATTTGATTGGCACGCTCTCATTCGTTCCACGTTGTCATCACGACAAGGTGTTAGGAAGCTCCAACAGAGCAAAGGTAGTGGCAATACTGTTAAGCAACAATGGATGTACTAATGTTCAGACTTTCACGGACTATTCAATTTGTAGATTAAACGAAAAATAAAACCCGTATCCTCAAACCGCCAAAGTAATAAGGATACAGGTAGTTGACAAAATAACCTAATTCGCTTATAATATATAGCGAAATTAGCCTAAACGTCACTTGAGTATCTAGTTTACTCTTTTGACGGGTCAGCAGGCTGTCTGGTAAACGGTCTGCTGACTAAGGATTGAATTTCTAAAAATCCTTTAATCATTAATATTTTACAACTATTAGCAAGAATTGTCAAGATGTTTTGATAATTCTTGCTTTTTTGTTTAGAAAGAAAATATTATCTGTTTTCTGTATTAATTATATCACTAATTATAGGGATATTCAATTGACAATTATCACAAATATGAGTGATAATTCTATACACATTGTCACTTGTATTAGAGATTTGTTAGGTGTATAATATTATTATACATCAGTCTATCGGGGTGAGTTAATTGCCAATTGTATATGATAAGCTTCTTAAAATTCTTAACGAGAAGGGTATTAATTCTTATACGATTAAGAAAGAAAGAATAATCGGTCAGGCGAGTTATAAAAAAATCAAAGAGGGCGGAGATATTGACACTCGTACAATATCGAAGCTTTGCAAGTATCTGAATTGCCAACCGGGTGATATTCTTGAGTATGTACCGGACATAACAGAGAAAGTGGACAATTTGTCCACTTTAAGTTGAAAAACAAGCGATAATAGCATATAATAATCGTAAGAAAGGGTGTTGCTTTATGACAAATTATCTTATAACTGCAAAAGCGGAAGTTTTATATGAAAAGACATTTAGTGTATTAGCAAAGTATGTAAAATACTTAGAAGAAACACAAGAACCGTTAGAATGTATTAGAACGCTATATGAGAGTTTATCAAATTATCCCGATAAAATTATGCTTTGTGATAATGAAACAAGCTATGATATTCTGAAGAAAAACATAGATGAATATGAAAATATTATTGATAATATAACCGTATCCATCCCGGTAGGTGCTTGATGTATCAGTATACGGATTATCAATATTCAGGAAAGTACAATTTAATTAAAAATATTTTAATTCATAACAAAATTTCTGTAGTAAAACCTGTTGCTTTTATTTTGGGCGGTCAGCCGGGAGCAGGAAAGACAATACTTCAAAATTATATTCTTAAAAGTAATAAAAATTGCATTGTAATAAATGCTGACGCTTTTAGAGAATTTCACCCTTATTATTCTGAAATACAATCCGCTTTCGGAGATGATTCTCCAAAATACACACAGCCTTTTATCAACAGAGTCACAGAGCAGCTTATTAGTGAGTTGAGCGAAGAAAAATACAACCTGATTATTGAGGGAACGCTCAGAACCGCTGAAACTCCTATTAATACTTGTCAAATGCTTAAGGATAAAGGTTACCGTGTTGAACTCCACGTGATAGCAGTAAAAAAAGAAATCTCATACGAAAGTACAATTCTTCGATATGAAAATGCAATTGCACTCGGAAAGACACCAAGAGCAACGGCTAAGGAACATCACTACCTCGTTGCCGAATCAATTGTGAAAAATCTTGACGTTATTTACAATCGTAAAATTTTTGATGATATACGATTGTTGTCGAGATTTGGCAAGTGCCTTTTCCCGGCAGGAGAAGGAATAAGTCCTGCTAATGTTGAAAGTGAAGTTCTTAACGGAAAATGGAGCAATTCAGAATTGAATATGTTGCGAGAGATAGTTTGTGAAGTGAAACGATTAAAATCAGAGCGTAATGCACCTGACTACGAGGAATATTCTTTGCGTGCTGATAATCTGATAGACAGCATTTCGGTTTCTGACTATTATTTGGAAGTTACAAAACAGGAAGCCGCATACCTTATGGAACAGGGAATTAAATTTGAAGGCAACGTATTAGAAGAAAATAATGTCATTAAAATTTTAAAATCCAAAAAAGAAAAGGTTGAAGGTATGCTTGAAATTTTCAGAAGAAAGAATAATTATAAAAAGTAAAGTGGACAATTTGTCCAACTTGTAAGGTGAGGTGTAATAGTGGCTGATTATAATAAAATACTTGAGCAATGGCAATCTTTTGATATAAAAACAGAAAACGATTTAGATTATTACCTTGACAATTTCAGAATCCTGTTTGCTTTTAACAGTAATCATATTGAAAATCCAAATACTACTTATCACGATACAAGGGAAGTATTTGAAAACGGTACTGTTTCATCATACACAGGCGACTTGAGAACTCTTTTTGAAATTCAGAACCAAAAGGATTGTTATGAGTTCTTGAAAGAAAAAATTGTTAAGCGTGAACCGCTTACACAAGACCTTATTTTAAAAATTCACGAAACGCTTATGCACGGTTGCTATGATAAAGCGAAGTACGAAAAAGGCGAACGTCCCGGCACTTATAAAAAGCATTTGTTTGTAGTAGGTGACGATATCGGAGCAGAGCCGGAGGAGGTTGCCGATGAGCTTCAGTTTGTTTTAGATGAAGTCATTGAAAACGAGGGTGAAAATCCATTGACTGTTGCAGCCTATCTTCATTTGTCGTTTGAATCAATACATCCCTTTGCTGATGGCAATGGAAGGGTAGGAAGAACATTGATGAATTACTATCTAATCACACATAATTATCCACCCGTTATAATTTTTTCAGAAGATAAAGACACCTATTATATGGCTTTGGCGGTATTTGATAAAACAGATAAAATCGACGGCTTTATTAAATTTATAAAAGAGCAGGCTGTGAAAACGTGGGGAAGAAAAGAGAAAAAAAGAGTATCTTTATCTGATGCACGACCATATTATTTAGAGGTCACAGGACAAGAAGCCGCATACCTTACGGAACAGGGCATAAGATATGACGGCAGTATATCCGAAGAAAAGATTAATGTTATTAAAATTACAAAATCCGAAAAAGATAAAGTTAAAAATATGCTCGAGATTTTCAGAAGAAAGAATAATTATAAAAAGTAAAGTGGACAATTTGTCCACTTATTCAATATCCATACTTTTCTCAAATGGAAAATAAACGTGGAATACGACCTTGCTGTTTTGAAAATATTCGGTATATATTTCAAGAACATCATCAATGTTTAATCTTCCCGTTCCTGTTCCTAAAATAGGAATAGCTACACTTTTAAAATTGTTATGCTCTGAAATAGATAAAATTTTAGGAACGAGCTTTTCAATTGTCTTGATTTTACATTTACTTCCGGGAAAACGCATTGTTACTGCGTAGAGTATTTTTTGGCAATTCAGGTTTGGCGCAGGCGTAATGAAAACATTACCGGGAGCATACCCGAATAAGCCGTGTTTTTTACACTTCGTTTTGGCAAGTGGTTCGATTGCTCCTTGGCTAATGAAATGTAGGCTTTCTGCAACACCTTTTTTACGGCATTCTAAACCCGATTTTCCACCCATAAATCCAATACCGTTACTTGCGTTTACAATAGCGTCAGCTGTAGAAAGTGCAATGTCATTATTAATTTTCATAATCATCATAATTAAAAACTCCTTATATTTTTTACCAACAGAAGAAAAATGCCGCTTTTTATGACAAGAGCGTTCATATCAGGCGAGCTGTTCTCTGTGCTTTGTGTGATTTGAAACGAAATGATTGATGAATTTGCTTTTAACGCAATTGTTTCCCAAAATCGCAGAGTCTTAAGTTACATCTATACTTTATGTATAACTTTATATTTTTTCTTTTTCTGTGGGTGTTAAAGTGGGTACTATACAATGACCCTAATATTTTTGGACTACCCCTTAGCCAAAAAAGGGTATTGACATTTTTAGGTTTATGATTTATCATAATTTTGTAAGACAGTTTTACAAATTGCTTAAAGAAGATGTGAGGGGCAAACAAGCATCTTCTTTTTCTTTGTCCAAATTTATATTTTGGTGGTTTTAGTGCAATAATCCTGTAGTGATTATCGCTGAAGCTGCCGTCTTTTTTTCTTATTTTATATTTTTTTATCAGTCCGAACGCAAGTAATTCAGAAATCGTTTTAATGACTGCAGAACGCTTTAAATTTAGTGAACGACAAATATCGTTATAACTGTTCCAAAATCGCTTAGAATGGCTCTCAGAGCATTTGCAGAAGAATAAATACATTCTTGTTTGCGCAGATGATAAATTAAATTTAAAAATTCTACGATTAACAAAAAAATAATCACGTCTAAGAACAGGAACGGTATAAACATAAGAACCGAGCTTTTTATAATCATCATAAAAGCGTTCTATGCGCAAATATCCGTATCTGCATAATGAATCAACAGCTTTGCTGACTGTTGCAGTTGATTTGAAACCACAGATTGAAGCAATTGCTTTTTGATTTATCTTTATGTATTTCTTGCCTTTACAAATGGATCTGCTGCGCAGGCTATAAATAACCGCCATAACACGAAGCTCCGTTGCAGTCAACGGAGCTTCAAATATATTGTTTGGCATTTTAAAGAGATCATATTTTCTCATATTGTTACCTCAAAGAAAAAAAGCCGTCACATTTTATATGCAACGGCTTTTACAGTTTTTTACCATATATACAAGATCTTCGTTGTAGTCCTTAAACGCAGATGGTTGAGAACTTACTTTATATCCCTTGTCTGCATACTTAAGCATATATTTTTCTGTTGCTTCCTTGCCGGCACTGTCATTGTCAAGGCAAAAACATATTTCCTCAACTTCGGGATAGTCTATCAAAAAGTGATCAAGGGCGTTATCGCTTACACCGCCGAGCGAGAGCCTTGTGCAGTTAAGCCAATCTCTGCAATCTTTTTTTGACATATTGCAAATCGAAGCGTGTGACAGTAAGTCAATAGGTGCTTCAAATACATATACCTTTTTACGGTCATAGCCTTTCAAATAAAAGCCGTTGCTCTTATTAGAGCCAACGGCGTCACGTCTGAATTTATGTTCCGTCATAGTGGTCCGCATACTTGCATATGCGGGCAACCCGTTTTTGTTATACCCCACAAAAACACAGTTGCCGTGAGTATCCTCGTAAATAAATTTTTTATGTAACAGCACAGTTACAATATCTTTGTCAATGCAGCGTGTTTTCGTTAAATAAGCAAAAACACGGTTATACTTACCCTGCTTTTTAGGCGGCAATAATAATTCCCGCTTTGCGGGTACAGGGGATTTGGAAGCAGACTTATAGTTATAATTGTCAGATGATACAATCGGAGCTAATACTTTTTTTAATGCTTCTTCAAAACTGACATTCTCATATTTCCTGATAAACTCGACTACGTCACCGCCGCCAAAACCATGACTGTTCCAATACCAAGACTTCTCATCGGCATTAACAACAAGACTGTTGTGTTCTACACATCTGTATCCTTGTCCTGACTTCTTAAAGCTAAAGCCATATACACGCTGTAAGTAATCTATAACTGATATATTATGAGCTTGCTGTTTTTCTTCATCAGAAAATATATACATATCTTTTTTCTTATAATAATACATATTTAATCCTCCAATCTATCCATTTTGATGATTTTTCGTTGATAATGCGAATGAATGAAAATACAAACTGCAGCAGGTAAAACATTTGCGATAATAATAAATTCTTTGTATATCGCATATGCAAGAAAATTAATTGATGTAGCTACAAAAATTAAAAGCACCGTTGTTCTAATTGAACTCAGTGCTTTTGGTTTAAAATTAAAATTGTGTTTATAACCGTTATCAATTCGCAGTTTTATTTCTTTTCGATAGAAATTAACTGATAAAATAAAATAAACATAGAATAGAGAACAAATCAAAGGTGTCATTTTTTTCTCCTTATGGGAAAACAAATACCAAGCGGTTTCTGCAGGTAGGACATATTTTAGTTAATTTACTGTTACTTTACAAATATACCGAATTCCGGTATTTGAATCAATAACGGATATATCCGCAGAACCTTTGTGCTGTGCCGTAATATTAGCAGAATTACGCCCGGTGTTTGATACTTTGGCAACTGATGAACGGGATGTAGACCATTGACAGTTAGTTGCATTATAAAGCGTTATTTTTGCCGACTGACCGACGGATAGATGATACGAAGTGGCAGACAACTTAACTGTTGTTCCTTTATTTTTGGCATTAACGGTTACACGACAAGATGCTGATTTTCCATTGCTGGTTGTTGCCGTAATATCAGCAATCCCTTGTTTGTGCGCTGTTATTCTACCATTTGAAACAGATACTACGCTTGAATTTGAACTATTCCAAATTACATTTTGCGAAGCCGATGCCGGACTAATATTTGCTGATAAGTTAAGAGTATCGCCAACCTGTAGTGTTTTTGAATTATATGACAATTTAATACTGCTGACCTCATCACTGTGAGAATTGCGATAGCTGTCACTTCCATAAGATATTACTGCACTGCCATGTTCTTCATAACTAGTATCATTCTCATTATCAGTGTTTTCATAATTGTCTTCATTATTTTCGTTTGTTTTTTTTGAGCTGTCGCTTTCAGAATTAACAACTTCTTTGTTTTGATTATTATTTGAACTCAATTTAGGACTGCTTGACTTTGTAGATTCTTGCGACTTAATACTATCTGTATCCTGACGATTTGTAGGTGCCGTTTCTTTTAAATTTGTTGATTCTGCAACCGTTTCCAAAACGGAAACGGTGGTATCCAAAATGTCGGATACAGTTGCGGTCGTAGTCGTTTCGTCGGGAGTTGAGTTATTTGATGTTGCATTAAAATTGAATATTATTAACGGAATCAAAACAATAACCAATAACAGTAATACGCCTGCTGTAATCCAAACCGGATTAAATCGTTTAACCTTTGCTCGATATTCTTTATTATATAGATTGTACGGTCGTGAAGTGGACAATTTGTCCACTTCACGCTTTTTGTCAGCTATGTCTTTGCTCGAATCGCCGCTTTTATTTTTTTGAGAATGATTTGACATACGAGCTAAAACAGATAAGAGAGATAGGTTTGAAATAGGACCGTTGACGACAAAGGGCGTATGAAACTCAGTGTTATCATCTGCATCTGTCATTATAAGTATTTGCATATAGGGATAATATTTGATTATATCGTCAACTGTTTGCGATACAGTCGTGCTTTTGCATTTTACAGACGTGTCGATAACAACTGCGTGAGGATTATATTTATCCTTAAGTGTACGTATAAAATCAGAGTTGATATGAGTTACAGTACCCAACACGGTTGTGTTAGGTGCTGTTTTAAAAACGCTTTTATACATTTTTGCGTCAGGCTTGTCTGCTACAATTAATATATTCAATTATATCTCTCCTTATTTTAGATTAGCTTGAACATCTTTAAATTTAGTAGTACATATTTTATACATCAACGAATCGGAAGGAATTATGTTTATAAACGGAATAACACACTTGCCGCATTTAATCAGACCTCTGCCGGGTTCATCTATGTCAATGTATTTTGCTTGACTTTCAGATAAGTTAAACATTTTTTTTATTATTTCTAAATCATCTTCTTTTTGAGCCAACAAAACAAGAAATTCGGAATTTTGCAACATTGTCATCGCCTGATTTGACTGAATAACTTCGCTGATGTTTTGCGTTGCTCCGGTCGCAATGCCTCCGTGCTTACGAATACGTTTGTAGACCTTTTCAAAAAAGTCACCTGTGCGGAAAACACCTTGCTTGTTGTCATTAAACATTACCGAAAACTCATCACACCACACCCAAGTGCGTATTCCTTTGAGTTTGTTCTGAATAACTCGTTGCCATAACATTTCCAAAATTACAAGCAAGCCAACTGTTTGTAGCTGTTCGCCCATTTCAAAAATATCATATATAATAAACTTTTTATTATACTCAATGTTTGTGCTGTGTGCAAACATATCAAAGCTGCCGGTCGTGTATAGCTCCAATGAAAGTGCTATATCGGAAGCTTCTTTTTCCGGTTGTTTTTTCAGTGCTTCGTAAAACTGAGGAAGATTTGGCAGCTTGCTTATATCTCCTTGTGACGAGATATAATCTTGGTATACAAACTTAACACAACGATCTATGACTGAACGTTCTTTGGCGGTTAGTTCAAGCCCCTTTGCAGCCTCGCAAAAAGTCATAATAAAATCAACTTTCATCTGAACTGCAGAAGAACCATCTTCGGAATATGTCATATCTGTATCAAAGATATTGATAAATGTATCTGTTCGAGGAGAAAGTTTAATAATTTCCGCATCAAATGGAACACCAAGCGGTCGATATTCGTTTTCAGGGTCTATGACAATAAATTCATCATTGGGATATTTTGTTGCTGCGGCAAAAAATTCTGCTTTGGTATTCATAGATTTTCCTGAACCTGACGTACCAAGAATAAATCCATTACCGTTAAGACCCTCACTGCGATCAATAATTATAGGTGTACCGGTAATCTGATTTATTCCGTACATTAAACCATTTGGATTAATATTATTACGATATGAAAAAGGAATAAAATTTGCAATTTCGTCGGACGGCAAATAAAACGGTTGTCCAATATACGCTCCGTCGTTAGTTCTGCTGGGATTAGCAAAAGGTATAATCGAATTTAAACCTGCTTCCTGCTGCGGGACACCGGTTAAAACATCTATCGTTACCTGATGACGTAATGCCGTCTGTTTGATATAGTCTTTTATGTCATTTAATGTTTCTAACGTATCAGCCGATATGTATATATATAATACAAACGAAAACAAATCGCAGTTGCTGCCGCCGAGCTTTTCTTGTAATGACATCAAATCGTTTTCTCTTTGGCGTAAAGCAAACGGTATGAAATTTCCGCCACGTTTAGCATTAATTTCACGTCGCTTTTCCATTCTTGCTTCAAGGTCATCCATCTGACGTTTTAGAATCTTCAAACTTTCAGTTTTATCTATTCGCATAAGGTGTTTGCTTACTGCGATATTATAATTGTTGTCTAACAAATCGGTAATAAATTCATCGTCGCACTCGTAAGAAAAATGTTTTACAAAAAGCACCGAAGAAAAAGAAGAACCTACTTCAATATGCTTGCTACAAAACTTGAACGATGACGGAACAATATAATCTTTCAGATTCACGTCATTTTGTAAATAATTTGTAGGTAATAAAAATGTTTCTTTATCTGCCATATGATAGATACGGTGCAATATTTCGATTGCTTCATATGGCATGATCTGTGTAGTTTTTATTGCAAAATTAAGAGCCTCGTCTTGCAATGCTTTGAAATATTTGAACAAAATGTTTACATCGTCAATCCTTGTTCTTGGTGTGAACGACAACGCAGAAATAATTATCTGTTCACAAGATTCTGCAGTCGTCGTATCAATAAGTTTTTTCATAATATTGCAATAATCATCATAGACATCTTTACTGCAAAACTGATTTTGAGATGATGGTACAATCGCTTTAGTAAGCTGAAGTTCGTCAGTGGGCGAATTGAGAATTAGCTCTTGATAATTAACGTCTTGAGGTAAAGTATTTAAGAAATGAATATACTTTTGATAAAACTGATCTTTTTCGATTTCACGCATTACTTTATAGTCAATATTTTCAAGTTTGAAAATAATGCTAAACGTATCTCCGATTCTAAACAATCCATTTTCATATATTTCGTCAAAAGATACGGTATCCTGCGCCGACTGTTTGTTTGACGCTGCTTTTTTGTTTTTGGAAAAGCCTTTAAGGTCTGATTTCTTTTTTTCTTCAATCATTATGATTTTGCTGTTATTTTTCTTCTTTTTCATAAGTATCTAAAACTCCCTTCGATTGATATGGACGAAATGTAGGTTTCTGAAAAACCACATATATCCATTTGAATAGATTCATACCGTTGATTTTTACAATAGAGAATCCAACGAAGAATAGTAGTTCAACAAAAATAATGAACATTGTAAAATTGACCGACAAACCGAGGATAAAAACAAAAAGTACAAGCACGCCGATAGCAATGGATATACCGATTACCATTGATATAATTTGTGGTATTGATAATCCCATATATACAGCTTTGGAATTTACGGTTTGTTGTTTTGTAATTTTGATTTTACGCATATTAACCTCCAGAGTCTAATAAGCAAGTAAGTACTTTCGGTGGCTTCCTCATAATCCTACAACAGGCAATAATGATAATTGATTGTGGCAAAATATTCATTAAATATTTAAAATAATCACCCCAGTTCCCAATTACAGTGGTGGTGCACTGACTAATCCAGTTTGAAGCAACAGCATATGTTATAGACATAAATAAAATATATCCTGCTGTTGACAGAAAACTTGAAATAAATCTATTAAAATAACGTTTTGTATTCTCACCTACAAGCGTTGAAAAAAACAGAGGCGATAGTGAGATTAAAGCAGTAAGTTCAAAACCTCTAGAAATCAGTTTAATAAACACAGATATAACAGAAATACTTATAGCTATAAGTATTGCTATCGTAGGTAATGTTGTTATAGAACCACAAAGTATAGACATAAATCGATTAAATACAGATAGCCATGAACCACTTTCTGTTGTAATAGGTGTATACGCAGGAAAGGTATTGCTACCAGTTGTGAATATATTAAGAATTTGTTGTGCAAGATTATTTATAATTGTTAGTGCATACATTGAAATAGGAACAGCTAAATCAATCCATACTTTAACAAGTAAAATTCTTGCAAAGACTTTTATACCACCTCGAAGCGTTAAAATTTCATATTGTAGTGAGGTTTGGGTTATATTAATTCCAAACAAAATTACAGCAATTGCATAAGCAAACGTTTGAATAACAGGTAATATAGAATTAACCACATTGAGTATTCCATTGTTTGAAATTGATAACCCAAATATATTATTTGCACTGTCAGAATTTGTACCTATTGTTTTTAACACTGAACCTAAATTGTTCCATAAAAAGTTAAATATAGATACACCACCTTGTCCAATTTGATCTGTCAGGGCATTAGTTGTTGTTAATGTACCATATGACTCTTTAATTTCTTCTATTAGCTTATTGTACTTTTCGTATTCAGCTTGAATTTGGGTATACAATGCTTGAGCATCGCTTTTTTTGTTTGTCGGGCATGTGGTTGAGCAATCTGTAATTAAATTTGAAATTTCATTACGCATCCGATTCCATCTTGTACCGTATGAAATAGCTTGCGACTGATAATCTCCGTTATAAATTGCTTCCATCATTTTTATAGAATTATTTGAAACAGTAGTATTTATTACCGAATCGTTAAAATCGTCGGTTAGTTGTTTGCATAAAATCCAAGCGTTTTGAGCCGAAACATCCCAACTTGAGCTTAATGAAGTTCCACCAGAATAAAAATAAGATGAATCAATCTGTGATACGCATAGATTCCGAGACCGCCGAAAAGTTTGTGTAAAAGTGAATAATATACTTCCTTTCAAGCAATAATGGAAACAGAAAAATTAAAGCTTGAAAGGAAGTTTTTTTAATGGAAAAAGTACCGGCAGAAATGATGAGAGAATTTGTAAGAAGTCAGAAATTCACCTCAACAGATGAAGTTATGACAGCAATGAAAAATATGTTCAAGGACATTCTTCAGGAGGTTATGGAATGTGAGCTTGCAGATGAGCTCGGCTACGAGAAAAGCGAAAGAACGTCGAATGATGAGTGTAGCAATAAGTCGAAAAATTACAGAAACGGCCACTCAAAAAA
>FMUV01000030.1 GCA_900101355.1 Ruminococcus sp. YE282
AGACAAATCTCCGCTGCCCGATTCAACGTTTGCGGCATCGTATTTTTTGCTTAAATCTGCCGAGATTGTAATTTTGCCCTGCTTGTTATCGTCAATTTTTATATTGTCACCTGCGGTTAAAATTCTTTGAAAACGCTCATCAACCTCTTCGGCAGTATAAACATCTTCTTCATTGATTTTTTTCGCAAGCTCTGCATCAATTTCCGATTTTGTGTATGTATCAGACTTGTCAGCCTTTAAATCAAGGCTTGTTTTATTGATTTTGCCGATGTTTTCGTCAAGCAGATTTTGCTGTTCCTGAAGCTTTTTTAAAGCTTGGTAGGCCTCCTCACGCAGTTTTAGGGTCTCTGAATTAGGGTTTTCGTATTCCTTGTCCTCAATGGCAAGGCTTTCGTCTGCATAGAGCCGCACTATTTCTGTCTGAAACACAAGTCCTGTGCTGTTTGTGCCCTCAATTTGCAATTCAAAGCTTCCGTGAACAAAAATATCGTTTTTGGTTACCACCCAGCGTATGAGAGTGCCCTCGCCGTCGGTTCCCACATAAGAAGGAGTTACCGAGTTTACGCTTCCGTCGGAAAATCTAAGGTGCAGAGAATATGATATGCTGTCATCCGACACACCCTTGATGTAAAATTCCTGAGTGTATGCAAGATTGTCGCCCGTAACGCCAACGCAGTCGCCGTTTATGCAGTCAACCGGCTTTTTCATATTATATATAATCAATTTACCACCTCCGACTTAGCGAATATAAAAGATAAAATTGCATATTTTTATGCAATTATTATCAACAAAAAATTAATTTGGACTTTTCACAACTTGTTGTGGCAAATATTTGTTCCGGTGTGATTGCAAATATTTCAAAAACTTGACTTTTAAGGCAAAGTAAGGTATTATCTAAGATGTATAGGTATCTGTTTTTATTTGGTATAAAACGGATTTAAATATACTTGTGTTTATATTGATTTCAGGTAAAGGAGTTGAGAGGTATATTGTTTTTTTCAGCAATATTTGATATCGGCGTTGTAGCGCTCAGAATCTTGCTGCCGGTTTATGCAATTATTATTGTATATCAGTGTTATGCCGCAATGCGCAGACGCAGACGTCCCGAAACTCCCCTTGTAACATTGGTTAATCCGCAGACGGGCCTTAAGCTTCCGGTTTTGTTTTGGGAAAATTCAATCGGAAGAAGCAGGTCAAGCGATATAGTGGTTGATGACCCAACCGTATCAAGAAGCCATTGCGTTTTGTTAAGGCGAAGCGACGGCTGGTTTATTACCGACACCGGTTCCAAAAGCGGAACATACGTAAACGGCGAAAAAATTGAGGAAAGAACTCAGTTATTGATAGACGATGTTATCGGCGTCGGAAATTCCGAGTTTGAATTTAAGCGTGGTGAGGAATATCACGAAAGGCTTGATTCAAGCTGGTTTTTCAGAAAAGTAAACAACAAGCCTGCCATAAAGTCGTGGAAACTTATGCTGATGATAACGCTGTTCCATTTCTTTATGTGCGTTGAGGCAATGTTTTGGAATGACGCAACAAATCCTTTCTCTCCGCTTGTGCTTTTTGCCGCTCTTGCGGGAGTTGAGTGGGCATTCTTCTTTGTGTCGTCATACATACTCAGACGAGTAAACTTTGAGCTTGAGGCGTTGGCGCTGTTTTTGACAGGAACAGGAGTAATGCTGCTTGTGCGGCAGGTGGAACGTTCCGCATATGTTCAGCTGATAGCGGCGGCAGTGGGTATGATACTGTTCTGCGTGATTATCAAATTCATTCAGAACCCCGACAAAGTAAACAAGCTCAGATTTCCTATGATGATTGTTGCCGTGGGGTTGCTTTTGACGAGTGTTATATTCGGTAAAACCACAGGCGGTGCGGCAAACTGGATATATATCGGCTCAATCTCAATTCAGCCGTCAGAGCTTGTAAAGGTAATTTATATATTCATCGGTTCAAGTGCCCTTGATAAGTTGCAAACCAAAAAGAACCTTCTTGAATTTATTGTATTTTCAATTGTTTGTGTCGGACTTTTGGCTTTGATGGGCGACTTCGGTACCGCTTTGATATTCTTTATGACGTTTTTGCTTATAGCGTTTATGCGTTCGGGCGACTTTAAGACTATTATTCTTGCAGTTGCTGCGGCAGTGTTCGGCGCAACCATTATACTTCGTTTTAAACCGTACGTTGCCAACCGTTTCAAGGCTTGGCGTCATGTATGGGATTACGCACAGGACCAGGGCTATCAGCAGGTACACGTGCTCACCTTTATTGCCAGCGGCGGTTTGTTCGGCGTTGGTATAGGCAACGGCTTCCTAAAGCAGGTAGCTGCTTCGGAAAGCGACCTTGTATTCGGACTTGTGTCCGAAGAAATGGGCATTATTGTTGCAATTACTCTTGCGCTTGCAGTAGCACTTCTTGTTGTGTATGCAAGGGCAATTACCACCCGAAGCAGAAGCACATTCTATTCAATCTCGGCTTGCTGTGCGGCAGGTCTGCTGGTTGTTCAGCTTGCGCTTAACATTTTCGGTGCAACAGACATTCTTCCTCTTACCGGTGTAACTTTTCCGTTCATAAGCAGCGGCGGTTCCAGTATCATCAGTTGTTGGGGTTTGTTGGCGTTTGTTAAGGCTGCCGACGAAAGAACCTATTCGATGAAAAGATAAAATTTATAATTTACAAAGATAAGATAAATAAAAAACACAGTTGTTTGGCTTTTTAGGCTTTAAACACCAAAACAAAGGTGGCGTTTTATGAAACGAGTGCTTCGCAGAAGCGTGCTGATATTTATAATTACGATTGCGTTTATCGGCGGAATGTGCTTCTTTGCGTTTGAATTGCTTACAAATGCCGAAGATTGGGCAAATCAACCGTATAATGCTCACATTGTGGGAAGCGGCGGACTTGCTCAAGCAGGTATAATATATGACAGAAACGGCGAAATACTGGCGCAGACAATCGACGAAAAGCGTGTTTATAACGATAACGAAAGCGTGCGCAAGGGTTTGCTTCATGTTGTCGGCGATAACAGTTTGAATATTTCAACCGCTATCCAGAGCAGATATCGTTCACAGCTTACCGGATACAGTCTTATGTGGGGACTTAATATGCCCCAGTCACTTAGGGTTTCACACGATATGAAACTTACGGTTGACGCAAAAACTTGTGCGGTTGCCTATGATATGTTGACAAATTACGACAAAAAAGGCGCTTGTGTTGTATATAATTATAAAACAGGAGAGGTAATTTGCTCGGTCAGCACATATGCATACGACCCGGGTGCCCCTCCGGAAATCACCGAAGAAAACGAGAGCGAATATGACGGCGTTTATGTTGATAATGTTTTATCATCCACATATACTCCGGGTTCAATTTTTAAAATAGTAACGGCGGCAGCCGCAATTGAAAACATTCCCGATATTTACGAAAGAACTTGGAATTGCACGGGAAGCGAAGAAATCGGCGGAAGTGCCGTAACCTGTGTATCCGCTCACGGAGAGCTTACTTTTAAAGAGGCTTTGGCACATTCCTGCAACATAGTTTTTGCAGAGCTTGCCGTTGAACTCGGCAGCGATAAAATGACCGCTGAGGCAGAAAAAGTCGGCATAAACAAGTCTTTTTCGGTTGACGGCTTAAAGACGGCAAGCGGAAGCTATGATGTTTCAAATGCAAACACCAACCAGCTTGCATGGTCGGGAATAGGTCAGTATACAGATACGGTAAATCCTATGCAGATGGCTGTTATATGCGGCGCAATTGCAAACGGCGGAACGCCTGTTGAGCCGACTTTAATTAAAAGCAGTACAAATGAACTGCTGAAATCCCTGAATCTTACGTCAAACAAATCGGGCAAGGAGCTTTTCAGCCCTGATACCGCTTCAAAACTTGACGAGCTTATGCGATACACAATTACAGGATATTACGGTGACGATTTGTTCGGCGACCTTAAGGTTTGTGCAAAGACAGGTACTGCCGAAATCGGCAACGGCAAAGACCCGAATGCCTGGATGGTGGGATATTCACAGGATGAAGATTGCCCGCTTGCGTTTGCCTGTGTGGTAGAAGATTCGGGATTCGGAATAGAATACGCAGGTCCGGTTGCCGAGGCGGCAATGAAACAAGCCGCTCAATGCATCAGGGATCAGAAAAATTAAGGAAATAAACTGACGGTATTTTTGTTTTACTGACAAGAAAAATGTACGTTTGTACAGAGAGGATAATAAGAATGAACTTTTTGAAAGCGATGTTCGGAAATTACAGCAAACGAGAGGTTAAGCGCATTCAGCCTATATGCGACAAGGTGCTTGCCCTTGAGGATAAATATTCGGCTATGAGCGAAAGCGAGCTCAAAAATCAGACAGCAGTGTTAAAGGAACGCCTTGCAAACGGCGAAACAACAGACGATATTTTGCCGGAGGCATTTGCAACCTGCCGTGAGGCAAGCTGGCGTGTGCTTGGAATGAAGCACTTTCCCGTTCAGATTATCGGCGGTATAGTTCTTCACCAGGGCAGAATTGCCGAGATGAAAACCGGTGAAGGTAAAACCTTGGTTGCAACCCTTCCTGCATATCTTAACGCTCTTACAGGAGAGGGCGTACACATTGTAACAGTCAACGATTACCTTGCACGCCGTGACTCGGAGTGGATGGGTAAACTATACAGATACCTCGGTCTTGAGGTAGGTCTTATCGTTCACGACCTTGATAATGACTTAAGAAAGCAGGCTTATGCCGCTGATATTACATACGGAACCAACAACGAGCTTGGATTTGATTATCTTCGTGATAATATGGTTGTTTATAAAGAGCAAAAGGTTCAGCGCGGACATGCCTATGCAATTGTCGATGAGGTTGACTCAATCCTCATTGATGAAGCGAGAACCCCTCTTATCATTTCGGGTAAGGGCAACAAGTCCACAGATTTGTACGAAAGAGCCGACAAGTTTGCCAAAACACTTAAAATTCAGCGCTTTGCAGAACTTGACTCCAAAGAGGATATGGAGAGCTATTACCAGGAAAACGGCATAGATTACGTTGTTGATGAAAAGCAGAAAACAGCAACACTTACACAGAGCGGTGTAAAAAAGGCTGAGGAATACTTTAATATTGAAAATCTTACCGACCCTGAAAACCTTACAATTCAGCATCACATCAACCAGGCTATCAAGGCCAACGGCGTTATGAAAAATGACGTTGACTATGTTGTTAAGGACGGCGAAGTTCTTATTGTCGATGAATTTACAGGTCGTATTATGTACGGCAGACGTTTTAACGAGGGTCTTCACCAGGCTATTGAAGCAAAAGAGGGCGTTAAGGTTCAGAGCGAAAGCAAGACACTTGCAACAATTACTTTCCAGAACTACTTCCGTCTTTATAAAAAGCTTGCCGGTATGACCGGTACCGCTCAGACAGAGTCAGAAGAATTTGAAGAGATTTACAAACTTGACGTTGTTGAAATTCCTACAAACAAGCCTGTTATCCGTAAGGATTTGCCAGATTCGGTTTACAAGACCGAGAACGGCAAGTTTAATGCGGTAATTAACCAAATTGCAGAGGCTCACGAAAAGGGACAGCCTGTGCTTGTAGGTACAATTTCAATCGAAAAGTCAGAGCTTCTCTCAAAAATGTTAAAACGCCGTGGAATTAAACACAACGTGCTCAATGCTAAGCAGCACGACAAGGAAGCTGAAATTGTTGCTCAGGCAGGTAAACTTGGCGCAGTAACAATTGCAACCAACATGGCAGGTCGTGGTACCGATATTACCCTCGGCGGTAATGCTGAGTATATGGCAAAGGCTTCAATGCGTAAGAAAGGCTTTGCTGAAGAATTAATCGAAGAAGCTACCGGATATGCCGAAACTGATGATGAGGAAATCATTAACGCAAGAAAAACATTCAGAGAGTTGAATGATAAATACAAAGAAGAAATCAAGGACGAAGCAGAACAGGTGCGTCAGGCAGGCGGTCTTATGATTATCGGTACAGAGCGTCACGAATCACGCCGTATTGATAACCAGTTGAGAGGTCGTTCAGGACGTCAGGGCGACCCGGGTGTAAGCCGTTTCTTCTTGTCAACCGAAGACGACCTTATGCGTTTGTTCGGTGGCGACAGAATGAAGATGATGATGGAGCGTATGAACGTTGATGAGGATACGCCGATAGAAAACAAGATGCTCTCTAACATCATTGAAAGTTCACAGGAAAAGGTAGAGCTTCGTAACTTTGGTATTCGTAAAGACGTACTTCAGTATGACGATGTTCTTAACCGCCAGCGTGAGATAATCTACGGTCAGCGTGACCAGGTTCTTAACGGTGAAGATTTGCACGATACTGTTATTAAGATGATATCAGATACCGTTGAAACTTCAATTAAGCATTACTTGCCGGAAGGTCCGAAAGAAAACTGGAACTTCCAGAGTCTTAAAGATTACTATAAGGATTGGATAATCAGAGACGAAAGCAAATACGACTTTGAAATCGAAGACCTTGAGGGAATAGAGCCTGAGGAAATCGGTCAGATGATAGTTGATGACGCTCTCGAAATCTATAAGGAAAACGAGAAGCTCTTGCCTGCCGAGACTATGCGTGAGATGGAACGAGTTTATTTGCTTAAAAGTGTTGATACGCACTGGATGGATCACATTGATGATATGGAACAGCTCAAGTCAGGTATCAGACTTCGTTCATACGGTCAGCACGACCCTGTTGTTGAATACCGTCTTGAAGGTTTTGATATGTTTGATGAGATGATTGAAAGCATTCGTGAAGATACTGTAAAGCTTATGCTCGTCATGCCGAAGAGAGTATATGAGATTCAAAAGCGTCAGGAAGCTATTGAGGCTGCCCGCAAGGCTGCCGAAAAGCAGGCTGCTGCCGTACATCAGGTTGTTCTCAACGGAAATGAGCAGAATCAACAGCCGGATGCAGTACAGGCTGCGCTCAAGCGTGAACAGGTTGCTCAGCCTACTCAGGTTTCGTCAGACGGAACCGACCTTGCAAACAAGACTGTTCGCAAAGGTAAAAAAATCGGCAGAAATGACCCTTGCCCATGCGGAAGCGGCAAAAAGTATAAGAAATGCTGCGGACGTGACCTTTAATCATTGATAAAGTAAATAGAATTTGTACAGGCAACCGATATTTTCGGCTGCCTGTTTGTCTATATAGAGAATTTTTATTTTAAAGATAGTATAAATATTAATTTTTATGCGTGATATTTATAATCAGCAGTATGTTCAAAAATTGAAATTTGTATATAGTGGCAAATTTTTGCCTGTAAATTCATTATATTAACATATTGCTTTTTTTTAAAAAAAATATTAAAATATACTAAACAGTTTGTAGTTTTGCAAGCTTTTACTAAAAAACAAATTAAGGAGAAATTTATTATGGGTATTATTAAAGCGGCGCTAAATGCAGTTGGTGGGGCACTTGCCGATTCTTGGCTTGAGGTCATTGAGCCGGCACCTATGGGGGAAAACACCTGCATAGTTCCGGGACAGCTTATTACTCAAAACGGAAAGAGTCAGAATAAAAAGGGCTCTTCAAATATTGTTTCAAACGGCTCAATTATTCACGTTTATGACGGACAGTTTATGATTTTGGTTGACGGCGGAAAGATTGTTGACTTTACAGCCGAACCGGGTTACTTCAAGGTTGACAACAGCTCTATGCCGTCTCTGTTTACCGGTCAGTTTGGCGATTCAATAAAAGAGGCTTTTAACCGTGTAAAATTCGGCGGAGTGCCGTCTCAGGCTCAAAAGGTCTTTTACATCAATATGCAGGAAATGAAAAATATCAAATTTGGTACTGCAAATCCTGTAAATTATTTTGATAATTTCTATAATGCAGAGTTGTTTATCCGCGCTCACGGAACATACTCAATCCACGTTACAGACCCGATGAAGTTTTATGAGCAGGTTATTCCCCGCTCTGCAATCACAAACAACGAGAGCGTTGAATTTCAGTCGCTTAACCAGCAGTACTGCGATGAATTTATCGAGGCTTTGGGTGCCGCAATCAACCAATATTCGGCTGACGGCAACCGTATAAGCTTTATCACCTCAAAGAGCCGCGAACTCGGCAAATATATGAGCAATACCCTTGACGAAGAATGGAACCAGCTTCGCGGTATGGAAGTAGTTTCTGTCGGTATCAAGGTTTCTTATGACGAAGAATCTCAGGCTCTTATCAATATGCGCAACAAGGGCGCAATGCTTTCCGACGACAGAATCCAAAAGGGATATGTTGCGGGAAATATCTCAGAGGGACTTAAAGACGCAGGTTCTAACGCAAACGGAGCCATGGCAGGATTTGTCGGAATGGGCATGGGTATGAATGCAGGCGCAAACATACTCGGCAGTTATCCTACACAGCCTCAGCAGCCTCAACAGCAATATCAGCAGCCACAACAGCCACAGCAACAGCAGCAGGCTCCTCAGGGAGCGGCAGGAGCTGCACCTCAGGGTGGCTGGACTTGCGAGTGCGGCAATGTGAACACAGGAAACTTCTGCTCAGAATGCGGAAAGCCAAAGCCCGCTGCTCAAAAGAAGCGTTTTTGTACAAATTGCGGAGCGGAACTCAGCGCAGACGCAAAATTCTGCCCTGAGTGCGGTACAAAGGCATAATTTTGAGGGGATGTATGGCTACAATAAATTATAAATGCCCCAACTGCGGCGGTCCTTTAAAGTTTAATCCTGACAAACAAAAATTCAGTTGTGAATACTGTATGTCGGATTTTGACGAAAAGACTATTCAGGATTTGTACGCAGAACAAGAGGCTAAAGAAAGCCGTGCCGACAGGGAAGAACAGCGTGCAAAGGAAAAGGCGGAAAAAACTTCCGGACAGGAAAACACTGCTTCGGAGGAAGACGCTGTTGTTTACACCTGCCCCAGCTGCGGCGCAGAGGTTGTAACCACCGCTTCAACTGCCGCAACAACTTGTTTCTATTGTCAGAACCCTGTTGTTCTTGGTGGCAGATTGTCCGGAGAATTTAAACCCGACAGGGTTGTGCCGTTTGCACTTTCAAAAGATTCCGCAACCAAAAAGTTTATGGAAATGTGCGGAAAAAAGTGGTTTTTGCCTAAGGATTTTGCGAGTGAAAAACAGTTTGATAAATTTAACGGAGTGTACTTTCCGTATTGGTATGTAGACGAGCAAAAGCAGGCAAGTATGGTGGCAAAAGGTGAAAAAATCCGCACTTGGACTGTCGGCAGAAAACACTATACCGAAACAAGCACATATCGCCTTTACCGAACAGGCGACCTTGTAATAAAAAATGTATTTGAGCGTGCTCTTAAAAACAATGACCGTGAAATGCTTCAATGCGTTCATCCTTTTGACCTTAAAAAGGCTCAGGATTTTGCGATGTCATATCTTTCGGGATTTCAGGCAGAAAAGCGTGACCTTGAAAAAACTGATGTTTCACAGGAAGTTGAACAGCGTATTCAGGAATATGCAAAGGATCTTCTCCAAGAGACAATGTCTGAATATACTGCTATTCGTACAGAAAACTATAATGATAAGACTGAGCTTGAGTCTTGGAACTATACGCTTCTGCCTGTTTGGATAACTACATATAAGTACGGGGACAAAATATTCCCGTATGCAATCAACGGTCAAACCGGAAAAACTTTCGGTAAACTTCCGGTATCAAAAGGAAAACTTGCGTTGTTGTTTGCAATTGTAACAGTTGCCGTGTTTATATTGGGCGTGTTGGGAGGTATGTTGTTCTTATGATTAAGATTACAAAAAGACTTTCCGTGCTTATTTGCTCAATAATACTGGTTGCTGTCTCAAGCGTAACATTTTTTGCGCAGAGTACCTATGTTCTTGCGGACGACGCATCAATTTTCAGCCAACAGGAAACCACAACTCTCAGCGAGCTTATGCAAAGCATCGGTGAAGAGACAGGCTGGCAGATTATTGTGCATACTTCTAACGATAATATAAGTTCCGATAATATGGAAACATATTATAATAATACTTATTATGACGGTCAGGACTTTGAATACGACAGCGTAATGCTGGTAATCGATAATGCGTCAAACAACCGTATTATCCTTACTCACGGCACTGCAATGGAGTATTTTGACGATGACCGTATGACAGAAATTAAATCAAGAATGAAGCCTTATCTTAGCCAAGGCGATATGTATAACGCTACTCTTGAATTTCTTAATACAACCGAGGAATTTTACAGTAACGGAATTACCGAAGACGGTTCATATGATAACGTAACCATTAATGAAAATTACGAGAAGCAAAAAAATCCGCTTCTCTACACACTTTCTCACTATGGTGTTATAATCGGTGTTGTCGCTGTAATTGCAGGCGGAGTTTCTGTATTAATCGTGTATTTGCGTTATAAGGATAACGGAAAGAAAGGAACTTACGACCTTAATGCAAACAGCGTTGTTAATATTACAGACAGCCACGATGAATTCCTGAACAAAACTGTTACCGTAAGGACGGATCCGCCGCCAAGTTCGGATTCGGGCAGTAGCAGCAGCGGAGGCGGCGGAGGTTCGTCGCACGGCAGCAGCGGAAGCTTCTGATTTAAAATGAAATACGCTCTGCTCTATTGTTAAACTTAATTGAATATTGTGTATCTGACGCAGAAATTTAATTGACGCATAAGAACGCTTTTTCGCAGACGGGTAAGTTATACCCTGCTGCGGCAACTTGAATTTAAGCGGTGTCAGTATGTGCTGGCGCCGCTTTTGTGTTAACAAATTTTGAAAAAATGCACAAAGTTTTATCAAGATACACTTCATTTATAATAACAAATCATAAATTACTATGATTAAGAAAGGCATGGAAAACCTGCATAAAATGGAAAATTCAGATACACGTGTTGCTGTTATCAGCATAATTGTTGAAAATCCCGACAGCGTACCCAAAATAAATGAAATTCTTCACTTGGCAGCTGATAACATTATCGGGCGAATGGGAATACCGTATAAGAAAAAGAATATCAACATAATAAGCATTGTAATTGACACAAAGCTTGATGTTATCAGAACGGTTTCGGGCAAGCTCGGAAGATTGCCCGGTGTGACAGCAAAAACCGCATACTCTAAAAAATAAGGCGGTGAGTTATGAACTGTATTGATATAATTGAAAAAATCGAATCGGAACATTCCGCTTCGAAAGAGGAATACGCTTTTTTGTTAAAGAATATATCCGCAGGCGAGCGGGAGCTTTTGCGAAAAAAGGCGCAGAAAACTGCCCTCAACGTATTTGGCAACAAAGTTTTTATCCGAGGATTAATAGAAATTTCAAGCGTCTGTAAAAACGACTGCCGCTATTGCGGAATACGCAAATCGAACCGAAATGCAGTGCGATACAGACTGACAAAAGAGCAGATTTTGGAATGTTGTAAAAACGGTTACGGCCTCGGTTTTCGCACCTTTGTGCTTCAGGGCGGCGAAGACGGATATTTTACAGACGAGGTAATGACCGATATTGTAAGCACTGTAAGAAAAGAATATCCCGACTGTGCAATAACTCTTTCGCTTGGCGAGAGGGGGTATCAAAGCTTTAAAAAACTTTTTGAAGCAGGCGCAAATCGCTATCTTTTGCGGCATGAGACCGCCGATATGGAGCATTACAACAAGCTTCACCCAAACGAGATGTCGTTTGAACGCCGCAGGCAATCTTTGTTTTGGTTAAAAGAAATCGGATATCAGACAGGCGCAGGATTTATGGTGGGTTCACCGTACCAAACCTTTGAAACGCTTGCAGAGGACTTGATATTTATTAAGGAGTTAAATCCCGAAATGTGCGGCATAGGTCCGTTTATTCCGCATAAAGACACGGAATACCGCAATTATCCGAGCGGAAGCCTTGAACTTACGCTAACGTTGTTGTCGATAATTCGGCTTTTAAAGCCCGATATACTTCTCCCCGCAACAACCGCTTTGGGCACCGTTGATGCAAAGGGGCGTGAGATGGGGATACTACACGGCGCAAACGTGGTTATGCCGAACCTGTCACCTGCCGAGCACCGTGCGGATTACTCACTGTACGACAACAAAATTTGCACAGGAGATGAGGCGGCGGAGTGTATAAAATGCCTGTCAGGCAGAATGAAATCAATCGGTTATCAAATCGTGACCGACAGGGGCGATTATTGCCCAAACGAAAGGAAGCAGAAAGATGTATAAGTACGACCCAAAATCCCTTGTTGCAGATGAATTTATTAACGATGAGGAGATTAAAGACACCCTTAGGTTTGCCGACGAAAATAAGGATAACCTTGAGCTTATCGACAAAATTATCGAAAAGGCTAAGCTGAGAAAGGGCATTGACCACAGAGAAGCAAGCGTTTTGCTGGCGTGTGATAATCCACAAAAGCTTGATGAGATTTATGCCCTTGCTCAGCAGATAAAAAAAGATTTTTACGGCGACAGAATCGTAATGTTTGCCCCGCTGTATTTGTCAAACTATTGCGTAAACGGCTGCGTTTACTGTCCGTATCACGCCAAAAACAAACATATCTGCCGCAAAAAACTGACTCAGGAAGAAGTAAAAAAAGAGGTTATTGCCCTCCAGGATATGGGACATAAACGCCTTGCAATCGAAGCAGGAGAAGACCCCGTAAATAACCCGATTGAATATATTCTCGACTGCATCAAGACGATATATTCCATAAAACACAAAAACGGCGCAATCCGCAGAGTAAACGTAAACATAGCGGCAACAACCGTTGAAAATTACCGAAAGCTAAAGGATGCAGGAATCGGAACATATATATTGTTCCAGGAAACCTACAACAAAGAAAGCTACGAAAAACTTCATCCCACGGGTCCAAAACATAACTACAACTATCATACGGAAGCCATGGACAGAGCAATGGAGGGCGGAATTGATGATGTCGGACTGGGAGTTTTGTTCGGACTTGAGCTTTACCGCTATGAGCTTGCAGGACTTCTTATGCACGCAGAACACCTTGAAGCCGTACACGGCGTCGGTCCTCACACCATAAGCGTTCCGAGAATCAAAAAAGCCGACGATATTGACCCGTCAACCTTTGACAATGGAATTGACGATGATACGTTTGCAAAGATAACGGCAATCATACGCATTGCCGTGCCTTATACAGGTATGATTATCTCGACAAGAGAGGGGCAAAAGGTGCGTGAACAGGTTATTAAACTGGGAATTTCTCAGATTAGCGGTGCTTCGTGCACAAGCGTCGGAGGTTATGACCACCCTGAAGCCGAGGAAGAAAATTCGGCTCAGTTTGATGTTTCGGACACAAGAACTCTTGACGAGGTAGTCTGTTGGCTTATGGAGCTTGGCTATATTCCGTCGTTTTGCACGGCTTGTTACCGTGAGGGAAGAACGGGCGACAGGTTTATGGCATTGTGCAAGAACGGTCAAATTCAGAACTGCTGCCACCCAAATGCTCTTATGACCCTTAAAGAATATCTTATGGACTATGCAAGCGAAAAGACCAAAAAGATTGGTGACGCTTTGATAGAAAAAGAGCTTTTAAAAATTCCAAACGAAAAAGTACGAAGAATTGCAACAGAACATATAAACGATATTGAAAACAACAATAAGCGTGATTTTAGATTTTAATAGTCTTGGTGAATAAAGGGATGGGGATAAATAAAAAGGAGAAATTAAAATGGGACTTAACGACGCTCCACAATCAGAACGCATACATATTGGCTTTTTCGGCATGCGAAATGCGGGAAAATCAAGCATTGTAAACGCAGTTACAAACCAACAGATATCCGTGGTTTCCGATGTTTTGGGAACCACGACCGACCCCGTTACCAAGGCAATGGAGCTTTTGCCCCTCGGTCCTGTTGTGATAATCGACACGCCGGGATTTGATGATGAGGGAAGCCTTGGAAAGATGCGTGTAAAGCGAACAAAGCAGGTGCTTAACCGTGTTGACGTTGCGGTGCTTGTTGTTGACGGCGAAAAGGGTAAAGCCTCGGCGGACAATGAGCTGATTGAGATTTTTAAGGAAAAGAACATTCCGTACATCGTTGCCTACAATAAGTGCGATCTTGTCGGAGAAAAAAGCTATCCCGACGGAATTGCGGTAAGTGCGGCATACGGTATAAATATCAACAGCCTAAAAGAAAAAATCGGTCACTTGGTAAAGACGGACAGTATTACACGCAGACTTTGCGGAGACCTGCTTGAAAGCGGCGATGTTGCCGTGCTTGTTGTGCCGATTGACTCCGCCGCACCAAAGGGCAGGCTGATTTTGCCGCAGCAACAGACTATCCGTGATGTGCTTGAAGCAGGTGCAATTGCGGTTACCGTGCGTGAGACCGAGCTTGCGCTCACGCTTGAAAATCTTGGCACCAAGCCGAAAATCGTTATAACCGACAGCCAGGCGTTTGCCATGGTTTCAAAAATTGTGCCGCAGGACATTAAGCTCACCTCATTTTCAATACTTATGGCAAGGTACAAGGGATTTCTTGAAACCGCCGTAAAAGGAGCGGCAGCAATTGAAAACCTAAAGGACGGCGACCGTGTGCTTATTTCCGAGGGATGTACCCATCACCGCCAATGCGAGGATATCGGAACCGTAAAACTGCCAAAATGGCTCAAAAAATATACGGGCAAGGACATAATTATTGAAACGTCGTCTGGCAAGGGATTTCCCGATGATTTGTCGGACTTTAGCCTGGTTATACACTGCGGAGGCTGTATGCTCAACGAGCGTGAAATGCAGTACAGGCGCAAATTTGCCGAAGACAGCGATGTGCCGTTTACAAATTACGGAACCGCAATTGCCTATATGAACGGTATTCTGAAGCGCACACTCAGTGTGTTTCCAAACCTTGCAAAATTTTGTGGCTAATCATATGATTGAAAACGGTATGTTGCCGTATGTTATGATTTCCGAAAACAATACGGCAGGCAAAAATCTGCAAATGAGATTCGGTGCGCAGTTTGCAAAGGAAAAATGTTATTTCTTTGCAAAGGGTGCGTACGAATTTGAGTAACCCGCAGACTCAAAACTATTGATTTTGCTTTGTGTTTATGGTAAACTGTAATTAATATAAGGGAATGATGTTCTCCCACGGCGTATGCCGAAACCGCCTTTAAGCTGATGACTTCTGTTTTTGCAGGGTTGTTGGCTTTTTTAGTGCGCTCTGTTACCATAAATAAGGGGTAGGATGATTTTATGAACAAGGTAAAAAGCAGGTTGGAATTAAGCAAAAAGTTAAGAAGCTCGCCTCGGTATATTTTATCGATTATTTGGCGTGTAATTTTATTTGCGTTGTGCTCGCTTCTTATAGGAGCGGCAACGGGAGTAGCCGACGCAATTTTCGGCAGGGTGCTTTTGCTTGTGAATGATTTTCGCAGTGATCACACATATTATCTTTTGCCGTTTCTTGCGCTTGCAGGACTGTTGATTGTTTTTATCTATCAAAAATTCGGTCGTGACTCGTCAAAAGGAATGAATTTGCTTTTTGAAAAAGTACAGCACAAACGCTCAACCATCGGAATAAGATTGATTCCGTTGGTGGTTTTCAGCACATGGATTACTCACCTCTTTGGAGGAAGCTCGGGGAGAGAGGGTGTTGCCGTTCAGATTGGCGGAACAATTGGCAACTTTGTCTCGGAAAAAACAGGAATCAAAAAAAGCGGCAAGATTTTTTTGATTTCAGGTATGGCGGCAGGCTTCAGCGGATTGTTTCGCACCCCGATTGCGGCGGTGTTCTTTGCGTTAGAGGTTCTAAGTGCCGGCAAAATTGAAATTTCCGCATTGCTTCCCGCATTAATTGCCGCACTGACGGCAAGCTATGTTTCGGGGCTTTTCGGACTTAAAAGGTTTTCCGCTGTGCTTGAAACCGATTTTAACATAGATTTTAGGTTCGTTTTGTTTTTGTGTATCGGAGCGGTTTTGTTCGGCATAGTCGGCGGATTGTTTGCGTACATTTACGGCAAGACAAAGAAGTGGTTTGCAAAATGGATAAAAAATCCGTATATCCGTGTCGGCGTTATCGGAGCTATCTTAAGCGTTGTGTTTATGCTCCTATGGAACGGCAGATACAGCGGACTTAGCACGGATTTGGTTTCGGCTGCGTTTGGCGGCGGTGAAGTCTACCCTTGTGATTTTGCATTCAAATTTATTCTTACCATCGCAACACTTTCAGCAGGCTATCAGGGCGGCGAGGTTACTCCTCTGTTTATCATCGGCACAACATTCGGCGCAATGCTCGGCCCGATTTTCGGTATGCCCGTAATGCTTTTTTCCGCACTCGGATATGCCGCTGTCTTCGGTGCCGCAACAAATACTCTGATTGCTCCTATGTTCATCGGTGGCGAGCTTTTCGGCTACCAATATCTTCCGTGTTTTTTCCTTGTGTGTTCAATCGCCTATGTGTTTAACGGCAACAACAGTATTTATCCGTTGCAAATAAAGGCAGATAAACATAATTATATCAGCATTTAATACTACAAACATAACGAAAACCGCAGGAGCAAAACAACTCCTGCGGTCGGACTGTAAAAAACAGATATATTCAGTTTAGCTGAAATTAATTCATAGCATTTTTCATTTCTCTGACGTAATCGCAAACGGGCTTTACGCAATCCTTGCCGTATTTGGCAACGAGTTTTACAATTGCCGAACCGACAATTACACCGTCTGCGCTCTCAGAGATTTTTTTTGCCTGTTCCGGCGTAGAAACGCCGAATCCTACTGCACACGGAATGTCGCTTACCGACTTAACAAGACCTACCATTTTGCCGATGTCGGTTGTGATTTTTGACCTTACGCCGGTAACGCCCATTGAGGATACGCAGTATATAAATCCCTGTGCTTCTTTGGCAATCATCTTTATTCTGTCGTTAGATGTCGGAGCAATGAGAGAAATAAGGCTGATGCCGTACTTGTCGCAAGATATGCTGAGCTCGTCTTTTTCTTCATACGGAACATCGGGAACGATTACGGCTGCAATTCCGCATTCTTTGCAGCGAGCCATAAACTTGTCGGTTCCGTATACAAAAATCGGGTTTACATATGTCATTGTTGCCAATGCACACTTGATTTGAGGACGGATTTCTTTTACCATATCAAAAATTTTGTCTGTGGTTGTGCCTGCGGAAAGTGAACGCAGATCAGCCTCCTGAATTACAACGCCCTCAGCTATCGGGTCTGAAAACGGAATACCGATTTCAATTATATCCGCACCGCTTTCGCTCATGCCCACAAGCAATTTTGCCGTGGTTTCAAGGTCGGGATCGCCTGCCGTTACAAACGGTATGAATGCTTTGCCGTGCTCAAAAGCAGATTTTATATCAGTCATAAAGATTCTCCCCTCTGTATCTTGCTATTGCGGCAACGTCCTTATCGCCGCGTCCTGAAACGGTTACTACAATTATTTTGTCTTTGTCCATTGTCGGAGCCATTTTTATGCACTGTGCAACAGCGTGTGCACTCTCAATTGCAGGGATAATTCCCTCAACTCTTGATAAATACTCAAATGCCTGAACAGCTTCTTCGTCTGTAATCGGATAATATTGAGCTCTGCCTGTATCGTGAAGATTTGCGTGCTCGGGTCCGATTCCCGGGTAATCAAGTCCTGCGGATATTGAGTAAACAGGAGCAATCTGTCCGTATTTGTTTTGGCAGAAATATGATTTCATACCGTGGAAGATTCCCAGTGTGCCGTTTGCAATGGTTGCGGCATTCTTTGGATTGTCAATTCCGAGGCCTGCTGCTTCACAGCCGATGAGTTTTACGTTTTCATCCTTGATAAATTCATAGAAGGTGCCCATTGCGTTGCTTCCGCCGCCTACGCACGCCATAACAACATCAGGAAGTTTTCCTTCTTTTTCGAATAACTGTTGCTTGATTTCTTTGCCGATTACACTTTGAAAGTCACGAACAACCATCGGGAACGGATGTGGTCCCATAACCGAGCCGATTACATAGTGAGTATCGCTTACACGGTTTGTCCACTCACGCATAGCTTCGTTTACCGCGTCTTTTAGCGTCATTGTGCCGGTTTCAACGGCGTGAACCTTTGCGCCGAGGAGCTTCATTCTGTATACGTTAAGTGCCTGGCGAATTGTGTCCTCTTTGCCCATAAAGATTTCACATTCAAGTCCCAAAAGAGCGGCAACGGTTGCTGTTGCAACTCCGTGCTGACCTGCGCCTGTTTCTGCAATTACTCTTGTTTTGCCCATTTTTTTGGCAAGCAGGCACTGACCGAGACAGTTGTTGATTTTGTGAGAGCCTGTGTGATTCAAATCCTCACGCTTTAGGTATATCTTTGCGCCGCCCAAATCTTTTGTCATTTTTTCGGCATAATAAAGACGAGAAGGTCTTCCTGCATATTCACGCATAAGCGTGTCAAGTTCAGCGACAAATTCGGGGTCGTTTTTGTATTTGTTGTACGCTTTCTCAAACTCATTAATAGCGTTCATCAGCGTTTCGGGAACATACTGTCCGCCGTGAATGCCAAATCTTCCTTTTGACATAGTAACTCTCCTTTTAATACTTTTTGTTTTCGTTTGCAGATGATTGAATTGACCGACAAAAATCAATTTGGCAACTCAGGCATTTGCAAAACATATTCTCAGACAAACAAAAAAGACCTTTGTCCCATAAGGGACAAAAGTCTGATAAACTTCTGCGGTACCACCCAATTTGACGAAAAATCGTCCGCTTTGCGGCATACTAACATATACCCTCCGTGGTAACGGTTGGAAGCCGTCGGATACTACTTGCTTTCGCTTTTGCTCCGCCCTCACAAGTCCATTCGGGTTAATCTCGGTTATCGGCTTGCACCAACCGCCGACTCTCTGAAAACCTCAAAAAATCTTACTACTCTTGCTCACAGGTTTTTATTATTACACTCATTATATTCCGCTGATTTGGATTTGTCAAGCATTTTACTCAAATAAATCTTATGTCATAAAACTTGACATATACTTTTATAGATTATAAAATTGTTTATATATATTTTGTTTATCTGCGTTGTGCGGATAAATCTGATTGTGAGGATAAATATGAAAAAGTCATTTAAAATATTCGCTGCGATTCTTACTGTTTCGCTTGCTTTGCCGTTTGCCGGCTGCGGCAATTCTTCGGAATCTTCCGCATCATCTTCTTCCGAGTCATCTCAGACTGCCACAACCGCCGATGCGGAAACGACGGCGGCATCTTCGGCAAAAATCCCCGAAGTTCTTACTTCTCTTCACTCAATTGACACTGAAAACGGCAACGAGTTTGCCGGAACATGGAAGATAGTTGAGGGCGTGGGCTCAAAGCTTGATTCGTTCGTTTTTGAATTTAACGGCGACAAAGAGGCTTGCCTGATAATAGATAACGTTGGGTATATCGGAACATATTCGCTTGAAGAAACCGATGGTAAAAAGACTTTTAAAACACAGCTGTTGTTTGGACTTGACGGCGTATATACCTATGAATTTTCGTCAGACAAGTCTTCGGTTACTCTTACGAATACGGACCACAATTCAACGACAAAAATGAAGAAAGTTGAAAATGTATCCTGTATTCCCGAACCCGAAGCCAACCCAACAATAGACGAAAAGCTTTTAGGCGCTTGGCAGTCAAGCGAGGGCGATACGGTTTATTTTGACAAGTGCGGAATTATGTATTCTGACAGTTACGGCGTACAGTTTACATTCAGCAAGTATTCCGCAAAGGATTCGACCGTAACTTCAACCTACAAAATGAAGCAGGAAACAACCGACACGTACTCATATTCTGTTAGCGGCGACACATTAAAGCTGAATGATTATGAATATAATAAAATATCGGTGGATGAATTGGCCTAATAAAGGCTGATTCGTACCCCGATATAAATTTACGACAAAGTTAGCTATAGTTAACATTTTGAGAGGGAAATATGACATTAAAGGAACTTGAGATTGGAAAAACCGCCGTAATAAAAACTGTGGGCGGAGAAGGCTTGCTCAGGCAGCACTTTTTGGATATGGGAGTGATTCCCGGAGCAGAGGTAACGCTGACAAAATATGCCCCGATGGGCGATCCGATGGAATTGCGTATTCACGGCTATGAGCTTACGCTCAGACTTGCAGATGCGGAAAAAATTGAAGTGATTCCCATAAAGCCTTTGCCAAGAAAAAAAGCGATAACCAGTGCTCCTGTTGAAAATCAGGCGCACCCGGGGTTTGGCGAAGACGGACGTTATCACACCAAAAAAGGAGAAAATCCGCTTCCAAAGGACACGAAGCTGACATTTGCGCTTGCAGGTAACCAAAATTGCGGAAAAACAACATTGTTTAACCAACTTACGGGTGCAAATCAGCACGTCGGAAATTTTCCGGGAGTAACGGTTGACCGAAAAAGCGGAACAATAAAGGGACATCCCGAAACGCTTGTGACCGACCTTCCGGGAATATATTCATTGTCGCCCTATACAAGCGAAGAGATTGTATCACGTCAGTTTATAATTGACGAGAAGCCCACAGGAATAATCAACATTGTGGACGCAACTAATATTGAGCGAAACCTTTACCTTACAATGCAGCTTATGGAGCTTGACACTCCGATTGTTCTTGCACTTAATATGATGGACGAGGTAAGAGTGAACGGCGGCACAATTCGCATAAACGAGATGGAAAGTATGCTTGGAATACCGGTAGTTGCCATCTCGGCTTCAAAAGGTGAGGGCGTTGACGAACTTGTCCGTCATGCCGTACATATTGCAAAATATCAGGAAAAGCCCGGAAGAACAGATTTTTGTGATAAAGGTGATCACTGCGGAGCGGTTCACCGTTGCCTGCACGGAATTATGCACCTGATTGAGGACCACGCAAAAGCTGCGGGAATACCATTGAGATTTGCCGCAAGCAAGCTTGTTGAGGGTGATGAGCTTGTTGAAGATGCGCTTAATCTTGAAGAAAACGAAAAAGAAATGATTGAGCACATCATTACTCAAATGGAAAAGGAACGTGGACTTGACCGTTCTGCGGCAATTGCCGATATGAGGTTTTCTTTTATTCAAAAGCTGTGCAAATCAACGGTTGTAAAGCCCAAAGAGAGCAAGGAACATATTCGCAGCCGCAAGATAGACAAGGTTTTGACAGGCAAATACACTGCCATACCGTCGTTTGCGCTGATTATGGCACTTGTGTTCTTTTTGACTTTTAACGTCATAGGCGCATGGCTTCAAGACCTGCTTGCAAACGGAATTGATGCGCTGACGGGTATTGTTGACAATTTGCTCGTGTCATTAAATGTAAATGAAATTTTGTGTTCGCTTGTCGTGGACGGTATCTTCGGCGGCGTCGGAAGCGTTCTTAGCTTTGTCCCTATAATAGTAGTGCTGTTTTTCTTTTTGTCTATGCTTGAAGACAGCGGCTATATGGCGAGAGTTGCCTTTGTTATGGATAAGCTACTTAGAAAAATCGGACTTTCGGGCAGAAGCATTGTGCCTATGCTGATAGGATTCGGGTGTACTGTTCCAAGCGTTATGGCAAGCCGCACTCTGCCGTCGGCAAGAGACAGAAAGATGACGATTCTGCTCACGCCGTTTATGAGCTGTACGGCAAAACTGCCGATATACGGCTTTTTCAGCGCCGCATTCTTCCCGAATTACAGCGGACTTGTGATGATACTTCTGTATTTCCTGGGAATTGCCGTGGGTATTCTTGTTGCTCTGTTTTCCAAAAACACTGTGTTTAAGGGCGAAGCGGTTCCGTTTGTTATGGAACTTCCGAATTACCGTTTGCCGGGCGCAAAAAATGTTTTGCACCTGCTGTGGGACAAAGCAAAAGATTTTTTGCAGCGTGCGTTCACCGTCATTTTTATAGCGTCAATTGTTGTGTGGTTCCTGCAAACATTTGATTTCGGACTAAACGTTGTCAGCGGTTCTAATACAAGCATACTTGCAATAATCGCAGGATTCATAGCTCCGATTTTTGCACCTCTCGGATTTGGCGATTGGAGAATATCAACCGCCCTCATTGCAGGCTTTATGGCAAAGGAAAGCGTTGTTTCAACACTAAATGTGCTTGTTGGCGGCGCAGGAATAGGAAGTATACTTACGCCGTTGTCTGCGGCTTCATTCCTTGTGTTCTGTTTGCTGTATACTCCGTGCATTGCCGCAATCTCCGTAATAAAACGAGAATTGGGAGCCAAGTGGGCTGTGGGAATAGTCTGTCTGCAATGCGCCATTGCGTGGCTGTGCTCGTTTATTATATTTAGTGTCGGAAGTCTGTTGGGGTTTGCATAATGGAAATGAATTTTGCAAGCATTATTGTGCTTTTGTTAATTGCGGCTTGTTTGGCAATTGCGGTGTTTTCTTTAATTAAGCACCGCAATGACGGCTGTGGAAGTTGTTCCTGCTGCTCAAAATGTCAAAACTGCAAAAATAAAAAACAGGGAGAACGTAAATCTTGACGTTCTCCCTTAATTTTTGCTATTTAATTCTGTAAAATCTTTTTGCGTTTTCACAGGTAATGTCCAAAAGTTCCTGTGTTGAGATATTTCTAAGTTGTGCTATTTTTTCTGCCGCAAGTGCAATCATTGAGCTGTCACATCTCATTCCTCTGAACGGAACCGGTGCCATATACGGTGCGTCGGTTTCAAGAAGAAGCCTGTCCAGCGGCACTTCTGCGGCAACTTCAACACTGTGGCGTGCGTTTTTGAATGTTACAACTCCGCCAAGGCTAATGTACATGTCCATTTTAACCGCTTCACGCATAAGCTCAACACTGCCCGAAAAGCAATGAATCAAGGCGTTTGGCTTGTACTTTCTGAGCAAATCATAAGTGTCGCCGTGCGCTTCTCTGTCATGAACAATCAGCGGCATATCAAGGTCAAGTGACAATTTGATTTGTTCTTCAAAGACCTTTTTTTGCAGTTGCTTCGGTATATCCCAATGATAGTCAAGTCCGGTTTCACCTATCGCAACAACTTTTTTGTGTTCGCAAAGCCTTGCAACTTTTTCAAGGTAATCTTTTGGGATTCCGTCAAGGTTTTCCGGGTGAAATCCGACAGCCGCATACATAAATGCGTATCTTTCAGAATATTCAATGCATTTTTGTGCGGTAACTAAGTCAACCGCATTATTCACTATTCCGCATACGCCCAGCGACTGAATGTTATCAAGCAGCTCAAATCGGTCGACGTCAAACCACTTGTCATCATAATGGGCGTGTGCGTCAAATATGTTTGTTAATTGATTATTCATTTCCATAGTAAAATTATATTAATGTTTTACGCTTTAAATCAAGAAATTTTTGCTCCAGCCGGCATATCGTCAACAAAGATAACCTTAATGTCGTCTCCGCAAGTTGCCGCAAGTATCATTCCGCAGCTTTCAACGCCGCAGAGTTTTGCAGGCTTAAGGTTTGACACAAGTATGATTTTTTTGCCAACCAGTTCTTCGGGCTTGTAATACTTTGCTATGCCGCTTGCAACTGTTCTCTCTTTTACACCGTCGAATACAGTGAGTTTAAGAAGCTTTTTAGCCTCTTTGATAGGCTCGCAAGCTTTGATTTCAGCCACTCTAAGGTCAACCTTGCCAAAATCGTCGATACCTATCTGAGCAACGCCCTCAATTTCCTCACGAAGCTTTTTAGTTTCTTCGCTTTCGGTATCGTTATTTTTAATTATGCTGTTAAGCTCTTCAATTTCCTTTTCAACATCTATTCTCGGGAACAAAGCTTCGCCCTTTTTAACCGTGACATCAAGAGGAAGAACGCCGAATTTGTCAGCATTATCATAAGTTGCGGCGGCTTCATCCGCACCGATTTGTTCAAGTGCCCTTGTCATTGTTGTAGGCATAAATGCAGACAACAGAGTTGACACTATTCTGATTGTTTCAAGCAGATTGTAAAGCACGGTTGCAAGCCTTGTACGGTTGTTTTCATCTTTCGCAAGCACCCAAGGAGCAGTTTCGTCAATATATTTGTTTGCTCTTGAAACAACTTTGAATATTTCTGCCAATGCATTGTTAAGCTGAGTTTTGTCCATATATCCGTCAACGGATTTTTTCAGAGATGTTGCGGTGCAGATTAAATCATCGTCAAATTCTCCGCTTTCACGCTCAACGGGCAGTGTGCCGCCAAAATACTTTTCAACCATTGCAACTGTACGTGACACAAGGTTGCCCAAACCGTTTGCAAGGTCGGAGTTGATTCGGTTAATCATAATCTCGTTTGAGAAAGAGCTGTCTGCGCCGAGAGCCATCTCACGCATAATTTGATAACGAATTGCATCTGCACCGTAACGTTTTCCGAGAATGAACGGGTCAACAACGTTGCCGAGTGACTTGGACATCTTTTGTCCGTTAAATGTAATCCAACCGTGAACGGCAAGGTGCTTTGGAAGCGGCAAGTCAAGAGCCATAAGCATTGCGGGCCAAATTATAGCGTGAAAACGCATAATATCTTTGGCAACCATATGAACGTCGGCAGGCCAGTATTTGTCAAATTCATCAAATTTTTCGTTCTTATATCCGAGTGCGGAAATATAGTTTGAAAGGGCGTCTATCCAAACATATACAACGTGATTTGTATCAAATGTTACAGGTATGCCCCATTTAAAGCTTGTTCTTGAAACGCAAAGGTCCTCAAGTCCGGGCTTGATAAAGTTGTTTACAAGCTCAACCGCACGGGTCTTGGGCTGGAGATAATCGGTCTCGGTAAGAAGCTTTTCAATTCTGTCTGCAAACGGAGACATCTTGAAGAAATAGGCTTCTTCCTTTGCCTCGGTTACTTCTCTGCCGCAGTCGGGGCACTTGCCGTCAACAAGCTGGCTGTCTGTCCAAAAGCTTTCACAAGGAGTGCAGTATTTCCCTTTATACTCACCTTTGTAGATATAACCCTTGTCATAGAGCTCCTTAAAGATTTTTTGAACGGTTTCGATATGATAGTCGTCCGTTGTGCGTATATATCTGTCGTAGCTTATATTCATAAATTTCCAGAGGCTCTGGAAAACAGCTGTGATTTCATCAACATATTCTTTTGGAGTAACACCCTTTTCGGCGGCTTTCTGCTCAATTTTGAGTCCGTGCTCGTCAGTGCCTGTCAAAAACATAACGTCATAGCCCTGCATTCGTCTGTAACGGGCGATTGAATCGCAGGCAACGGTTGTGTAGCAATGACCGATATGCGGATTGCCCGACGGATAGTAGATAGGCGTAGTAATGTAGAATGTTTCTTTTTTACACATAGAGTTGTTCCTCCCTTTATTCAGCAAATGAGCTGTAATTTCTATTATAACAATTAAAGCATAAAAATGCAACATTTATAATATTTATATATAGTACAGATTAGTGCAGACGTTTTTGACTTTAAAGCGGTGCAAAGCATTTCGATTTTAGTGGGAATATTATAATCACTTTGTAAAAGTTGAGAAGGTAACGTTCCACCGAACTGCTTGTTTTCAACTAAAAAAGCAGGAATAATTACGCCGAAAACGCATATATTTTTATATATGCTTCATAAATAACCGTTAAATACAAAATATTGCTTGACAAACCTTTGTAAAAGTGATATACTAAAAAAGCTGTAAAGAAACAGCACCGAATATATCGCGGGATAGAGCAGTTCGGTAGCTCGTCGGGCTCATAACCCGAAGGTCGTTGGTTCAAATCCGGCTCCCGCAACCAAGTCAAGCACTAATCGAAAGATTAGTGCTTATTTTTATTTCATTGAAAGGCTCAACTGTTTTTATGGTTGGGTCTTTTGCTTGTCAGAGATTTTATGCAAACTATGAAGCTCTTTTAATTTATGCATTTAACAGAATAATATTTTTATTGTTTTATTATTAGAGAATAGAGAGGCAGACAAAAACTTTTAAAATTTAATTTTAGCTATTGACAAGTAATAAAACTTATTATATTCTTTAAACAAGAATTAGAATAGTTCTAATTCTTAATATAGCTATATTAACTTGCAGGAGAGATATTAATTTCTAAATACTCAGAAGAAATACTTGAAATTGTTTTAAATTCAAAAGACCATTTGACGGCAGAGCAGATATATCTTGAGATGAAGCGCAGAAATTCCAAAATATCTCAGGCTACAATTTATAATAATCTTAACGCTCTTACTTCAGCGGGAAAAATCATTCGATTGTCAGAAACCGGTCAGCCTGACCATTATGACAACACAACCCGCCACGACCACCTGTTTTGTGATGTGTGCGGAAAAATAGCCGATATTACGCTTAAAGACCTTACATCTTCCATTGAAGAAAAGCTTGGTCAAGATATTATTTCATACGACTTACGAATTCATTATGTCTGTCCCGAATGTCAGAAAAAGGGGAAGCATTGATAAAATTTATACTTGGGAGGAACTTTTATGGACGCAAAGGTTGCACAGTTAATCAACGAACAAATCAACAAAGAGTTTTACTCTGCGTATCTTTATCTGGATTTTGCAAATTATTATGCCGAAGCAGGTTTGGACGGTTTTGAAAACTGGTATAAAATTCAAGCTCAGGAAGAGCGTGACCACGCAATGTTGTTCTATCAGTATTTGCAGAATAACAGCGTGCCTGTTACATTTGAGGCTATTCAAAAACCCGAATGGACGCGCAAGGATAATATGACTCCGTTGAAAAAAGCGCTTGAACACGAAAAATATGTTACGTCGCTCATCAATAATATTTATGCCGCTGCGTATAATATTAAAGATTTCAGAACTATGCAGCTTCTTGACTGGTTTGTAAAAGAACAGGGCGAAGAGGAGAAAAACGCCAATGATATGATAACCAAGATGAAGCTCTTCGGTTCGGACGCAAAGGGATTGTATATGCTCAACAGCGAGATGAACGGCAGGGTTTATGCTGCCCCGTCGCTGGTGCTTTAACAGAGCGATACTTTAGAAAAACACATTAATAAAAAATAATTAGGAGGACAATACTATGTCAATGATTAACAAGGAAGTAAACGATTTTGCCGTACAGGCTTTTCATAACGGAGAGTTCAAAACAATTACAAAGTCAGATATTCTCGGAAAGTGGAGTTTGTTTTTCTTCTATCCGGCAGATTTTACATTTGTGTGCCCAACAGAGCTTGAAGACTTGCAGAACAAGTATGAAGATTTTAAGGCGGCAGGCTGTGAAGTATACTCTGTTTCAACAGATACTCATTTTGTACACAAGGCGTGGCACGATTCGTCTGAGCGTATCGGAAAAATCACATATCCTATGCTTGCAGACCCAACACACGCACTGAGCAAGGACTTTGAGGTTCTTATTGAGGCTGACGGCTTGGCTGAAAGAGGAAGCTTTATTGTGAATCCCGAGGGCAAAATTGTTGTATACGAAGTAAATGCAGGCAATGTGGGACGTAATGCGGACGAGCTTTTCCGCCGTTTGCAGGCAAGCCAATTTGTTGCCGAGCACGGCGATGAAGTTTGCCCTGCAAAATGGCAGCCGGGTGCAGAAACTTTGAAACCGAGCCTTGACCTTGTGGGTATGCTTTAATGGACAGAAAGAATTTTTATGACGCAATAATAGTCGGCGGCGGCCCTGCCGGTCTTACGGCGGCAATATATCTTGCCCGTGCACAATATCGTGTGTTGGTTATCGAAAAAGAAAAATTCGGCGGGCAAATCACAATAACCGATGAGGTAGTAAACTATCCGGGAGTTGAAAAAACAAGCGGAGCTGCCCTTACGCAAACAATGCGCAGTCAAGCCGAGAGTTTTGGAGCGGAATTTTTGCTTGCACAGGTTACGGAGCTTTTGGTTGACGGAGATATAAAGACCGTAAAAACCGACAAAGGCGAGTTTTCGTGTTTTGGAATATTGATAGCAACCGGAGCTCATCCCCGAATGATTGGATTTCCGGGGGAATCGGAGTTTAAAGGACATGGGGTTGCATATTGTGCAACCTGTGACGGCGAATTTTTTACCGACAAAGAGGTTTTTGTCGTTGGCGGAGGATTTGCGGCGGCAGAAGAAAGCGTTTTTCTTACCCGATATGCAAGTCACGTTACAATTCTTGTCCGCGGTGATGATTTTACCTGCGCTCCGACTGCGGCTCAGGCTGCAAAAAATCATCCAAAGATTACCGTGCTTACAAACACCGAAGTGGTTGAAGCTTCGGGCAAAGACTTTTTGCAGAAGCTTGTTTATAAAAACAACAAAACAGGTGAGCAAACCGTGTTTGAACCCCAAAACGATACTTTTGGTATTTTTGTTTTTGCAGGTTATGAACCCGAAACAGCCCTTGTAAAAGATAAAGTAAATATTGATGAAAGCGGCTATATAATAACCGACAGAGCACAGAAGACCAACCTTGACGGAGTTTATGCCGCAGGAGATGTGTGCCAAAAGAATCTAAGACAGGTTGTAACCGCAGTCGGTGACGGTGCAACAGCCGCAACCGAGCTTGAAAAACATGCGGCGGCTATGCAGAGCAAAACAAATATTCGCCCCGAAAAACCTAAAGCACAGAATAAGAAAGCCGACGAAAGCAAAAATATTAATGTGCAAAGCAATATTTTTTCACCCGATATGGTTGCTCAGCTTAATGCTGTTTTCGCAAAGATGGAAAATCCGCTTACCTTAGAGCTTCATCTTGACAACGGCACCGTTTCTGTGGAGTTGAAGAAATATATGGAAGAACTTGCAGGATTGACGGACAGGCTTACATTAAATATTATTGAAAATTCAGAAAAATCAGATTTGCCGTTTGTGCGTGTGATTCGGTCTGACGGAAGTTTTTCGGGACTTGCGTTTCACGGAGTTCCGGGTGGTCACGAATTTACGTCGTTTGTTCTTGGGCTTTACAATGCTTCGGGCAAGGGACAGCCGATTGACAGGGGTGTTGAAGAAAAAATCCTGTCAATTAATAAGCAGACAGATATGAAAATAATCGTTTCGCTGTCCTGTACAATGTGTCCCGAACTTGTAACTGCGGCTCAAAAGGCGGCATCGATTAATGATAAAATTACGGCTGAGGTCTATGACGTAAGTCATTTTCCAAAGCTTAAGGAAAAGTATAACGTTATGAGCGTTCCTTGCCTTGTTATAAACAACGATAAGGTGAGTTTTGGCAGGAAGAATATCAGTCAGCTTGCGGATATTCTTTCGGAATAAAAATATTGTCACCGCATAATGTAAAGTTATGCGGTGATATAAAAAGACTAACTATTAAAAGTCAATAGGAAAACGAAAAGTTTTCCACAAAAATCAACAATCAGAAAACAGGCACGACAAAAAGAGCAACCGCGTAGTTGCTCGAAAAAATAATCAAGTGAAATAAGGTTATCGCCTGTAAGATTCTCCTGTGGTTTCCAGATGGTAGATCACCCTGACAAGTTTCTTGCAGGCATGAGAAATTGCTACGTTGTAGTGTTTGCCTTCGCTGCGTTTCTTGGCGAGGTATTCGGCAAAGGTATTATCCCAATTACAAACAAACTTCGTGGCGTTGAAAAGAGCGTAACGCAAATATCGGGAGCCGCGTTTCTCCATATGCGAGTACGAAGATGTTAGCTGCCCCGATTGATAGGTAGACGGCGAAAGACCGGCATAAGCGAGAATCTTGTCCGGTGAGCTGAAATTGTCAAAGTCGCCGATCTCGGCAATAATCATAGCGCCCATGCGGTAGCTGATGCCCGGGATGGTAAGGATGGGAGAATTGATTTCGTCCATGATAATCTCAATGTGAAACTCAATCTCCTCGATCTCTGCATCAAGCTCTCTGATGAGCTTGATAGTGTGTTTGAGCTCCAACGACTTGGCAGGCATATCCGAGCCGATAGAGTTTTTTGCATCAATGCGAATTTCTTCCGCTCTTTCCTTGCCGTAACGCCCTTTAGAAGCGGTTGACAGGAGATTGGTCAGCTTGGTGAGATGAACAGAAGCAATTTGCTTAGCGGACGGATATTGGCTCAACAACTCATAAACAGAAGCCATATGAAGCGTAGAAACCAGCTTTTCAAGTTCAGGGAACAGTATGTTAACCAATCTTGCGACAGAGGTCTTAAGCTTTGCGCGTTCCTTAACTTTATCAAATCTGTATCTTGTTAGTGACTTTAGCTCTTCGTTGTGGTATAATGTGTTTGAGTAGGACTTTAAGTTCACGTCAGACAACAACATAGCTGCAATGGTATGAGCGTCTACCTTATCCGTTTTCGTCTTTCTAAGGCTTAGACTTTTTCTGTAAAGATTTGTATGTAACGGATTGATAACGTAGGTTGGTAGCCCTTTATCAAGGAGATAGCCCAGAATATTGTAGCTGTAGTGTCCGGTGGCTTCGAGTCCTACTTTTACTTTTGTAAAATCATTTGCCACAGAGCAAATCTTCTCGTAAAGGCTGTCAAAGCCCTCGCGGTTGTTTTGAATGACAAAGGGGTTGAACAGAACCTCCCCTTCTGAGTTCATGATAAAGCAATCATGCTTATCCTTTGCAACATCAATTCCGATAACAATCATACAAATACCTCTTTCATAGTAGTTTCGATACTGCTTAGAGCCACAATGCTCTTTGCGATTGTAACCTTGTTCCACATAAACCGTCGTGCGGTATCTAACTGATTAACAACTGTACAAAGAGACTGTGGTTAGAGCCTTTCTTTGACCGTCTTGCGGTAGGAGACAAAAACTAATCCACAGTATCTCTAACAGTATAGCATACAGTCCTTGGAGAGGGACTCTAATAACTACTACTCTATAATACAAGGAGA
>FMUV01000069.1 GCA_900101355.1 Ruminococcus sp. YE282
AAATAACCGACGTTTCGGCAGATTCGTTTGCAGACCAATCAAACAATATGATGTATTACAAGGCTGAAGCTACGCTTGACAGTTCGTCACTATCAAATTTGTCGGGAGAAATAAAGGAACTGAAATCAGGTATGACGGTTGAAGCTCACATTATATCAGGCTCCAAAAAAATAATAATATGGTTCTTGGAACAGCTGAATTTTATTGATTAAGGTTTTTGATAACCGTTAATAAAATGCAGTTGAGTTGAACTTACTAAATCAAGCAGGCAGTTGACTAAGCGACTGCCTGCTGTTGCTTTATGTGAAAATCTAAATTTAACTGCAATAATCAGAATATAATAATATGAATTTTATTGTGTGGCTTGAAAGTAACAATTCAGTTTTGGCAATTGATGTTATAAATTAAATAAATTTTTAATAAAAATTAGAATACTTTACCGTTTAGGAAGGAAAATGACCGTTTAGGCAGATAATTCTAATTAGGGAAAATATTATTATAGCAATAAATTATATTATACTTGTTGTTTCAGCAAATTATTGCAACTTTTGGCAATAGATTTATTAAATACTAATTTGGGTTTAAGGGGAATGTGTAATGGAAATTAATCAAAAAAATATATATTCAGTTGAGCAGGTTATCACTTACAGAGGTAAAGTTAATAATAAATTGATTAATAATGTTATGAGTCGATTACTTTCTGTGATTAATGATACCGGTTTAAAAATTAACGGACCAACTATTACCGCAATCCATTCAATTGAAAATGATTGTGGTGACCAAATCATAGATATTGAGATTATAGTTCCAATTAACGGGGTAATGGCATCTACTGATGAATTTATTTATAAGGATACGTTTGAAATCAATAATGCACTTATGTTTAGACATATCGGCAATCCATTGACTATGAATACCGAAATGCAAGAGTTTAATCAGTATATAAGAGACAATGATTTTAAACCTGTTACGCCATTCTATAATGTTACGGTCAGGTCTGCATCATCACCTTCTGAAATTGATAATATTATAATGGATATATATGTTGGTGTAAAAAGCAACAATAGTTAAATCATTTAGAGTCGTATTAAAAAATAAATTTTATAACAAATAATCAAAATTAGAAACTGGATATTGATGAAATTAATATTCAAGTATTTTTAGGTGATGAGATGCACAATAAAGATATTAATAAATTAATCAGACAAATATCAAATTATAGCTCGTTGCCCCTGTTATTTTATTTGATAATGTTTGAGATTTCAGGATGTTTTCTACAGCTTTTTTTTTACTTCTTTGAAGAGAATTCTGTTATGGCTGACACAGGTTTACAAAGTTTAATTACATATATTGTAATTTATTTAATGATATTTCCTGTATCTATGTTTTTGTTTTATAAGCTGAAAGGCAGAAAAAACAATTTCAGATTGAATTCATGCTTAAAAAAGCCCAAAAGATCTGCTGGATGGATTACAAAATGGATAATTCTTTCGCTTGGGTTGACATATTTGTTTAGTGTCTTGTCCAGTTTGCTTATGTTATTTTTAGAATGCTTTGGTATTAATATAAATAATATAGCTATAGACTTTGGTGACTCAATATATAGTATTTTAGTAACAGTTTTAGTTATGCCTGTTCTGGCTCCGATATTTGAGGAACTATTATTCAGAGGTACCATATACAGAAATACCGAACCGATGGGACAGTGGTTTGCAATTATTTTGAACGCTGTAATGTTTGGTTTGTGGCATGCTAATGGTGCTCAGTCTATGTATACCTTTGTTCTTGGTGTAATGTCAAGTTTTTTGATTGCCAAAACAAGGTCTGTATTTCCGTCTGTAATATTGCATTTTTTGTTTAATATTATTGGCACAATTCAAAGCTTGTGTTTAATGAATCTTGATATTGAAAAACTTGGTGAAGAGAATATTGATTACATAATGAGTAACATTATTCCTATAATGATGTATTCAATAATGGTATTGTTAATTATAGGATTGATTATTGCAGGAATAGTTTTGCTTATTATTGAATTAGTAAAACATAGAGGAAAATTCACTTTGAATAGTGGAGAATATAGAATTAAAACTTTAAATAAGATTGCAATTTATTTTTCTGCACCGATTACAATAGTTGTATTTGTGATATTGATTGCGGAAACAATTATAAATGCAATATTTGTTTAGTCTGTTTAATCAGGTATGTTCCAATACTTATAAAATGTAGAAGTGCGCATACTATGTTTTGTTTGTATTTGAATATAAATATTATAAAATTAAGGAGGTACATAACAATGGAAAATGTTATGACAAAAGGTTTTACAGATCTTTCTATGAATGAAATTTGCAATATTGACGGCGGTGTAAACTGGTGGGCTGTTGCTGGTGGTGTTTGCTGTGTTGTTTCAGGTGTAGTTTGGTTTTGCGGTGGACCAGGAAAGGTTGCAGCTGGCTTCGCAATTGCAGGCGGAGTATGCACCATTATAAGTGCTTTTTAATTTTTTATATTATTTTAATTGTTGAGTAATATTGTTAATATTAAGGAGGTGCTTATTATCAAAAAAAGTCGTTTGCTCCAAATTATTTCAGGAATAATCATAATAGTAGCAGGTATCTGTGAAATTATTTATCAATTTAACAATATAGTAATATTTAACATTATCTTTATTATAGGATTAATAATATTCTTTTTATTGTTTATAATATATTTTTACCTTTATAAATGTGGAAAATAGACTGTATTATAATTGGCACTAATTTTGAATATTATTTTACATAAGCAATTAATTCTATATAAAATATTAACTCTATTTATCCCCATCGTTTATTAAAATAAAAGATGGGGATAAAATTGATAATTATATGCTCAGCAGTAGCTTATGCTATAAGGGTGATGTTATTTTGAAAAACAATAGAAATTATTTTATACTTTATTTTCTATTAGGTATGTAATGTGGATGTCCTTTCGAATTAGGGCTAAGTGTAGCTTTGCATAATATTGTTTTGTTTCCAATTTGTTTATCATCAGGACTTGTTATAGGAGCTGTGTTGGGAATTGTAGTTGTTAAGTTAAAAAATAAAAAAAGATAGATTAAAATGGTATTAAATAGTTTTTGATATTATCAATAGCGTTACAATTTAATTGACTCTGCAATTATGTTCTGAAAATCAGTTATTTGTACTCATTTTTAGAATCTAAAATTTAAAAATGTACATTTTATGAATATTTAGTAATTTGTTATTACCATAATTGTAGGTTAGTTTGTTTAAGGAATAGTATGTGTTATAATAAACTATTTGAAATTATATGTTTTATTGGTAGTGGCAAAGATTGTACTATTCCAGGTATTATTTTTACATGGGCATGTTAATTCTTCGTCATAAATAACTGTATAAACCCTTTCTTTATCTATTATAAAAACAAATAGATAAAGAAAGGGTACGGGGTTGAGATGAAATGGATAAAGATAAAATTACTTTTTTGAAAAAAATGGCTGAAAAATAACATATTTATGATTATAGTAACTGTAATTATTGTTGCAGTTATTTATGTTATAGCAATGATTTTTCACAATTTATATCTTGTTTTATTTAATATAGTATTTTCATTTGCGGCGTACTTTTATTATAGAAATAAAATGATGATTTATGTTGAGGAAAACCTATATAAATAAAATTATTTGATGAAGTAAGATATATAAAACTCGCAGAAATAAAATTAGATGATGTTTTTTACTGAGGTTTAAACATAAGATAAATACAAGTTGTTTTTGTATTATAGTTTCAAGGGTTAAAATCATCCTTAACGGAAGGAGAATTTTTCTGTGAAATATTGTTGTATAAAACAACACGATATAACAGATTGTGGTGCGGCGTGCCTCGCCACAATTTCCAAACAATACGGATT
>FMUV01000035.1 GCA_900101355.1 Ruminococcus sp. YE282
TCCTGTTGTTCTCTCAAGCGCTTTCTCTCGCCTCTTCCTCAGCGTCTTGTCCGCTTCGTTTTGGCGTTTCGCTCGACCGAACATTTGCTATTATACACAACAACGTCCTTATTGTCAACCCTTTTTTCAAAATTTTTAAATTTTTTTGAAATTTTTTTAAAAACCCAGGTTTTATGCGGCTTTTTAAAACGTATTTATCTGAAGAATATTCTCAGAAAATTAAAAAATTCGAAAAAACTTTTAAAAATTAAATCTTAACCTCTTACTAATCCGCTGTTAAATTCGGCATTAATTTGTGAGATTTCTTTTTCGCCGTCAATATAAGGCTGATATATAGTATCGACTCTTCCGCCGCCCATATTATCACAGCCGTTGCAAAATTCGCATTCTGTTCCGCAGGCTGAAAGAGATTTTTTTACAATCTCAATTCTTTCTTCCTTTGTTGTGTCCTTTATAAGTATTGATTTCATCATATCACCCTCAATATATTATATATTAATTTTAATACGCTACCAATATCGGTGAAATACCGTTTTCCGCATCTGCGGCTCCGATATACTTCATCGCTTTGCCGCAGCCCATAATTACACAATCCTCCGAGTACTTGTGTACCCTAACTCTCAATCGTGTGGCTTCGCTTACCTTTCTTGCAAATCCGCCGAGCTTTGCAAGACCTCCCGTCAGAATAACTCCGTCGGTATAAATATCCCCTATAAGTTCAGGCGGTGTGCTTTCAAGCACATCTTTTATCGCTCCGACAATTCCGTCTGCGATTTCTTCAATAGCCTCTTTTATTTCAGAAGAGGTAACCATAACAAATCTCGGCAGACCGCTGACCGCATCTCTGCCTTTTACTTTAAAAGTTTTTTCTTCAGTCGGTGTTATTACACAACCAACTGCTTGTTTGCAGGCTTCCGCCATATTTGTTCCTATAATGAGACCGTATTTTTTTCTGATGTATTTTATAATTTCGGCGTCCATTGCATTTCCTGCATGCTTAACACTTTTAGAAACCGAAATTCCTCCAAGCGAAATGACTGCAATATCAGCTGTTCCGCTTCCGATATCTGCAACCAAAACTCCGTGCGGACTTGTTATGTCAATTCCGCAGCCAAGCGCAGCCGCCTTGGGACTTTCAATAAGATAGACTCCTCGTGCGCCAAATGTGCTGACGGCGTTAACCATTGCACGCTTTTCAACTTCGGTCAAATCACACGGAATTGCTGTTACCACTCTTGGTTTAACTACTTTTACAGTACAAACTTCTTGCAAAAGTATTGATACCATATCTTCAACAAGTCCCGATTGTGCTATAACTCCGCTGTCAAGCGGGTGAACCGCTCTTATTCCAACCGGAGTTTTCCCAATCATATCATAGGCGTCATTGCCAACGGCATAAATTTCTCCGGTGTCAATATCATATGTGATTACGCTCGCCTCATCAAGAACTTTTCCTTTATTTTCTATAAACACTCGGGTTCTGTCAGACCCCAAATCAATTGCTATATCCATATATTCGCATCCTTATACAGGTATTTCTGATTTCTTATCTGTATCACTTTTTAAATATTATATTATAATATGCGTTGATATTCAAGCAGATATCAGTCGATTTCAACGCTGCACAGGGCTGCGCAGCATATGGTTTTGCACCCGCTTTTTGTCAGTATTTTCGCACATTCGCCCAAGGTACTTCCGGTAGTTATAATATCATCTATTATAAGTATATTTTTGTCTGCAACGCAATTTTTATCAATTGCCCTGAAAACACCTTTGACGTTAGTTTCACGTTCTTTTGCACTGACGGAATGCTGTGGTTTATTCATTTTAAACTTTTCGAGAGTATCATAATACGGTACTCCCAAAATTTTTGAACATTCCCTTGCAAGCAATTCAGCCTGATTGTACCCACGCTTTCTTATCATCTTTTTGTGCATGGGCACACAGGTTACAATATCAAAACTGCAGTCATAATAGTTTTTTGAAATGCATTGACACATCACAACCGCAAACTGCTTAGCGTAGTTTTTATTTCTGTTAAATTTGAAATTTTTAACCCCACGGCTAAAAATCCCACTATACGGAAATGGCGAAACACATTGATAGCCGCCTGCGGCGTATTTCTTATAATACGACTTTGGAAATTGCCCTATGCAATTTTTGCAGGCATATTCATCGCTTAATATGACATTTCCGCAGTACGGACATCTTACAGGAAAAATAAGATTTTTAATATGGGTTTTCAATTTATTACCATTAATATATTGTGTCGGCACGTTGTAAAAATTCCTTTAATCCGCTATATCTTTTTGTTCTGCGGTTATTATTGACCATATATTCAACAGTCTGAGGCACTCCCACGAGAATAAGTGTTTTTTTTGCTCTTGTTACAGCCGTATATAAAAGATTACGATAATAAAGCTGCGGCGGACCGGAAAACATCGGAATAACTACCGCGTCAAACTCGTTTCCTTGGCTTTTGTGAACGGTTATTGCATATGCAAAATCAAGCTCGGAAGCATAATCATAGGTCAACACAGCGGTTTTATCATAGAAATTTATTTTGATTGACTTAGATTTTTTATCTATGTTTTGAATAATTCCTATATCACCGTTAAAAATGCCCTCACCGGTTTCGCCGTTATCCTTATACCAGCTTATATCATAATTGTTTTTTATTTGCATAACTTTATCGCCTGTGCGAAAAGTTCTTGAGCCGATTGTAACCTCAGCCTTATCATCCGATTTGGGATTCAGTCGTGCCTGAAGCTTTCGGTTAAGTTCGGCAGTACCGAGTTCACCCTTTTTGGACGGCGAAAGCACCTGAATATTCTCCAAAGGTGAGTACCCGTAAGCCTTTGGGAGCCTTTCGGAGCATAAATCAAGTATGGTTTCCGCTCCCGAAGTTTTGTCGGACTTATATATAAAGAAAAAGTCCTTGTCAACCTTTTTTAAATCCGGCATTACTCCGTTTACAATTTTATGTGCATTTGTGACTATAAGGCTTTTCTGCGCCTGACGAAAAATTTCGTTGAGTCTTATGACGGGAACAACTCCGCTTTCTATCAAATCGCCAAGAACATTACCCGGACCGACCGACGGAAGCTGGTCGGAGTCGCCGACAAGTATAAGACGACACCCGAGCGGCAAAGCACGCATCACACTTTCAAATATATAGGAATCAACCATAGACACTTCGTCAATAATAAGTGCGTCACACTTAAGCTGATTGCGCTCGTTTTTGTTAAACACCGGATTATCCTGCTTATCCCAGCTGACTTCAAGCATACGATGCAGGGTTTTGGCTTCATCTCCTGTAACCTCGCTCATTCTTTGTGCGGCTCGCCCAGTTGGTGCTGATAAAAGTACTTTCTTGCCCTTGCGCTTAAGTATATTTATAATTGCATTCAACGTTGTTGTTTTTCCGGTTCCGGGACCACCCGTAAGAATCAACATTCCCTCAGTCAAGGCAGAGGTAACAGCTTGTTTTTGAAGCTCGGCGTACTCTATTCCGTCATTTTTTTCGCAAATTTTGATTTCCTGTTCAATATCGTCGATTTTTTCCGCATCAAACTCAAGCATCATTTTTACTCGTGAAGCGATATAAGTTTCAATCAAATGGAGTTGTGTTGTAAATACAAAGTCTTCATCGCCGATTTTGTCGCCTATTACGGAACGGTCAAAAATCATCTCATCCATACATCCGGCTACAAGCTCAGGATTCACCTGAAGAAGCCGTGACGAAATTTCAATCAGCTTGTTCTTTGGCAAACAGGTGTGTCCGTTTTGCTCATTGTGTTTTAAAACATATGTAATACCCGCACGAAGTCTAACATTGCTCTCTGCTTCAAGATTCTCACGTTTTGCAATAAAATCGGCATTTTCAAATGTTACTCCAAATTCTCCGCTGCACAAAATATACGGATTTTCTTTTATTTTTTCAACACAGCCTGCACCGAATGCATTATAAATTTTTACCGAGGAGGTATTTGAAATGCCATACTCACCCAAAAATAACATTAACGTTCTCACACCCGTGTTTGCCTTAAGCTGGGCGGAAAAAGCCAACGCTTTGCTCTCTGTAATTCCTCTGAGTCTTGCCACTCTGTCGGGCTGATTTTCCATAACATCAAGCGTTGACTCTCCAAATTCAGACACAAGCCTTTGCGCCGTTACTGCTCCGATACCCTTTATTGCGCCGGAAGAAAGGTATTTTAATATATCCGCACTTTCGGTTGGACGGCAAATTTCACACACACTAACCGAAAACTGTTTGCCGTATGTTTTATGGGTAATAAAAAATCCCGTAAGATTTACGGTGTCGCCGACGCTCGCCTGCGGCATAATTCCCACTGCGGTTATAAGGTCTTCACCGTCGGCAATCTCAAGAACGGTATAACCGTTTTGCTCGTTTCGGTACACAATATTTTCAACTGCTCCCTCAAGCTGGAGCATATTATTGCTGTTCATAGACATTATCCTTAAAATTTTACTTTTCTAATTATATCTCATTCTTCACAACAAAACAACTTGTTTGGACTAACAACACTCAATATCTGAGCACACTTAAAGAAGCGTAATTTTTCGTTTGTTTGTAAAAATCAATTTTTCTTCATTCAGTTTTTTTATTTCTCTCATCATTGCGCTTCGGTCAACACCGAGATAATCCGCCAAATCAGAGTAAGGAAGCGGCATTGTAAAGGTAGATTTGCCATAATCCTGTTTCATATATTCAAGAAATGAAAGCAACTTGCTTCTCAGAGTTCGTTGTCCGATAACATCTATATGCTCAACTGTTCTCCTGATATTTTGCGACAATACCCTGTCAATCAGCAACGAATGTTTTTTGCAATGCTTTTCACAACAATTAATCAGTTTGTCATATTTTATGAAATCCACCGTACATTTTGTTTTGGCATAAACATAAAAGGATTTATTGTCGGTGTTCGGCAAAAAATGTACGCCGAAGTAATCGCCGCTTCGGTAAAAATCGGTTATGCGCCTTTGTTCCTCGGTATTCATTGTGGCAAGGTAGGCAATTCCGCTTTTTACAATCCCGACAAAGTCATTTTCGGGAGCACATATTGTGATTATTTCACCTTTGTTATACTTGCGCTCAACAGGTGCAAAACACTCGTTTAGTCCCATTAAATCTGACTTTGCGAGCCCTAAATCACTTGAAAAATCGAACACGGCAACCACCTCATAGTGTGTTTATATTTTTTAATATCCACAATATGTTGTTATTATAACATAATAAAGTTGCTTGTGCAACAGATAAATAAATCTTTCTGTTGTATAATGTATCACGTACTTATAAATTAGGATATTAAACACAAGAAGTATAAGAAGGGACAGCTATGAGAATCATTAAACGCAACGGCTCCGAGGAGGAGTTTAACATTGCAAAAATTGTAAACGCTGTAAAAAAAGCAAACAATTCATCCGACACACCGTTTTTGACAGATGAACAAATCTATGATATTGCAGACTATGTGGAATATAAATGCAACAAAATTAAAAGAGCGGTTTCTGTTGAAGAAATTCAGGATATGGTTGAAGACCAGCTTATGTCAAAGGGTGCTTTTGAACTTGCAAGACGATATGTAAGATATCGCTACACACGTTCGCTCGTCCGCAAGGCAAACACTACCGATAACCGCATACTTTCTCTTATTGAATGTAACAATGAGGAAGTTAAGCAGGAAAATTCAAACAAAAATCCTACCGTAAACAGCGTTCAGCGTGATTATATGGCAGGTGAAGTAAGCAGAGACCTTACAAACAGAATGTTGCTTCCGCCAGATATTGTGGAGGCTGACAAACGCGGAATCATTCATTTTCATGATTCGGATTATTTTGCACAGCATATGCATAACTGTGACCTTGTAAATCTTGAAGATATGCTGCAAAACGGAACCGTAATAAGCGACACACTGATTGAAAAGCCGCACAGCTTTTCAACAGCCTGCAATATCGCAACACAGATTATCGCTCAGGTTGCAAGCAATCAGTACGGCGGACAAAGCATCAGTCTTGCTCATCTTGCACCGTTTGTTCAAATTTCAAGAGAAAAGATACGCAGAGAAACAATCGCTGAAATAAAAGAACTTGGTGCAGACGTTTCTGAAGAAAAAATGAACGATATAGTTGAAAAACGCCTACGCAAAGAAGTAAACAGAGGCGTTCAAACTATTCAGTATCAGGTTGTAACATTGCTCACCACAAACGGACAGGCTCCTTTTGTAACCGTATTTATGTATCTTAACGAGGCTAAAAACGAGCAAGAAAAAAGCGACCTTGCTATGATTATTGAAGAAACGCTCAAGCAGCGTTATCAGGGCGTAAAAAATGAAGCAGGCGTGTGGATTACACCTGCATTTCCTAAACTTATATATGTACTTGAAAAAGACAACATAACCGAGGACAGCAAGTATTGGTACCTTACCGAGCTTGCGGCAAAATGTACGGCAAAAAGAATGGTGCCCGATTATATTTCAGAAAAGGTTATGCTTGAGCTTAAAGGCGACGTTTACACTTGCATGGGTTGCCGTTCATTCCTCACACCTGACAGATTCACAGACGCAGGCGTGGGTAACATTGCAAACGCACAAAATTACGAAGAAGGCAAACATAAATATTACGGTCGTTTTAATCAGGGCGTTGTAACGGTAAACCTTGTTGATATCGGTTTGAGTGCAAACAGGGATATGAACAAATTCTGGAAGATATTTGACGAACGCATGGATTTGTGCCACCGTGCGCTGCGCTGCCGTCACGAAAGACTTAAAGGCACACTGTCAGACGCTGCGCCGATTCTCTGGCAATACGGTGCGCTTGCAAGACTAAAAAAAGGAGAACCGATTGACAGACTGCTGTATGACGGATACTCAACAATTTCACTCGGTTATGCAGGATTGTGGGAATGTGTTTACAGTCTTAACGGCAAAAAGCTCACCGAAGAAGAGGGCAAACAACTCGGACTTGAAATTATGCACAAACTTAACGAATACTGTACAAAATGGAAAGAAGAGGAAAACATTGATTACAGTATTTACGGTACTCCGCTTGAAAGCACAACATATAAATTTGCAAAATGCCTGCAAAAACGTTTTGGCATTATCAAGGGAGTTACAGACAAAAACTATATAACCAACAGCTATCACGTTCACGTAACAGAAAATATAAATGCTTTTGAAAAGCTAAAACTCGAGTCAGAATTTCAGGTTCTTTCCCCCGGCGGAGCAATCAGCTATGTTGAAGTACCCAATATGCAGAGCAATATCAAGGCTGTTTTGCAGGTTATCAAATTTATATACGATAATATTATGTATGCTGAGCTTAACACAAAGAGCGACTACTGCCAGGTATGCGGATACGATGGTGAAATACAAATCGTTGAAGAAGAGGGAAAGCTTGTTTGGGAATGTCCAAACTGCCACAACCGTGACCAGGACAAGATGAATGTTGCAAGAAGAACCTGCGGCTACATCGGAACACAGTTCTGGAATCAGGGACGAACACAGGAAATTAAAGAGAGGGTGCTTCACCTCTGATGAATTACGGAGAAATTAAAAACTGCGACATTGCAAACGGCGAGGGTGTAAGAGTATCCCTTTTTGTATCGGGATGCACACATCACTGCAAAAACTGCTTCAATGCCGAAACTTGGGACTTCGACTTTGGAGAACCGTTCACAAGGGAAATTGAGGACAAAATCATTGAAGAGCTTGCCCCCGATTATATAGACGGATTTTCCCTTTTGGGAGGAGAACCGTTTGAACCCCAAAATCAAAAGGTGCTGCTTCCGTTCTTAAGACGCATTAAAGACAAATACCCTCAAAAAAGCGTATGGTGCTATACAGGTTATCTTTTTGACAAGGAACTTAAATCAGAAAGCCGTGCAAGGTGCGAATATACAGATGAAATGCTGTCGCTGATTGATGTGCTTGTTGACGGTGAATTTGTTCAAGAACTTTATGACATCAGTCTGCAATTCAAGGGTTCAACAAATCAAAGAATCATTGATGTTCAAAAATCCATCGCAAAGGGTCAGATTGTATTATATGAACCCCAAAGCGGAAGAATATAACCTTCAATATTTTACAACAACATATACTTTAAATTCCATATTCAAAGCTATCGGACGGTTCTTACAGAGCCGCCCGATTCTTTATATAAATCTATTTGCATTTGTTTAAAATAAAAAACTTCCTTTTCTATATATAATATAAACCCAAGGACAAATAGTTACTGCCTCTGAGGCAACGAATGTTGCATAAAAACTTTCGTGAAAATTATAATATCTCACTAAAATTCTTAAATAGTCTAACGCTTTAGCAGTACTTACAAGCAAAGCATTGCATATAATATATTAAATGGGCGCACATCGTTATGATGTGCGCCCATTTTGGTAGGAAGTAACAGAAAAGCTAATAAAACTTTAGTCGTCTGTTTCTACGGAATCTGTCTTGAATATAAAGTCAACCTTACCATCCATATCATCGGAAATACCGCTGTATGACTTATAGTTGGTTGAAACATTTGAAATGGCTTTAAGTCTGTTTACAAGTCCTTTAACATCGCCGTTTACTGCGTCAACAATTACATCAACGCCCTCTTCTTTGTACTGTTTAAGGCCTTTATTCAGAGTCATAGAACCATCGGCAAGCTGTTTAACACCGCTGAGCAACTGGCTGCCGCCGTCTTTAAGACTTGCAATACCGTCAAACAATGATACTGCTCCGCTTGCAAGTGTTGATGTGCCGTTTTTAAGTGTATCGGTACCGTTCTTAAGCGTTGAAGAACCGTTCTTCAAATCAGAAGCACCGCTCTTAAGGTCGGAAGTTCCGCTCTTCAAGCTTGATGTGCCGTTCTTAAGGTCCGAAGCACCGCTTGCAAGTGAGCTTGAACCGTCTTTAAGAGAATATGTGCCGCCAAGAATTTGCTGAGCACCTGCATTAGCCTGGTCAACTCCAGCTGTGTAACTCAAAATTCCCTGATAAAATTCGTTATAGCTGTCAAGCTGTGTCTTTAAAGCTTCAAGTGCAGCTTTGCCTGCGCTTGCCTTTTGAACAGCCTCTTCTATACCGGACTGTACTTCTTCACCTTGCATATTCTTATCAATCAATGACTGAATCTGAGTCTGTGTAAGGCTGTCGATTGCAGCCTGTGTTGAAGAAGAACTCATCTGTGAAGAAACGCTCTGTGAAATCTGTGCCTGCACATCTTCGGAAATTGAACCTGCTGCAACTGCTGCTTCATACTGGTCATAGGTCATTGACATTCCTGCCGCAGCAAGCACGCCCTCAGTTACCTGTTTTCTGTACTCGTTTTCAACACCTGAACGAATTGTGATTGACTGGCTTTTAACTGTCTCTGTTACCTGAGCTAAAGCCTTGTCATAAGCAACCTGTCTTACGTTGTCCTCACTCAATGAACCGATAAGTGCGCCAAGTACTGTTTGGTAATTATCAATTGTAAGTTTATCGGCAGTAAGTCCTGCTGCTGCAATCTGTTTGTCTGCTGTTGCAAGAAGTGTTTCAAATACTTGCTTTGCACCTGCTTTAAGTGCAGTGCTGTTGCCGGAAATTGTTGAAAGTCCGTCTGAAAGTTCGGCGATATAACCCTGAAGCTGAGAAACACCTGCGTCAAGTGAATATGCACCGTTAGAAAGTTGACCTGCGCCACTGTCGAGTGAGCTTGCACCGTTGTCTAACTGATTAACGCCACCCTGGAGGGTACCAACGCCGTTGTCAAGGCTTGCAGCACCGTCGGAAAGCTCGGAAGCACCGCTGTCAAGGCTTGCAGCACCGTCTTTGATTTGGCTTGCACCGCTGTAAAGTTTATCAACACCGGCAACAAGTTCCTGTGACTTATCAAGCAATGTATTAAGTCCTTTATAAAGTTCCGAAGAACCGTCGATGAGCTGATTTGTAGCGTCTGTAAGTTCGCTGAGCTTGCTGTCAAGTTCATCCATCTTGTCATCAAGCTTTGAGAAATCAACGTTGCTGAACATATCGTTTGTTGCAAGGGTCAAAGTTGTTGAAAGCTGGAAATCTTCAACATCCGCTGTTATCTCAACATAATCGGGAATTTCAAATGAATCTTTGTCCAAGTTCAGGCTGTCCTGCATTCCCGGAAGCGCAAAACCTGCAACATACGTGTGTGAACCGTCGTTCAAAATCTTGCCGTTTGAAACCTCAACATTTTTGAAAGAATCATTGTCAAGCATCATTCCGGTAATCATTACAAACGGAACATATATTTTTTCTTTTTTGCCGTCAATCTTTACTTCTTCATACTGTCTGTTGGAATAATCAAAACGCATTGTTACCTTGCCGCTCTTGCCTGCAAGATCATCAGGCTTTACGGTTTTTCCGTCAAGCTTGTATGTTACGTTTACACCGACAGGAAGCTCGCCTGAGCTTGTGCCCTGATAGTAAATATCATTGCCGTCAGCATTCCACTCATACATATTTTTTTCGTTAATTGTAAATGTCTCATCGCCGTTTACATTTTCAACATCGTTAAGATTTGAGACATCGGTAAACTTATCGGCTTTTGCGGTATTCTGAATCCAATCGCTTACGATTACTTTCTTTGCCGAACCGTTTGCGTCTGCAAGAACATAAACTGTCTCATTTTTATTTAACTTAGCCTTGCTTGAACTGTCCTTATCTTTGCTTGAAGCAGCTTCAGTCTTGGTTGTCTTACCCGAAACCTCAGCGCCGGCAGAATATGAAGCAACGCCTATCATACTGCAAAGGATTGTCAAACTCAAAACTCCGGACAAAACCTTTGGCAAATGCTTTTTTATATTTAAGTTACGCATCAACTTTTACCTCCGTATTAGTTTTCTTGGGCTTAAATCCTAATGTTGTAGCTCCTATTACCTTGTCAAACAACATAAACATTGCCGGCAAAACAAGAACTACACAGAACAAACTGATGATTGCACCGCGTGCCATAAGAGCGCACAAAGAACCAATCATATCAACTTCCGAATAAATTGAAACACCGATTGTTGCCGCAAACAATCCCATAGCACTTATAATTATGGATGGAATTGATGTCTCAAGAGCGGTGGTAACCGCAGTCCTTTTATCGTTACCGAGCGAACGTTCCTTTTTGTATCTGGTCGTCATCAAAATAGCATAGTCAACCGTTGCGCCAAGCTGAATTGTACTTATACAAATCGGAGCAATGAACGGAAGCGACTGTCCCATATAATGCGGTAAACCGAGGTTAATAAATATTGCAAATTCAATAACCGCAACAAGTATAAACGGCAAACTTATACTCTTTTCAACCAATGCAATTATGATAAAGATTGCAATTATTGAAATTGTGTTTACAACCTGGAAGTCCACCGAGGTAATATCTATAAGGTCATTTGTGAGTGCGGCTTCGCCAATCAGCATACCGCTTTCATCGTATTTATGGATAATTGAATTAAGGGTTTTAAGCTGTTCGCTTACTTCGGGAGAAGCGGTTTTATATTCTGAGCTTACCAGCATAAGCTCCCATCTGTCGCCCTTTAATATACTTGTAATTGACTCAGGCAGCGCATCTTCAGGAATCATTGAACCTACTACGCTTTCAAGTCCGAGAACCGTCTTTACGCCGTCAACGCTTTCCATCTCTTTTGTCATCTTGCGAACATCTTTTGCCGGAAGACTTGAATCAACAAGAACCATTTCTGTTGTTCCTAAGCCAAAATCTTCTTTAAGTTTTGTGTTTGCAATTACGTTTGACATATCTTCAGGAAGACTTTCCGACAAATCGTAGTAAACTTCATCGTTGGTTTTGTCATATCCGTAATATGCAGGACCGACAATCACAGCAAAAAGAATAAGGAACACCGGGAATATTTTTACAAGTCCGGTTGCAAGTTTTTTAGTTGACGGAATCAACGACTTATGCATTGTCTTTTCAAGCGGTTTGTCAAGGATTAATATAAGTGACGGAAGAATCGTTACACATCCCATGACACCAATTAAAACACCCTTTGCCATTACAATACCAAGGTCACGACCAAGAGTAAATGTCATAAAGCAAAGTGCAATAAAGCCTGCAATTGTTGTAACAGAACTTCCTATTACCGAACGGAAGGTCTCGTGAATTGCAGCAGCCATAGCCTGTTTGTGGTCAGGATAGATTCCTTTTTGCTCTCCGTAACTGTGCCACAAGAAGATTGAATAGTCCATTGTAACAGCAAGCTGAAGAACCGCAGCCAACGCCTTGGTTATATATGAAATCTCACCCATAAAGTAGTTTGAACCGAGGTTTATAAGAATTGCGATTCCGATACTTGCAAGGAACACAAATGGGATAATCCAGTTGTCCATAAATATCATCATTGCAATAACCGCAAGTATAACCGCAATTGCAACATAGATTGCTTCTTCTCGTTCACACAAATCTCTAAGGTCTGTTACCATCGCAGATATACCGGATACAAAACATTGGTCTCCGGCAATCGACCTGATTTCCGATATTGCGTCCATAGTTTCATCGGCTGAACTTGAGGTGTCAAAGAAAACAGCCATCAGTGTTTCGTCGCCGGAATTAAACGCATCGTAAATCTTGTCAGGCAGAATCTCCTTTGGGATTGACAGATCCGCAATATCATCGTACCAAAGCACGGTATCTACGTGGTCAACCTGTTTTATTTTCTCTTCTGTTTTGACGATATCCTTATCGTCGACATTCTCAAATATCAAAAATGAGAATGCACCCTTGCCAAAGTCGTCAAGCATATACTGCTGACCTTGTACCGTTTCAAGGTCATCCGGAAGATAATTCAACATATCGTAATTTGTACGAGTAAATATCATTCCGAGTGCCGCAGGCACAAGCAAAGCGAGGGAAACGATTAGGATTACAAAACGACTTTTTACAATCGCTTTTGCAAATTTCATCTTATGTACTCCCTTCTGTTTTCTTACCACTTGCAATTATATTACGTTTCGAGAAAAATAAAACAGACAAATTTATTTCCGTGACCTATTTTTAGGCACAAAAATAAATTTGTCTGAAAAAGTACATATATTAAGATTTATATAACAATATATGGCGAAAATGTTGTGTACAAAAATTGTAAAAACTGATTAAATTTTTTATTAATAAAATCAAACGATTAATTACAAAGCACTTTGCCCTATCAGCCCTTAAGGCTTTGTTCGTTAGAACTCCTGATAAACGCGGTTTCGGTTGAACCCTCAAACAGCTCACAAATTCTTGAAATCTCGTCTTTCAAATCGTATTTCATATTACTGCTCAGCCAATCCACCAAAAAACCAATCAAAAGGCTTTTGTAGTACATAATTATCGCTTGTTTATCGTGTTCGCTTATATTGTAATCAACAGCATATTTGTCGATATATTCGGAAACCGCACGTTGAGAAACTCTGTTTATGTAGCTGTAAATCATCTCACGGTTAGGAGAGTTGAATATATGCAACATAGCTTTTTTGTTTTGAGTGGCAAAATCAATTGCAGAAAGAATGCAGTCATAAATCGTGGAAGGACCCGAAACACTGACTAACATATCCGCCTGCTCATTAAGAATTTCTTCCAAAAGTGACGGTATATCGTTGTAATGATAATAAAAGGAGTTGCGGTTTATCCCACAGTCCTCAACAATATCTTTAACGGTAATTTTGTTAAGTTGTTTTTCGTTAAGCAATTTCATAAAGGAATGTTTAATTGCGTCCTTAGTAAATGCAGCCAATACCTCACCCCCAATGGATTTTTAAATTCGCTATAATAGTATAGCATACAACAGGCATTTTTTCAAGAAAATATATATTAACCGCGGTTTTGCAATTACATTTCTATAAATTGTAATTTATTTGTTTAATTCTTAATAATCCTCCGCTTTGAAAGGCTGATTATAGATTTTAAAATTTTAAGATGTACAACCAAAACTATTGTCTATCACTTTTATTTGTGGTATTATACCATTAGAATTTATTTTGAGGTTAATGGGATGTTTAGATTTAGAATACGCACAATGCGCTGCTATATTACGGGCGGATTTGTATTATTAACATTCATTCTTGCAATGATTTGTCTGCCTGACAACAAACAAAATAATGACGATTCTTTAACGGAGACAACAGTTGAAGGAACAACCGCACCGACCTCGCACAAAATCAGCGGAGTTCCGATAATTGCCCAGAACGAACTGCGCGCAGCGTGCGAAACATATGCCTGCACGATGCTGTTAAATTACTATAATTTTAGTATTGACGAGTTTGAATTTGCACAGAATTATCTTATCACTTACCCCGTTGCGTATGGTGAGGACGGAAACCTGTACGGTCCGGATATGAATGCGGCTTTTGCCGGAGATGTCTATACTGGTTGGGGCGTAAATGCGCCTGCAATGGCAAAATCCATGAATAAATATCTTGAAACACAGAAAACCGATAAAAGAGCTCAAGCCCTTTCTAATGTTGAACTTGATGACATTTGCAAAAATTATATTGACAATGACATTCCGGCAATGGTTTGGGTAACTACATATATGCAAGAGCCGTATGTAAAGTCAACGTGGATAGTTGATTATGTTGACGAAAACTCAAAAGTAAAAATCGGTGACACTGTATCATGGCTTCAAAATGAGCACTGTATGGTTTTAGTGGGCTACGATGAAGACAATTACTATTTTAACGATTCGGTGGCTGAAAAAGTAACCGTTGCCAAAAAGGCGGTTGCCGAAGAAAGATATTCTCAGGTAGGAAAACAAGCAATAGTGCTTCAGTAGAAATTATTATAAACAGCAAAATCTATAACTTTGTATAATTTTATTATTATATCAAAATATTACCATAAATTAATGGCACCACACAATGCAAAATGTGCGGTGCCTTTTTAGTATACTATATGGATATAATTAGTTTTAAGTGCAATAAAAATAATATTGCATAAAACAAAAGCAAGATCGGAAGTCCGACCTTGCCAAAGTAACAATCTAAATTATGAATTTGCCTCAATGTAAGAAACAAGAGCGCCTACTGTCTTGATATTTTCAATCTCCTCATCAGGAACTTCTACTTCAAATTCGTCCTCGATAGACATAAGCAAATCAACAACGTCAAGTGAATCAGCACCGAGGTCTTCCTGCAAATCTGTATCAGCAGTAATCTTATCCTCTTCAACGTCAAACTGTTCGGCAAGAATTGCCTTAACTTTTTCTAAAACCATAAAATCCTCCTACAAAAAATTCTTGAACTCTGCCCATTGTAATTATAGACAAAAGCACATATTTTATGCTACAATGGTTTGAAAGGAAAAAATTAGATTTCCTTCTTAGATAATATTATTTATAATTTACCGCTTTGTCAATATCAAATTTGAATTTTTATCAAATTTTTTTATTTTGCATAGTTTTAACTTTAAATTTTAAAATTTGCATAACATAATACTTAAATTTGGAGGAGTTATTTGTGAGTACAAAAAAATTTGCTGTTATCGGACATCCTATTGGACACACAATGTCGCCGTTTATTCATAAAAGGCTTTTTGAACTTGCAGGGATTGAGGCTGAATATACAAAGCTTGATATATCGCCCGACAACCTTGCCGAGGAATATAAAAACACTCTGTCAAAGCTTGACGGTTATAATATTACTATTCCTCATAAGCAAAACATAATTTCGTTAATTGACCAAATTGACGACAAAGCCAAAATGTACGGCAGCGTAAACACAGTAGCTAACCGCAACGGAATTGCAACAGGATACACAACCGACCCTGACGGATTTTTAAAGGCTCTTGAAGCCGCAGAAATACCGATAAGAGGTAGGATTGTAATCTTGGGCTGCGGAGGAGTTGCAAGAACTATGGCATATGAAGTGGTTCTCAAAAATCTCCCGCTTCTCTTTGCCGTGCGTGATGACGACATTGGAATCGCAAAGAACCTTTGCAAAGAAATTAAACAAACGCTTCCTGACTCAAATGTTGAATTTTGCAGACTTTCAGAACTTTCCGGCGACATTGATTTGCTTGTTAACGCAACACCTGTCGGAATGTTTCCGAAGGTGGATAATCAGCCAATTTCAGACAGCATAATTAACCGCTGCGCAAATGTTTTCGACGCAGTGTATAATCCGCTTGAAACCGTGCTGATAAAAAAAGCAAAGGCTAACGGCGCAAAAGCCGAGGGCGGAATGGCAATGCTTGTATGGCAGGCAGTCGTATCACACGAAAAGTGGGACGGTTCTTTTTATGATAAATATGATATTGCCAAGCTGTGCATTGACTCTTCAAACGAACTGAAAAACAGATAAAATTTAACCGTCAACCTAATGCAAACAACCTTGGAGAAATATATGAACAATATTGTATTATGCGGCTTTATGGGCTGCGGAAAAACCACTGTTGGCAAAAATATTGAGCGTATTACCGACAGAAAATTTATTGATATGGATGCCTTTATTGAACAGAAGCAAAATATGACCGTATCTGAAATTTTTGATAAATACGGCGAACAGAGTTTCAGAGATATGGAATTTGAAGCCTGCAAAGAGCTTGCCCAAATGAACAACCTGATTATTGCTTCAGGCGGCGGAGCGTTTACATTTGAAAGGAATGTAAACGTATTTAAAGGAATAGACAAAATTGTTTTGTTGGATATTCCGCTGGAAGCTATAAAATTCAGACTTCGCAATGACACAAAGCGTCCGCTTCTTCAACGTCCGGACAAAGACAAGGCAATGGAGGAACTTTATAACAAGCGTCTGCCGCTATATAAGTCAGCCGCAGACATAGTTATCTCAGGCAAAGGAACTCCAAAAAAGACAGCGGAAGCAATCGTTGAAGCGGTAAGACAAAAATAAATTCAATATTTAACAGAAACATTCTTATATTCCGTTAATATTTTACTATTGAATACGGCACTTTAAAGTGGTAAAATATATGCGGAATTCTATGTTTAAAGCAAGAATTTACGGATTGAAAGGATATTAGGATATGATTATAGTATTAAAGCCATCGGCTTCAGAAGAACAAATTATAAAATTCACCCAAAAACTTAAAGAAGATTATGATGTAAAAGTAAACAAGTGGGACGGCGTTCAGTCTACCGTACTTGGTTTGATTGGCGATACCACAAAAATTGATATTGAATACATTGATGCACAGGATATTGTCGAAAGTGTAAAGCGAGTTCAGGAGCCATATAAGAAAGCAAACAGAAAATTTCACCCTGACAACACGGTAATCAAAATCAACGACAATGTTTCAATCGGCGACGGAAGTCTGCATATTATGGCAGGACCTTGCTCTGTTGAGAGCGAAAGCCAGATTGTTCAGATAGCAAAAGACATAAAAGCTTCAGGTGCAACCCTGCTCAGAGGCGGAGCTTTTAAACCCCGTACTTCACCGTATGCTTTTCAGGGATTAAAATCCGAGGGACTTGACCTTCTTAAAATTGCAAGAAAAAAAACAGGACTTCCAATCGTAACAGAAATCATGCGTGCTTCCCATATTGATATGTTTGAAAACGTTGATATAATTCAGGTAGGCGCAAGAAATATGCAAAATTTCGAGCTTTTAAAAGAACTTGGAAAAATAGACAAGCCAATCCTGCTCAAAAGAGGTCTTTCAGCAACAATTGAGGAATGGCTTATGAGTGCAGAATATATTATGGCAGGCGGAAACGACAAAGTTATGCTTTGTGAAAGAGGAATACGCACATATGAAACTTTCACCCGCAACACACTTGACATTTCGGCAATTCCGATTATCAAAAAGCTTTCTCATCTGCCTGTTATTGTTGACCCAAGTCACGCATCGGGCAAATCATGGCTTGTTGAGCCGCTCGCAATGGCAGCTGTTGCCGCAGGCGCAGACGGATTGATAATTGAGGTTCACAACGACCCGCCGCATGCACTTTCTGACGGTGCTCAGTCGCTTACACCAAAGCAGTTTGACACGGTTGCAAAAAAGGTATTTGCGCTCAAGAAATCAATGGACTCAATAACAAAAAACGATTAATTTGTAGGTAATATAAAAGTTGCAATTTGCTTAATGCGGAATTGCAATTAATAACTGGAGGATTTAGCAATGAATATTGCTGTAATCGGACTTGGAATAATAGGCGGAAGTTTTTGCAAGGCCTTTAAAAAATATACAAATCATCACATTATCGGTATTAACCGCACGCAGTCAACTGCCCAAAAAGCCCTTGAAGTGGGTGCAATTGATGAAATCGGAACACCCGAAACACTTGGCAATGCCGATTTGATTATCCTTGCAATGTATCCGCAGGCAGATGTTGATTTTATTAAAAAATACGGCAAGCATATAAAGCAAGGAACGGTTGTTACAGACGCGTCGGGAATCAAGAGGGCAATTTGTCCTCAGCTCAGCGCACTTGCCAAAGAATTTGGCTTTGTGTTTCTCGGAAGTCATCCAATGGCTGGCAAGGAAACCAACGGCTTTGATGTCAGCGATGCGGATTTGTATAAAAATGCAAGCTATATAATAACTCCATGCGGAGCAGATCAAAAGTACATTGACCTTTTGTCAGAGCTTGCAAAATCAATAGGTTTTACAACAATCAAGATAACAACTCCCGAAGAACACGACAGAATGATTGCGTTTACTTCTCAACTTCCGCATGTTCTTGCGTGCTCCTATGTTCTCAGCCCGTGCTGCCCAAATCACAACGGATTTTCGGCAGGTAGCTATCGTGATGTATCAAGGGTTGCAAACATCAATTCGAAACTTTGGAGCGAGTTGTTTCTTGAAAACAAAGAACCGTTGGTTGAGGAACTTGATATTTTGATTGAAAATATTACTAAAATCATAAATGCAATAAAATCAGAGGACAGACAAGCCCTTGCAGAACTGCTTGAACAGGGACACAAGGTTAAGGAAGCCCTTGGGGAATAGAAAGGGGTGCTTTTCTTGAAAACGGTTCATGTTGACACAGGAAAGCCTTATGACATTTTTATCGAAAGAGGAATAATCGACAACTGCGGCGAATACATCAGCAAAATTTCAAAAGCTGAAAAAATAACCGTAATTACAGATTCAAACGTTGCTCCTTTATATCAGTGGAGGGTACTGAATTCACTTGAAAAATGCGGATTTCAGCCAAAGGTTCATATTTTTAAAGCGGGCGAGGAATCAAAAAACTTAAAGTCAATTTCAGATATGTACGATACCCTTGCTCAGTTTAATATGACACGCAAAGACCTTGTTGTTGCGCTCGGCGGCGGAGTAACCGGAGATATGGCAGGCTTTGCGGCTGCAACATATCTGAGGGGCATTGATTTTGTCCAGATTCCCACATCCTTATTGGCACAGGTTGATTCTTCGGTTGGCGGAAAAACCGGTGTTGATTTGCCGTATGGCAAAAACCTTGTCGGCGCATTTCATCAGCCGATTGCCGTGCTGATTGACCCGGACACTTTATCAACACTCAGCGACAAATTTATTTGCGACGGTATGGCTGAGGTAATAAAATACGGCTGCATTAAAGACGCAGAGTTTTTCCAAAACCTTGCAGATACCAATGCCCTTGACCATATTGAAGATGTTATCGAAACCTGTGTTTCAATAAAACGTGATGTTGTCAACAGAGACGAAAAAGAAAAAGGCGAGCGTATGCTCCTCAATTTTGGTCACACGCTCGGTCACTCAATAGAAAAACTGTGCAACTTTAAAGGAATTACACACGGAATGGCTGTTGCAATAGGAATGGTGCTTATTGCAAAGGCAGGCGAAAACCAAGGTATAACCGAAAGCGGTACTGCCGATGAAATTACAGCGGTATGCCATAAGTACGGACTGCCGACAACCGACAAGGCAAGCTTTGCAGAAATGGCAAATGCGGCAAAAAACGATAAAAAAGCGTCGGGTAATTCAATTAACCTTGTTCTGCTCAATAAAATCGGCGACAGCTTTACCCAAAAAATTGAACTTGATAAATTAGAAGATTTTATAACTACCTGATTTTTATAAAAAATTTGTTTTACACAATCGTATTAATATAGCAAAGCACGGATTGGAGGCATTATGGCAAACGTAAGATATTTACCGTTCACACCAAGCGGCAGCGTCTCTGCCCCACCGTCAAAAAGCGATGTTCACCGCGCAATAATATGTGCGGCATTATCACGCGGAAAATGCACTATTTCTCCTGTTGTCCTGTCAAACGACATTAAGGCTACAATAGGCTGTATTGAGGCGTTGGGCGCTGTAACGTCGATAAAAGACGGTGTTTTGACTGTTGACGGAACCGAACTTTTTGAAAACAGAACCGCTCTGCTTGACTGCGGCGAAAGCGGAAGCACATTGAGATTTTTTATACCGGTTGCAGCCCTCGGAGGAGTAAAAGCCAAATTTGTAGGCAAAGGCAGACTTCCGCAAAGACCAATCGGAATTTTCACCGATATTTTGCCGCAAAAAGGCGTAAACTGCGAAACTGAAGGCGGATTGCCGTTAAGAATCTCGGGAAAACTTCAAAGCGGAAGATTTGAAGTTCCGGGCAACGTAAGCTCACAATTCATAACAGGACTGCTGTTTGCACTTCCATTGCTTAAAAACGACAGCGATATTGTCCTGACCTCACCTGTTGAAAGTGCAGGATATATTAATATGACAATTCGTACAATGTCAAAATTCGGCGTTGAAGTACAGAAAACCGATTTTGGCTGGCACATAAACGGCGGACAAAGATACATTCCGCATAACTACACAACGGACGGCGACTGGTCTCAGGCTGCATTTTTTATGGTCAGCGGTGCAATAAACGGAGAAATAACCGTAGAAAATGTAAACCAAAGCTCCGCTCAAGGCGACAAACAAATCGTTAATCTGCTGGAACAGTTTGGTGCAAAAGTAATTCAGACCGACGTCAGCGTAACGGTTAAGTCACAGCCTTTGCACTCAATAACAATAGACGCTTCGCAAATTCCCGACCTTGTGCCGGTTCTTGCCGTATGCGCAAACTTTGCAGAGGGTGTAACAAGAATAATAAATGCACAGCGACTGAGAATCAAAGAAAGCGACAGGCTCAAAACCACGGCTGAACTTATAAACAGCCTTGGCGGCAATGTAAATGAGCTTGAGGACGGGCTTGAAATCACAGGCGTGCCAAAGCTTTCGGGGGGAAACACAAACGGTTTTAACGACCACAGAATAGTAATGTCGGCAGCAACCTGTGCCGCCGGACTTGACGGTGAAATACTATGCACCGATGCAATGAGCATAAATAAGAGCTATCCCGAATTTTTTAACGACTACAACAGCATTGGAGGAAAAGCGGATGTCCTCGACATACGGTGAAAAAATTAAAATTTCTGTTTTTGGTGAAAGCCACGGCAACGGTATCGGCGTTGTTATTGACGGGCTGCCGGCGGGAGTAAAAATAGATATGGACAAGGTTCTTGTTCAAATGGCTCGGCGTGCACCCGGAAAGGACAAAACCGCTACTCCAAGGCTTGAAAAAGACTTTCCGAAAGTAATTTCGGGTATGCTTGAAAACACACTCACCGGTGCTCCTCTTTGCGCTGTGATTGAAAACACCAACACCAAAAGCGGTGATTACAGTAACCTGCTTGCCTGCCCACGTCCCGGACACTCGGACTACACGGCATTTGTTAAGTACAAAGCAAGCAACGATATTCGCGGCGGAGGTCATTTTTCTGGAAGACTTACGGCTCCGATAGTATTTGCCGGAGCTGTTTGCAGACAAATTTTAGAGCAAAAGGGCATTAAAATAGCCGCACATATCAACAGCATAGGCGATGTGTTCGACAAACAATTTAATCCGATTGAAATCGACGATAAATTGACAGATAAACTTAACAATATGCAATTTACCGTAATTGACGACAGCGTTGAATCAAAAATGCGTGATGCTGTCGAGGCCGCAAGAATGAGTCTTGACAGTGTGGGCGGAACGATTGAATGTGCCGTAACAGGTATTGAAGCCGGATTTGGCGAGCCGATGTTTGACGGCGTTGAGGGTGTTATTGCAAAGGCTGTATTCGGAATTCCTGCCGTAAAAGGCATTGAATTCGGCAAAGGATTTGAGCTTTCAAAAATGCGTGGTTCTCAGTCAAACGACGCATTCAGATACAAAGACGGCAAGGTTGTTACGGAAACAAACAACTGCGGCGGAATTTTAGGCGGAATTACAAACGGTATGCCGATATTATTCACAGCGGCAATAAAGCCAACCCCATCAATTGCTCAAAAGCAAAGAACGGTTAATTTGCAGACAAAAGAAAACGCCGAGCTTGAAATTCACGGCAGGCACGACCCCTGCATTGTTCCTCGGGCTGTACCTGTAATTGAAGCAGTTACGGCAATTGCAATTATTAATTTAATCTGAGGATATTTTTTATGAGAGATTTAAGTGAAATAAGAGCTGATATAGACAACATTGACAATCAGCTTATTGAACTTTTTAAACGCAGAATGGACTGTGCAAAAGAAGTTGGATATTACAAAAAAGAAAATAACATTCCCGTACTGAACGAAAAACGTGAAAACGAGATTCTTGACGAGGTTGAAAAGCGAGGCGGAGAATACGGCGCTCATGCAAGACTGCTGTATTCAAACATTATGGAACTTTCACGTGCCTTGCAACATAACATTGTATGCAGCGGTGAATCGCTCAGAAACGAAATTTTAAACGCAGACAATATAATTGAAAAGACAGGCATAAAAGTTGCATATCAGGGCATTAAAGGCGCAAACAGCCACGAAGCAACGCTAAAGCTGTTTCCCGATGGAAATGCCGTTCCTTACAAAAGCTTTGAAGATGTTTTTGAAGCGGTTGACAAGGGTGAAGTAAAATTCGGAGTTCTTCCCGTTGAAAATTCCACCGCAGGTTCAGTTTCAACCGTTTATGACCTTATTTTAAAACACAGATTTTACATAGTCGGTGCCCTTGACCTGCCAATTGATTACTGCCTTGGCGGATTAAAACAGTCTGATTTTTCAGATATTGAGATTGTATGGTCGCATCCCCAGGCTCTTTCACAATGTGCAAGTTACATCGCACGCAACGACTTTAAGTCCACTCCGTGTGCCAACACTGCCATTGCCGCACGTGATGTTGCAGAAGAAAAACGTCTTAATGTTGCAGCAATTTGCCCTTACAAGGCAGCCGAGGAATATGGCCTGAAAATTCTTGACAATCATCTTCAGGATAACAAAGACAATACAACAAGGTTTATTGTAATTTCCAAAAAATTGTACATTACAAAGGACGCAAACAAGATAAGCCTTTGCTTCTCTCTTCCCCATGTCACCGGCTCACTGTACAGTTTGTTGTGTAGATTCAATTCACTGGGACTTAACCTTACTAAAATCGAATCACGTCCGAGAAAAGGCAAGGAATTTGAGTATCTGTTTTATCTTGATTTTTCCGGCAATGTACACAGCGCAAATGTAATTGAACTTATCAGCCAGCTTGGAGAAGAAATGCCTGAATTCAGCTTTTTGGGAAACTACTCCGAAAGCTGTATATAATTTATTTTAGAAATTTATTTTTAAACTAATATCAATCTGAGATTAATAATTCAAAAAGTATGATTATAATGCCGATTGCAGATTATAATCATACTTTTTTTAACCACATTTTTATCCGTAATTCAACTTAAAAACTGCCAATGATTAACTGCAATATAATCTAAGCGCAACAAATTATTTAAACAGAATATATAAAACAAAAAATTAGGACTGGCATTTAAAATGTCAGTCCTTTGTGTTATGCTTTTTAATTTTAATTCCGATTAAAGCATTAAAAGAATAATCTGCGTTTGAACCACAATACAGCAAGTGATGAAACAGAGAATGTGAGCAGAAGCATTGCTTCAACCTGAACGTTGCCGCCTGTCTGAACATTTCCGTTTGAGCCTGTTGCAGAAGCATTACCGCTTGTGCTGTTTGAACCTGTATTTGCGGAAGCAGAATCATTTGTAGCCGTATCAGCAGTTGATACTGAATTTACTGTTGCTGTTGTAGCTTCAGTTTCTGCTGTTGGAGAAGTGTTTTCGGTAGAAGGTGTTTCCTCAATTGCGGTCACGTGAATATCAAAATAGTCATTAGCCGCATCATATGCAACACTTACTTCACTTGTAGTCTCAAGCTTAAGAGTATACGTTGAACTTATAGTCTGATTATCAGCCTTCATAAATATTGAATACTCTCCGGCTTTAAGCTCTACTGTTGCAGTCTGGTCTGCACTCTGGAGCGGGTAAACGCCTGTTTCTTCAGAATCGTTATATGCGAAATAAAGAACGTAGTTTGCCTTATCTTCCTGCGGTGCAGTAGATGCTTCGGTTACTTCTTCAGTAGCCTCCTGAGTTGGATCTGTTGCAGATTCTTCCGGAGCAGAAGTTGTATCCTCAACAACCTCTGATGTTGTTTCTTCAACATCTTCAGAAGCTTCTGTCGGGTCTTGAACAGGTGTGTTTCCGATATAGTTACAATATTCAAGAGCTACCCAACCGCTTACGCCGTTGTATGTGGTATAACCCCAAACATAGTTAGAATCGGAATCAATCTGCGTAATGTTGAGCATAGTTCCGTTTGGAACAGAAGCTACCCAACCTGTGTTAGTGCCGGCTCCGCTTCTCATATTGAGAGTTGAGTCAACGTTAACCTGATATGTACCGGTTGAATAATCATCGGTAGGCTTTACACTTGGTTCATCGCCCTTTCCGATTGGGTCAGAATCGCCGGAATCACCTGAATCACCGGAATTATTTAAAAGATAAATAAATCCCTGGAAATGCCACCAGCTGTTGCCTGACGAACCCGGATTGGAAACTGAATCATATGTAAGATAGAAGTTTGTGCTTGCCCAAGCGGAGTTTGACAGTGTTACAACTCCGTTATCTATTGATTCAACAACAGCAACATGACCGCCGCCGTTGTATGACCAACAGGCAATTGCGCCAACCTGTGGAGTAGAGCCGTAGCTGTATGCACCGGTTGCCTGGTTATATCCGTACCAGTCCTGTGCATTGCCGTGACTCAGATTTGGTTCTGTACCGAGGATTTCATATGCTCGTCCAAAAGCATAAGCGGTACAGTTTGGCATACCGTATCCTGCGCTGTAAAAAATGTTCTTGCTGCTGTAATAATACTGATTGTCATAAGATGGAGCCGAAAATCTGGGGCTGAAAGAAGCCGCAGAACTTGTAATCATTGACGCCGACAAAACAGTTGTAAATAACAAAACCATACTTAAAATTATGGCAGGAATACGTTTTGCGTTTGACTTTTCTGTCTTTAAGTAATGCAATGAATCATCCTTTCTAAATCTAAATTCGGCTACACAATAAATTACATTTTGTAACATATTGTAAAGTCATTGTAACACAGAAATTCAATTAAATCAAGGGGAAAACAGGAAATAATGCGAAGTTTTTGATATTTTTGCTATTAAATGCGATTATTATTCTATATTAGAAAATCAATTGCCTTATTACCATATATTTCCTGAATACACTTGCTTACAAAACCTAAAATTTATATATAAATTAATATTATGTTTAAATATTTATAAACATATTGACAAGTAGGTACAATAACTGTATAATTACAGTGTATATAAATATTAACTATATTAATAAATAAAACCGACAAATAAATTTTAAGAATAATTCTGTTTTGAGGTCTTGTAGACAAAGGCTCGCTTAATCTGGCGGCTTACGACACAGACCATAACGGCACAGTTGATATTGTTGATACAACTAATATTCAAAAACATCTTGCAACGCTTATAGTGCTTGGTTAATAAGCAAAACCACTTATCTCTAACGTCAATTAATGTTGATTGACGTGTGTTTGTGATACAATACCTCAATTCATTTCAAAGGACAGGGCAGTCGAATTTTCGGCTGTTCTGTTCTTTTTTCTGCTTTTGTACATCATATTCCCTGTTATATTCACCGGGGATATATACACAGCATATAATGTATTTGAAAACATTTGGAGGCGAAATAATTGAAACATAAGGACTGCAGCAACACAAAGGTTGATTACGGCGGCGAATCGCTTGTAATAAACATTAACAAAGCCACAAAGGAAAATCCGTTTTACCGCCGCACATTGTGGACAGGAGAACATTTGCAAGTAACATTGATGAGCATTCCGAGGGGCGGAGAAATAGGGCTTGAAATTCACCCAGAAGTTGACCAATTCATACGGCTTGAAAGCGGTTTTGGTTTTGTAAAAATGGGGAAATGTAAAAATAATTTAAGCGAAACCTTTAAAATCAACGGAAATTTTGCGGTAATTGTTCCCGCCGGAACATGGCATAATATTATAAACATCGGCAATACTCCGCTAAAACTTTATTCAATATATGCCCCACCCCAGCATCCGTTCGGCACTGTTCATAAAACAAGAAAAGAAGCAGAGCAGCAGGGCGATTAAAATATAAAGTTACCAATACGACAAAAGGCGCTGTGAAGAAACGAAGCTAAAAGCTTCCGACTTCACAGCGCCCTCTTTTTTGCAGCAGTTATGCGGAAAAATGTTGAAAAAACCGCACGTTTCCCCTTACCCCAAAGGAACAGCTCTTTGAATATCACGCAGCCTTTTGGAGTCTGTTTTGCTTGTTATAGAATTTGTGGAGGTTAAACCCGATAGAAACCAGATAAATCTCCAGTTTAACCCTTTGCTGACCTTTTCGCACCATTCGTTTGTACCAACGGTCATACTTGATGACGCCAAAGGTGCCTTCGGCTTGTATCGAGCGGTTCGTTC
>FMUV01000036.1 GCA_900101355.1 Ruminococcus sp. YE282
CATTCGGACAGAACGCTTACTTTTATGATGCGGCAGAGGGACTTTTAACAGCAACTATTCTGCTTGTTTCGGAATTCTGCGAACACGAAGAACGGCATATTGTTTCGGTATTCAAAATCATTCAGGAGTTACTTGCTCCGACCAACAAGAAAGGCAAAAATCAGTTTCAACTTTTAATGGACTATCTTCCAGACGACCACAAAGCAAAGTGGTTTGCAGGGGCGGCTCTCAACACAGCCGAACAGAGTATGTCAAGCGTTATGAGTACGGCACTTTCAAGGTTGAATGCTTTTCTCGACTCCGAGCTTGAACAGCTTTTGTGTTTTGATACAGAAATAGACGCTGAAAAATTCTGCAATGAAAAGTGTGCAATCTTCATTGTAATGCCGGAGGAAAACCCTAACACATTCTTTATGGTTTCGCTTATTATCCAACAGCTTTACCGTGAAATACTGTCAGTCGCAGATGAAAACGGCGGTGTACTGAAAAACCGCTGTGTGTTCTTCTGCGATGAATTTGGAACCTTGCCAAAGATTGATTCAGCCGAGATGATGTTCTCTGCCTCCCGTTCAAGGCGTTTGCAGATAGTACCGATAATTCAATCCTTTGCACAACTTGAGAAAAATTACGGCAAAGAGGGTGCTGATGTTATCATAGATAACACACAGCTGACCATTTTCGGCGGCTTTGCTCCAAACAGCACAAGTGCGGAAGTGCTATCAAAAGCGCTTGGTTCAAGAACAGTAATGTCAGGTTCTGTGAGCAGGAGCAAAAATGATCCGTCACAATCCTTGCAGATGATTGAGCGACCATTGATGACTCCAGATGAGTTAAAGTCACTTTCCAAAGGCACTTTTGTTGTTATGAAAACAGGCTTTTATCCGATGAAAGTCAAGCTTAAATTGTTCTTCAAATGGGGTATTAAATTTGAAGAAAAGTATGAAGTAGCAGAAAACGGCAACCGTGAAGTTCACTATGCTAACCGTTCCAAACTGCTTAACAACATAATTCAAGCATACAGTCTTCACTATCTTGAACCGTCAGTAACTGATTTGGATTTCGATGAAGCAAGCGGTGAGAAAAAGAAGAAAAATGAAAATCTTAAGACCTCACCAAATGCGGAACAAGCCGACAGTGGAAATACTATCGATTCTGAACAGAAATATGAGCCAACAGAAGAACCCGAAAATTCAAGTGTTGAACAGAACAAAAATAAGCAGGGAAAAGTAGTCGTCAGAACCGAGCGACCACCACAGGGGGATAACAGCAATGAGTAGATTAACTTTTTTGTATCAAATGGACTTGCCTCACCGAGCCGTTGCCGTATATACCTACCTCCACGACCGAGCTAATAAAAACGGCGAATGCTGGCCCTCAGTAAACAAAATAGCAGGCGACATAAAGCTGTCGCCTGCCACAGTCCGCAGGGCTATTAAAGATTTGAAAAAAGCAGGGTTAATCGAAACCGAACAAAGATACCGTGAAAAAGGCGGCAAAAGTAGCTTACTGTTCAGAGTTAAAATAATCCTCTGATATAAATCAATTTGCACAAATAGTTACAATAAGCATAAGTCGATGCTTATTGTAAATTCCTTATTTATACAAGACAAACTTAGATTTCCATCATATTTTTTTGTAACTCGATTTATAGACAGCAATCCAAATCCGTGCGATTTTTTATCTTCCTTAGAAGTGAGAATAGTGTTGTTATGTATAAAAATATCTTTGCTCACGGGATTTTTTATAGTGAGAAACATAAAACCTCCAGTACACTCGCAATTGATTTGGATTGCTTTACTCTCATATGATTTAATTTTTTCACATGCTTCTATAGCATTATCTAAAGCATTGCCAAAAATCACACATAAATCAGTAGGATTAATTTTATTTGAAATAGCTCCTTTAAAAAATAATTGCGTATTATAAGCGTTAGCTTTCGCCTGCTTATCTGTCAATAATGCATCAACAATATTATTTCCTGTATCAAATTTACATATACTTATTGCTGAGAGTAACTGGTTGTCGCAATAATCCAACATATTCAAGGCATCTTTATTTTTGCCTTCTTTAATTAATTCAGAAATTCCAATCTTCATATTATTATAATCATGGCGGAATTGTCTTAATTCAAAATTTGATTTTGCTAAAGATGCATAATAATCAGCTTGAACTTTGAATTGATTCTCTAAATTTTCAGATTGTTTCATATAATAGTTTTTAGTATATGAATTAATGTTTAAAATAGGAAATGCAGCACCTACTATCATAATAAATACTGATATTATAATTTTTAAAATAGTATTCCATTTATATATGTTGGTGAAATTGGAAGCTTCTGAAATTATCGTTAATAAAAAAGCACTTGTAATTAGAGAAAGGAAAGTTAAGATTTTTACTTTTTTAGATATTAGATCAAGGCATTGTTGAATTTCAGAATGCTTTAATTTTATTATAATAATAAAGCCAACAGTAAAAAATATATTAAGTATAAAACCAAATATCGCCTTAAATGTGTAGCTCCCAGACTGACTCAAAATAAAAGTGATAGTGGATGTAACAATTATATCTATTGAATATAAAAGCAAAAAAATAATTACTATTGTTGAAAACTTGGAATTCTTAAAAATGAATTTAGATGACAGTAAAAATAAAAGTATTATAAAAAAAGATATAAAATTGGTAGCATCTTTGGTGACTAGATAGTTTATCACCATAAGGATAGAATACAACACTGGAGCAATTATAAGTCGCAAATTCCCTCTAAAAATATAGTCCTTTACATTGTGTAATGTTATACACATACACATGTAATACATAATTGTTTCAATAATAGTAAACACAAACATAATTATACCCTTGTATTAAAATGCTTAATAAAATCTTTGTATGCTTTTTTAAAGTCACTCATCCTATTTCTGCTTATTTTTGCTTTTTCTCCATTATTGAGCGTAATAAAGTCATCCTTAATTGATACTATGCAGTAGAGATTTATTGCGTAAGATTTATGGGTTCTAAAAAAACAATGCTGTGGAAGTAATTTCAACACACCAGCTAACGTTTTTGAACTTTGGACAGTATTATTAATAGTTCTTATGTTACAGTATTTTCCAGAACCCTCTAAATAAATAATATCTTCAGAACTAATAACTATTTGTTCCCCATACACATTTACTACAATAGGTGAAAACATTTTCTTATCTTTAACAAAACAGTCAATATCTTTAGATAATTTTATAGTATCTAAAGGCTTAATTAAAAATCGATATGTATTTACCTCAAAGGCTTCAATCATAAATTCAGGAAAACTTGTTATGAATATGATGCTGCATATATTTTTACGAGATCTTAAAATGCGTGCAGTTTCCATTCCATTTAAATTTGGCATTTGATAATCTAAAAAGACAATATCAAATAATTCTTTGCAATTTAACAGAGAGTTACCATCCTCAAATTCTAAAATATCGATATGCAATCTATGCCCTGTTTTGTAGTTAATAAGAAAAGTTTTTATTTCTTTTCTGAAAATTTCATCATCATCACATATAGCAGCAATCATAGGCTATAACCTCACATAACTCCTATTTTTATACCAATAACTCCAATATATATGTAAATTCGACACTTTTTGCTTTATTAAAAGCAAGAAGGAGGTCGTATTATGTACATGTATTTTGTGAGATTTTTACATTGGCTTTGTGGCTAAGAAACGAAGTGATCAATGATAATCAACTAGATATTAAGATTTAAAGAATCAAGTTGCTCATTTGCACATTTAAGTAGATTTAATAAAAAACTCTTTTGCTGTGGTGACCAATTATTGATCACTTCTAAAAATTCAGAATTTCCATAATTATCGTTTATATCGCTCGAATCTGATACAAGTAGAGCTAAATTAATATCTAATGTTTCAGCGATTTGATTCAAACGAAATAATGAAACTTTTACCTTTCCACATTCAACTTGACTTACATAACTTTCTGAAATGTCTAATTTTTCTGCTAAAGTTGCTTGCGTGTAGTGCTCCCTTTTTCTATAAAACGCAATTCTTCTACCAATAGCTTTATAATCTATCATTATTATCACCTAAGTTAAGTATAATAGCTACAACTTATTGTTTGAAGAAATATATACATTATTACTTAAGCTATAGTTGCGTTTATTTTGAGAATGTGGTATAATAATTTTAAAATAGAAGGGTAGCATGCTGAGTTAATTTTATTCACTAATCTATTCTTTATTATGTCATTATTATTGATAGTTTTAGACTTTATAATAAGTTGTGAGCTATTAGATTCGGTTTTAATTTTAATAATTTATATAATATATATTTAGAAGGAGAAAAATATGACTGCTCAATTAAAACTTTTTGATAATTTAACTGGAATTGATAAGACAATAATGGATAAATCTAAGCCAATTAAAATATTTAATTGTGGTCCCACTGTATCTGATTTTATTCATATTGGGCATTTTCGAAACGCATTGTTAGTTGATGTATTAATAAGAATATTGTCAGAAATAGGCTATAAAGATGTACTGTATGTAAGCAATGTGTCAAATATCAGCCAAAAAATTTATAATCGTTCCTTGAGAGAAAAAGATAGATCTTGGAGTGAATTAGGAATGTATTATATGTATCAGTGGATCAAAGATTTAAGTGTTTGCAATGTTATTACTCCTAATATTATAATGCCCGATACTAATCATGTTAATTCAATTATAAACTTTGTGCAGAATCTCTTGAATATGAATGTCGCATACGAAACTCAAAAAGGAGTATATTACAAAATTAAATATTTGCATGATATATTTGATAAAAATAATATAAAAAATTTACCGTTAATTAAAGCAATACATGATAATAATGAGGATATATTAATTTGGGAAAAAGTATTTGATAGTAGTGATAATATGGTTTGGAATAGTCCTTGGGGAAATGGCAGACCTGGAAAGCATATTCCGTGTTCTGATGTTATTGATCAGTATTGCGGTGAAGATGATTACTTGATTCATTGTGCAGGTGATGATTTGTACTATCATCATTCTTGTGAAATTTCACATAATTTAATTGGAAAAAAGAATTCAAAAATTGCAGACATATGGGTTTATAATTCACTTGTTAATGTAGAAGATCAAAAAATGGGTAAATCTTTGGGAAATAGTGTTCCGTTAAGAGAACTCATAAAGAGATATAGTCCAGAAAGCATAAGATGGTACTTATTATCATTTAAATTTTCCTCAGTAATTAAATATTCAGAAAAGGACCTTTCTAAAGCAGCTTTAGAATGGGAAAAAATTGAAAGTAAAATAAAGAATTTTAAAAAAGTGAAGAGAAGTAATGATAATAAATTTTATTATGAAAAAGTTATCGCTGAATTAAGTAATAATCTTAACACAGCTAAAGCGTTACAAATAATAAATGCACAAACTGTAAATAGTATTGATATTTCAGTTATTAATACAAGTGTATATTTGCTTGATATGTTGGGATTTAACATTGAAAATATAATATGATTATTAATTTCTTAATTTAATAATTAATTACAATAATTTGAATTTATTATATAGCTATTATTTCAAATGTAATATAATAGAAAAAGTTTTTTACTATTTATACGGTGCAGTTATTTTGCTATAAATTTTTAATGTATTATATTAAGCTAAGAGAAATTAGAAGGGAATAGATGAAATAATGTATTGTGAATGGAATAAGTTAACGAATAATAAAAATAAAGAACAATTATTTAGGAAAGATCAGTATTTTAACTACTCTTTGAAAATAGCGAATGAGGTTTTCAAGTATAATGATATCCTTTCAAATTATGCTTTATTATTAGTAAAACCAGAATCTTTTATGCTAGACAAAATAGATGAAATTTTAAATCTGCTTATAGAAAATGAATTTCAAATTATTTATTACAATATAAAACAATTGACATGTTTACAATGTTTAGAATTGTGGAAATATCAATGGTCTGCTGCATCCATAGAAAGAGTCTTTCTTAGTCAAAAGCTTATGTCATGTTCCGAATCAATGATTTTAATATTAAAAAATTCCCAATTCAGTAAATCTTTTTTATCTACATATCTATGCAGTTTAAAAGGTTCTGCAAATGAGACAGAAAGAAGAAGCGATAATTTTAGAAGTGTTTTAAAACCTATCAATCGAATGTTGAATTATATTCATACATCTGATGAGCCAGCTGATATGATACGAGAATTGGGTGTTTTATTTGATTGGGAGGAACTATTTCATATTTATGAGGTTTTTAATGTTGGTAAAACAATAAATTATGCATCAATTAGAGACATTGCAGGGAATTATATTAGACATGGCAACAAGGTTAATCCTTCTGTTATGATTTTGGAATTAAAAGAATATCTAAAACAGTTATTTGATGTAGGCATTATTAATATTTCGCATAACTTTATCAACAAGTTGGACAAAATAATAAATAATGAAGAATATTTTGATTTGACTCTTATCTTTGAATTGATGTCAATAGATGGTATAAAATGGTCTTGGGAATTAATTGTAATATTAACTACCTATATAAAAAATGATAGTGGTTCCAGTAAAACAATATAAATATTATAGACTTGTTCAGTAACATTAGGCATTATTAAAATAACGAGATTCACTATATTTTGTATATTACATAATTATAAAGCAATTTTGATATTATATCGTGTTTATTTTTAGCTTAACATAGGCTAACGAACAAGTCTATATATTTATTTTTTGGATATAAAGGAGTACAGTTGTGAAAGTTAACATTATTTATTATGGTTATTTTAGAGAAATAACAGGTAAATGTAAAGAATTTAGCGATTTTGATGTGCAAAATTTAAAAGAATTGTTTTACCAGTTAAATAAGAAATATAATTTTGAGTTGAATATTGATGAAGTATTAATTTCGGTAAACGGTATATATCAGAATTATAGTGACTACGAACTAAATGAAAATGATGAGGTGATTATTTTACCGCCTATGTCTGGAGGTTGATATAATGGTGATGAATGATGAAATAATAAATAAGTACTATGCAAAACAAATAAACCTCCCGAATTTTGGAATTGATGGACAAAATAAGTTAATTAACTCAAAGGTGTTGATTATTGGTGCTGGGGCATTGGGATGTTCAGCAATACTATACTTATCTGCAATTGGTATCGGTACACTCGGAATTTGTGATGGTGATAATGTTGAAATTGAAAACCTACATCGTCAAATATTATATGATATTGATGATATCGGTAAAAATAAGGCGGTTATATCTGTAGATAAAATAAAAAGAAAAAATCCATATATAAAATCAAAAGCATATTCACGAATGATTACTTGCGAAAATATTAACCTAATTGCGTCCGATTATGACATTGTATTAGATTGTTCAGATAATTATGATACTAAGTTCCTTGTTCACGATTATGGTTATAATAATAAAAAAACTATTATTCAAGGAAATATATACCAATATGAGGGGGAAGTATTTGTTTTCCCTTTTCAAAATTTAACTAATTGTGATATACCTTGCTATCGTTGTTTATGGGATCATGTTCCTAAGACATTTGATAGAAATACTTCAATAAAAGGGGTAATTGGAATTGTTCCTGGAATAGTAGGTCTTTTACAATCATTCGAGGCTATAAAACTCATACTTGGTTTTTCTAGTGAAGAATCAAGTATAGGATATTTATATAATTCTATTGAATGTGAATTGAATAAAATAAGATGGTGTAAAAATGACAAGTGTAAATTGTGTTGTAGAGAAAGAAATAAGTATATATGTGGATAGAAAACAGGCTGGTCTTTTATTATATGATATTATACAAGCTAAAATCAGAAACAATACTGAAATAGTAACTATTCCCAATGGTGGGGTAGGTGTTAGCTATGAGATTTCAAAGAAAAGCAATAAAATATCAAAATTAGTGTTATCAAAAAAGATTGTTTTGGATAAAATTCCCATTATAGGAATTGGTGCATTAACTAAAGATAAAATAATATTAAATCACGATAGGATCAAACGCTTGAACTTATCTAATGAAGAAATTAAGAGATATATAAATAATGCAAAAAAGAAATTAAGAGAAGATATTAGGTTATTTTCAAATTACATAGTTGATAGGAAACATGTGGCTGAAAATAAGATCATTTTAATTGATGATGGTGTTTCGTCAGGATATACGATAAAAGCTGCCTTATCAGAAATTTTGAAATATAATCCATCTAGTATAATAGTTGCTACTCCAATAATTAGTAATGCTTCGAAATCTTTGATTGAAAAAATGGGTGTTGATGTTATAAGTCCCTATATTTCAACTAGCCCCAAATTTGTAGTTGATGAATATTATGATAGCTTTAAAGATGTGTCTAAATCGGATGTAATAAAAATACTAAGTAAAGGTGTTGTATGTAAATGAGATATGTTTATTTAAATGGTGATTTTGTTCTAGAGGAAGAAGCTAAAATACCTATTTTTGATTCTTCTATTGTTGTGGGAGATATAGTACTAGAAGTGGCCAGAACATTTAATCATGTTTTTTTTAAACTAGACAGCCATATAGACAGATTACTATATGGAGTCAAGGAGTTAAACTTTAATTTCAGTTATGAAAAAGATAAAATTGAGAAATTAACAAAAGATTTATTCAATAGAAACTCAGTTTCAGAAAATGAAAATGTTGAATGGCAGATTGTATATGTTGTTACTAATGGATTGAAAACTCATTTTAAATTATATTCTAATGATGATGAAAATTTTACATTTGCTATTTTATGTTTTCCATTGAAGTTTAGACTTGGTTGCATGAAAGATAGGTATTTAAATGGTTGTAAATTGTTAGTTGCTGATCAAAGGGCAATACCAAATATATTGCTACCTCCACAAATAAAAAGTAGAGGAAGACTACACTTTAAGTTAGCTAAACTACAAGTACAAAAAAGAGATGCAAATGCAGATGCATTATTATTAGATAATAATAATTGTATTACTGAGGTTTCTGGATCAAATTTATTCTTAGTGAAGAATAATGCTGTATATACGGCTCCATCTGACTGTGTTGTTTCAGGAATAACGCGTGAGTATGTTATTCAAATATGTGAAAGTTTAGGTTTTGAAGTGATTGAAAAAAAGATCCCAATAACAGAGATAAATCAATATGATGAGGCGTTTATTACTTCAACAATAATAGGTATAATTTATGTGAGACAGATAGAAACATGCGTTTTTTCGGATATGAAGCCTGGCAATGTTACATTAAGAATAATACAAAAATTTATTGAAGATTGTGAATGTAATTTTGTTTCGCAGGCAGTTAAATACGCTGAAGATCCTGATGTTGCAAAAATTATATAATTGGGTGATGTAAATGAAAATAATAGATTCTCATATGCATTGTGGCAGTAATATAAAGATGCGAATCAGTGAAGAAGATATATTTAAATATATTGATAGCAAGGAAATAATTTATGGTTGTATATCTAATATATCAGGTTGTGAATTTGATACGGTTAATGGAAAAACTATAGCAAACAGTAGTTATTCCCAAATAAGGCTTAATAAAGATGCAATTGAATTCTGTGAAAAATTAAATAAAAAAATAAAAGTGCTTTTTTGGATAAAACCAAATCAAGAATTATATAATAGCGATATAGAAAAATACATATTAAATAATATGAAATTTATTGGTGGAGTGAAAATACATCCTAGAAAATCTAGGCTCAGTTTTACAGTCGTAAATTATAAAGAATATTTAGATATGTGTGAAAAGCTAAGATTAAATATTGTAATACATTCTGAAAATGACGAATACTGTAATCCTAAACTAATCTATGAAGTCGCTAGAATATACACTAAAATTAATTTTATTATGGTGCATATGGGGTTAAAAACTGATCATTCTGATGCAATTAAAATAATAAAAAATACTCCAAATGTTTATGGTGATACTACATTAGTTGATGTAGAGAATGTCATTAGGGCGGTTTGTATATGTGGAAGTGATAAGATTATTTTCGGGACGGATATGCCATGCGATAATGCAAAGGTGTTTAATTATTATGAGATGATAAGAGAAATGAAAAAAAGATTGCCAATAAATGAAGTTGAAAATGTGTTATACAACAATTCCTATAAACTATTTCACTTTGATAAGTTATAACATAGAATCAATTTCGAATATATGTTTTAATGTATTTTTGAAAAGAAACCATGTGCTTTTCATAACTAAAAATTATTTTATGTTTGTCAAGAAATGAGCTGGATTATTTATGAAAAAAGAGTATGAGTTAATACTAAATTCTGTGTTAATAAATAAAGATAATGCTGAAAGTCAACGGATTAATGATTTTTTATTAGATAAACTTGATTGGTGTGAAATTGCGGGGCAGTTATTCAATCATCGGTTAGCTGGATATTTTTTATTAGGTTTAACAAAAGACCAGCAAAATAAAGTTCCCCGAGAATTAAGAAAAGCAATTGAGCTTTTAATTGTTGCGCAAAGGCAACAAACTATAAAAAAATATGAAATCATACAACCAATTCTAGCTGAATTTCATAAAGAAAATTTACGATATGCTGGATTAAAGGGTTTAATATTCAATATTGATAATTATGAAATGGGTATTCGTCGGTCAAATGATATTGATTTGTTAGTACCTGAATCAGAACTTTCGAAACTTGATGAAATTTTACGTAAGTTTGGTTACATACAAAGTTTTTTACCGGAAGGTAAGCTTGTTGAGGCATCAAAAAAGCAAAAGTTAATTCAACGAATGAATTACCATGATTTAGTACCATATGTAAAAGAAATAGATAATGAAATTAATGAAATAGATATTAATTTTATATTCGATGCAAAGGAAAATGAAATTACTCAAAAGATTTTTGATATGGAATTAACCGAATATAAAAATGAAGAGTATTCAGTTATAGGATTACCTTTTGAAACAAATTTAGCATTTTTGTGTATCCATTTCTTTAGAGAAGGGACAAACAGTTTGTGGACAGATGGTAAGCGAGATGTAGTTTTATACAAATTAGTTGACATAATTAATGTGATTCGTAAATATAAAGATGTTTTTAATATTGAAAAATGGGCTACCCTTGTTAAACAATTAGGAATAGATCATAAATGTTACTACACATTTTATATGCTTGCACAGTTTTATCCGGAAGATGAACTACTACAAAAACTATTGAAGCTTTTAGAACCAGTTGACAAATCCTATCTATTTGAAGTGAAAATTGAAGGACAAAATAAAATAGTAAAACGTACTGAATCATTCTATGATGCTGCTTTTAACCATATTAGATAGTATGTGAGATAAAATATGTTCAATTTGAAGTTTAAGGAAATAGAAAGTGAATATAAATTTATGATTGACAAAAATTTATATTGCAGAATTGATAGTGATTTTGATTGGATTAAAGAATATGAGCAAATAAATTATTACTTTCTTGATAGTAATGAAATATTAAAAGAAAAGAATATCACTGTGCGAGTAAGAAATTCAGATGAATGTTATAGATTACAAGTTAAAGTACCGATGAAAATAAAAGGATCCTTGTCGCAAAAAATTGAGTATGAAACTTATCTGCAAGAGCTACCTAATAAAATTATGGGAAGTGAACTTGCTGATATTTGTGGTTGTAATTTATCAGATTTGTATTGTATAGGTGAGTTGCGTACGTTGAGAAAAACATATATGCTATTTCCAAATGTTAAGATTTGCTTAGATTTCAATAGATATTTAGGTGCCGAGGATTACGAAATAGAATTCGAATGTAAAGAAAATGATTGTATAGATGACTTTGTGAGTAAATATGGAATTACTAAACAACAAATTATTTCAAAAGGTAAATTTACACGTTTTTTGGAAAGATATGATTTATTAAGGGGATAACAGAATGACAAATATAATTAGAATTAATCTTCCTCATGGGTTGAATATTGATGAATTCAAAAAATGCATTCCTTTTATTTCTCTGGATATTCAAAGTTATAAAATTTTAGGCGATTCCCTAGAGTTAAAATTAAATGAATATTCAGATGTTCCTTTGGTTCAACGTAATACTGAAAATGCAATTAAAAAATTTGTTAGTAGACCAGAGGTAAATTATACGCTATATAAAACAGAAAATGAAAACAAACGAGATTATTGCGATGAAGTCATTGATAATAAAAACATTGTAGCTTTATCCGATGGTAGCATATCTTTACATGAAAAAGCTGCAATATTATTTGACTTCTTTGATAAAAACTTTGAGGACATGGCTCTACAAATTGGGGCTAAAATCGAGCATTATCCTACAATGTTACCAGTTGAAGAGTATAGAAAAACAGGATATTTAAAGACTTCCCCTCAGTATAGTATATTTTGTTGTAATGCTATTGAAGACTTTTCTCAACTTGAAAAATTACATGCCTCAAGCTCTTGTGAATTAAAATCTTTAATATCAGAACCAAGAGATTCACTGTCACCATCTGCTTGTTTTCATACATATTGTAGCCATAAAAATGAAACATTTGAAGAATCAACTATATATACATTTAATCAAGCTGTCTTTCGTAATGAAGGTAGATTTAACTGGCAAGATTTTGGAAGATTGAAAGATTATCATGTGCGTGAGGTGGTTTTTTTGGGAAATGAAAATTTTGTAAAGGAAAAAAGAAAGAAATTGCTTGACATAGTAATCGAATTTTTAAAAAAAGTAGGTCTAAATTTTTGTGTTACCACAGCTAATGACCCTTTTGTAATGCCTAAAATGCAAAAATTCAAAAAAATTCAATTGCAAGAAGGCAGCAAATATGAGTTATTATTGAAATACAGTTCTAAAAAGAGCATTGCGGTAGCATCTTTTAATATTCATGGAACTGCATTCACCCAACCATTTAATATTAAGATAAAAAACATAGAAACACCAGTTACTGGTTGTGCTGGCTTTGGTATAGAAAGATGGGTACTTGCTTTTATTGCGCAATATGGGTGGGATGATAATCAATGGCCTTTAATTATAAAAAAATATATAAAATAAGGAGCAATTTTGATATGAGTGAAATTGAAGTAAAATTAATTGATATTTATAAAAAAATTTCTAACATTGATTCAGAAAACGATGTTGATTTAAATTCGGAAATTTCCAGAGAAGTCGGTTTTGATTCTTTAGGAATGGTTGATTTTATTATTCAAATTGAGGAGGGATTTGATATAGAATTAGATCCATATTTATCAGAAATACGAACTTCGAGTACATTATCAGATATAGTTAGGATAGTTGAAAATGCAGAATTATGTTCATGATTTTTTCTTTAATGATTTAGACTATTATGAGGGGTATGAGTCTTTTTGCTATCAAAATTGCTTAAGACTATTGCTTAAAGCGATGGGAATAAGCAATCCGTGGTCATATATAAATGCCTCAATGTCACTTATCTATAAGGATAAAGAGTTTCTGCAACATAAAAATGTTCGTGGATTATTGCCGGAGTATTCGAATTTTGTCAAAAGATTCTATTATGATGATACTGTAAAGGCAGAAGATATTTTTGCTGATAATGTGAATTTCATCATAACAAATGAAAGACCTATTATTGTTGGTGTGGATACATATTATTTAAAATATGCTTCTAATTATATGAAAAATCATGCCATACATACTCTTATTATGTGTGGCTATGACTCTTTAACAAATGATGTGTATGTCATTGATTGGTATGCACCATGGTTTTTTAAAGGATGCGTAAAAAAAGATGACTTTTTAAAGGCGAGAAATTCAAAAAATGAATATGATGGCACAATTTATAGTGGTACTCCCATAAAAAACAATTGGGCTTATATAGAAAATATTGAGCCGTTAAAAAGCCCTGAGAATTTATTATATACTGTTCTAAAATTGAGCGATAATCAATATTTTAGTGACATTGGTAATGATGAGATTTTTGGGATAAATGCGCTCAAGTGTTTTAAAAAGAATATTAAGGCTATTGATTCGATTAATTATTGTAAAATCTATTATCAGTTTTATACTGCCATAAAAAGACATTCTTTTTTTAAGCAATATTTAGAAAATTATTTAGATTATTGCAATAATGATATTGTATTAGAAATTGTTGACTTGACGAGTAAATCAATTGCGACATTTGAAATAATCTCTATGTTACTTTTAAAACAGAGCAAACTTATTACTATACGAACCTCCGAACGTATTATTAAGAATTTAGAAATAGTGATTGAAAACGAAACTATCATTAATCGTTTGATAATGTCATATCTTCATTCAACAAAATTAAATGGAGTGAATTTAATTGATTGAGCCGATTATAAGAGTAGAGAATTTAAAAAAGACATTTAAAGTAAGTAAAAGAGCAAATGGATTACCGGGAAGAATAGCAAATCTCTTTTTCCCAAAGTATGAATATAAAAAAGCAGTAGATGGAATTAGTTTCAACATACTGCAAGGTGAAGCGGTAGGCTTTGTTGGCGCTAATGGTGCAGGAAAGTCCACTACAATAAAAATGTTATCAGGAATTATATATCCAGATGAAGGAAATATCGAAATTGCGGGGTTTATCCCATATAAAGATAGAAAAAAATATGTATCTAACATAGGCGTCGTTTTTGGACAAAAATCGCAATTGTCTTGGGACTTGCCCGTAGTAGATAGTTTTGAACTATTGAGACGAATTTACAGTATTTCAGATTCTGTTTACAAACAAAATTTTGAAAAATTTGTTGATTTATTAGATATGTCTTCTTTTATAAACCAACCAGTTAGGCAACTTTCATTAGGGCAAAGAATGAGGGCTGATATTGCAGCATCATTATTACATTCTCCTAGGATTGTGTTTTTTGATGAGCCAACAATCGGACTTGATGTTGTGGCAAAAGAAAAAATACGTTCCTTTATTAGGTATCTAAACAAAGAGCAGGGAGTAACAATAATATTTACGACTCATGATATGCAAGATATTGAACAAACTTGTGAACGCTTAATATTGATTGATAAAGGTCACAAAATTTACGATGGTTCTATTAATGGCTTAGTTGATGCATATGCATATGAAAAAAAGTTGGTTGTTGAATTTATGCAGGATTATACTATAGATGAGATTTCTGATGTTTTGATAAATGACTTGGAAGGTCATAGTAAGGAGTTTGTGTTTAATCCACATAAGGTGTCAGTAAAATCGGTTATTAATAATTTATCAAAATATGATATTGTTGATTTAACTGTAGAAAATATGAATATTGAGAGAATAGTTAGACAAATTTACGAAGGCGAGATCAAATTATAATGAGTGTTTATTTTGAGTATATAAAGATTGCATTTTTAAATAAGTGCACATATAGAGTAGAATGCTTGCTTGGAATATTAAGTACATGTTTACAAATATTTATATCATGCGCAATATGGAAAGTACTTTATGGAACAAACCAAAATATTAATGATATTACTTATAGTATGGTAGTTACTAATTTTGTATTATCCCAAGGGTTATCGAAGGCATTTAGTGTAAATGATTTTGCAATCCAGCAAAAAATAAATGACGGCACAATATGTAACGAGTTTTTAAAACCAGTAGATTATAGAATATCAATATTAGCAACAAATCTTGGTGAAATCTTGTTTAATCTTATAGCTTTTTTCTTGCCTACTGTATTAATTACATCAATTTTTATAGGAATACTTCCACCTTCAGGTTTGATCAATTCTTTATTATTTTTATTAAGCATTATTTTAGGCTTTATAATTTTATGGTTAATAAGTTCTATTGTCCAAATGTCATCATTTTGGATTATTAATGTGTGGAGCATTTCGACAATCAAGAATGTTATTATTGGCGTTTTATCAGGCTCACTATTGCCTTTATGGTTTATGCCAGAATCTGTATTACAAATAATAAACTATACCCCTTTTGATTCGATATATTTTATACCAATAGAAATCTATTTAGGAACAATTTCTCTTTATGAAATAATGGGTTGCTATGTCCGCCAAGTAATATGGATAATAATTTTATATTCATTAAGTAGAATTATGTGGAAATTTGGAAAAAAGAGGCTTGTTGTTCAAGGGGGATAAGATATGAAAAAGAATAGAGTTAATACTGTACATATGATGTTGTTTTATTCAAAGATAACTATTAATGCATGGTTTCAATATAAGTTAGATGCTATATTGCGTTCTTTTTCGGTCTTTTTACGTGAAGCTGGGACAATAGCTGTAGTTTATTTTACGCTTATTACATTTAATGATATTAACGGGTGGAATATAAAGGAATTGATGTTTTTGTTTAGTTTTATATTTTTGACATATAGCATCTTGATTATATTCTTTACCGGCTTAAGAGATTTTGAATGGATAGTGAATGATGGCCGTTTTGATAGATTTCTTTTAAGACCTAGAGGTGTTTTGTTTCAGATTTTGGCAAGCAATTCAGATTGGTTTGCGGCAATAGGACATGGTGGTTTAGGTGTATTATTGTTTGTCCTATCTGCAAATAACGTTAATGTAGAATGGAGCGCTTTAAATATTATATACTTTGCTTTTACTATTTTTGGTGGAGTTTTGATACAGGGATCTATTTTCTTAATTATTGCATCATTAAGTTTCTTTTTTATTAAAACAGGCAATATTCGTGATGTGTTTTATTGGAATATTAGGAGTTTTGCTGTATATCCAATAAGTGTCTTCCCGAAAATAATACAAGTAATATTAATTTATATTATTCCATTTGCGTTTGTTAATTATTTCCCTTCACAATTTTTTTTACACAAAAGTGATATGATTGCCTATCCTGAAATTTATATTTATATTACACCAATAGTGGGATTAACAGTATATTTATTAGCTTATTTGTTTTGGCGAGTGAGTTTAAAACACTATAAAAGCTCAGGAAATTGAAATTCGAGGTTGATTATTTTGGATTTTTATAATGACTTAAATGGCTGTTTGATTTTTAATAATGAGATGTTTTATTCTGATGGATTGAAGAAAAAAGTAAAAGCAATAGAAGACAAATTCTCTAGCAATAGTATATTTGACCAAAACAACTTAGTTGCCATAGCTGTTCCAAGATCGGTATATTTAATTGCGTCAGTAATAGCATGTTTAGATTGTGGTATTGTTTATTTACCAATTGATATAGAGGGTCAACCTAAAAATAGAATTAATTATACATTAAATAGTGCAAATATCAAAACTGTCGTTACACTATCTTCTGTAAATTATGACTTTGGTGATAGGAATATAATCTACTTAGATAAATGTAATATAGAAAGTGATAATATAAAATTATCATTTGATAGTGAGTTAGCATATATATTATATACCTCGGGAACTACAGGGAATCCGAAGGCAGTGGAAGTAACGAGAAAGGGATTAATAAATTTTATTGTAAGTATCCCTAGAATTATAAAATTTGCTGAGAATGATATTATTGCTTCATTTACAAATTTTACTTTCGATATTTTTTTCTTAGAAGCAGTTTTGCCTTTGTATTGTGGTATGACGGTAGTTTTAGCAACAAAAGAACAAATGGAAAACCCTAGGAAATCGGTGAAATTATTATTGGATAAAAAAGTAACAATGTTACAAAGTACACCATCAAGATTACGTTTGCTAAAGTTGATTGATAGTGAACTTAACTGTCTTAAAAACTTGAAAACGATTATGATTGGTGGAGAACCATTCCCAGTAGAACTATTGTGCTCATTGCAGAAAATTAAAGACTGTAATATTTATAATATGTATGGTCCTACAGAAACGACGATATGGTCTAGCATCGCAGATTTAACAAATACACATGAAATTCATATAGGGTTACCAATACATAATACAAATTTTTATTTATTGGATAATAATTTAAATCCTGTTTCAAAAGGGCAACAAGGTGAGATATGCATAGGTGGTTTAGGATTAGCTGATGGTTACTTAAATAATATTAAACAGACTGAAAAAAGTTTTGTTTATTTACCATTTAAACCGTTTGAAAGAGTTTATATCACAGGGGACTTGGGCTTTTATGATGAAAATGATAAATTAATTTTTATTGGAAGAAAAGATTCTCAAATTAAGATAAACGGAAATAGAGTTGAACTTGAAGAAGTTGAAGAATGTTTGAATTCATTAAAAAATATTGATATATCTGTAGTTTGTTTTGATTCTGAACATAATGAATTGATTGCTTTTTATATGTCACAATATGAAATAGATGAACATGAAACAATCAACGTGCTCAAGCAACTGATTCCAGACTATATGATTCCACATAAGTATGTGCTAATTAAAAAGATTTATTATACTGATAGTGGTAAGGTTAACAGGAAAGAAATGTTAAATATTTATTATAAAAAAATTGCAAATAGTGACTTTGATTATAATAAATCAGAAATAGGGAAAAAAATAACTGATATAGCTGTTAATATTTTGAATTCAAAGGTTATCGACATGTCAGAACCACTTGATTTGATTGGCTTTGATTCAATTAAATATATATCTTTTATTGTAGAATTGGAGAATGAGTTTGATATTGAGTTTGGGGAAGATAAATTAACAATGTCTTCGTTTAAAGATATGAATGAACTTATGAGTTATTTATCAAATTTATGATTTATTTTATGCGGAGGAGATAATATGAAAAAACTTACTGTGAAAGAGCCTTTATTGTCTACGTATCCCGAATATGGTTCTGTTTTTTCGATTATTCCTGATAATGAACTTTCTGAAAATTGGATGTATTCAAATTTTGTACAATATTATGTTAAAAAAAATAATTTATTTGTTTCTGGAGAGGAATTGCTAGTATATAAAGATCATGTGAATTTTATTTCTACAGTTCCAACGCTGCAACACTATAAAATTTCTGAACATATTTTGCATATATTTACTAAAGAATCTTTGATTGAAGCCTTAATTGATTTTTTAGATAATGACTTTTATATTATTTTGCTTTTAGATAGATCTTATATTCGTGAGAGCAGAAACTATAAAAAATCACCATTTGTTCATATGACATTAATTTATGGTTACGATGAAGATAATGAAGTTTTTTATATTGCTGATAATAACAATTATGGTAAATATGATTTTTTACAGTATAAATTTGAAGATGTTGCAAATGCGTTTAAGGCTATGAATTATAATGACTTTAGAGATACACAAACTATTAACTTAATTAGACCCTTTAATCATATTCATTACAATTTTGATTTAGACTATTTGATAAAAGAATTAAAATTTTATTTGTCAAGTTATGATTTAAAAGATACATATCTAAAAAATTGGAATCCATATAATCCTTTAAATTATGGTCATGATGGAGAGGTAATTGAATATTACAATTTGGGAATATATGAATATTTAAAAGAGATTGTAAATAGAGAAAATAATTATATTGGAATTCAACCATTTCATTTAGTGTGGGAGAATAAGAAATTTATGTTGAAACGTATAGAGTTCTTGCAAAATAGAGGTTATATAGATGAAATTGATGACTTACTTCTATATGGGAATAGCTTAGTTGCGGATACTCAAATATTATTAAATTTAGTTATTAAATACAATATTTCAAAAAATAATTATTTAAAATCAAATATCAGATCTAAACTTGACATTATCAAAAAAAAAGATATATATTTTGTGAGAAAATTGTTGAAAAGCTTAATAAATAATGAAAGTGATTGTATTGTTGTAAATGGAATATTAAAATGAAAAAATCCTTTGGTGCTTTTTTGAGTGAAAAACGAGTTTTAAAAGATATTTCCCTTAGACATTTTTCAAAGATAATAGGTATATCACCAGAATATCTTTCAAAGATTGAAAATAACTTGAGACCAGCTCCTAAAGATATTGTTCTTGAAAAAATAGCAGATAAACTGTCATTAAGTATTGAAGATAGAGAAATACTCTTTGATTTAGCAGCGGAATCAAAAGCGAAATTATCTTTAGCAACTGATTTAGTTGAATACATCCGTGAAAATGAGATTGTACATAAAACATTGAGATTAGCTAAAAGATGTAAAGTAACAACGGAGGAATGGCAAGAGATTTTTGATAATATAGCAAAAAAACATTTATGAGTATTTATGAAAATCCGAGTTATATGCTTGGATTTTCTTTTGAAATAAGTGTGTACTTATGTGTACACATATGGAAGGTGAATGTTCGTGGTTGATACAAAGGAAAAAATGCTATATCAATTTGATATTAAATGTCCTTGTTGCAGAAAACGATTGATGACAATTAATTTGTCACAGTATATGAAACCTGTTGTAAGTATATTTTCAAAGGATGAAAGCGGAACACATAATACCGAAACACGATGTCCAATATGCAAATCATTTGTTGCGGTTGATATGAATTCATAAAATAAAATATAAAACTTAGTACGAGCCTACAGCCGGAAACGCTGATTAAATCAGTAGGAACGAGCTTACGAAATGCCGACAAGTTATAGCTTTTAATGCTATTAACTGTCGGTGTTATTTTTTTGCCCTTTTTACGTTGAAAGCAGAAAGGGCAATTATGATTTTTAGAAACAAAAGTCCTCCAATCAATCCGAATTATAAAAGATTCAGATTGATTGGAGGAAAAACTAATGGACAAACGTCCGAAAAGAAGAAAAGATAAGTATAATCCTTACACATTACATACGGAAAAAGGAAAGTACTATATTGTGTTTCTTGATGTTAATAACCATATTCAGAAAGTAGAGGTGTCTAAGAAAATATTTGATAGCTTTAATAAGTTTGAACTTGAAGATATTTCTCAAATGAATGAGTACGACAGACATTTGGAGCACTCCGAAGTATATGAACATACTTTGCATAAAAAGAAAGATTCAAGTGGATGGTCGTTAGAAGAATACTTTGAAAATGTTCAGGTTACAGAAAATTTGCATATTGCAATAAACAAATTACCCGAGGTGCAGAAACGCAGATTAAAAAAGTACTATTTTGAAGAAAAAACTTTTGAAGAAATAGCACTTGAAGAAGGGTGCACATATCAAAGCATTCAAAGGTCTGTATATCGTGCAGCGGCAAAAATAAAAAATATTTTAAAAAATTTATAAATTAGGGGTGTGTTTTGGCACTTAAGTGAGGAAACAGGTGAAGGGATAAATAATCCTTTCGCCTGTTTTCTTTTTCAGCGAACAGGCGTTGTACTTTGAAAAATAAATATCAGCACATTAGATACTTTCCTTCTGCTGTTCGGAACGGACAAGCCACATGAGCGAACATATTTTATATATCTTCAGGTCTCAGACATTGAAAGGCAAATTCAATGACGGCGATGACAGGCAGAGGGGATAATGATACTTCCGTCAAGTCAAAAGTCGAGCGTGATAAAACCGTCGCAACCAAAGATGGCGGCCGTGGGAGATCCTCACGGTGGTGAAATTCCAATGGAGCTATATGCAATAGCCGTTTGATGTGTTCCTTGTCGCAGGGCATCGAGGATAAATAGCGACAAAAGGATAGCGTGAAAATTAGAGCTATCCACAAACGATTGATATTATCCCGACAGCAGAAGATTTTTTGTTTTCTGCTGTCGGGGTATTTAGAAGAAAATTACTGAAAGAAGGTGTTAAAATGCTAGGATTTATGATTGGTCTTTTTGTCGGTGCTTTTATCGGTGTTTGCGTTATGTGCCTGTGCAATGCAGCGGCAAAAGCTGATGAGTAGATGAAAGATAATATAGATGACAAAAAATAAGGAACAGGTGATAATTTGAACGAAAACTATATAAATGAAAATAACATTGATTCAGAACACAGAATAGAATCTGTTATAAACGACTGCAAGGTCACAATTTACTTTTCCAAAAGCAGAAATTTACAGGTTGAGAGAAATGTTCTTGAAAATCTTTTGGATACATTTGAAAACAGAATGAAAGCTCAGATTGGATGCTGAATTTCTTTAAGTTTATTTTCAGATTTCGCTGGATATTATAAAAATTATGTAGTATTGTTGGTTTGCAAAAATCGTATGAATGGGTGATAAAATGAAAAGAGTATATTGCTTGTACAGAGTATCAACCAAAGGTCAGGTCGATAAAGATGATATTCCAATGCAGAAAACCTCGTGCAGAGAATTCGCAGAGCGCAATGGCTGGACAATTCTGAAAGAGTTTCAGGAAAAAGGCGTGTCAGGCTTTAAGGTTTCGGCAAGTGATCGAGATGCTATTCAGGATTTGAAAGCCGCCGCAGAAAAGAAAGAATTCGATGTGCTCCTTGTCTTTATGTTTGACAGAATAGGCAGAATTGATGACGAAACTCCGTTCGTCGTCGAATGGTTTATAAAGCACGGCATAGAGGTATGGAGCGTCAATGAGGGCGAACAGCGTATGGATAATCATGTGGACAAGCTTATGAATTACATACGATTTTGGCAAGCCAACGGTGAGAGTCAGAAAACGTCAGCTCGTGTTAAAACTCGCCTTAACCAGATGACGTTAGACGGCAAATTTACCGGAGGTGTTGCTCCATTCGGTTACAAACTTATAAAAAGCGGTGAAATCAACAAAAAGGGAAAAGAGCTTATGGACATAGTCGTTGACGATGATGAAGCTCCGATAGTCAAGAAGATATTTGAGATGACAGTTAAAGAGGGTTATGGTTCATATCGAATGGCTGACTATCTGAACAGTCACGGAATCAGAACCCATAATAACAGCAAATTTCAATGTAATACGGTTAATCGTATTCTTAAGAACAGATTATATTGCGGTTATCTTGTATCAGGCGGTGTTGAATCACCGTATATTGAAAAACTTCATATCATTGATGAAAATATCTTTGACCAAGCTCAGTTTATACTGAAACAACGCTCATCAAAGAATGAGGAAAAGCAACAGATAGCAAGGACTACTAAAGGCAGTACATTGCTGTCGGGAAATATATACTGTGCTCACTGCGGTCAGAAGATGGTATCAACAAGTTACATTGATAAATATGATAGAGCAGACGGCAGTCAGTATAAGGTTCGCAGGCAGAGATACATTTGCACAAATAAAGCAATGAAACGAGGTGTATGCGACGGACAGTCAGCTTATGTAGCACATAAAATTGACGGTGCCGTACTTGTAATGCTAAGGGATTATCTCGCCAAAATCAAATCAACGCCAAAAGATATAGCGTTGGAAAAACGCTATAAATCCGAAATATCGGAGTATAAGAGGAAGCAGACAAAACTTGAGAAAGAAATTGAAAAGCTAAAAAGACAGGTAGTTGAATTATCTGCCGAAGTAGGACGATCACTCCTCGGTGAAAGTCGCTTCACTCCCGATATTTTATCAACCTCTATTGATAATACAAACGATTTACTCCATAAAAAAGAAATTGAATTAAATGATATAAAGTACAAGCTTGCCAATCAGCAAAATGCGATGGGTAAGCTTGATTTTTATTACTCACAATTCAGAACATGGGCAGATGAGTTTGACAACTCAACAATGGAGCAAAAGAAAATGATATCCTGCCAGCTCATAAGAGAAGTGAAAGTAGCCAGAGATTATGAGATTGAAATTGTGTTTGATCTTAACTATGAGCAGTTTTTAAATACAAGTAAATAACTGTATGTTCATTGCTCATATAAAAATATTAATTCAGAATATTGTAATATAAGAATTATTAAAAAAGCATCTGTTACATTGTGTTTATAAGCATAATGATGATTATATATAATCTTAGCTTATTAGTATAACTTTGTGTTTTGTATGATTTTGTAGTGTGTACACAAAAGTACACACATAAACTTGGTTGTATTGCACAAATACTTCTAGTGAAATTTATGCACAATTTATTTTCAAAAATATTGATATATTTTGGTGAAAAGCGTATAATTTAGTAAATAGAAGAAATAATTTGTTGTTTTAAAAGTGCCTCGAATTCTAAAAATAGCAAAGAATTTCTTGGATTTAATTAAATTACTAGATTGCAGGGCGTGTTTTATGCAGTTAAATCTTGAATTTGATAATAATGGCAATACTTTTACTTTTGGTTACTTATCAAATACCCAAAATATTTTGGAATCAAATAAATTACGAATATCAATTGATATAATTGACCTAATATTTAAAGAATATAGAGATAATTTTAAATGTTTAAGTCAACTTAAAGATAATACCTTACTAATTGATAAAAGTACTCATTCAAGGTATATTATTACTTCTCATACATTTAAATTTGAAAAATGTAGATATGTATTTTCTTTTAGTTTAGTGCCTGAACTAGAGTTTAATTCTGCTCACAGTAATATGAACACATACAATAATTGTACTATTATAGATAATTCAATACGTATCAATAATTTTGAAAGTTATTATAATCAAATGTCGTATAATGATGCAAAGTTATTGCAGGAATTAATTGAATTATTAGTTAACGAAAAAGTGTTAGAAAAAAGTAAATTACAAAAATTTAAAGATATGTTGATTAACAATACGGATATACTTGGAATTCTTGTACCGATTATTCTTAAGATAATAGGTATGTAAAAATATTTGGGGAGAAGTTTCTATGTTTGAGAAAATAAATAAAGCTATTATAAACGGAAAGTGTTTTACAGAAGATACAGAAATATTACTGTATGAAAAACCTGAAAACAGAATTTCTATAATATATGGCAAAAACGGATCAGGCAAAAGTACCTTGGGAGAGGCAATCAATTTTATACATTCCCCAAATGATAATATAAACAAAGTATCTTTAGTCGATTTTGAGGGCAATTAAATATCATTGGATGAAATTCTAAAAAATAATATTTTTGTGTTTAATGAGGATTTCATAAATAGAAATATATCTATCAGCGACGATGGTTTATCGACAATTATTATGTTAGGTGAGCAAAATGATGTTGAAAAGGAAATTGATAACCATAAAGAAAAATTAAATAAAGTTAAGGCTAATTACGATAAAGTGAAAAAAGAAGATGACAAATTATCAGATGAAAATGAAATATCTTCTCCTTTAAATATCAAAGAAAAGTTTCTTAAAACATTGAAATCTGAACAGGGTTGGGCGAAAAGAGATTCTGAAATCAAAGGTAATGCAAATAAGTCTAAAGTTGTTTTTGATGTTATGGTGAATAAGCTAAGTCCATTAAAAGTTTCTGATTCAGAAGCGGATTTAAGAAAAAGTTTTTACGAAACTTTAGAATTATATAAGAAATCCGGAAATATTGAAACAGAGTATAGGGACAAAATTGAACCCGTTGTTATTCCGAGTGATATAGATCATAGTATCGTAACATTGCTGAGCGAAGAAGTTAAAAAAATAGAATTTTCAGAGCTTGAACAAAAAATACATGAAACAATTTTAGAAGGTAAGCAAAGGATAGTAGAGCGAACAAATGAGGTTTTCGCTGTAGAAAAAAAGAATATATGTCCGTGCTGTTATCAATCTGTATCTGATGAATACAGAGAATATCTAATTACATGTATAAATCATGTATTAAATGAAGATATTAAAAATTTTGAGGAGAGATTACAAAGAACTAAGTTAGAAGAAATATCTTTTAATACTGAGCTTTATAAAACTCTTGATAACGAAATTATTACAGATATTATTTTAGCGATTCAAGAGTGTAATAAGACCATATGCAAATACAATGAATATATTAATCAGAGATTAGAGAATATTTATACGCCTATTTCTATTGCTCAATTAGATTTAAGTGCCAAAATAAAAGATTTGAATCTACAATTAAAAAGGTTAGAAACAAATCGTTTAGAATTTAATAAGGCAATAAGAGAAAGAAAGAAAATAAAAGAAAAATTAGATAGCATTAATTTGAAACTTGCTCTTATTGAAACCGAGACTTTTTTAGGAGAATATTTTGATGCAAAAGATAAACAAAATAAATTGTCTAATGAACTTAAACAGCTCAAAGATGAAAAAAGTTCTATTGAAAAAGAAATAGAGAAACTTAAAGATAAAAAGAAAAATATTAATATTTCTCTTGATTTAATCAATAAGTTGCTTTCATATGTTTTCCTAGATAGTAAGAGAATTAAACTTGAAACAAAGAATGATAAATTTATACTTAAATCTCAGGGCGCAAACGTTAAGCCTAAAGATGTATCAATTGGTGAAAGAAATATAATTGCCTTATGTTACTTTTTTGTAAATAGCTTAAAGGGAAGAGAAAAACAAAATTGTTATACTCAAGAATCTTTGTATGTTATAGATGATCCTGTTTCCAGTTTTGATATTGATAATCGTGTAGAGACCGCCGAAAAGTTTGTGTAAAAGTGAATAATAGACTTCCTTTCAAGCAATAATGGAAACAGAAAAATTAAAGCTTGAAAGGAAGTTTTTTTAATGGAAAAAGTACCGGCAGAAATGATGAGAGAATTTGTAAGAAGTCAGAAATTCACCTCAACAGATGAAGTTATGACAGCAATGAAAAATATGTTCAAGGACATTCTTCAGGAGGTTATGGAATGTGAGCTTGCAGATGAGCTCGGCTACGAGAAAAGCGAAAGAACGTCGAATGATGAGTGTAGCAATAAGTCGAAAAATTACAGAAACGGCTACT
>FMUV01000013.1 GCA_900101355.1 Ruminococcus sp. YE282
GGGGGGGGGGAAAGTCATTATTGACCCATTTGCAAACAGTTCAAAAATAGGGACAATTACCAATGACTTGAATCCAAAGTTCGACACAGATTATCACCTTGATGCTTTGGATTTCCTAAAATTGATGAAAACACAATCAGCCGATGTGGTTTTATATGACCCGCCGTTCTCGGTGCGTCAGCGCGTGGAGTGCTATGAAAGTGTTGGCATTACTCCAACTATGGAACATACAAAAGCCTCTTGGCGTAGCAATCATCTCAATGAGATTTCACGGATTGTCAAACCGGGCGGTTATTGTTTGAGTTTTGGCTGGAATACAAACGGTGTCGGCAAAACGCGCGGATTTGAGATTATCGAAATTCTTGTTGTGGCGCACGGTGGGAGTCATAACGACACTTTATGCACGGTTGAAAGAAAGGTTTAGAATAAATAATATGAATTATGATGATGAATTAACAATGTTTGAAGCTCTTTTGTATGCACAAGAGGGTGAAAGCCCTTCAAAAGCCATCGAGAATCAGGAAAAGAGAGGTCAGCAATCCGTAGTTGCAAATCAAAGGTTGCCTAAAAGGACTAATTTTTGTTCTGGTTATCAAAATAAAAACAATACCGATTTTACAAAATCACAGTATGAGAAAATGGGCATTGAAATCGTAGGGGATTATGATGGTTTGTTTTGGGAAGTCCAGCTTCCCGAAGGATGGCAGGTTAAAGCAACGAGTCATTCTATGTGGAACGAAATCATTGATAACAAGGGTAGAAAACGCGCAACATTCTTTTATAAGGCTGCGTTTTATGACAGAGATGCTTTTGTAAATTTTGAAACAAGATTTAATATTTCCGTTGAGCATACCGCTGATTACACAGCAGATTATGATGTTTGGAGCAAATCTGATTATCACGGTGTAGTCAAAGATTGTGACAAAATTATTTTTGAAACAGAAACAAGACCCTATTGCGAAGATTTATTTGAAGAAGATAAAAAGGTTATTAAGCCCCTTACTAAAGTATTAGAAAAATATATGGCTGAACATTATCCCGATTATAAAGATGTAAATGCTTATTGGGACTAACAAATGGTGTTTTTATCTACGTTTTTGATTTCTAATCACCTATTTCTGAGTGTTTTCTTTTTGTAATTAAGGTGTTTTTATAGATTTATAATTTAGACCCTTCATAATTCCTCTAAAATAGAGGGGTTAAAGTGATATTTGTGTCAATAAAAACACCATTTTATCGTCACAAAAGGGTTTAACGGTTCTAAGCTTATGCGATGGTATGAGTGGCGGGCAAATCGCATTGAAGGAGTTGGGAATACCAATCCATAAATACTTTTCATATGAGATTAAGCCCACTGCCGTACAAACCACTCAATTAAATTTCCCGAACACAATTCAATTAGGAGATGTGCGGGATTTTGATATAAATGATTTACAAAACGAAACCATAGATTTATTTTTGTGTGGTTCTCCTTGCCAAAATATGAGTTTGATAAATATTACCGGCAAGGTTGGAGTTGATGGTGAAAAGTCAAGTTTGATTTACATATGTGTCGATATTTTCAAGCAAGTTAAACCAAAGTATTTCCTATTTGAAAATGTTGGCTCAATGACGAAAGCAGATAAAAGGGTTTTTAATCAGCTTATCGGTTGCGAACCTGTACAAATCAATTCTTCTTTGGTTTCCGCGCAAAAGCGTAATCGGTTGTATTGGACTAATATTCCTTGCGATGTTCCGCAAGACCGTGGGATTTTACTTAAAGATATTTTAGACGAAAATCCACAAAGAGAAGAAAATTGGTCTGATAAGAAACGAGCATTTGTAAATCGCAAACGAAATGGAACTATGTATGTGCAGGTAAACGGTGATAAATCAATTCCGATTACCGCCCGTGGATATGCTGCGTGGAACACGCAGTTCATAGAAGATGAAAATGGTTTGAGAGATTTAACCATAAACGAATATCGAAAATTGCAGACTATTCCTGATTGGTATGATTTCGGCGGGTTAAGAAAGTCAGCTATAACAGACCTAATCGGCGATGGTTGGAGCATTGAAGTAATTAAACATATTCTAAGAGGTATAAAATGTACGAATTAAAAGGTATCGCAATTCTCAGCGAAAATATTTACGACGTTCAAAGCTATAAAGAAAAGCACAATGACTTTTTCGCGCAAATCCGCGAATGGGTATCGAGTGTAGGCAATGGTTTCACGCTCTTTGAGCCGGTTGACAATCACAGATTTGCTTGTGCTTACAGATTCACTTGTAGCACCGAGGATTTTTGTCGTGGTTTGTCAGCAGAGCTTCAATCAAAACTCAGGCGCGAATTTCCAAGTCTAAATGTGCTTGTTGAGCAAGTGGGTGAAGTAGAGTGATAATAGAACCAACCCGCGCGGAATACTCAATCGAATCATTAAGAGAAGCAATAGCGAACTGCAAGAAATATCCTAATTATCGGGTATTGGCTGTTTTCCCGAATTACAAAGAAGCCGCAATGAGTTTTGTGGTTTTCCCGACCGAGGAACTTTTAGGCGTAAGCGTTCGCATTAACCATCAAAGACAAGAAATAAATCTATCCTGCAAGAATGGCAGTTGGATTAAGTTTCTCGTTCACGGCGATTATGTTACTCACGGATTTAGAGTAAACACTTTGCTTGAATCTCCGCTTGTCAGCAAAAGCACTCTCGATAGCGTTTATGCTCCAATGCTAATCCCGTATCGCGTATGAAAAGATGGATATTAACCCTTGAAGGTAATGACTATAAACCGCTAATTTATGCTGATACCGCCGAAAAAGCGCGGCAATACTTTTATTCCGAGAATGTAACAGATATTCAGCCATACACGAATATGGAGTATTTGAAATACATTGAGGAAATTAAAAGCAAGTCCGAGCTTTTGGCAGAGCAGTTAAGAACAGACGGAACGCGGGAATGGTATAAATGCGTTTTGCCCGATGGTTTTGCGCGGATTAGATTATACAAGGATTTAGATGGAGAGTATTACGATATTGCAGAATATCAGTTTATGTCGAACGACAGTATGATTTATCCTTGCACATTTACTTATTCAAATCCCGCGAAAGTTCATTCCTTATTTTTTGTAGCACCACTTTCTTGCGAGGTGGTTTCATATAGATTTTGGGGTCAGCCAAAACTTGCAAAACCCGCAGAATTGAAAGGCGTTAAGCAGAGCTTTGCGGCAGATTATATTCCAAAGAAATGTTCTTGTCCTTGTTTTGTTAATGGTGATGACTTGTGGATTAAACACAGAGATTTCTTCTCGGAATCATTCAGACCACCAGTAGAAGATATGGGCGCACCTTTGAGATATATTTTAGAAAAATACTTTCCTGATTTTAAACGCCATACTAAAGATTTTATATATGCCGATGCTTGGGGCGACGTTGTATTGCGAAATGAAGCGTGGATTGTGTTCCGAAATTTCGGGCAAGTAATCCGGCGCGATAGACATTTGCCGATACAAAGTTTAGTTAAAGTATTTCTTAAAGCAGATATTATAAGAAAGTCCAAGATAGATTCTTTATCAAATGATTGGTACAGATTCTTTGAAGATGTAATTCAAAAGTACAATGAATTTATTAAGAAGGGGGATGGTTAGTTATGTTCTTCTCAAACGAAATCGTATTCAGGTCGCATCCCGACAAAGTTGCAGACCAAATAAGCGATGCTTTGCTCGATGCTTATTTATCGCAAGACTCAGATAGTCGCTGCGGAATTGAGGTTGTCGGCGGTAAAGGCAAGATATTCGTCACTGGCGAAGTAACCTCGAAAGGTGATGTTGATGTTGAAAATGTTGTTAAATCCGTTTTGGATGACGTTGGATATTCAAAAGACTGTGAAATAATTAACAATCTTGGGCAACAATCACCCGATATTGCGCAGGGAGTTGACACTGGCGGAGCTGGCGACCAGGGAATGATGTTCGGCTATGCTTGCAGAGATACTACAAGTCACGTTCCTCTTGCAATGCACATTTTACAGTGTTTGTCGATGTATTATGATTGGCTGCGTTCGCAAGACCCGCGATTTTTACCCGACGGTAAAGCTCAAATCACAGGTTGCTATGACGAAAGTGGCAAACTCAGATATATAAAGGATTTCGTTATTTCTTATCAAAACACAGAAGTTGATAGGGAAGAAACGGACAGGATTTTGATTGATTATTGCCGCAATTTATGCCATCAGTATTATATCTCGATTGAGAATTTCCATATCAATCCAACGGGTAAGTTTCTTATCGGCGGATTTGAGGGAGATGCGGGATTGACTGGTCGCAAAGTAGTGATTGACAACTATCAAGGCTTTGCTCCTGTCGGCGGCGGATGTTTCTCGGGCAAGTGCTTTACAAAAGTTGACCGTTCTGCTGCATATAAGGCAAGACAATTAGCAATCCGTTTTCTTAAAAGTAATAGCGAGTTTGATTGGGTACAAGTTCAGTTATCATACGCTATTGGTATTGCCGAGCCGATGGCTATTTATATCAAAACCAACAAAGGCGATTATCAAGAGAACATTGATAAACTATATCGGGAGTGTACTCCCGCGCGGATTATCAATGACCTGAAACTTAAATCGGTAAAATATTATGAAACAGCGAAATTCGGGCATTTTGGATTGCCGGGATTTCCGTGGGAGAAATAATATGAAGATAAAAATGGAATATAACGATTATGTTCTTCTTAAACCATACGAAATCGAACCTCAAACTGCATTAATTGTAAACAGCAACGACACGCCTTGTCTTGGCAAAGTCGCGGTGGATTATGAGATTTGGGGCGGCGAAACCGTATATGCCGTTGGTGAGATTCTGTTATTTGACGTAATGAAATCTCAAAAATATGTAATCGGCGGCGAGGAATATATTATCGTAAAGACAGAAAATATTATTGCAAAGGTGGATTCAGATGGCGAAAAAGATACTATATAACGAGGATGCGCAAAAAGCACTTCAAAATGGCGTAAACACCGTTGCGGAATGTGTTAAGGTAACTCTCGGCGCAAAAGGCAATTTTGTTGGCTTAGATAGAGATTATGGTTCGCCGCTTATCACTAATGATGGAGTAACCATAGCAAAAGAGGTTGTTCTGTCTGATGAATTTGAGAATATGGGTGCAAAGCTCGTATGCGAGGCTTCCTCAAAGACAAATAGCGATTCCGGCGATGGCACGACAACAGCTATCGTTCTTGCACAAGCATTAGTCAACAACGGATTAGGCTGCGTTGTAAATGGCGAAAGTCCTGTTTTGATTAAAAAGGGAATGGAACGGGCGGTTGATAACGTCGTTGAGTATATCAAGGAACACGCTATTCCTGTGCGCGGAGCAGACGATATTGCAAAGATTGCGACTATCTCATCCCGCGATGAACAGTTCGGCAAAATCATTGCTGACATTATCGAGAAGATGGGTAACGATGTTGTAATTACGGTTGAGGAATCCCACACTGGTAATACAGAATATGAGATTGTCAAAGGTCTACAATTCGACAAAGGGTATGTTGCGCCGCATATGGTTACAGATGTTGAGAAGATGATTTGCGAGTACGACAATCCGCTCATTTTGATTACTGACCAAAAAATCACTAATATTCAGGACATTCTTCCCATTCTCGAAGAAGTGTCAAAAAGTGGCAGAGCGTTACTGATTATCTCTGATGAAATGTCCAATGAGGTAATGGGAACACTTATTCAGAACAAACTGCGCGGAGTTCTCAATGTGGTTTGTGTTAAGCCACCAAAGTTTGGTGAAATGCGTGAGGCTTGGCTTGAAGATATTGCGGCACTTACGGGTGGAGTATTTATCAACAGTAAGCACGGAATGACTTTGAAGGATATTGAAACTCATCATCTTGGCTCGGCACAGAAAATTAAGGTTGACAAGGACACAACCACGATTATCGGCGGCACGAACAATCCTGATATTATCCAAAACAGGGTTTCTTCAATCCGCGCGGAGCTTGAAAAAGCAACATCCGAGTTCGACAAGGAAAAGCTGAAGGAGCGTATCGCAAAACTGACGGGCGGCGTGGCTGTCATTCGTGTCGGTGCTTCTACGGAAGTTGAAATGAAAGACAAAAAGTTGAGGTTAGAGGATGCGCTTGCAGCAACCAGAGCTGCTATTGATGAGGGTATTGTTCCCGGCGGCGGCATTGCATTGCTTAATGCTTGTGATGAATTGCAAAGAAATAAAATTTATGATTATGCCGAAGATTATTTGACAGGAAATGAAATTGTAATCAAAGCGTTACAAGAACCCTTTAAGAATATCGTTGAAAATGCGGGTTGTGACTACAAAGAACTATACTCAACATATATGGCGAATAAAGGTAAGAAACCACATTCTTATATTAAGAATTGCGGATTTGATGTAATGACAAATAAGTTTGTTGATATGATTGAAAACGGTATTATCGACCCTGCAAAAGTTACCCGCACGGCACTTCAAAATGCCTTATCCGTGGCTACAATGATTATCTCAACGAAGGTGTTGATTACAGAAGATAAGGAAACCAAAGAATAAGAAAAGAGAAATGCAATGAAAATTGTTAATACACATACCGGCAAAATATATGTTGACACCGACAGAAAGTTAGAGTTCTTAACTGTTGGTGATTATGGAAAAGAAAATAATATTAAGGCTGATTTCCTCGGACTAACCAAAGAAATCAATGGCGTGGCAAACACAGAAGTTGATTTATCCGATAAATGGGTTGCTACCATCAGCACACAAAAGGGCTGCCCTATGAATTGCCAATTTTGCGATTGCCCCAAATATGGATTTTATGGTAATGCTTCTATTGATGATATGTGCTATGAAATTGAGCAAATATTAAAGGGCGAAACCGTAAAGGAAACAAAAAGATTTAATGTGCATTTCGCAAGAATGGGAGAGCCGACATTTAATAAAAACGTTTTGGCTTTTGCAGAATCTTACCTAAAACCTCTTGTTGGTGAGTATATCAAAGCAGACACCATTCATCCGGTAGTTTCAACAATGCTCCCGAAGAATAATCCCAAACTTTTTGATTTTATTACTGAGTGGTGTTATATCAAAAACAACGTATATAACGGTGAAGCTGGGCTTCAATTTAGTATTAACAGTACGGATGAGGCTCAAAGAAAAACACAATTTGGAAATAAAAGTTTAGCACTTGTTCAGATTTCGGAGTTTGCTCGCACACTTCCTATGCCGAAAGGCAGAAAATACACATTGAATTTTGCGGTTACTGCGCAGACAATTCTTGATGCAAAAGAACTTTCAAGACTATTCGACAAAGATAAATTCATCGTTAAGATTACTCCAATTCACGAAACAAATTCTGCTATTAAGAATGGCTTTGATGTTGCTACATCTTATACTGATTATGACGTTTACAGAAAATTTGAGCAGCCCCTACTTGATGAAGGTTGGGATGTAATTGTGTTTGTCCCAAGCAAAGAAGAAGATAGCGACAGAATTACTTGCGGAAATGCTTTAATCGCAAACGAACAATAAAACCAAAGAGGAAAAGAGAATTTGACAGTAATTAAGAACACCCCACCGAGCGAAGCTCATTTGTGGAGAGTGCGTAGAACAACTAAAATTACTTGACGATAACAGTATTGATTTGATTGTGACAGACCCGCCGTATAAAGTTACTTCGCGCGGAAGTGCGGGAAACAGCGGCGGTATGCTCCAAAAGAAAATCAATAAGCGTGGTCAAGTATTTGCGCATAACAACATTGATTGTTCTGAATACGCACCTGAGTTTTATCGGGTACTGAAAGATGGTAGCCATTGCTATGTGATGACTAACCACGTTAATTTGATTAAAATGCTTAATACTTTCACAAATTGCGGGTTTCATTTTATCAAATGCCTAATATGGGATAAGGGTAACAAGATAATGGGTCAATACTATATGTCGCAATTTGAATACATAATGTTCTTCCGCAAGGGCAAAGGCATTAAAATCAATCATTGCGGGACGAGCGATATTTTATCTGTTCCGAATGTTAAACTCAAAGGTGATGATGGCAAAAATCTCCACGACACAGAGAAACCAGTTGAACTAATGAAGATACTTATTGATAATTCTTCTAAGGTAGGAGATATTATTTTAGACCCATTTATGGGTATTGGTGGAGCGGGAATAGCAAGTCAACAGCTTGACCGTAATTTTATTGGAATTGAAATTGATAATAAATACTATGATATTGCTATGCAACGTATAAAGAAAGCGAGTTAAATAATGACTACAAAATGTTGTTGGGCGCAAGCAGAGCGGGATGGAGATGTATTTACTTGCCCAGTTTGCGGAAAGAAAATTGATGTGGGAGAAAGATACATTGTTAAATCCCATAAAAGAATAGGTGGGCAAAGACGAGCTAATTTACACGCCAGCTTTGAAAATGGCGCGAACTGCTGGTTGAATCCAAGTGATTTCCAAGTTGGTAACTGTGGCAGAGTTTATATTGAATTTACCAATGGCGAAGTACATACGATTACAACGTCCGGAGTTCAACAGTCGGACTTTGACGGAAAGACCTTAACGGTTAATACATATAATACTGTTTATGTATTTGAAAAAGCAGAAAAATAAATAGCACTTCCAAAACGGAAATGCTAATTGATAAATAGTATTTATTGTAGGGTTTTATATTTAACAACATTTACAATATCGTTTTCCCAAGCGGTTTTCCTATGGTTTCTCAGCCATATCTTATACTCCTTGAGGCGTATATCGGAGGCTTCTGCTGACAAGCCAAATGTGTTTTGAATATCCCGCGCGGATTGTATCTCAAACGCCTTAAACAAAGGTAATGGAGATAACAATGTCGCTACAAAATAGTCAACTTCAATTTCATAATCTTGGTTATTGATTCGTGCGAATGAGTTCTCAGCAATTTTATCCACGGCAGACAGAATGTGATGCCCACAAACGATATGACCTATTTCGTGGGCTATTGTCCATCTGCGCCGACCATAATTGCTTGTTTCAGCCAAGTTCACCAATATTAAATATCGGTTAGTTTCCACATCATAATGCGTACAGCCGGACTTGCTTTGACACAAGGCAATAACGTCATTGACTGAACAATGATTGATGTCGGCAAACTTCTGGTATGACATTAGTTTGCAGTTTGGTAATAGAGATAAAACTTCATTCAAATCGAGCGGATATTTAATTCGCGGGAGTTGAGAATAGAGTTTTAATACCAGATTATTGATATAAATTTTCCTAATCAATGGGGTTATAGTCCTCCTATTATTATACTTCTATTATCAGTATAACAAATTAGGTGGGCGATAAACAGGACAATGCTCAATCGTTTTCCTCAAAAGCATAGCCAAAGGCAAGTTTAATCATTTCGAGTGATTTGGTTTGGTCTTGCGGAGTCATTCGTTCCTTACCGCGCTGCAAAGTAATGATGTACTCATCGCCGAGCAGTTCTGAGGCGGGAGTTCTGACATCCGTTCTTCCGAGCAGATAATCAACTGACACATTAAAGTATGTTGCAACTTTAGCTATCTTATCCGCCGAAGGAGTAGATTGTCGCCATTTTCTAATGACAGAGTTGCCCATTCCTAAATCGCTTTCTAATTTGTTAATTGTTATTCCGCGCTCGGCACAAAGCTCCACAATCCTTTGATACAATACGCTATCCATAATAATTCTCCTTTATCGAGAAAATAATCTCGAAAAACTATTGACATCGAGAGAATTTTCTGATAATATATACACATTGAGAAAATAATCTCGAATCACCAATATTATACAGCCTATTTTCTCAAAAGTCAATATGTAGAGAGGAAGTTTTTATGTTTTACGCAAAATTTAAAGGAATTGAGAATAGTGATGTCGCAGAATTTCAGACAGAACAGCAGAGGGATGAATGGGTAAACTTCCAAGATGAGTTCAGCCGCGACTTTGACACTACGGTTGACAACTGTGTTTTTGGGCGGGAAAAACTGACAAACGAGGACGAAATAAAAAGTGTGGTTGAGAATAAGAATATCCCGACCGCGCAAGATGAAATTCTATCTTACATAAAATGGTATTTAAGGAGTAACATATGCTGAAAAACAAATTAGAGAGTTTACTTTGGTCTTTGGAAATGATTAAGCGTTCTGCCAGAAATGAGAAAGGCTGTGTTCTGAAGGACACTGGCGGCTTTATCCACGATGGGCAGGTTGATGATTTAATCACGCTCGTTAAAGAGAGAATGGTTGCGAATGGGTAAAGGTAAACCGCGCCACGACCCTAATAAGCGACAAAATAGAATAGGTTCAGTTTGTCCGTGGTATGAAGAAATAAAGGATAAAGACGGCAAAATAATCTTGCGGAATTGCGAAGCATACTTATCTTCTAAAGTAACAGAAATTTGTAAAGGTAATCCGCATAATTGCATTAAGGTTAAATACAGATATTTGGCGGCTCGTAGTGACAAACAGAAAAACAACGGTGATGACAAAATAAGTTATTTCGGAATGAGATAGGTGAGATATTATGGCTATTAAAGGCGCAATTATTGGAGATATTATTGGGTCACAATATGAGTTTCAAAGACCTGCCGATTTTGACAATAAAACAGCTATTTTATTGACGGACAAATGTGAGTTTACCGATGATACCGTCCTTACTTTGGCTACAAAGTATGCTATTTTGCACGATAAGCCATTTGCAGAGGTTTATGCCAAATTCGGCAAAAAGTACCCTCACAAGGGATTTGGCGGGATGTTCTTGGATTGGCTCAATACTGACCATACGCAACCATATAATAGTTATGGCAATGGCTCGGCAACGAGAGTCTCTTATATCGCTGACTACTATGATGACATAGAAGATGTTGTTGCTAATGCCCGACATTCGGCAGCTTGTACTCATAACCATCCCGAAGGGATATTAGGAGCAGAGGTCACGGCGGCTTGTATATGGTTTGCGAAGAATGACAGAACTAAAGAGCAAATTTTGGAATATGCTATCGCTCAATATCCAAAAGAGGAATATGCGTATAGTCCCGAAATTCCTCTTGCTCAAATGAGGGAATATTACCGATGGGATGTCACTTGTCAAGGTTCTGTTCCGGCAGTTATTCGCTGCATTTACGAAGCAAACAGTTACACCGAGTTTATCCGTAATGTGTTAAGTTTGAAATGCGACACTGATACATTGTGCGCTATTGGCGGCGGGATTGCGGAGGAATTGTTTGACAATTCTGCCGACCCGATTATGACTCAAGCAGACGAAATCTTGAAAAAATACCTTGACGATTATCTTCTAAAAATTTTTTTAGAAAATTAAAGGAAATAGCAAAAAACATATTGACATAACTATTACAAAAATGTTATAATTATTACAGTAAAGATATCAAGGAGGCGCAATAAATAAAAATAGCTGATATAAGAAGCGCATTAAAGGAAAACAATATTTTATATGATAAAAGTATAAATATTGATGATATTCAAAGTAATAAAAAATATGACTTTGTTTGCGCAAAAGGGCATATATTTCATTCTTTTCCAGTTAATGCTGTAAAAGAAGGTGGCAAAATAGGATGTCCTATATGTTCTCATAGACAAGTGTTAGCCGGTTATAACGATATGTGGACTACCGCTCCTGAGTTAGCTAAATATTTATCAAATCCAGATGATGGATATAAATACACTAAATCATCAAATCAATATCTTGAATGGACTTGTCCAAATTGTAATCACACGTTTATTAAACAACCCAATAAAATGTCGGTCGCAATTACTAAATGTCAGTATTGTAATTTAGAAAAAAGTTATTCAGAAAAATTTTTAATAGCTTTTTTAGAACAGTGCAATGTTGATTTTGAGGTAGAAAAAATTTTCCCTTGGTCGAATAAAAAAAGGTATGACTTTTATGTCCCGAAATTTAATTTAATTATAGAAACGCATGGGAAACAGCATTATATGGAAACATATATGTACAAAAAATCAAGAACATTTGAAGAAGAAAGACAAAATGACGTGCTTAAAGAAAAATTAGCAAAAGATTCAGGCATAATAAATTATTATGTCGTTTTAGATTGTCGAAATGGCAACCAAGAATGGGTTATGCAGTCTATTTTGAATAGCGCTCTTAAAAAAATATTTAATAATATAATTAATGATATAGATTGGGATTTGTGCAATAAACGTGCGGTAAACAATGATACAAAAAGCATTTGTGAAGCATATGAAAATGGTGAAAAAGACTTAAAAAAATTATGCAAATTATTTCATTTATCAATCAATTCATTGCGTGAAAGATTGAAATTTGGTGCAAAATATGGATGGTGTCAATACAATCCTAATATTGCAAGAAAAAATGCGCGTATTAAATCTGGAAAATATGTTGTAGAGAATATGTCGAAGCCGGTACTTCAAATTGATAATAAGAATAATATAATAAACGAGTTTAATAGTTTACAAGAAGCTCAAAGAACGCTTAAAGTATCACATATTTGGGATTGTATAGTTGGAAGAAGAAAAAGTGCCGGTGGATATAAGTGGAAATATAAAGAGGCTGCTTAATTATGATTGATATGCAAAAGATATTAAAACAAAAAGAATATAGTTTTCTAAATAACAACAATAATCTCGGTGATAATATCATTTTATTGGGCTTTGGCGGGAGCTATGCTTATGGTACAAATAATGAAGATTCAGACATTGATATTCGCGGAATAGCCACAAATACTTCAAGAAATATTCTTACTGGGCGAGATTTTGAACAAGTTGTTGATGTCCGAACAGATACGACAATTTATTCATTTGATAAAATTGTAAAGTTGCTTTGTTCCTGTAACCCTAACACCGTGGAGATTCTTGGGCTTAAACCAGAGCATTACTTTTTACTTACAGATGTAGGAAAGAAATTGATTGATAATAGTCATTTATTTTTATCTAAAAAAGCTATATATTCATTTGGATGCTATGCTTCAAATCAACTCCGCCGTTTAGAAAACTTCACTGCAAGAAATACAAGTCAATCTCAGTTAGAAAAGCATATCCTTAAAAGCATTGAACACGCATCGGTTGATTTCAAAAGCAGATATTTTGATATGCCGGAGGATTCAATCAAATTGTATATTGACGAATCTCCGAGAGATGATTACGAAACAGAAATTTTCTGCGACGTAACATTAAAGCATTATCCGCTCCGCGACCATAAAGGTATGTTGAATGATATGGGAACTATTATCCGTCAATATGCCAAGATGGGCAAAAGAAATGAAAAGGCAATGGTTCATAATAAACTCGGGAAGCATATGATGCACCTTGTCCGGCTTTATCTTATGGCTTTTGATATTCTTGAAAAGGGCGAAATCAATACCTACCGCGAAAAAGACCACGATTTTCTTATGGATGTTCGCAACGGCAAATATCTCGACGACAATCAGCAGCCGACCAAAGAGTTCTATGAAATCGTTGATGAGTTAGAAGCTAAACTTGACAAACTCAAAGATACGACAGATTTGCCCGACACGCCCGATATGGATAAAGTTATGGATTTGGTTGAAGAAGCCAATGGCGACGTGGTTAATAAAAATGTATTGCCGTATTGAATATAGGTGAGTAATCATATGACAAGAGAAGAAGTATTACAATTTACAGGTTTGAAGAAAAGATTTTGCAAGGATTGTAACTTGCCTATCAATCTTTTTGACGAACCTTATTTTACGCAAAGGCTCAAAGCACTTGACGTTCAGTTTGATTGCGTAAAGAAGTTCGATACGTTTTGCGCGGATTTAGAAAAATACGATACCGAGCAGGAGTATTTTGAGTATTACAACACCGTCAAGGATGGCGTTATCAATATGATTAAGGATAACACAGAATATATGAAGTTCCTTAATGACGATTTTGCGGACGTGAGAGTTGTAACCAAAAATATTACGTTGGGCAACAAAAATCTTTATATCGAGGGAAATCAGGATAAGACTTTTATTTCTATTGATATGAAGAAGGCTAACTTTTCCGCGCTCAGACACTACTCTCCCGCGATTTTCAAAAACGTGGAAACTTGGGAACAGTACATCGGCTTTTTCACTCCGAGTGAACACATAAGAAGTAGCAAATATATTCGTCAAGTCATTTTGGGCGCGTGTAATCCAAAAAGGCAGATTACATATGAGCGTTATCTTATGACAATGCTCTATCTGCATATCAAGAATGAACTTGATGGCAAGGTTAGTTTTTACAGCTTGGGTAACGATGAAATCATTATCTCAGTTGCTGGCACGAGCGTTTCCGCAAAGGAAATCAAAGCTGCAATCGAAACTTGTCCGCAAAAAATTGGTGAGTTAGTTCGATTTGAGATGTTCGACTTACAAAAGGTTGGCGATTATGGTTGGATGAAGGTTATCTATGATGAGCCTGAGAGAGTTGAATTTAAGACTATTAATGCCGACATTTATCACCAAATCGTAAAGCATTACTGGAATATGCCGATTACCGAAGATGACCTTGTGTTCCGCTATAATGGCGTTTTGGCGAGGTTTTTGGAGGGAGTGAAGAATCCGTGGATATAAAGTTACCTATGTCCGTACAATTTATTCTTAATCAGTTGAACGACAACGGATATGAAGCATATGTTGTCGGAGGCTGCGTTAGGGATTCTATTATGGGCTTTGCTCCGCACGATTGGGATGTTTGCACCTCCGCTCTGCCCGAACAGGTAATTGACGTTTTCAAGGATTACAAAGTAATTCCCACGGGTATTCAGCACGGCACGGTTTCCGTGGTTTTAGAAGATACCGTCTATGAGATAACCACATACAGAGTTGACGGAGAATACAAGGATAATCGCCATCCCGACAGTGTGGAGTTTGTGTCAAATCTTAAAGAAGATTTAGCCCGCCGCGATTTTACAATCAATGCTATGGCTTATAACGACAAGGACGGGCTGATTGATTACTTTGGCGGAATTGATGACATTAAGCATAAGTTCATTCGTTGCGTTGGGTTGCCGAAGAAAAGATTTTCCGAGGATGCCTTGCGGATTATGCGAGCCTTGCGTTTTGCTATGGTTTTCGGGTTTAATATTGAGGGTAGAACAAGTTTTACTATGGATATTCTCGCGGATAATCTAAATCAGATTTCTATTGAGAGAATTAATGCGGAAATCACCAAAATGTTGTCTTGCCTGTGTGATAAACCATTGCAAGATTTTGATAATGAAGAATATTATAAATATCGTGCATTATACTTGAAAATGCTTAAATATCTTCATATCATAAGCCACAAGATTGACGAAGTTGACTATGACGAGAAGTTCCGCAGGATTGCAGAATATAGTGACAATTTCCTACTCAACCTTGCTATTACTTTTGATAGTCCGCGAATTGAAGAAACGCTTACTTGGCTGAGATATTCTAACAATGTTATAGCAGGAGCAAAAGAGATTTATACATTAGGGCATTACCTTGTGAATGAGGCTGGTGAATGGCAATGGGATTATTCAATATATCCCGCGCGGAAGCTACTGGCAAAGATTGAACATAGCGATTATCACGATGTTATCAATTTTGCAAAGTCTTTATGTGATGACACAAACAACGCTCAACAAATAAGGATATTTCTGAGTCTTGGTGAATTACAAAATGATGTCGCGCGGTGTATAGAGAATTGCGACGTTTACTCCTTGAAATATCTCGCAATCAACGGGAACGACCTAATTGAGCTTGGTTATAAAGGAAAGCAGATAGGCGAAATACTGAATAAATTGCTCGACCTTGTAATGAGGGATAAGGTTAAGAATACCCGCGCGGAGTTGCTACAAATAGTAAAGGACGGTAAACTCAATGCCGGAATATAAATGTCCTAAATGCGGCTGCGAAAAAGTTTATGCAAAGCCTCAAGGTCGAAGAATGGGTGTCTATTGCGCGGACTGCAATACTTGGATTCGTTTTACGACCTATAAAAAAATGAAAGACATCTATAACAACTTAGATGAAGAAAATCTTAATGACGGAGTTTCAGTCCGCAGAATCAGGAAACTCGGCAATGTAACAAGAATGTATTGCTCTAAATGCCAATGCTTGTTATATAATTCAAATTATCCAAAAATCGAAGGTCAGTTTGATTTGGTTAATGCCAACTTCTGCCCGAGGTGCGGTAGAAAACTGATTTGAATATAAATAGCACAAAACATAAAATAACCATAGAGGGAATATGATTACAAGTCCAATTTTTTATATGGGTAGCAAAAGGAAACTGTTGAGCAAAGGTTTATTAGAACTTCTCCCCCCCGAGCGAAACTGTAAATACGTTTATTGACCTTTTTGCCGGCTCTGCTACCGTTTCAATGAATTATCGTTCAACAAGAACAATCGTGAATGACATAAACTCAAATTTATTCAAGTTTTACGAGATGTTCCGCGACAATCACGCAGATTATATTATTGATAGGATTATCAAGAATATAAACACGTTCTGGTTATTACGGCGCGGAGTAAAGCAAAAGTCAGAAGAAGCTGAGATTTATAAACCTCGCTATATGAAAATGAGGGAGTATGCTAACCAAACAAAAGATTGGATTGATATTTACTCCTGTATGTTCTATGCGTTCTCTCAGCAAATGCGGTTTAATAGCAAAGGCGAATTTAATATGCCTTTCGGGAACGGAGCTTTTACTGAACAGAATGAACAGTATATCCGAGATGGTTGTGCGTTCTTCCATCGCGGGAGTGTTATAACGACAAACTTTGATTTCCGTGAGTTAAAGGTTGATAAACTCAATCCTATGGATTTTGTATATCTTGACCCGCCATATTTCAACACAACAGCAACGTATAACGAGAATAATGGTTGGTCAATGCAAGACGATTTGGATTTGTTCAAATTGTGCGAACAGCTTGATGCGCGGCACATAAGATTCGGAATGTCAAATGTTTTCAAATGCAAAGGCAAAGAGAACACACATTTGATTGAATGGTGTGAAAAGTGCGGATGGCGAGTTTACATATTCGATAACTTTACATATATGGCTTGCGGAAAAGGCAACTCCGAAGCCAAAGAAGTATTTATTTGTAATTATTAAGGGAGAATATATGGAAATTATTAAAAAAGGAAATATCGAGCAGGTGATTGAATCGAGAATGTTTGAGTGCAAACGCTGCGGATGCGTATTTAAGGCAGAGCGCGGCGAGTACGAAAACAAAATGGATTGCCGTAATGATATATATTATCTTTGCGATTGCCCAACCTGCGGCAAGACGGTATATCAGAGTGAGGAATAACACTATGAATTTTTATTTAGAAAAGATGATTGAATTGGGAGCAGATGGCGTTGATTTTCACGCTTTTGTTGCTAAACCGCCAAAATGTTATATTTCTCAGTCCAACACTAAAGAAGATTTTATGAACGGCGATATTGGAACACCGAGAAGCGGATATACTTTTTGGAAAAGAGAAAATGGTGAAAAGAAATATATTTATCCCGAAAGAAATGAGAAAAATGAAGTCACTGAACCAGTCCGGCAGTCATTTGCATTTGGTGATAAAGTCGTGTTCGCATCACCTCAGAATCCAGACTTGCGAACGCCGTGCGTATTTATCCGTGATGATGGTGGTAAGGCTGTAATAATTTTTGAAAATGCCGAATGGGTGGCAAGAGTGAATTATCGTTTTCTTTCTAAAAGGTGATATATGCAATATTTAGGTGGTAAAAGTAGAATAAGCAAAAGAATTGCGGAGGTTATAAATGCGCTATCAAGGCGGGAAATCGAGAATATCACGGCAGATTGCCGAGATAATTTCAATAACCTCTCCCGTAAATGCACGGGGGGGGAGAACTATAATTAGCCTATTTTGTGGTTCTTGTTCGGTAGAGAGTAAAATTCAAGGATTTGACAGAATGATACTGAACGATAAACACAAATATTTAATAGATTTGCTTAAAGGCGTTCAATCTGGTTATGAATTGCCAGAGCATATTTCAGAAGAACAATATAAATATATTCGCGAACATAAAGACGAAGATTGTGTGCTAACCGGATTTGTAGGGTTTGGTTGCAGCTTTGGTGGCAAGTGGTTTGGTGGTTATGCAAGAAATAAAACCAATACCAACTATGCTCTGCAAAGCAAGAGGTCATTGCTGAAGGATATGGCAACACTCAAAGGTGCGGAATTTACTTGTCAAGATTATCGTGACGTTGAGCTTCCACCAGATTGTGTGATATACGCAGACCCGCCATATGAGAATACGACTGGTTATGGTAATGAGAAATTCAATAGTCAAGAATTTTGGGAGTATGCGAGAGAAGTGAGCAAAGAACATTTGATGTTTATTTCAGAACAAGCCGCTCCGCCCGATTTCGTGGCAATATGGAAAAGACCGTTTACACGCACACTTGATGTGAATAAACAAAATCAATTCAAAGTAACTGAAAAGTTATTTATACATAAATCACAATACAACAAATTGGAGAGTGATTCCAATGAAATTATTTAAGAAATCAAATGATGATTCTGTTGAGTTAAAATTTCATTGCTCAAAGTGTGATACTGATTTGATTAAAGAATCATCTGAGTGCCGTAAAGTTATTTATCCTGGTTTTGCAAATTCCGTGATGACATATTACTTTACACATTGCCCAAATTGCGGAAAACAGATTTCTGCGAGGTATAACTAATGACATTTTTTCAAACGATTTTAGATGAGATGGTTAAAGGGAATTTCTCTTTCGCTATCTTGATTGTCGGAGCATTGCAGTTAATCGTTATGATGATTAACTTATGTAAGAGAAGATAGGGGATATAATGGAGAAGTTTTATATTGTTTCCGCAGAATCCACACTCGGAAAGGCGTATCAAAATTATAAGAACGATTCTGATTTGCTTTATAATACATATTTGGATTTTGCAAAGGAAAAGGGTATTACATCTGACGGAGTTTATTTAACCGCAAAGAGATTGTGGATTAAGCCAACAGCAGAAGATAAAGAAAAATTTGGCGCGGAGTTTATGATGTATGAGCCTGGCAAGTTCAAGAAAACCTCACAACTTTGTAAAGAATGGGTTAATCTATGCCAAGAAAAGGGAATTAAGGGTTTAGCGAAACCGAATCCAATATTCTATTTTCATAAGAGTGATTTCTTTAGTTGCAGAAGCCGTTTGTTTGAATTGGATGGTGTGGTTTACCGTACTCTTTCTTCAAGTAGTGAGTTCGATGCTCCGGATGGACTAAATGAAATCAAAGCAAGTGAGTTTTATACAATTATGGAACAACACGAAATTCAAATATAAAAGTGTGGTTTTATTATCTGTAATACATTAAAGTGAGAAAATATATGAATATCTTAATTAAACGAGTTGGAAGTATAAATATTACTTTATATTCAATTATTTATAAATTATCAGATATACTTGACAACTTAAACGATATAAAAGGAGATTCACGCGACTCAAGTTTTATTGAGTTTTACGAAGCAAAGGGAATACTTGATAAATTATTTGAGGAAAACAATATGAATAATAATCTTGAAGAAATGATAAAAGATTCATTTGATGAATTTGAAGATATGCTGGATTCAATTAACGTAAAAATTGGATATATTCAGGATGATATTGAAAAAATAAAAAATTCTTTATCAAACAATACAAAGGATAGTGTTTCAAATGAACAATCAACGTAGAAAACAAATAAAAGAAGTCCAAAATCAATTATCAGAAATTCGCGATAATCTAAATTCCATTTTATGTGACGAAGATGAATATCTTTGCAATATGCCAGAGGGCTTATTTAGTAGTAGTAAGAAGTCTATGGTCGCACAAGAAAATGTTGGTGATTTACAATTCAGCGTTGACGCAGTTGATGAACTAATAGATACATTAAAAGGAGTCGTTGAAAGAAAACATATATGAATAAAATTTTAGAATCGCCCGAATTTGTGCAAGGGTATTCTCTAATTAAAGGTGACTGTCTGGAAGTTATGAAAAATATTCCCGATAAAACTATTGATATGATACTTTGTGATTTACCATATGGCGTTACTCAAAATAAATCTGATATACAAATCCCCTTTGATAAACTATGGGATTGTTATGAGAGAATTATTAAAGATAATGGAGCGATAGTTTTATTTGCTCAAGGAGTTTTCTTTGTAGATTTGGTTAATAGTAATCGTAAAATGTATAGATATGATTTGATATGGGATAAGTCTTTGGTTACTGGATTTTTGAACGCTAAACGTATGCCGCTGAGACGACACGAACAGATAGCTGTGTTTTACAAGAAATCACCTGTTTATAATCCGCAATTTACAAAAGGGAGACCTTCTCATAGTAAAGGTAGTAAATATAGAAATAAACCTGTTGTAAATAATAACTATGGTAAATTTCAAGCCATTGAATCTAATCAATCCGAAGATAAATATCCAACCTCTATTATTACAATTCAAAAACCACATCCGAGTAAAACATTACATAGAACAGAAAAGCCAGTTAAATTATTAGAATATTTAATCAAAACTTTTTCTAATGAAGGCGACTTAATATTGGATAATTGTATGGGTAGCGGAACAACAGGAGTTGCCTGTATAAATACAAATAGAAAATTCGTCGGAATTGAAATTGACGATACATATTTTGAAACGGCAAAGAAAAGAATTGAAAGTGCAATAAATAGTATTTAATATGAAAAATAGTAGATTATTAAAATACGAAGGCAAAACACCAAATGATTTTCAACGAATAAAAGATATAAGTTATTATAATCACAATTATTATTATGGGTTAGATGATGATATTCTATATGCCGAAAGTGATGATTATGACGCGACAGAGCAGAAGGAAATACATTAATATGAGTAATTTACATATTAAGCCTATTACTCTCAAAGCCGCTAATGAATTTGTATCTAAATATCATAGACATCACAAGCCAACAGTTGGACACAAATTTTCGATTTCTTGTGTTCAAGATGGAGTTGTTCGGGGGTAGCGATATGTGGTAGACCTGTATCAAGATATTTAGATGATGGTTTAACCCTTGAAATCAATCGCTTGTGTACAGATGGAACAAGAAATGCTTGTTCTATTTTATATAGAGCTTGTGCGAGGATTGCTAAAAATATGGGGTATAAAAGAGTAATCACATATATTTTGAAATCTGAGAACGGTGCGAGCCTCAAGGCAAGTAATTTTATTTGCGAGGGCGAAGCTGGCGGAGAGATATGGACGGGCAAAAGAAGCGGACGCGATAATGGCGTTCCGAAAGAAAAGAAAACAAGATGGGCTAAATATTTTTAGTTCTAAATTAGAAATAAGTAAACCCTCTAAAACAGGGGGTTTGCGAGAGAAAAATTGACAATAAAATAGAATTTTTATTGATTTATCAATCTTACAAAGCTCCATAAATAGAGGGTTTTGTATTATAAATCAGTATTACCAAAGTTTAATTATGATAAGTTAAAGTATGAAAAATAGGGAGTTTATTATAAATGAACGACGATAAAAATTCTAATTCATCCAACAAGTTTACTGTCGCGGATTTGAAACAATTTCAAGCATTGCCGCTCGATATAAAAGTAAGAATGACATACTTACGAATCAGATGGTGGCTTAATGAATTTGATGGATATGTTTCTTTTAGTGGCGGTAAAGATAGCACGGTTCTTTTACATATTGCGCGGCAAGTAGACCCCGATATTCCTGCGGTTTTTGTGGACACTGGACTTGAATATCCGGAAGTACGGGAATTTGCTTTAAGTCAAGAAAATGTTATTCGACTTCGACCAGAAATGAATTTCCGAAAAGTTATTGAAACTTATGGCTATCCACTGATTAGCAAAGAGGTATCTCAAAAGATATACACTGCTCGGAGATGTCCTTCCGGCGTATGCGCTGGAAGATTTGACCCCAATAGCGAACACGCCCAAAAGTATGGGAATCGCTATTCGATGGCAAAATGGAAATGGCTAAAAGATAGTGATATTCCAATTAGCCATATGTGTTGCAATATTATGAAAAAGAATCCTGCCAAAAATATGAAAAAGAATCAGGAAGAACGCCAATAGTTGCAACAATGGCTTGTGAAAGTCAAAACAGAAGAACTACTTGGTTGCGGAATGGTTGTAATGCCTATGAAAGTAAAAGACCAATATCTCAACCTATGAGTTTTTGGACAGAACAAGACGTTTTGCAATATATAAAAGAGAATAATCTTCCTTATGCCTCGGTATATGGAGATATTGTGGAGGGTGAAAATGGGAAATTAAAAACTACCGGTTGTGACCGCACGGGTTGCGTATTTTGCGCTTTTGGATGCCACCTTGAAAAAGAACCCAACAGATTTCAAAGACTCAAGCAAACGCATCCGCAGCTTTGGGAGTATTGTATGAAAGATTGGAAAAATGGTGGATTAGGAATGAAAAATGTTTTGGAATATATAAATATAAAAACGGAGTAATTAAATGAAAGCAGAGGAATTGATTATTGAAGAAATCGCAGAGAGTTGAGGTGAATAGAATGTCAGAATCAAATGTAACACCAACTGAAAATGAAGAAATCAAGCAAAAGCAACAGGCAGATTTCGAGAACCGCGCGGAGCAGATTATCCGCCCGCTTTTAGAAAAGCAAAGAGTGCAGGGTATTCGTATCGGCATACTTACGGCGAGCAAGGTGGTTATGGGGCATCTCAATGACACCTCAAAGCCCTTGCTGAAACGCATTGAAGCCGTAAAAAAGTTTTGCGGCGTGGCAATGAAAGATGAAGATAACTTTCTGAATCAAGGCATTAACGATACTCCCGCCGAATCTGAAATAAAGGTTGAAGAAAAACCCGAAACTGAGGTTGAGGAAAATGAATAAACCCTCATTTATTATGATGGTTGGCTTGCCGGGAAGTGGCAAAAGCACATATGCGAAAATGCTCACTCTTGATGGTAAGCCATACATCATTCATTCGTCCGACAAGTTAAGAGAAGAATTATATGGCGATGCCGCGATTCAGGGCGACAATAACAAACTGTTCGCTGAATTGCACAAGCGAATCAAAAAGGATTTGCAGCGCGGAGAAAACGTCGTATATGATGCCACGAATATCAAAAAGAAAAACAGAATTGCATTTCTTAGAGAACTCAATGATATTCCTTGCTATAAAGATTGTATCGTTATGGCTACTGAGTATAAAGCCTGTGTGTACAACAACGAGCATAGGGAACGCAAAGTCCCGCCAGAAGTTATCAGAAGAATGTTCCTCAACTATCAGCCTCCGCACGAAAGCGAAGGATTCAGAGAGATTATTTATGTGTTTACATATCTAACTTCTGATAATAGGTTAGTTAAAAACCCGCCGAATGACGATTACACATTATCAAAATTCTTTAAGATTGCAAACGATTTTGACCAAGAAAACCATCATCATTCATTAGCTCTTGGTGAGCATTGTGCAAAAGCAGGAAAGTATATTCAAAATCATAGACCAAATGATTTTTGGTTATTGATAACCGCACTTTTACACGATATTGGCAAACTTGATACAAAATCAAGGCTCAATTCTCGCGGAGTTGACGATGGCAATGCACATTATTTCAATCATAACTGTGCCGGCAGTTATACCGCAATGTTTGTTCTATCCAATATCGAAAAAGTATGGGAGAAATATTGCCCGATGAGCGACGTGACAAATATGATTTATTACCATATGCACCCATATTTGGCTTGGAAACAATCAGAAAAAGCAAAGGAACGAGATAAGAGATTACTCGGCGAAAAAATGTTTAATGATATTATGTTGCTGCACGAAGCTGATTTAGCAGCGCATTGATGAGGATAGTAGAATGGAAAAACCTTGCAAGCATTGTGTACACGGACATCACTATGAAACTCAAAACGGAGAACCCCGTTATTATTGTAGCATTTGGATATTCGACGATATGGCTTGCCGTAATTGTGAGCGTAGACAAAAGTATGAAGATTTTCTTGAAAGCCGGCGGAAATACAAACAAGGCAAGCCTGTTAAAAATATTCAAGAATATTTTGTGTTAAAAGAAAAAGGGGAATCATTGTTCTATTGGCGTGGAGCAATTAGACATTTTAAGGTTCTTGAATGCCTACAATTTAGAACGTTTGTTGATTTGATAAATCACGGTAATCTTTATAGAGCAATCAAAAAACAATAACACTCTTTGAGTGATGACATAGATACCTTACTTGAAAGGCGTTGGTTAAGTTGATTGTCTAACATAAATAGCAAGAAACATTGTAACCGAACATTAAAACAAAGGAGATTTAGAATGGCAGAAACAAAGAAGAAAAGCGTATTTGACATTTTAAGCAGCATTGATGTTAGCGATTATGTCAAAGAAAAGAATGGGTTATCGTATCTCCCGTGGGCAAAAGCGTGGGAAATTGTAAAAAGACATTTTCCCGATGCTACATATAAGGTTTACCCGCAAATTATGGATGAGTACGGCAACACACGTTTTTGGCACGACGACGGTAAGAGCGGCTGGGTATCAGTTGGCGTAACCATCGAGGGCGAGGAACAGATTGAAAACCTTGCGATTATGGATTACAGAAATCAGGCAATTCCCGCCGAAAAGATTACATCGGTCGATGCTAATAAGAGCAAGCAGAGATGTCTTGTTAAGGCTTGTTCATATCACGGTCTTGGGTCGAACCTCTATTATGGGGAGGAACTGCCTGAGTTGGTAGCAAGAGCCGAGGACTTAAAGGAATTGATTAAAGAAGTGGTTAAAGCTAAGTGCAAGATTTCCGACAAGGCAAAAGAAAAGGTTGCGGAACTTTGCAAGAAAGCAGAAAAAGCAGCGAATCCTAATACGGATGACGAGCTGATTTCCGGCAACTACAAGATTATTAACGATGTAGATATTCTTGAAAATCTCTACACCAATTTGTTAGCAGTAAGAAAGTGAGGTATTTACTATGGGATTTAGACAAGCAGATTCAGAAGGACGCGGCGGTTTCGCTCGCATTTGGTCAGTAGAAGATAGGGGTAACTTCTCTATCGCAAAGGTTAGCACGAGCAGAAAGCGCAAGGATGCTGACGGTAACGATTATTACGAAACAGACTTTCAGGATGGTTTTGTTCGCCTGATTGGTTCAGCGCACGAAAAGGCGAAAAACCTTGACATTCCTACAAACGACAAGGGAGAGTCTAAGGGTGTTTCAATTCAGATTACTTCTTGTGAGGTAACAACTCCTTACAATGCCGAGAAGAAGAAGGTTTATCAGAACTACGCGATTTTCGCATTTGATATTCCCGACGGAAATGGCGGCACAAAGAAGTCAACCGCAAAGAAAACCACAACGAAGGCTAAGACAAAGAAAGCTGCCGTTGAGGACGATGACGACGATATGCCGTTTGAATAATGACGACAAATGAGAATATCGAGCGGTTTGAACGATTACTAAGAAGCACTAACAGAGATGGTATTGAAAATCTGATTTCTTTTATTCAGAAGTCAGATTTCTATACCGCCCCGGCAAGTACAAGATTTCACTCTTGTCACGAGGGCGGGTTGTTAGAGCATAGTCTATACGTTTATGACCGCTTTGTGGCGAAATTCAAAGATGAATTGTGGGCAGAAAAGGTCAATGTCAGCAAAGATAGTTTAATTATTATCGCGCTCCTGCACGACCTTTGTAAGTGCCGTTTCTATGGCACTGAGTTAAAAAACAAGAAAGTATATAGCGATATGGGCAAAAAGTCGGATTCCAACGGCAGATATGATTGGGTGACAGCTCCGGCATATACGGTTGATGATAAGTTTCCTATGGGTCACGGCGAAAAATCAATGTATTTAGCCGAACGATTCATAAGGTTGAGCAAAACTGAGGCGATGGCAATTCGTTGGCATATGCTTTGGACAGAGCCGAAAGAGCTTTATAACACAATCGGAAATGCTATTAAGTTATATCCTATCATTCTCGCTTTGCACGAAGCAGATATGGAAGCGACTTATTTGCTCGAAAAAGAGGAATAATGAGTAAGAAAACTGATATTAAAACTTGCAGATTTGTCGGCTGCCCACACGGAAAGAAGATTGACATTTCCAAAGATGAGTATGTAATGCCAACGAAAGGGCAATATTATCACCCTGATTGTTGGAGCAAGAAACGAAGTGGAACTTGGAAGGACTCACAAACTCGCGCGGATTTGCAATACATAAAGAACGAATGGGCATTACGCATTGACAAAAATGTGAATTATAGTCAGTTGATGAGAGTATTAAATGATTTTGTCGGTCGCGGAGTTTCTTCCGAGTATCTTGTTTTTGTTCTTGATTATGTAATCAAGCATAAGAAAAAACTCAATTATCCATATGGTTTTAAGTATTACGTTGATGATAAAGAAATTAAAACAACTTATGACAGAAGTAAGTATGTAAAAATTGACCAGTCAAAATTTGCGGTAGAGAAAAAGGAATTTGAACCTCCGCAAAAAACTGACCCATCACCTCTAATTGCAAACAAGCCAAAAGGATTTGGAAGTATTCTGCGGCACAAACACAAGGAATGAGGTGGTTGATTGGATATAAAAGAATTATCGGATATTCAGAGTGAAAGCGGAGTAATCGGAACATTGCTCTATCATCCTGATTACATTGCCCATACAGAATATCTAAAGCCCAACTACTTCTATAATGTCGATAACGCCTGTATTTATTGGGCAATTCAAGAATTGTTTGAGAGCGGGATAACCAATATTGATGCTTATAACCTATCAAGCAAACTTCAATCCCATCAAGGCGTAAAGAACAAGTTGGAACAATACAATTTGCCAGCCGTCCAAGAGTTGGTCGAATTGTTCAAAGAAACCGCGCGGCACTCACTCGAAGAATATCAAATGCTTGCCGACAACATTGTTACATTGTCATTCAAGCGCGACCTTGTTAAAACACTTCACGAAATCGAAGCAGATTGCTTTAAGAAAACCGTTGACCTCGACCATTTGAGTTCTAATGCTTATGGTTCTATGGACGGGTTGACGAAGAAATATCTCACAAGTGGTGAAATTCAGACGGTTGGAGATAAAATCGAGCAAATTTGGGCAGAGATTGAGGACTCAGCAGAACACGGAATTGAATCGAAATATAAATCATTCCTCGGTTATTTTAAGTATGAGCCGGGAGAAGTTATTTCCATCCAAGCCCGCAAAAAGCAGGGTAAATCAATGTTCCTTATGAACGAAACCGTTCATATGCTCAAACAAGGTCTGCCAACTGTGGTTTATGACAGTGAAATGAATGATAAGTTATATGTAACTCGTCTGCTTAGTCATTTGAGCGGTGTGAAAATCCACACAATTTCTTATAAGACATACACTCCCGAAGAATACGCGCGGATTAAGCAATGGAAAGACTGGCTGAAAGAACAGCCGTTCGTACATATCTATGACCCGTCAATGAGTATGGAGAAGTTTTTCTCAGTTTGCCGCTCGTTGCAGAACAGTATGAACCTGTCGTTTATTGTTTACGATTACCTCAAAAGCAATAAAACCTCGACGGGCGAAAACTATAATGCTTTGGGTGATATGACAAACTACTTGAAGAACGAAATTGCCGGCAGATTAAATCTCCCTGTTTTGGCTGCCTGTCAGCTCAACAGAAGCGGTGAAACTGCCGATAGTGAGAAAATCAATATGTATGTTTCCGTTGGTATCAAATGGGGATATAAAACCCAAGAAATGATTGCAAAAGACGGTATTGAGTGTGGAAATGCCTATGCAAAAGTATTTTTTAATCGTATCGGGCAATCTATGGCAGAAGATGACGAGGACGAATATATAGATTTTGTCTTTGATGGCGCAAGAGCAACCATTGAAGAAGCTAAACAACATACAGTAAGTGACGATTTTAATTAACGGGCGGTGATAGGTTAGATGGTTTATGATGACGAAATGCTTCAACAAATCAATGATAACGCTAACCTACTCGAATACGTCCAAAATGCAGGTATCGAACTAAAGCAACAAGGAGACGATTATTTCACGAATTGTCCTCTACACGTTGACGACACACCTTCATTATCCTTTACTCCCGCGAAAAATTCATTCTATTGTTTTTCGTGTGGAGCGAAAGGACAAATGATTGGCTACTTAATGAAGTATGAAGATTTAGATTTTGATGAAGCGGTTGAAAAAGCCGCGCGGATTGGCAATACCGATATGAGCAAAATGTGTCATTCCGAAACCGTCATTTTCCTTAAACGATATAAGCGATACCTTGAGGCGAAAAAACACAAAGTTAAGATTGAACATCCCGCGCTGCCGGATTACGCAATCAACAAATTCTCAAAGGACGAAAAAATCACGGAATGGTTAGACGAAGGTATTACTCAGGAAATGATTGATTTGTTTGGCGCGAGAATTGACGATTATCAGAATAGAATTGTTTATCCTGTTTACGATTTGGCGGGAAAGTTAATCAATGTTAAAGGGCGAACTCGTTATGAAAATTATCACGATTTAGGTATTCCAAAATATATCAATTATTATCCCGTTGGTACTATGGATTACTTTCAAGGATTGAATGTCACCTTGCCATATGTCAAGGAGCGCGGCGAAATTATAATCTTTGAATCCATCAAAAGCGTTATGAAAGCATACGCTTGGGGCTACAAGAATTGTGCATCGGCAGAAAAACATACATTAACTCCCGAACAGACAGAATTACTCGTCAAACTGAGAGTAAATGTTGTTTTTGCGTATGACACAGACGTTAGTTATAAGGATAAAGACGTAGCCAAAAGTATTAATAAACTCCGCAGGGTAACAAATGTTTATACAATCAATGACTATGATGAACTTTTGGGCGGTACATCCGCTAAAAACTCACCTGTGGATTGCGGGATAGATATATGGGAAGAATTATACGAAAACAAAAGGAAGGTGATATAAATTGGGAACACGATGGTCGTATTCAAGATGTACTTCCTTTGGACAATGCAAATATGAATATTACTTAAATTACATAATTAATGATGATGAACAGTATCTCCGCGAGGGCAACTATTACGCCGAGGTCGGCAGTTATATCCACAAAATCCTTGAAATGATTTTCAATGGTGAACTCAAACAAGAGGAAGCATTGCAATATTATCTCGATAATTATAAGGATAATGTTTTTTACAAGGTCAAAAAGCAATCCACAATGGATAAGACATACGCACTTTTGGCGGATTTCTTTGCAAATTTGGATTTAAGTTGGGCTGACAATTACGAAGTTCTGGGCGTAGAAAAGAAAATGAAATTCACTCTTGATGGGTATGATTTCGTTGGATATATCGACTTACTACTCCGCGACAAACGAGATGGCAAAATTGTCGTTCTTGACCATAAGAGTACGGAATATCCGTTTAAGCTGGACGGCGGGTTAAAGAAAAAACTGCAAGACAGTTTCGGCAAATACAAGAAACAAATGTATTTGTACGCTTATGCTGTTCACGAAGAATATGGCGAATATCCAAAAGAGATGACTTGGCATCATTTCAAAGACGGTGGGAAACTCGCAACTATTCCTTTTAAGAAGAAGGAATATGATGAGGCTTTGGATTGGTTTAAGGAAACGCTTAGAGAGATTGAGATGGAAGAAGATTTTGAGCCAAGCGAGGACTACTTTTATTGTGCAAATTTGTGCAATTTTCGGCGGAGTTGTGAATATCACAAACGTAGTATGAGAAAGATGTGGAAGAAGAAATAAATGTATAAGAATTACCATAAACACGACCATCAGGGAAACCCGTGGGCTATGGATGTGGTGGTTAAACCCGAAGAATATTGTAAAAGGGCAATAGAATTAGGTCACGATTCTGTGTTTACAGTAAATCACGGAGTTACAGGTAATATATTTGATTGGATGGAACAAGCCAAAAAGTATAATCTAAAACTTCATTATGGCACTGAGGCTTATTATGTACCAGACAGATTTGAGAAAGACAGAAGTAATCGACATATCATAATAATTGCAAAAAACAATGAGGGTGTTATGCAATTAAATGATATTATGACAGAAGCCCACCAAACAGGTTTTTATTACAAACCAAGAATTGATAAGGAACTATTGTTTTCTCTTAATTCAAAGAATTTCATCATTACAACAGCTTGCGTGGCTGGACTGTGGAATGACCCTGAACTCATTCTTGCTTTACACCGAAAGTTTGGTGATAACTTCTTTTTGGAATTGCAAGACCATAATATTGCCATTCAGAAGGAAGTTAATCGCAGAATGTTACAATTTAGCAAGCAAGCACATATTCCAATTATCCACGCAAACGATAGTCACTATATTTATCCGCAGGATTCAAAATACAGAGATATTCTTCTGAAAGCAAAAGGTATCTTTTACGAAGAAGAAGAATCTATGACTTTGGATTATCCCTCGGAAGATGAGATATATAGTCGCTATGAGAAACAAGGAATATTAACTCCGCAGCAAGTCAGAACTGCTCTTGATAACACAATGGTTTTTGATGAGTGCGAACCAATTACCATTATCAATGATGATATAAAACTACCGCCGATTTCAGAACATCCAACAGAGGATTTGAGAAACCTCATATACACACAATGGGAAACTGAAAAACAAAACATTCCAAAAGAACAATGGACAACGTATGAAGAAGCAATATCGTATGAACTGGATATTGTCGAAAAAACTCATATGGAGAACTATTTTCTTATTGACTATAATGTTGCAAAAAATGGTCAAGAAAAATATGGCGGCAAACTTACAAACACAGGTCGCGGCAGCGCACCATCGTTTTATATTACCAAATTGCTCGGATTAACTGATATTGATAGGGTCGCTGCACCAATTACCTTATTTCCAACAAGATTTATGTCGGTTGAGCGTATCTTGGGCAGCAGGTCGTTACCGGACATCGACCTAAATATGGCAGATAGAGAGCCATTCATTAAAGCAACAGAAGATTTGCTCGGCAAAGAAAACTGTGCTTGGATGTTGACTTGGAAACCACTTCAAAATTCATCGGCTTTTCGTACATATTGTAAGGGCATCGGCAAAGATATAAGCGAATATGACGAGATAGCCAAAAATCTTGAATTATATGAAAACGATAAAAAGTGGAAAGATATTATTGAAGAAAGCAAGAGATTTCGCGGAGTTATTGAAAGTGTATCGGAGTCGCCTTGTTCGATGCTGCTTTATTACAAACCTGTCAGGAAAGAGCTTGGATTAGTAAGAACCAACGCAGGGGTTTATTGTTGTCTATTAGACGGCATCAACTGCGATAAATATAAGTATCTTAAAAATGACTATCTTGCAGTTACGGTTTGGTCAATTATTCGTTCGGTTTGTGAATTGGCTGGAATACCCATTCCTACAATCCGCGAATTAGACAAACTATTGGATGATGAAACATTTGATATTTATAAAGAAGGATTAACCTGTACTATCAACCAAGCAGATAGCGACTTTGCAACAGCGTTGGTAAAAAGATACTGTCCGCAAAGCGTTTCTGAAATGTCTGCTTTTGTTGCAATAATCAGACCTGGATGTGCAAGCCTATTACAAGATTTCATTGATAGAAAACCATACACAACTGGTGTAAAAGAACTTGATGACATTCTTACCGAAGGTAAGCATCGAATGATTTATCAAGAATTAATTATGAGATACTTGATTTGGCTTGGAATCCCTGAAACTGGTTCTTATGACATCATCAAGAAAATTGCTAAAAAGAAGTTTAAGGAAGCAGAGCTTGCTGAATTAAAAACCAAACTATTGAACGGTTGGAAACAAAGATTAAATACAACCGATGGTTTTGATGAAACGTGGCAAGTAGTTCAAAACGCCGCAAAGTATAGTTTTAACGCTTCTCATTCACTTTCTTATGCTTATGATAGTTTGTACGGAGCTTATCTAAAGTCACATTATCCGCTTGAATATTATACCGTTGCACTGAATTATTATGGCGGAGATTCAGAAAGAACTCTTAAACTGACCAATGAATTACCGTACTTTGATATTAAATTAAAACCAATTCGATTTAGATATTCAAAGGGCGATTATACTCTATCCCGCGAGGATAACAGTATATACAAAGGAATACAAAGTATCAAAAATATGAACACCAAAATCGCAGATGAAATTTATGAATTGAGAAGCAATCAATATAGTTCATTTTTGGATTTACTGTTCGATATTAAAGAGAAAACATCTACAAATGCGCGGAAGTTAAAAATTTTAATTGAGTTAGACTTCTTTTCTGAATTTGGTGACGTGAATTATCTTTTAGAACAATATGCCTTTTTTGATAAGTTTTATGGCAAAAAACAATTCAAGAAAGATATTCTAAATGAATTTGGAGTATCCCTCGAAACGATTAGTAAGTATTCCGAAAAAGAAAGTCCAAAAATGTTTAGCGAAGTTGATTTTCACGCATATGCACAAGTTGTTGCGCCAGAAATAAGATACACTCCGCGCAAATTATCCGAGCAAATCAAGGCTCAAACCGATTATCTTGGATATATAACGATTATCGACAATAGATACACAGGTATGGCTGCGGTGGTTTCAATAGATACTAAATACTCTCCGAAAGTAAAAATGTATTCATTGAAAAACGGTACAACACTTGATTGCAAGATAGACAAGAGAACATTTAATCAAAATCCGATTTCTGCCGGAGATATAGTAACAATTTATGGCACAAAAAAGAAACCAAAAGCCAGAAAAAACGCAGAAGGCAAATGGGAAAACGTTCCCGGCACAAGCGAACTTTGGATTACAAAATATGTGAAAGCACAGAACTTATAAGGAGATAAAGAAATGATTTTTAATGAAGTACAGCAAGATTTATTTACAGTACCACAAGGGTATTATCTCGCGCATTGCATAAGCGGCGACTATGCACTTGGCGCGGGAATCGCAGTCAAATTTGATGAAGTTTACAATATGAAATTCAAACTACACAGAGATTACGCTATTCCCGACGGTCAGAAATACGCGAATGTCGGCAGGGCGTTGCTTGTCGATAATGTATTCAACCTTGTAACGAAGGCGCGTTGTTTCCACAAGCCAACATATGATGACCTTTATGATACTCTTGTCGATATGAGAGAGCAGATGGAGGATTTCGGAATCACTAAGTTGGCTATCCCGAAACTTGGCTGTGGGCTTGACCGTTTGGACTACGATAGAGTTAAAGACGTTATCGAGGACGTTTTTGAAGATACCAACGTCGAGATTTTGGTCTGCTATCTCTATAAATGACGGAAGATGCTAAACAAAAAACTTGGGCGGTTTACTTACATCAAACGCCATCTGGGAAACGATATATTGGTATTACCTCAAAGAAACCGATTGAAAAACGATGGGGATTAAAAGGACAACATTATAAAAATTGCACCGCGTTTTATAGAGCAATACAAAAATACGGTTGGGAAAATATATCACACACTATATTGCATAAAGATTTGCCGTATCAAGAAGCAATAAAAATGGAGAAGCAATATATAAAAGAATATAAAGCAAATAATAAACAATATGGCTATAATTTAACAAACGGCGGAGAGGGTATAAGTGGTTACATACTCCCATTAGAAAAGCGAAAAGAAATGTCTAAAAGAAGGCAGGGTGAAAACGCTTGTGCATTTGGGCATTATCCATCAGACGAGACTAAAAAGAAAATGAGCAAAAAGGGGCGGCTTAAAGTATTTAGTCAGTCTACTCGGGAAAAGATGGCTAAAAAGAAAAATAAAATAGTATATCAATACTCTTTTGACGGTGAATTGATAAATATTTTTAGTTCTGCTACTGAGGCTTCTAATGTAACTGGTGTAAATCGCGGAAATATATGCTCTTGTTGCCGCCATATTGTTAAACAAGCGCAAGGATATTTTTGGTCATACCAAGAAATAAAAGACCCAATAATTATCATTAATCATCTTAATGATACTAAACCATTAACACCAATATATGGTAGAAATACCAAACCAGTGTTTCAATTAGATTATGATGGCAATATTTTATGTGAATATCCTTCAATCAAAGAAGCAAGCCAATTTACTGGTATTCCCGAACAGTCTATATCCGCCGCTTGTAAGAGACTGCAAAGTGTAACAGAAAGATATAGGTGGAAATATGCAGATTAGTTATGAACCAAAATATTTGGTAATGGTCGATGCGGGTGGAAATAGAAACAAATACTATCGGTTAATCCAAAACGGCGATACGTGGGTTGCTAAATACGGGCGAGTAGGTAGCAGCTCACAAACCCGCACTTACTCAAAATATGAATTTGAAAAGAAATACCGCGAAAAAATCCGCAAAGGCTATGTTGACCAAACAGACCTTGTGCAAGATTTGATTTCGGTTGAAAAGCCAAAAGCAAAACCTGAATATCGTCCGATTGATAATACGGCAATAAATGAAATTGTTGAACGGCTACAATCTATGGCTCGTAAGGTTATTAGCGAAAACTATACAGTTTCTTCAAATAAGGTAACTCAGGCAATGGTTGATGAAGCGCAGGACATTTTAACGGGATTGCTCAACGTTACAGATATTAAGCAATTCAATAATGAACTTGTAAAACTATTTACAACAATCCCACGAAAAATGAGTTCTGTTAGTAGTTATATTGCTAATAAACCCGATGACTTTAATAAAATTATCCATAGAGAGCAAGACCTATTGGATGTAATGAAAGGTCAAGTTGTTCAAAAGCAGATTGTTGACAAAGCGGAAGAAGATAATGAGCCAATCAACAATATCACCGTGCTTGAGGCTCTTGGACTTGAATTTGAGGAATGTTCAAAAGATGACATTGCAACAATCAAGGTGGCACTTGGAAGTTGCGCAGATAAATTCCATAAAGCGTGGAAAGTTAAGAACATTAAGACTCAAGCAAGATTTGATAAGTTTGTTGAGGATAACAATATCAAAGATATTAGATTGTTATTCCACGGCAGTCGCAATGAGAACTGGTGGTCTATCATTCAAAGCGGATTAGTGCTGCGCCCGACAAATGCTATTATCACAGGGAAGTTATACGGATATGGGATTTACTTTGCCCCTAAAGCCAGAAAATCGCTCGGTTATACAAGTCTTAATGGCAGCTATTGGGCGAGAGGAAATGCTAATTCTGGATTTATGGCTTTAATGTCTGTTGCTTATGGAACGCCGTATGACGTGTATGATTTCAATTCAAAATACGGCAGTTTAGATTATGATGGATTACAAAAGTTTAAGAAAGGTGCGAATTGTTTACACGCTCACGCCGGAGCAAGTATGGGATATTCAAATCTGAGAAATGACGAAATCATAGTTTATAAAGACGAGCAATGTACAATTAAATATCTTGTGGAATTAAAAAATGGTTAGTGAAAATATGAAATTTGGTAAACTCACAACAATGTATGAAAATGGACGCACTAAACATAGTGCAAAAATTTGGCATTGTAAATGTGATTGTGGGAAAGAAATTGATGTCCCATCTACCTCTCTTTCATCTGGTAACACAAAATCTTGTGGTTGTTTATTGAAAGAAAGTGCAAGAGAAAAAGGTGTAAAAAAGAGAAATCTGAATAGATATGACCTATCAAATGATTATGGAATAGGTTATACATCAAAAGGTGAAGAATTTTATTTTGATAAAGATGACTATGACAAAATAAAAAACTATACTTGGCGTTATAATCCAGAGAAATATGTCTTTTCAATGCCATTCGGGAAAATAATAAAAATGCACATTCTGATAATGTCTCCGCCAAAAGGTAAAGATGTTGACCATATAAATCATATAACATTTGATAATCGTAAATCAAATTTAAGAATATGCGAACATTATCAAAATATTATTAATAGTAAAACTTATAAAAATAATACATCAGGCAAAAAGGGTGTTCATTGGGATAAATCAAGAAACAAATGGTTAGTTAGTATTACCGTCAACAAAAAGACATATTATCTCGGCAGATACGATGATTTTGATAAGGCTGTACGTATAAGAGAAGAGGCAGAAGAAAAATATCACAAAGAATTTAGGTGTCAATAAAATCACGGTTTTATCGACACATATACCACAATATATAGTGTATTTATTATATAATAACACAATATATAGTATAAACAAAAAAGAGATTACATATTGTTTCAACCATTTGAACTTTTTGACGTGAAATTTGAAATTACAGAGGAAAGTAATGTGAGAAATCAGCATATGCAAGCACCTCGAATGATTATTGAACAACAATTCATTCAGCTTATGCAACAAGCCACAAATTTACAAATACCCATCAAAATCAAAATAAGTAGAACAGAGCCATTCTATGATGTATTTGAACAGAAAACAACGGAAAGAGAAAATAGCATTGTTTTTATGAATAATGCTTATTTGGCAACAAGAAAAGAGGAAACAAATGAAGTTTGAACATACAAGAACTATGAATTGGGAGGGCGCACTAAGAGGTATGCGCAACCCACTTAACAGTTGGCATAAAAGCGATAGCCATTTCGGAATTTGTAATGTAATTGAACCTGCGGAGTTTGAACAAAATTCTGATAATAAACAGCAGGGCTATCTTGCTAAATATCCTGATAATCCAGCATATATCGTTTATTTATCATATCCTTATGCTGAATATGTAAGCATAGGAAAAGAAGATATGGGATTGGCACAACGGCTTATTCTCTCTGACTCAGAACACAGAAAATTTATGCGCCAAATTTTTGTGTGCGTTGATATTACTGCACCACTTTATTGGTGGAAAGAATTTGATACATACAAGGTTGCCACCGTGAGAAATAGTTGTTCTACAATGCACAAAATTCATAGCAAACCATTTAGTGAAGATGATTTTGCTCACGATGCGGTTGATGAAGTTGATATTGTTATTTCTGAGCAGTTTGACAACACATTAACTACATTGGAATATTTGAGAAATCGTTTCAATGAAACCAAAAATAAGAAATATTGGAAAGCATTGATTCAGATGTTGCCGGATGGTTATGAAATGAAAGCAACATTGACATTTAACTATGAAACTCTGCTTGGTATGTGCAGCAATGGTCAGCGTAGAAAACATAAATTAAATGAATGGTCGGGTAAAGATAATCCGAATGTTCCGAATTTCATTGCGTGGGCAAGAACACTTCCTTATGCACAAGAATTTATTTTCATTGATGAGATAGTGAAATGAGCAGACATTATACAAGTGAATGTGTTGATTGTGGATTGCCCTGTCTTGGCGCAGGATGCCAATACTATCGAGTAGCGGTAGATATTTGCGATAAATGCGGCGATGAAAACGCTGAGTATCGAGTTGATGGTGAAGATATGTGCGAAGATTGTGCAAAAAAAGAATTAGAAACACTATTTAAAGAACTTAATCAACAAGAAAAAGAAAAAGCATTAGATATTACTGCCGAAGAATTATTAAAAGAAGTATTTGATGATTTAACAATGGATGAGCAAGCGGAAGCATTAGATATATGTTTCGATAAGATTGATGATTAGAGGTGAAACGAATGATTGTGATTTTAGTAGGCGAAAGCGCAAGTGGCAAAACTACTCTTGCCCGCGATTTGCAGCAATTTGAGGGCTTTTCTCAAATCGTTACATATACAACAAGACCGCCGAGAAATGGTGAACAAGATGGAGTTGATTACCATTTTATAACAGATGAAAAATTCAATGTAATGATTGACAATAATGAATTTGTCGAACACGCAAGTTATAGAGGGTGGCAATACGGAACTGCAATTAACTCAAAAATCACAGAAGATGTGGTCGTCGTATTAACTCCTGCCGGAGCAAGAGCGTTTAGGAAATTCGCAGCAGAGCATCCTGAATTAGAATTGGATTTATTTGTTATCTACATTATGGTTGATAGGCGTTCAAGGCTTATGAAACTATTGGAGCGCGGAGATGACATCGAAGAAGCATATCGCCGCAGTTTATCCGATGTTGGTCAATTTGATGCCTTTGACAGAGAAGCAGATTACATACTGATTAACAATGAATACTGTTTATCCCCCGATGACGTTTATGCTTGGGTAGCTAATGAAATTCAGAGGAAGAAAAATGAGTAAAACTTTTAAGATTTTCACTTCTGGTGCAATGGGCGGATTAACTTACAATGAACAAATGGACTGGCGGCTTGAATTAGAACATTTAGTATTTGAACTAACAGAGAAAAAAGTAAAATTTATCCACCCACCAGATTTTTTCGATTATGATTTTCACGACCAGAGGGTAGTAAAAGAATGGGAAATAAATCAACTACTTGATAGCGATATAGTTGTTATTAACTTATCTAACATCAAGAACAGTATTGGAACACATATAGAATTAGGTGTTGTTCAGGCGGCAAATAGGCTACCTGGACACCACATAACCACTATTGGAATCGGAGAACCAAATACTGACCATCCGTGGATTAAGTCAAGTATTTTTTATAGCGTTAAAGATACAGTAGAGGCGGCGGATTTTATATGCAAATATTTATTGATTTAACAAAGGAGAATTGAATGAAGGTAAAAAAGAGAGATGGACGAATTGTAGAATTTAACAAAGATAAGATTATCTCTGCCGTATCGAAAGCCTATAAAGAGGTTGATGGAGATGTAAGTGAAGATACTTTAACTCATATTCAAACGATGGCAGAAGATATAGGAAAAATCAAAAAAGAAATTTTGAGCGTAGAAGCAATTCAAGACATCGTTGAAAAGAAACTAATGCAAAGTTCGAGAAAAGACGTTGCAAAAGTATATATCATTTATCGTAATGACCGCACAAGAGTTCGTGAACAGAACAGTAAATTATCTAAAGAGATTTCTGATAAACTGTTCGCAAAAAACATTGAAAACCAAAATGCAAACGTTGACGAGTTTTCCTTTGGTGGTCGTATGGGCGCGGTTACGAGTGTAGTTACCAAAAATTATGCTCTTAATAATTGTATGTCGGATATGGCAAAGAATAACCACCTCAATAACGAGGTTTACATTCACGACTTAGACCATTATGCGGTTGGCGACCACAACTGTTTGTCAATTCCCTTTGATAAGTTGTTGGCAAACGGTTTTAACACAAGGCAGACGGACGTAAGACCCGCGCAATCTGTCGGAACGGCTTTTCAGTTGGTTGCGGTTATTTTCCAGTTGCAGAGTTTGCAGCAATTCGGCGGGGTATCTGCTACTCACTTGGATTGGACAATGATACCCTATGTGAGAAGAAGTTTCTTAAAACACTTCATCGCGGCTTGGCTGAAGGATAGCAATGAGTTTTTGGGATTAGACTTACTCAATATGTTATTTGATGATTATACTGAGGAAGTTGAGGGTCATATTATCACCCGTAATAAGTTTGATGATTGGGTAGATTCTCACAAGGCAGATTTCTTCAAGGCAACCAATACAAAAGAGGAAGATTATACTTTGGATAACAAAAAGCTCCCTCAAAAGTATTATCAAAGTGCTTTGTACGATACAATCATTGAAACCAAACAGGCTGTTGAGGGTATGTATCATAACCTTAACACGCTTCAATCTCGTTCCGGCAATCAGTTACCATTTACGTCCATCAATTATGGTACTTGCACCTCAACCGAGGGTAGATTAGTAACAAGATGTTTGATTGAAACTTCTATCAAGGGCATTGGTAAATTACATAAGACATCTATCTTCCCGTGCGGTATTTTCCAATGTATGAAAGGCGTAAACCGCAAACCAGGCGACCCAAATTATGACTTGTTTAGATTGGCTCTAAAGTCAACATCATTAAGACTTTATCCGAACTATGCAAACGTAGATTGGAGCGGCAATAACGGTTATGACCGCAATGACCCACAGACATATTTTAGCACAATGGGATGCCGCACGGCAAATGGATTTGATATTAACGGATTTGGACAGCTTAAAGATGGTCGCGGAAATATCTGTCCAACCACAATCATTCTTCCAACATTAGCTATGGAAGCTACAGAGTTAGCATCAAAAGAGAATTTGGAATATGGTGATTATTTAGATGATAACCTTGTTATAAAATGTTTCTTTGATATTCTCGACAAAAAAATCCACGAAGCCAAAGATATGTTAATTGAAAGATTTACATATATTGCTTCTCAATCACCCGACTCAGCTAAATTTATGTATGAGAATGGTCTTATGGAGGGTTATGACGGTGAGAATATTATCTCCGCGCTGAAACACGGTACTCTTGCTATCGGTCAGCTCGGACTCGCAGAAACACTTCAAATTCTTGTTGGCTGCGACCACACAGAACCAAAGGGAATGGCGGTTGCAAAACGGATTGAACAGTTGTTCAAGGATAGATGTGCTGAGTTCAAACAAAACTACAAACTCAATTTCGGTGTATATTACACTCCCGCAGAGAATCTTTGCTTTACCGCAATGACGCGCTTCAAAGAAAAGTACGGCGAAATTCCTAATGTTTCCGATAAGAAATTCTTCACAAATTCAATTCACGTTCCCGTGTGGAAAGAGATTGACCCGTTTGAAAAGATTGATATTGAAGCTGAGTTGACTGGCTATTCGAGCGCGGGTTGTATTACATATGTTGAACTCAATGCCGGCATTAAAAACAATATTGAGGCGTTAGAACAAATCGTCAACTATGCTATGGATAAAGACGTTCCTTATTTTGCTGTGAATGTACCAAACGATATGTGTGTTGATTGTGGTTTCACTGATGAAATCAAAGAGATATGCCCTATGTGCGGATGCGATGAAATCCGCAGATTGCGCAGAGTGACAGGTTATCTCACAGGAGATTATAAGAGCGCATTTAATGAAGGTAAACAGGAGGAAGTTGAAATGCGCGTAAAGCACTTCAACGGCTAACTATGAATTATTTGCAAATTGAAAAAGCCTCTGTCGCAAACGGCAAAGGTATAAGAACGGTATTATGGGTTTCGGGATGCTCCTTGCATTGCAAGGGGTGTCAGAACCCCGAATCGTGGGATTTTAACGCCGGAAAACCATTCGATGATAAAGCAAAACAAGAATTATTTTGCTATCTTGAAAATCCATATATTCAAGGAATTACATTTTCTGGTGGACATCCTTTAGATTATAAAAACGCCTATGCAATTTACGAATTGATTTTAGAAATTAAAGAAAAATATCCTCAAAAAGATATATGGCTTTACACTGGCTATTCTCTAACTTATGAAGATTTTTATAGTCATCCTTTGAGTTGGATGGTATCTGGTGAAGAAACTAAAATCAATATTTTACAAATGTGCGACGTTGTAGTTGATGGTGAATTTCGTGAGGAATTAAGAGATACAACATTGCCATTTCGTGGCAGTAGCAATCAAAGATTGATTGATGTAAAGAAAACTATTGACAATAAAAAGATTATTTTATTTAAGGTATAGAGGTGGTTTATGTCTATTTTCATACCGACAAGAATAAATGTGGGGTATCAAGAACGAAAAGATACTTACACGGGGAAATTAGCCTATATTATTTACTATGATGAGCGCGGCAAGTTGAGGAAAGAAACCTCTTGGCAAGGTTGGCGAGATAAAAATATCCCAAATAATGAATACGATAATGTTCCCACTGAGGGATTCGTATTAAACAAAGAAGTTGGCGGTTACAAAAGCGGCTGGGATTTTCGTCAAATTTATGCAAGAGTATATGACCCGCGAGGGTTTGAATTTGAGATAACAATGGAGAACCTTCTTTGGATTTTGGAATGTTGTAGCAGTATAAAAGGTAAGGGATTAGAGGGCGAATTTGTTTATGGTTACGACGGTGGCAACTTATTGCTGATACCAACAGATTCACCTGACTATCAAAAATTCATCGCCCAAAGTAAAGCTATACAAGACAATTTATTTGTAAAAGGTAGTGAATTGGTTGTTGGCGCAACATACAAAAGTCGCAATGATACAGAATATATTTATTTAGGTAGATATGATTACTATAAAAAGGAAGAAAATCATCTTATACAACAGTGTGTTGGTTCATTTTATAATCTAAGATATGAAGATGTCGGTTGGGAATATCCATTAGATAATAGTTGGCAAACTGATATATCATATAAACCCAAAACATATCGTTTTAGATTTAAGAATATGGGTAGATATTATTGGTTCGCGGAAATATGTACATCATATGGCGGAGAAAAATATTATCGTATCTCATCAACTAAAAGCGTCAGCAAACGCTTTTTTAGAGCAGAATCTAATCATCAAGATAAATATTCTGAATTGTATGAAAAAATGATTAAATTGGAAACATTTTCTCCGATAAAGTATTCCGAAAGTAAATTGATTTATATTCCATTCGATATATTTGAACAACAATGCAATAAATTGCAGAATAACGAAATAAACGATGCTTTGAACGTATCTACTTATAATGATGAGTATGGAATAGAAAAATATGTATATTTACGATATAACAAAGAAAAATCTACATTTTATCACAATGGTATAAACTTTAACACTATAAAAAGCGCATATGATAATCTAAAACCTTGTTTTGCAAAACATTATTTAGAAAACGGAAAGATACTGATAGAGGGGTATAATTATGGCTACGAAGAATGACGAAAGAATTATTGAATTAAAAAAGATAATTGAGAAAAAGCGCGAAGAACTTAACAATATGCACAGCAGATTCGCGCCAAAGACAAATTGCATTTTGCAACTCGATGGAGAAACGTACAACTTAAACGTGTCTACGCAGAATTTGACTTATCTGCTCGTAAAGATTAACGCGCTTATCAAATCCGCCGAGTCACTTAATATTCCTGCGGAAGATGTTATAATTTCTGGATTTGGTCTATCCGAATGGTTTGACGATATTAAATCCAAGAAAGACTCCGTTGATTACCGCGAAAAGAAACGTGAGCTTACTTCAATAGAAAACAAACTTAACAATTTGTTGTCCGACGATAAGCAAACAGAATTACAAATTGATTCTTTAGAAGCATTATTAAAATGAGAGGTATAAAATATGGAAACAATTAAGATTAAATATCATACAGATGAAATTGATAAAATTAAAGAAATTGCCGTCGGGGATTGGATTGACCTCCGCGCTGCTGAAACTGTCGCAATGAATACTGGCGATTTCAAACTGATTTCCCTCGGTGTTTCAATGAAACTGCCCGAAGGATATGAAGCACACGTTGTTCCTCGTAGCTCAACATTCAAGAAATGGGGAGTATTGCAAACAAATTCAATGGGTGTTATCGACAACTCATACAGTGGCACAAATGACATTTGGCGTTTTCCTGCGCTTGCTATGCGTGATACCGTAATCAACAAGAATGACAGAATTTGTCAGTTCAGAATTATGAAAAGACAACCAACTATTGAATTTGAAGAAGTTGATATTTTAGATTCAGTTGACCGTGGTGGATTTGGTAGTACAGGTGCTAACTAATATACAAGCTGCAATTAAAGAAATTCAAGAAAAGATAACCACAGAATCAGTAAGAACGTTAGATGAATGTCACGAACACTATTTAGCTGGCTTGTCGGACGCTCTTGGAATTATCGCAGATTACGCGAATAAAGATTTAACTGTTAGAAATACATATTATGTGGTTATGCCACAAGATGAAGCAACAAATAGAGTTATCAAAATGCGACTTTATAAAATCACGCAAAAATATAAAATGTATTATAACTTTACCGCTGACATAAACAATATGAGAAACGGAAACAACCTTACATTATCTAATCAACAGAGTATTAAAATGCGTGTATTCAAGACACGAGAAGAAACTGAATCTCATAAGGATATTATGGTTTGGCGTAGAGAATTAAGACGTTCTAATTGGTAATGAATAAATGAGCAAGAATGAATATATGAAAGTGACAAATAATCTAAACAGATTAAAACACTCAAAGCTAATAACAGAAAGCGAATATATACAAGCCTGTTCTTTGTTGGATAAGAGGTATTCAGAGTCACAAAAAAGAGAAATAAACTGATTGAATCGGGCGCGTTTTCCTTGCGCCCTTTTCTTATTTATGGTATAATGGTAATAGTAAAGAATATTACAGAAAGAGAGGATATATGGATGAAATAATCAAAGAGTTGGACATAAACAAAATCTATAAAGTTGTTTTTTATGCAAGGGTTTCAACAGAGGAAGAAAAACAAATCAATGCGCTTGAAAAGCAAGTTGAAGAACTAACATCTTTTATCCACTTGCAACCTAATTGGTTACTTGTTGACGGCTATATCGACGAAGGTAAAACAGGAACAACGTCTAAAGGCAGACACGAATACAACAGATTGTATAATGATATGTTGACAGATAATTTTGACATTATCGTTATTAAAGACATATCAAGAATGAATCGGAACACTGGCAATTATTACCAATTCATCAATCGTGTTGCAACCGAGGGCAAAAAACTGTATATGTTCCTTGATAGAAAGTTTTATACTTCTGATGATTCTTTAATCAACGGCATTAAGGCTATGATGGCTGAAGAGTATTCAAGGGATTTGTCAAAAAAGATTAACAGTGCTTCACAAAGAAGTATTGAAAACGGCGTAGCTTACGGTAACAGCAGAATCTATGGTTATATCAAAACAAAACAATCATTTGCTGTTGATGAAGAAGAAGCTAAAATAGTAAGACAAGTTTTTGAATGGTATGTTAGCGGATATGGATTTAGAACGATTCAAAAGAAACTAACAGAAATGGGTGTATTTTCTTCTACTGGTACACAATTCAGTTTATCAACACTGAAACGAATGATAAAAAATGAAAAGTATAAAGGGTTATTAGTCAGTGGTAAAACTCATTATAACTTTGAAACAAAGAAAACTGAAAGTGTGCCAAAGAGCAAGCGCAAATATATTCAAAACGGTATTCCTGCTATTGTAAGTGCAGAAATATGGGAAAAGGCAAATGATATTATTAAACAAAAAGCTATCACATTCAATACGTCCACAGGAGAAAAGAGAGGTAGTAACTCAACACCTTTCGCGCCAGAACAATCTGCATTAAGCGGTAAAATCTTTTGTGGTAAATGCGGCAAACCGTTTTGGCATAGCCCATATACAACCAAAGTAAATAAATTAAGACGTGATATATGGCTGTGTAGTACCTATAAATCTTGGGGAGTAAAGTATTGCAAAAACTATAATATAGAGTTTGATAAAATACTTAACGAAATTCGACAAATTCTTTTTATAGAGAACAAAAATTGTACAAGCATTAAAATCACCCTTGATATTCTTCGACAATCTCTTGACAGCGGCAAAGAAAACAGAATCAATACTCTAACGAAACAACTTGAAAAGCATAGAAAACGACTAAATAATTTAACTGATTTATTATTAGATGAGGTCATTAGTAAAACTGAATACATTTCTAAAAAAGAGGAATTTGCAACAAAGATTAACTCATTGCAATCTGAACTTGAAAAAGAATCAATCCAACAAACGCAGTTCATTGGCAAAGAAAAACGGTTGCAAGAAATCAAAACCTTTTTAGAAACAAGTGTTTCAGACTCCTCTGATATTACAGATGACGACATCAGAAAATTTATAAAAAGAATCACCGTATTTGATGAAAAAATTTTGGTTGAAACAGAAAGCGGTAATTCTTATAACATTGACCCAGATAATGTAAAACTCAAATTTATGCCACGAAATAAAGAGTATTTGCAGAAAATCAGGGCAAATAATTAAGAAAAAGTTTAACTCTATTTCAGTTTGTGACCGATAACAGATAGGTTCGATATTCATGTCGAGGTTCCGCCTGTAAAGTTTGACGAACTGCGAAGCACAGAAGTCACCGAGACTTCCGCTGAAATCAAAAAAAGAGTTGACCGAGCAAGAGAAATCCAAAGGGAACGCTTTAAAGACAGCAGCACCTTGTGCAATTCCAAGATTAATGCCGAGCAGTTTGAAAAGGTCTGTGTTATTGACAAAGAGGCTGAACGTACCCTGAAAAATTCTTTTGAAAAGCTCGGCTTGACTGCAAGAGCTTATGACAGGGTCTTAAAAGTTGCCCGCACCATTGCCGACCTTGATGAAAGTGAAATAATCCATTCCGATCATGTGCTTGAGGCAGTGCAATATCGCAGTCTTGACAGAAAATATTGGTCGGCAGGCGGATAACAGTAGACTAAAAATGACTATAAAATATTGTTTTAATACAATTATAATGTAAAAAATAAAGAATTTTATTTTTGACAGAATGTGTTATAATAGTATCAATAAAAGCAAGGAGGTTTTTATTATGGAAATAACAAAAGATTCTATCATCGGTGATGTTTTGGACAAGCACCCTGAAACAGCGGAGCTTTTCTTCAGCATCGGCATGCATTGTCTTGGCTGCCCTGCTTCAAGGGGAGAGTCAATTGCTGACGCCTGCACAGTTCACGGCGCAGACGCAGATGCACTTATTGAGGCTCTTAACAAGGCAATCGGCTGATGAGTACAGGCATTTCACATCTTGACAACAGATTGAGGCTTTGCGCAGAGTTTGTTAGAAACGGCGCAAAGTTTGCCGATATTGGCACTGACCATGCATATTTGCCTGTATGGCTGTGCCAAAACGGCAAATGCCCTTCTGCAATTGCCGCCGACATCAATCCTGAACCGCTCAAACGCGGACATGATACTGTTGTTGAAGCAAATCTGACGGATAAGATTGAAACAAGACTTTCCGACGGATTAAAATCAATTAACAGCGACGAAGCAGATGACATTGTAATTGCGGGAATGGGCGGAGAACTTATTGCCCGAATAATAGGCGACTGCGGTTTTTCTAAGGATAAATCAAAGCAATTTATTCTTCAGCCTATGACTAAGAGCGAGTATCTCATTGAATGGCTGTGCAAGAACGGCTACAAAATTTTAAAGCAAGATTGCTGTGTTGCGTCAAATAAATGCTATACGGTTATTCTTGCAAAATATACAGGTGATGTTACTGCGTATGATGAAACTTATTATTATATTGCAGAGCTTGATACCAAAAATGAAACACATCTTCGTTTTGTCAGAAATCATATAAACAGACTTCTCAAACAGGCAAACGGTGATGTGCGTTTTGCTGTGCTTGCAAAACGTCTTGAGGAGATAATAAATGACAACAATTAACAATATTTTGAATTTTTTTGAGACCTTTGCTCCGCTTGAAACCGCAATGAGTTTTGATAATTGCGGTTTGCTTGTCGGTGATAAAAATACAGTTGTTAAAAATGCACTTGTATCTCTTGATATTACAGAAAACGTGGTTGATGAGGCAGAGAAACTCGGTTGTGAGCTTATTATAAGCCACCACCCCGTTATTTTTAATCCGATTAAAAGCCTCGGAACAAATGATGTACCTTATAAACTTGCTTCAAAAAACTTATCCGCTGTTTGTATGCACACAAACCTTGACCTCTCCGAAAAATTCGGCGTTAATATTTGTCTTGCCAAAGCTGTCGGATTAAAAAATATTCGACGTTCGGAAATCGGAGATTGCCTATTTTTGGGAGAACTTGAAACCGCAACGGATATAGATGATTTTGCTCAAAAGGTGAAAAAGGCTCTCAACTGCAACGGACTCAGATATACTGCAATTAATAAGAATATTAATACCGTTGCTTTGTGTTCGGGTTCGGGCGGCGACCAGATTTTTGCTGCCGCAAAAGAAAATGCGGACGCATTGCTTACCGGTGAAATTAAACACCACGAAATCAATGCCGCAAACGCTCTCGGAGTGAGTATAATTGACACAGGGCATTACAGAAGTGAAGATGTTGTAATAAATCCGCTCGTTAAAATGCTTTCGGATGAATTTTCGGAAGTTTTGTTTACAAAATCGAAAACGTATAGCGATAATATTAAATTTATTTAACGCCATAGGCATTTTAACAAAATAATCGTTGCATAATTTGTTACAATTTGATATAATCTAAGTGCAAATATCCTTGACTCTATACTCGGCAGGAGCCGTTTAAGGAGTTGCAATCGGTCACAAGCTCTGTTTTTTGCAAGAAAAGCAAAGAGTTTCTCCGATTTAAATAAAATGTAATAATTTTTGATGTATGCGGTTTTATGCCATATACATATTGAGGAAATATGAGAATAAGAAAAAAGAAATGGGCTGAGCCGGAATTGTCCGTATGCGATTTTTTCGTGAAAAATCCCGAAGAATATGCGGGAAAATGGCAGTCAGCCTTTAAAAAAGAACAGCCGCTCGTGCTTGAAATAGGCTGTGGAAAGGGTTCCTTTGCAGGACAACTTGCACTTGAAAACCCGGACAAAAATATAATTGCTCTTGATATTAAGATTGATATGCTTGGCGTTGGCAGGCGTACAATTGTAAAAATGTTTGAAGAAAGCGGCAAAACTCAGGATGACATCACTAATTTGCTGCTTGTCAGATATAATGTTGAACAGCTTGATAAAATTATTAAGCCTGAAGATGAAATTGAAAGACTGTACATAAACTTTTGCAATCCGTGGCCGCGTGCAAAGCATAAAAAGCGCAGGCTGACATATTACAAAAAGCTTGAAATGTATAAAAGCTTTCTTAAAAAGGACGCAGAGATAAGATTTAAAACAGACGATGATGAACTTTTTGATGAAAGCCTTGAATATTTTGAACAAAGCGGATATGAAATCCTTTATCTTACACGTGATTTGCATGCAAGCGATGTGAAAGATAATATTGAAACCGAGCATGAAAAAATGTTCTCTGCAGAGGGAATCAAGATAAAATACTGCATATCCAGACAGAAATAATAAGGGAGGAAGGCAATTTGAAGCTGAAAACAGCTGCTGCGGCTGTAATCGCCACAGTTTTACTGATGTCTGCAAGCGGCTGCGATTTTACGGACTTCGGTTCGGAAAATATGCTTCGGCCGCCAAAATCTATGGGCGATGAAGCGGAAATCGAACAGCTTATTGCCGATACCGCAAAAGGAGATTATACGCTGAAATATCCCAAAAGCGGCAATTACAGAAGCGCAATTGTTATGACCGACCTTGACGGTGACGGCACATCCGAAGCGATTGCATTTTACCGTGAAAAGGGCAACACAACCAGTATACATATGCTCGTTATGTATGACGATAACGGAAGTTGGAAGTTGTCGTCGGATTTTGTGACCGAAACCACGGATATTGACTGCGTTGACTTTGCAAATGTTGACGGCAACGGTGCACTTGAGATTTTTGTCGGATATGCAACTTATTCGCCAAACGTTAACTTCTTATCGTGTTATTCTTACGGCGGCGGTACAACTCAGGCGATTACTGCCGGTCAGAATTATTCTGCGTTTTATTGCGGAGACTTAAATTCCGACGGAATGGACGAGGTTGTAACCCTTTCGCTTTACAGCACAGAAAACGAGGCACGTGCTTCAATGCTTTCGTATGACGCCGAAAAAAAGTCTATGTTTGCAAAGGCAACCGTTCCTATGGACCCGAACGTTGTTAAGTATAAGAATGTTACAATTTGTGACTTGGATAATAAAACAAAGGGAATAGTGGTGGACGGTTCGTTTGCAAGCGAGGAAATTAACACACAGGTTATCTACTATAACAATGAACTGTCGCTTTTAAGAAATCCTTTGTTTAAAGATAAAACTAAAAATTTGACTCAGCGAACAATACCTGTAATTTGCGCCGATATTAACAATGACCAATTGTACGAAATTCCGGTTGTTTCACAGCTTCCTCATTCGGGCAGTGAGGGAACCGAGACGGTGGCAGACAAAATCATATGGAATTCCTTTGATTTGGGAAGTGAAACTCTTGTTCAGAGTGTGAGTATGGTTGCAAACTATGATTTGAAGTATACTGTCAAGATGCCTGAAAAATGGCAAAAAGATACGGTTACCGCTCTGATTAACAGCGAGAATAATTCCACGGCATTTTACGAGTGGAAGGATGACGAGCTTGGAGATGAGCTTTTTGAAATCAAGGTTTTTGATGTTGCAAGCTGGGACAAGGGTCAGAATAAAGGAAACTATACCATTATATATAAAGATAACAAGTACGCCTATACTTTTGTAAATTGCAACAGCAAAAGTGAGTACGAATTGAGCGATGAAGAGATAAAAACTGCATTTTCCGTATTAAACGAACTTATTATATAAACGAATAACTAAACAAAGCGGAGGTTTTGATATGAAGAAAATATTAGTTTGCGAGGACGAAGCCGCAATACGCGATTTTGTGGTTATCAACCTCACACGTGCAGGCTATGATGTTGTTGAAGCTGACTGCGGCGAGGCTGCACTTCAAAAATATGACGAAAATAACGGCGATTTTGACATTGCTATTCTTGACGTTATGATGCCGGGAATAGACGGATTCCAGGTTTGCAAGGAGCTGAGAAACCGCAACGGCGGAATAGGCATTATCATGCTTTCCGCAAAGACTCAGGAAATGGACAAGGTTACAGGTCTTATGCTCGGAGCAGACGACTATGTTGCAAAGCCGTTTTCACCGAGTGAGCTTCTTGCAAGAGTAGATTCTCTGTACAGACGTGTTGCGCTTGCACAGTCTCACGCCGAAAATAATTTTAAGGAAGAATTAAAATCAGGCGAATTTACTCTTAACCTACGCAACCGTGCGCTTCACAAAAACGGAAAAATGATTGAGCTTACACAGGTTGAATTTCAGATTATGGAGTATTTCTTCTCAAATCCCGGTGTTGCTCTTGACAGAATTGATATTCTCAACCATGTTTGGGGAGACGCATATGTTGGCGAAGATAAGATTGTCGATGTTAATATACGCAGACTGAGAATGAAAGTCGAAGACGAACCGTCGAATCCAAAACACATTATTACGGTTTGGGGTCTCGGCTACAAGTGGGATTCGGGAGAATAACCGTTTACATAATTGCTGATTTTTATTCAGCATAACAAAGCAAATTTCAGGAGAAAGGAGGACTGCAACAAATATGTTTAAGGGCATTACAAAGCGTTGGATTTTAAACACTCTCAGCGTAATTTTAACCATTATCATTTTAATTGTTGTAGGCCTTATCTTTCTTGTTACATATATTTTTCAGAATAATGTAGAACAAAAACTTACATCTACCACGAATGAGCTATCGCTTGTGTTTTCAGGTTACACCAGCGACAGTTCTACTTCCTTTACTTCATCTGCACGTGATTATGTAGAAAATTTTGATAAAAAAGAGCAGATGGAGGTTATGGTTATAAATTCAACCGGAAGAATCGTTATGTCTTCAACAGGTTTTATTCCGACGGGTGACGAGCATTTGCCCGATTTTGATGAAGCCAAGACAAACGGTAACGGTTATGCCTTTTGGAGCGGAAAGCTAAGCTCAAACGAAAAGGCAATGAGTGAAACAAGAATCATTACCAACGACAGCGGAACTGCCGTCGGTGCGGTAAGATACATTGTTTCAATGGAGCCCGTAAACGAGCGCATTATGCTGGTTTCGGGTATGATTATCCTTGTCGGTCTCATAATTATAGCGCTTGTTGTGTTATCGGGAATTATGTTTATTCGCTCAATTGTAAAGCCAATCAGACGGCTGTCCGAAATTTCCGCCCAAATTGCGCAGGGAGATTTTTCGGCTTCCGAAAAGATTGAGCATAAGTATGATGATGAAATCGGCGACTTGTGCGATGCAATCAGCGATATGGCAAAAGATTTGCAGACGGCGGAACAAATGAAAAACGACTTTATCTCACGTGTATCACACGAGCTGAGAACTCCGCTTACCGCTATCAAAGGTTGGGCAGAGACAATGCAGCTTTCCGAAAGAGGAAAGCTTGACCGCAGAACTTTTGACAAGGGTATGAATGTAATAATCAAAGAAAGCGGAAGACTTACAAGCATTGTTGAGGAACTTTTGGATTTTGGACGAATCCAGAGCGGCAGAATGGTTTTGATGTGTGAAAAAATAGATATTCTTGCCGAGTTTGACGAGACGGTTTATATGTTAAAAGAACGGGCTGTCGAAGAGGGAATACACCTTTTGTATGATGACCCCGAGGCAATTTATCCTCCGGTTTACGGTGACCGAAACAGGCTGAAACAGGTATTTATTAATGTTCTTGACAATGCGCTTAAATATACGCCGAAAGGCGGCGTTGTTGCCGCTCAGGTAATATACTCCAAAGACGAGCCCGATGTTATTAAAATCATAGTAACGGATACCGGCTGCGGAATTTCTGCGGAAGACCTGCCAAAAGTAAAGGAAAAGTTCTATAAGGCAAACCAAACGGTAAGAGGTTCGGGCATCGGACTTGCCGTTGCGGACGAAATTATGAATCTTCACCACGGTTCGCTTGATATTGAAAGCGGAGAGGGCGTTGGCACAACGGTTACCCTTACGTTCCCGATATACAAAGAGGGTGAAGAAAATACCTTGCCCGAAAATGTTAAACTTTAGATTATTACAGCTAATCTGTAATCCTTTTTGCAATCAGAGCAGAGCATCGCTCCGATTTAATTAGTATAGAAAATGAGGCTGAGTTTTGTAAATAAGCTCAGATTGACTCTTAATATATAAAGGAAAGTGCTTATGTCTAAAAAAACTTCAACTAAAAAAATAACCTCAATCGGCGGCAGTGCCCTGATTGAAGGCATTATGATGCGCGGTCCGAAGCGTACAACGGTATGCGTAAGAACCGGAGAAGACGAAATATACAAAGAAGATATCAGCATCAATACCATACCGTCAAAGTGTGCTTTGTTCCGACTTCCGTTTTTCAGAGGAATTGCCGGTTTGATTGATTCAATGCGACTTTCTTACAAATCTCTTATGCTGTCGGCTGACAAAGCCGTTGAGGCAGGCGAGATTGAGGAAGAAGAACCTACAAAATTTGAAAAATGGCTTGATGACAAATTCGGCGATAACCTTGTTAAAATAGTCATGGTTTTTGCTTCAATCATAGGAATCGCTTTTGCCGTATTTTTGTTTTTCTTTTTACCGTCCTTTTTATTTGACCTATCATCAAACGTTGTGCCTGCCTTTAAAGAGGACAACAGCGATATGGTAGTATTGTGGAAATCCATTTTTGAGGGCGTTTTAAAATTAATTTTGTTTTTGGGATATATTATAATTGTGTCGCAGACAACGCAGATGAAACGTGTATTTATGTATCACGGTGCCGAACATAAAACTATTTTCTGTTATGAAAATGAGGAAGAACTTACAGTTGAAAACGTAAGAAAACAGATTCGTTTTCATCCTCGCTGCGGAACCAGCTTTATGGTAATTATGCTTATTATCGGAATTTTAATTGGACTCTTTGTTCCCGTTGCTCCGTTCGGAATCGGATTTTTAAGACCTGTATTCAAGATTCTTTTGCTTCCGGTTTCCTGCGGAATCGGCTATGAGTTAATAAAAATCTGCGGCAGACACGACAACCTTGCAACAAGGATTATTGCCGCACCGGGACTTTGGGCACAAAGGATTACAACCAAGGAACCCGACGACAAAATGATTGAAGTCGCAATTGAAGCAATTAAAGAAGTTATTCCGGACGACGGTTCCGATATTCTTTCAAAATGATAACACTAAAACAAGCATATCTTAGGTGCAGGGACACACTAAAAAATAATGGATTTGATGCTCCCGAATTTGAGGCGCATACTTTGGTTGAAGCCGCAACAGGATTTGACAGAACCAAGTTAACTGTAAACGGCAATGCCGAACTCAGTGCAGATAAAGAGCAGACGTTAATTGCGTACACGCAAAAAAGGCTTTTGCATATTCCGCTTCAATATATAATAGGAAGCTGGAATTTTTGCGGTTTTGACTTTTATGTCGGAGACGGCGTGCTTATTCCTCGTGACGATACCGAAGTTTTGGTAGGTCTTTGTAAAAAGTTTTTGCAAAACAGACCTAATAAAAAAACAATTGACTTATGTGCGGGCAGCGGAGCAATATCTGTTGCATTAAATAAACTTTGCAATGCAGATGTGACTGCGGTTGAACTAAGCGACAAAGCATTTATATTTCTTCAAAAGAATATACAGTTGAATAATGCCGACATATCGCTTGTCAACGGAGATGTTTTTGAATGTCACAAGGACTTTGATGACGGTCAGTATGATTTGATAGTGTCAAATCCCCCTTATATAAAGAGAAGCGAGTTAAGCACTTTGCAGAAAGAAGTGCAGTTTGAACCCAAGATGGCGTTGGACGGCGGGGAAACAGGGTTTGATTTTTACGAGGCAATAATAAGACTGTGGAGCAGTAAACTGGTTTACGGCGGCGCACTTGCCTTTGAACTTGGAGAAGGTCAGGCTGATTATGTCAAAAGTCTTATGAAGTCGGCAGGGTTTTCAAATATACGAACAGAAAATGATTTTGGCGGAACTCAAAGGGCTATAATCGGGACAATTATTAATAATTAGAAAATTTGTTCGATTTTTTTATCTCTGTTTTATTGCAATTTTGAATAAACTACATTATAATAACTTATGACGAACCGCTGAATTGCGGTATTTGCTGTCCCATAAATGGGATATTTGGAGGTATATAATATGGCAGTTGACAAGATGAAGGCTCTTGAAACGGCTCTTACACAGATTGAAAAGCAGTTTGGCAAAGGTGCGGTAATGCGCCTTGGCGAAAACAAGCATATGAATATTGAACACATCTCAACAGGTTCACTTTCCCTTGACATTGCGCTTGGAATCGGCGGACTTCCAAGAGGAAGAATTGTTGAAATCTACGGTCCTGAATCTTCGGGTAAAACCACTTTGTCGCTTCACTGTATTGCCGAAGGACAAAAAAACGGAGGAAACGTTGCTTTTATCGACGTTGAGCATGCGCTTGACCCTAATTATGCGGCAGCTTTGGGCGTCGATGTGGATTCTCTTTTGGTTTCACAGCCTGACACAGGTGAAGACGCTCTTGAGATTGCCGAGGCTCTTATCCGAAGCGGCGCCATTGACGTTATTGTTATTGACTCGGTTGCCGCACTTGTTCCAAAGGCAGAAATTGAAGGAGAAATGGGCGACAGCCATGTAGGCTTGCACGCAAGACTGATGTCACAGGCACTGAGAAAACTGGCCGGTGCAATTTCAAAGTCGAACTGCGTAGCTATTTTTATTAACCAGCTGCGTGAAAAGGTCGGCGTTGTTTACGGTAATCCCGAGGTTACAACAGGCGGCCGTGCGTTAAAGTTTTACAGCTCGGTGCGTATAGATATAAGAAGAGTTGAAACAATCAAAGTCAACGGTGAGATGATTGGTTCTCACACAAGGGCAAAGGTTGTTAAAAATAAGATTGCTCCGCCTTTCAGAGAAGCTGAATTTGATATTATGTACGGTGAGGGCATATCCCGTGAGGGAGAGCTGCTCGACCTTGCGGTTAAGGCTGATATTGTTCAAAAAGCAGGTGCTTGGTTTAGCTATAAGGGCAACCGTCTCGGACAGGGACGTGACAAGGTTAAGGCACTTTTAAAGACCGATACAGACCTTGCAAAAGAAATAGAAGACGAACTTTGGGCTAACATTGATAAACTTTATGAGCGCAGAAAACCTGCTCCAAAGGCTAATATTACAGCGGCACCGGCTGCCGAACCGTCGGCGGCAAAGGTTCCCGAAGCAGGCAAAACAAATATTGACGTACTTGTTGACGACTGATGCTTATTACTGCAATTGAGCCGAGAAGAAAGGCTATGAGTGCGCTGTATCTTGACGGCGAATATGTGATGAATCTTGACACACGAACATTAATAGAAAACCGTTTTGACGTCGGTAAAGATATTGATGACGAAGATTTGCACGAGATTATCAGGCTCAGCAATGAAAGACGTGCAAAGGAAAAGGCTCTTTGGCTTATTTCTTACCGTGACCATTCAAAAAAAGAACTTGCCGATAAGATAAAGCGAACCTGCGACGAGAAATCAGCCGACAAGGCTGTTGAGCGCATGGAGGAGCTTGGTCTTGTAAATGATGAAAGCTATGCGCTTCATTATGCACAAAAACTGATTTTTACAAAGCATATGTCCAAAAATGCAGTTGTCTATGAGCTTGCACGAAAGGGCATTGATAAAGAACTTGCGGCTGAAATCCTTGACGAAATTGAGGTTGACAGCAGCGAACAAATCAGGATAATAATAGATAAAAAATATAAGAATATCAGCGATGAAAAAATCAGACGCCGTGCCGTTGCTGCTTTGCAAAGGCTTGGATATCGCTGGGATGAAATTAAAGGCGTCATTGAAGAATACGCAGAGGATGACAGCATATGAATTATAAAGTCGGTATTGTATCGCTTGGTTGTGCAAAAAACCAGGTTGACGCCGAAATGCTTTTGTTTACACTGAAAAACAAGGGCTTTACAATTGTAAATGACCCTGCACAGGCAGACGCAGTTATTGTAAATACCTGCGGATTTATCGATTCTGCAAAGCAGGAAAGCATTGACGAAATTATTGAACTTGGCAAACTAAAGCGTGAGGGTACAATTAAAGCTATAATTGTTACAGGCTGTCTTGCCGAAAGGTATCAAAATGAAATCACAAAGCAGCTCTATGAAATTGATGCGGCAATAGGAATCGGTGCCAACGAACAGATTGCAGACATAGTTTTGGAAGCTCTTAAGGGCAAAAAAGCAGAAGTCTTTCCGGATAAAGTCTGTCTTCCGCTTGAGGGTGGAAGAATCCAATCCACACCTTCATACACTGCGTATCTTAAAATTGCAGAGGGATGCGACAATCGCTGCACTTATTGTGCAATACCGATGATTAGAGGTCGTTTCAGAAGCAGAAAACCCGAAAATATCATTGAAGAAGCAAAAACTCTTGCTAAAAACGGCGTTAAAGAAATTAACGTAATTGCACAGGATACAACAAGGTACGGTGAAGACCTGTTTGGCGAGCCTTACCTTGCAAAGCTGTTAAGACAACTTTGCCAAATTGACGGTTTGGAATGGATAAGAGTGTTGTACTGCTATCCCGACAGGCTTACCGACGAGCTGATTGACACAATCGCAGAGGAAGACAAAATTGTTAAGTATATAGATTTGCCTCTTCAGCATTGTAACGGTGAAATTCTAAAGAGAATGAACAGACACGGCGACAGGGAAGTGCTTACGGAACTGCTCAATAAAATCAGGACCAAAATTCCAAATGTTGTTTTGCGTTCAACCTTTATAACAGGATTCCCGGGCGAGACTGACGAACAGTTTGAAGAGCTTGCCCAATTTGCCAAAGATATGAAGTTCCAAAGACTTGGCTGTTTTGCATATTCTCAGGAGGAAGATACCCCCGCCGCACTTATGCCGAACCAGGTTGACGAAGAAATCAAGCAAAAACGTGCTGACATTATTATGGAACAACAGCAAAATATTATGGCTGAGTACTGTGAAAGTCTGATTGGTTCGGATGTAAAAGTGCTTGTTGAGGGATATGACAAGCTCGCCGAATGTTATTTTGGAAGAAGCTATGCAGATTCTCCGGAGGTTGACGGCTGTGTATTTTTTACCTGTCCCGATGAGAAACCGGAAATCGGAAGTTTTGTAAATGTTAAAATCACTGATTATACATGCTGCGACCCTGTTGGTGAAATGGTTTAGAATACAAAAGCAAATTTATTATTCTATTTCAGAATTAATTTAAATATTAGAAGGCAACAAAATGAACTTACCAAATAAACTGACATTAGGACGGATAATTCTTGTGCCTCTTATGGTGGCGGCATTGCTGATAGATTTTCCGTTTAATAACCTTGTGGCGTTGATAATTTTTGCCGCTGCGTCAATTACAGATTTGCTTGACGGAAAAATTGCACGCAAACAAAATCTTGTAACTGATTTTGGCAAATTTGCCGACCCGTTAGCGGATAAAATTCTTGTGCTTGCCACACTTTTGTGCTTTGTGCAAAACGGATATTGTGACTGCGTTGCCGTCATAATTGTGCTGTTCAGAGAATTTTCCGTTACTTCAATAAGATTGATTGCAGCCTCAAGCGGTGAAGTAATTGCCGCAAACATTTGGGGCAAGGCAAAAACCGTTTCTCAGATGATTGCCGTCATTGCAATTTTGGTTATGCAGTTTGTTTTGGATTTGGCAAACGATACGAATTTGATTTCTGCTCAGGCAGAAAGTATTATGAATTCCGCTTTTGGAATTGCAGGAGAAGTTTTGGTTTGGATTTCGACTGTTTTTGCCGTAATTTCGGGAGTTATATATATCGTACAGAACAGAAGATTTATATCTGAAACCTGATACACTCTGAGATTATATTTTATTCGGAAGTGATGATTTGTTTGATACTTTAAAATCTGATATTAACGCCATTCTTGAACGTGACCCAGCCGCAAGAAGCAAAGCCGAAGTGTTTTTCCTGTATTCGGGTTTTAAGGCGGTAAGGTCCCACAGAAAGGCTCATTGGTTTTATAACCATAATCATAAATTTATAGCACGGTGGATTTCTCAGCGCAGCAGACATAAAACCGGCATTGAGATTCACCCTGCCGCAAAAATAGGCAAAGGTTTGTTTATTGACCACGGAATGGGCGTGGTTATCGGCGAAACCACCGTTATAGGCGACAACTGCACGATATACCAAAATGTTACGCTTGGCGGAACAGGCAAAGACACCGGAAAGCGACACCCAACACTCGGTAACAATGTTTTGGTTGGTTCGGGCGCAAAGGTGCTCGGACCGTTTAAGGTCGGCGACAATGCGAGAATTGCCGCAGGAGCCGTAGTGCTCAGCGAAGTTCCTGCAAACGCAACTGCTGTGGGTGTGCCCGCAAGAATAGTTAAGCTTAACGGTATCAGAAGCGAAACTCTTGACCAAATTCACGTTTCTGACCCGGTAGCTCTTACGCTGTGTAATTTTGACCACAAAATCACTATGCTTCAAAGGCAATTGACAGAGTTGAAAGAATTAAAAGAGTTTGAAAAGTTAAACAACAAGGAGTAAGCAAATGGTTTTATATAATTCTCTTGGACAGTCAAAACAGGAATTTGTTCCTCATACACCCGGAAAGGTTAATATGTACACCTGCGGTCCTACTGTTTATCACTATGCGCACATAGGAAACCTCAGGACATATATTATGGAGGACGTTCTTGAAAAGTATCTCAGATTTTCAGGCTATGACGTAAATCGTGTAATGAACATTACCGATGTGGGACATCTTACAAGCGACGCTGATACAGGCGAAGATAAGATGCTCAAGGGCGCCAAGCGTGAACATAAGACCGTGCTTGAGATTGCAAAGTTTTATACAGACGCATTTTTCTCTGATTGTGAAAAACTAAATATAAAACGCCCCGATGTTGTTGAACCGGCTACAAATTGTATTGATTTGTTTATTGAAATGATATCAAAATTGCTTGATAAGGGATATGCGTATATTGCCGGCGGAAACGTTTACTTTGATACTTCAAAGCTAGAGAATTATTATGTCTTCGGAAATATGAATGAGGACGACCTTGCCGTCGGTGTGCGTGACAGCGTTGAAGAGGATAAAAATAAACGCAATAAAACTGACTTTGTTCTCTGGTTTACAAAATCAAAGTTCGATTCGCAGGAACTTAAGTGGGAAAGCCCCTGGGGACTTGGCTATCCTGGTTGGCATATTGAGTGCTCCTGCATAAGCTATAAGCACAACGGCGAGTACCTCGACATTCACTGCGGCGGAGTAGATAATAAATTTCCTCACCATACAAATGAAATAGCACAGAGCGAAGCGTTTCTCGGTCACAAGTGGTGCAACTATTGGTTCCACGTTCTTCATTTGAATGATGCAAGGGGCAAGATGAGTAAGTCTAAAGGTGATTTTCTTACTGTTTCTCTGCTTGAGAAAAAGGGTTACAATCCTCTTGTTTACAGGATGTTCTGCCTGCAAAGCCATTACCGCAAGCCTCTTACTTTTTCATATGAGAGTCTTGACAATACTGCAACGGCTTATGATAAGCTCAAAAAGCGTATTGACGCTCTTTCATTTGACGGCGAACCAAACTTAGAAGAAGCAAAGCCGCTTATTGATAAATTTAAGGAAGCTCTTGATAACGACCTCAACACTTCTCTTGGCTTGACCTGTGTTTATGATGTGCTTAAAGCCGATGTAAGCGACGCTACAAAGCTTTATTCTATCGGTGAGTTTGATAAAGTGCTGTCGCTTAACCTTATTGACAGCGGCAACAATACTGAAAATGCTTCTGAAAGTAATGCGGAAATTGACGAGCTCATTGCCAAAAGAACAAAAGCACGTGCTGAAAAGGATTGGGCTACCGCCGATGCAATCAGAGATAAGCTGAAAGAAATGCACGTAGTTATTGAAGATACCAAAGACGGAATTAAATGGCACTTTGAATAATTTTTGCTGAAAATTTATTCGCAAAGCATATAAAAAAATCCCCTTCATATAATCTAATGGAGGGGATTTTATGCGTTTACTTATATTGACAAAACGTAAACTTATTTCAATAGGTTTTTGCTTACTTACAGGGATTTTGGCGGCAACCGTTGCAATTTCATCAACAGTAAAGACAGTCCAGACTGCAAACACGCCCAGAGAAATCCCCATTTATCACGTTGATACGGATAAAAAACAGGTGGCATTATCGTTTGACGCCGCCTGGGGTAATGAACAGACAAATACGCTTCTTGACATACTTGATAAATATGAGGTTAAGACCACGTTCTTCCTTGTGGGAGCTTGGGTTGACAATTATCCCGAGAGCGTGAAAGATATCGCAGACAAGGGTCACGATATAGGTAACCACAGCAACACTCATCCTCATATGACTCAAATGTCATCATCTGATATGACTAAGGAAGTTGAGGAGTGTAACAAAAAGATTGAAGAAATAACCGGTTGCAGACCAACGCTTTTCAGAGCACCGTACGGCGATTATAATAACGATGTTGTAAAATCTGTAAACGGGTGCAATATGTACTGTGTTCAGTGGGATGTCGATTCGCTTGACTGGAAAGACCCGACCCCACAGCAGATAACCCAAAATGTACTTAAAAAGCTTCAGGACGGCAGTATTATACTTATGCACAACGGTGCCAAAAACACTCCCGAAGCACTGCCGATGGTAATCGAGGGAATCAAGGAAAAGGGCTACGAAATCGTGCCGATTTCCGAAATACTTTTAAAGGGCGATTATTACACAGACGTTAACGGTAAGATGTGCGCCAAAGAGAGTGAAACCACTGTTTCTGAAAATAGCAACTGAATGTAGCTTTAAACATTTAAAACATTGACCGGGCAATCTAAAGTGGAACTGCCCGGTCATGTTATTTGTTTATTCAACTTAAATAGGGCAACCCATAAAATTTTGTGTAAATAATAATCCTTCAAGCAATAACAGAATACAGGATTGCGGTTGCAATCAGGCTTTCTGATTTGCCCCGTGTCAACTTTTCATTCCTGTCTGCGGAATGTTATGCATGCCAAAGCGTGAATAACATTTTGCAGACAGGAAATTCTATTCTCAGGGGCAAATCAAGCAGGTATTCTGGCCTCAAATATTATTGATAACTGGCTTAAAACTACATCCCAGTTTCGACATCTTTGTGTCCAGCGTTCGACAATTTTTTGAGACGCTAAATACAACATTTTGCGCAGGCTGT
>FMUV01000041.1 GCA_900101355.1 Ruminococcus sp. YE282
GTCTTTTTTTAGTAGCCGTTTCTGTAATTTTTCGACTTATTGCTACACTCATCATTCGACGTTCTTTCGCTTTTCTCGTAGCCGAGCTCATCTGCAAGCTCACATTCCATAACCTCCTGAAGAATGTCCTTGAACATATTTTTCATTGCTGTCATAACTTCATCTGTTGAGGTGAATTTCTGACTTCTTACAAATTCTCTCATCATTTCTGCCGGTACTTTTTCCATTAAAAAAACTTCCTTTCAAGCTTTAATTTTTCTGTTTCCATTATTGCTTGAAAGGAAGTCTATTATTCACTTTTACACAAACTTTTCGGCGGTCTCTAAAATAGTGTTAATGCCAGCTATAAATTGCATTCATAGTATTCATAAATTCAAGTTCAGCTTGTGTTCGTTCAGCATTGTATGATTCGATTGCAGTTTGCTCGTTTATTGAGGAATTAATTTCCTTTGACATATATCTCATATCATCAGAAAGATATGAGATTTTTTTATTTGCCTCGTACATTGTATTTTGAAGCTGTTCTTGATTTTCTACTATTTGGTCTAATTTATCCAATACTTTAGACAATTGTATTATAATTACCCCTCGCTGTGCTTCTTCTCTATATATGTTATAAGCACCTTTGTCTCCATTTTTGGGATTAAATTCAAGACTGTATGTTCGCTTTTCTAAAAAGTATTGATAAAAAGAGCTTATTGCAATTATATTGTGCCAGTAGTTTTCACTTATTATATTGTAATTATAGAATTCATCTAATATTTTTTTAGACTCATTATATTTATTTTCTAATATTGTTATTTCTTGCTGAATTTTTGCTCGAATGACATTCTCATTTTTTATACGCTTTTCTTCTGCATCACATAATTTATTATATTCATCTAATTGATATTTATATTGAGCATCAAGATTGTTTTGCTCTTTGCTTTTATAATGTGCGGCGACAAAAGGTCCAATAATTAATGCACCAGCCAAACCAATAAATAATGCAATTATTCCAGCAATAATAGGAACAATTATGATTGCAAAAATACCAGAACTTTCCCAAAAATCCTTCCATTTAGCAATAATTATAATAATGAGACCTATAATCCAAAAAACGAAACCTGTTGTTACCATATAATCGAAGTAATCAGTGCTTGCACTTTCGGGAATTGGCAACTCTATTCTATTTTTTATCCCCAATGAATTGCGTTCTGCATACAGATTCTCAATAGTTTTTTCTTGAATATAGATGTTTTTTTCCATATCAAGTAATATAGATAGATATTCCATTGTTTTTTTGTAATCCATTTTAAACCGTCCTTTCAAATTTAAACAACTTATGTAATACGATGCTTAAACTTTTTTATTATTCTACATATTAGTTTTCATTTTTACAATATGTGGCAAAATGTGTGGCAAAAATTTTTGCGCACACATTTTGTGAATTTTTAGTTGTACTTGCTTTTAAAGAAAATTTTTGATATTCTTGATATACAAGCTATGGTGAAATTTTAAAACATAGGAGGTAAAAAATGTTCGAACTTGGTAAAACGTTAAAAAAGTATGTTGTGTCTACGGGATATTCAATAAGAACTGCTGCAAAAACTTTGAATTATGATCGAGGAACGTTAAACAGTATTTTAAATGGCAAAAGAAAGATAAGCGGAGAACTTTTTGTTCAACTAATAGACTTATTGGACATAACAGAGCAGGAAAGACAAGATTTAATAGAACTTTACCATAAAGAGATTTATGGCGATGATTATGAGGTCTTTAATGAAATAAAGCACTCGTTAAATGGTTACAACGATACGTTTTTTTACGATGAATTGATTAGTTTTGAAAACATACCTGTAAATGAAGAAAAATTAAACGACAAATGTATAATAGACGGAGAAATGATGGTAAAAGAGGCTGTGCAAGGTGTAATTGCATTAGAAATGCAGAAAAAACACCCTTGCATATGGTTTAATGTAGACTTGCTGCAATATAATCTATTGAGTATGATGCATTTGCCTTATCGTAATTTGAGAGAGAAGATTGATTTAAAAAATATTGTTTGTTTTTCAACAGGCGAAAACAACAAATATACAAACTTTAAATTGCTTTCAAGTTTATTTCCGATAATGTTTGACGGTTACTGTCCCTATTACTGTTTCGCCGAAGCAAATATTCAATCGGATTTGTCGCTAATTTTTCCGTACTATATAATAACAAGCGAAAGGGTTATTTTGATTTCAAACAAAATAAATAAAGCTATGCTTTTTACTGATGAGAACAGAGAGATTATAGATATATACAAAAATCAATTCCTATCAAATATTGAAAAATGCAAAAAGTTTTCTTCAAAATTTTACGATTTGCCTGAATTACCATCTGTTTTTTCCGGATGTCTTTCAAAAATGACAGGTTTTTCAGGTGTTAGTTCGGGGCTTTGCATACTTCCGTTGTTATCAAAAGAACATTGGATGCATATATTTTCAGAAGCCGAGATAGATAATTATGAGCACCTTATTGACGAAAGTATCAAAATTTATAAGCAACTTACAAATACAAGCAAGGATACTGAGATAAACACCAAAAATTTTGCACCTGTTGAGGGAATAAGAAGATTTATTAAAACCGGAAAGGACGAACTTTTTATTAGTAATGATTATACAGAGCCGCTGACTGTAAAACAGAGGATTGAGGTTCTTGAGCGAATTTTAAATTATATAAAAGCCGGCGGAGAATATAAATTTTATGAATCTGAATTTTTAGACATAAAATTTGATATTAATCTAATTGCATCGGAAATTTTACTTTATAATGTTAACAGTGTTACAAATAAAAAGAATTTTTGCTGTACAATTGATGTTCCACGTAAGCTTTTAAGTATCTTTGAATCTTTCTTAGATATGCTGTCAAAAAATTATTTTGTATTGTCAAAAGATAGAAGTATAAAAGCTTTAGAAGATGGAATAGAAGAAGCAAAACTTATGCTTAATGGTATTGATTCTAACTAAACTAAAAAGCCTATTGTCAAATCATCAACAACAGGCTTTTTAAGATGCTCTTTATTTATTTTGTTTGCAAAAAAACAGCTTCACCAATTTGGTGAAGCTGTTTTGTAATTTCATAAGAATCAGTTAGCTCTGGTAACCTTACCTGAACGCAAACAACGGGTGCAAGCATATACACGCTTCGGTGAACCGTCAACAATAGCCTTAACGCGCTGAACGTTGGGCTTCCATGTTCTGTTGGAACGTCTGTGAGAGTGAGATACCTTGATGCCGAACTTTACATCCTTACCGCAGAATTCACATTTTGCCATGCGTCTGCACCTCCTTAAACAATTCAAAATCTATATCTAACTTTATTATAATAACAGAAAATGAGAAAAAATGCAAGTGTTTTTTGAAAATTTCTTAACTTGTTTTTTTATGTGTTTTATTATATAATAAATAATGATTACTTTGTAGCGATAAAATACCGATTTTTGTCATATAAATGTTACATTTTAATCATAGTTATATTTTATACTGAATATTACCTTAATTCAAGTCCTTTTTATTCGGGCTATTTTATTTATTTTGGAGGTCAATATGCTTTTTCAGCTTTTAAGCGGCAGATTTACCTTTCAGTCAATAGTGGCTGAGATTTTTGCCGTACTTGTAATTATATTTTTAATTTTGCCGTTCCACGAGTGGGCTCATGCATTTACAGCCTCACTTTTGGGCGATAAAGCTATCAAACAGCGCGGCAGACTTTCGTTTAATCCGCTTAGCCACATTGACCCTGTCGGAGCATTGTTTATGCTTCTTGTCGGATTCGGTTGGGCAAAGCCGGTGCCGATTGACCCTCGCAACTTCAAAAACCCAAAGGTCGGTATGGCTGTAACGGCAATTATGGGACCCGTTGCAAACATAGTTGCGGCAATGGCAGGTTATTTGATTTATAATTGTGTGTATTATCTCGCCCCGACTTTCTTTTACAGCGGATTTGGTATGTTTGTATACTATTTTCTTAGTTTTTATATTTCTTCAAATATCACCCTTGCGGTTTTCAACTTGATTCCCATACCGCCGCTTGACGGCTCAAAGGTGTTATTTATGTTTTTGCCTGATTCCGCTGTGAATTTCTTTTACAAATATCAGACAATTTTCTTTATTGTACTCTTTGCTCTTATGTATCTCGGAGCACTAAACGGAATTATCAACTGGGCTACCAGCGGAATTTCCTACGGCATTAACTGGCTTACATCGCTGCCGTTCAGAATCTTTATTCACTGATTTTTAGGAGGGCGGCAATGGAAACACAACTTCAATACAAGCTGCCCGTGTTTGAAGGACCGCTTGACCTACTTTTAACGCTGATTTCTAAAAATAAAATAGATATTTATGATATTCAGATTTCCGATTTGCTTGACCAATATATGGAGCAAATCAATCGTATGCAGGAAGACCAAATGGACATAGCTTCCGAGTTTTTGACAATGGCATCACGCCTTGTCTACATAAAATCCGTAATGCTCCTGCCAAAATACGAGGAAGAAGCTGAAGAACTCAAAAAAGAATTGTCCGGTCAGCTGCTTGAATATGCGGTTTGCAGAGAAATTGCCGCAAAGCTTGGAACAATTTATGATTTTGACACCTATTACAGAGATGCTTCGCCGGTTGAGTATGACCTTACATATAAAAGAAGTCATCCGCCAACTGATATAGCTGCGGCATATGTCAGCGCAGTGGGACGCGGCAAGCGAAAACTTCCGCCGTCGGAACAGGCATTTTCGGGCATTGTATCGCACAAGATAGTATCGGTCAACAGCAAAATTATACATCTGATGCGCAGGCTAAGACACGGAAACAGGCTTGAATACCATGAAATTTTTGAAGCGTGCGAGGGCAAAAGCGAACTCGTTGCAACGTTTCTCGCAACTTTGGAGCTTGTAAAGGGAAAACGTGTGCGTATTGACGGTTCGGGCGAAAACGCAATTGTATATATGATTGAGAAAGATGAGGTGCGGTGATGGCTGTTGAAAATATTTCTGCCGCAATTGAAGCAATTTTGTTTTCAAACGGTGCGTCTGTTGAGACTTCAAGACTCGCAAAGGCACTTGAAATAACAGAAAAAAAGGTAGACGAGTGTATTTCTGAGCTTATAAAGGATTATTCATCCGAAAAACGGGGCATAACCATAATAAAGCTTGATAATTCATATCAAATGGTTTCCTGTAAAGAGTATGCTCCTCAGATTCGCACGGTTATGGACTTGAGAAGAAACACTCCGCTTTCTCAGGCAGCGCTTGAGGTGCTTGCCGTAGTTGCCTACAATCAACCTGTAACAAAGGCTTTTGTTGAGCAGGTCAGGGGCGTTGATTGCAGCGGAGTAATAGGAAGCCTTACAGCAAAGGGTTTGGTTGAAGAAAAGGGCAGACTTGAATTGCCCGGAAGACCGCTTTTGTACGGTACAACCGAGAATTTTCTCAGATGTTTTAATATATCAAGCATCGACGAGCTTCCGCCGCTTCCCGAAAATGATGAGGAAAGCAATGACGAAGAAAACAGAGAAAATAATGAACAGAATGTTGAAGATTCGGGTTTAGATGAAAAATCCGATAATTCAGATAACGGCGGAGAAGAATAGATTTGCTTTATTGATTTATAAATCAGGCTAACTTTTACGGAGGGAAATTGCCTTGCTTTGGTTATATATATTGCTTGGAATATTGTTGGCAATTTTTCTTTTGCTGTTAGTTCCCGTCAGCATAACAATAAAATATGAAAATGATTTTTTGTGCAAATTAAGGATTGGCTTTGTTCCGATAACAATTTATCCGCCAAAACCCAAAAAGGAAAAAAAGAAAAAAGTTAAAAAGAAAGAACCAGGGCAGGAAAAGCAAGAAGAATCAAAAGAGAAGAAACCGAACCTTTTGCAAGAAAAGGGTTTGTCTTGGTTTATCAATTTAATAAAAAAAGTTGCAGAGCTTGCCAAGGATGCATTAAAAGACTTTTTTAAGCACATAATAATAAACAGATTTATGCTGAGTATTACAATTTCAGGAAATGATGCCGCCGATACGGCAATTAAATACGGCAAACTCTGTGCCGCCGTTTATCCTGCGGTAGGCATAATAACAGGAGCGGCAAAGTGCAAAAAATGCGGCATCGACCTTGCACCTGATTTTGATAAAAAATCAAAGGCAAGTATTTATTTTGACTTAAAGGCGAGAATACTTGCTTTATGGATTGCGGGTCTTATAATTAAATACGGCGTTAAGGGCATTAAATTAATGTTTGAAATAAAAGACGAATGATTAAAATTCAGTAAGTTTTAGAATATATTGCACTTGATAAAATATGTTGCAATAATTATTCTTTTAAAGCAATAAGGAGGAACAAAAATGGAACATCCGATTGGAAACCTTATGGATTCAACAATGGATAAAATCAAAGAGATGATTGACGTAAACACAATTGTCGGAGAACCGATAACAGCGGCTGACGGAACGCTTGTTATTCCCGTTTCAAAGGTGAGCTACGGATTTGCGGCAGGCGGTTCTGACCTTCCTACCAAAAAAGAAAACAAAGATTGTTTTGGCGGCGGCAGCGGTGCAGGCGTAACGATTCAGCCTGTTGCCTTTCTCACTGTTTATCAGGGTGATGTTCATTTGATTCCTGTTGACAACAGCGAATGCGGAGCCGATAAGCTTTTGGGAATTATACCGGATGTGGTTGACACCGTAAAAGGTATTTTTAAGAAGGACAAAAAGGATAAAAAAGATTCAAAAGATGATTTTTCAGAAATCACAGTTGATGATATAGACGTGTAACGTCATAACCAAACAACCCTTTGCATAAAATATGCAGGGGGTGTCCTTATGAAAAAAGCTGTTTCAATTTTTCTTGCGGTAGTTATGGCGGTTATCACTTTGCCGTATGCCTTGGCTGAAGAAAGTGAAAAGTCTGATAATTTAGGCGTTTCGGCTGAGGCTTATGTCTTATATTGCGCTGACAACGGTCAAATTATTGCCTCAAAAAATGAAAACAAGAAGATGAAACCCGCAAGCACGACAAAAATTATGACTTCTCTGATTGTGCTTGAAGAGGCAGCCTCGTCTGACAGAGTAATTACGTTTACCAAAGATATGGTTGCCGAGGGCAGTTCGATGTATCTTGGAATCGGCGAAAAGGTGCACCTGAGCGATTTGGCTGTCGGAATGATGATGTCATCAGGTAATGATGCCGCAAATGCTGCGGCTTTGTCAATTTCAGACAGTTTTGAAGATTTTTCAAAGCGAATGAATGAGCGAGCAGAGCAAATAGGTATGAAAAACACCCATTTTGTAACTCCAAGCGGCTTAGATGACGATAATCACTATTCAACGGCTTTTGATATGGCTTTGCTGATGTCGTATGCGCTTGAAAATGAAGATTTTGCTAATCTTACATCAAAAAAGAGTGCAAAGGTAGATTTTGCAGAACCTGATAAACATATTACATATTCAAATCATAATCGGCTTTTGTCGCTTTATGAATATTGCACGGGCGGAAAAACCGGATATACTCAGGCGGCAGGCAGGTGCCTTGTTACATCGGCAAAAAAAGACGGTTTAACGTTTGTCTGCGTTACAATGAACGACCGAAATGATTGGAAAGACCATACCGCCCTATATAATTACGGTTATGAGAGATATTGCCGGGTAGATTGCAGTGACAGCGACTTTGCAGCCGATGTTCCGTGCGTGGGAGGCCAAGAAGACAACGTTTCCGTTATTGCGGAAAAAGACGCTTCAATCGTATTGCCTGTCGAAAGCAAATCTGAGCTTGAGCGAAAGGTGTATATTGACAGCTTTTTTTATGCACCTGTTAAAAAAGGGCAGAATGTCGGAAGAATTGATTATATTGTCGATACAAAAGTGGTTTCAAGCGTAAACATTACTGCCGTCGATACAGTTGAAGCTAAAAAGAATAACAATATATTTAATAAGATAAAGGAATTATTTTCAAATGGCTAAAAATGAACCGATAAGACTTCAAAAATTTATTTCACAATGCGGAATTGCTTCCCGCCGCAAGGCTGAGGAAATGATTCTTAACGGAAGCGTTAAGGTAAACGGAAAAGCCGCTGTTCTCGGCGACAAGGTTACGGCAGAGGATAAGGTGTTCTTAAAGGGCAAAAGAATTGTTATGCCCAAAACAAAATTCCGTTACATTATGCTGAACAAACCGAGAGGATTTATAACCACAATGAACGATGACCGCGGCAGAAAGTGCGTTGCACAGCTTGTCAGCAATGTGGGCGAGAGGGTTTATCCGATTGGCAGGCTTGATAAAGATTCCGAGGGAATGTTGGTGTTTACAAATGACGGTGAGTTTGCAAACAAGGTTATGCATCCCAGAAACGGAGTTTATAAAATTTACCGTGTAACAGTACGTCCGACAATTGACGAGGAACAGCTGATAAAGCTTGAAACAGGAGTTGAAATCGACGGCAAAAAGACTGCGCCTGCGATTGTTCACGTTATTCACAAGGAACAGGGCAGAGTTGTACTTGAGATGATTCTGCATGAGGGCAAAAACCGTGAAATTCGTAAAATGTGCGAAGCTGTCGGACTTGAGGTTGCAAGACTTAAGAGAACCCAAATCGGCGGAGTGAAAATGGGAATGTTAAAGCAGGGCGACTGGCGTGACCTTACCGAAAATGAGGTGAAAAAACTTCTGTCAAATCCGATTGTAAACGGAAGAACAATATAATAATCCGTGTTTTTTGATTGCAGTTTAAATTTATAGATAAAATATAATTTTTGTTAATAATCAGATTAGTGTAAATTCAACATAATTTATAAGTTTTGGTTTGATAAATATATATTCTGTAAAAAAATGCATAATATATCGGCTTTTTTCTTGTACTTTTCAGGGAAATGCGGTATAATATAATATGTATAAATAATACTATGCAAATTACGTTTTTGTATTTTGCATTTCATTTTTGAGTATTATGTCCTTTTTCGCACTTTTGATTTACCCCGCAGAGGACGGACGTAATAATTACGGCATTGGAGGAATTTAGATGAGTATTGAAAAAATCAATCAGGCAAAGTCCGAAATTGCGGCAACTTCCGCATATAAGACGATTACTGATTTTTTTGATGAGGGAAGCTTTTGCGAGATTGACGCCTTTGCAAAGTCGGGCGACGGATTTGCCGAAGCTGTTGCAGGATTCGGAACGGTTGACGGACTTCCTGTTTATGCGTTCGCGCAAAACAGCGATATCTGCGGCGGTGCTATGAGCAAGGCTCAGGCTGCAAAACTTAAAAAGGTTTATAATCTTGCACTTAAAACAGGTGCTCCCGTTGTTGGCTTTTATGACAGCGTAGGCGGAAGACTTAAGCAGGGAACAGAGCTTCTTGCAGGCTGCGGAGATGTTCTTAACAGTGCCGCTGTTCTTTCGGGTGTGGTTCCTCAGGTTTCTGTTGTACTCGGCACTTGCCTCGGTACAAGCGCACTTAACGCAGTAAGTGCTGATTTTGTGATTATGAGTGAAAAGGCCCAGCTTTCTCTTGCCGTTACAGGCGAAAATGCTGATGCAAAATATAATGCTGAACACGGCAATGTTTCTGTTGTTGCAAAAGATACCGCAGATGCAATTGCAAAGGCAAAAGAGCTTGTTCAGTACCTGCCGTCAAACAATCTTAACAGCGCACCGCAGACATTTGAAGAAGAGCCTTCGGGCGACTGCGGTTGCATTGTAAGCAAAGTAGTAGACGGCGGAGCAAAGTTTAAGCTTTACGATGATTTCGGAGATAATTCAAAGGCTCGTCTTGCTCATATCGGCGGACAGGTTGTCGGAATTATCAACACAAAGGGCAACAGCCTTGACTGCAAGTCTGCTTCAAAGGCTGCAAAGTTTGTTCGTTTTTGCGACGCTTTCTCAATCCCTGTGATTACATTTGTTAATTGTCCGGGCTTTGAATCACTCGGTTCGGCTGCAAAGCTTACATCTGCTTATGCAGAGGCAACAACCGTTAAAATTTCTGTTGTAACAGGAAAAGCAATCGGTTCTGCTTATATCGCTCTTGCAGGCACAGGTGCAAACGCCGATGTGGTTTATGCTCTTCCAGATGCGGTAATCTCACCTGTAAACGTTGAGGCAGCAGCATTTATTATGGATCCAAAGTCAATGAAAGTTCCTGTTGCAAAGCAAAAAGAAGTTGCAGATAAGTTTGCTTCGGAAAATCTTTCGGCATTCAACGCAGCCCAGAACGGTTATGTTGACGGAATTACCGACGAGTCGGAACTCAGACAAACTCTTATTTCTGCTCTTGACATGCTTTCCGGCAAGCGCGTTTCTACACTTGCAAAGAAACATTCTACTATTTAATTAAATTACGAAAATAATACTTGTTATAATAAAGGGGAAATTATCATGAAGAATTTAAGAATTACCGTAAACGGTACAGCATATGACGTACAGGTTGAAGAACTTGGCGCATCATCAGCTCCGGCTCAGGCTGCTCCCGCTGCTCCTGCAGCTGCACCGGCTCCTGCTGCAAAACCGGCTGCTCCAAGCGGTGCCGCAGGTTCAATCGTAATCAAGGCTCCTATGCCCGGCACTGTTGTAAACGTTGTTGTTACACCGGGTCAGGCTGTTAAAGCAGGCGATGACCTTGTATTTATTGAAGCTATGAAGATGGAAACCCCTGTTAAGGCTACAAATGACGGTACTGTTGCAACTGTTGAAGTTGCAAAGGGAGAGTCAGTTGACTCAGGCAAGGTTCTTGTAACTCTCAACTAATTTACTGAAATTGCAAAGGGGATACTAAAATGGCAAAGAAAATCAGAATCACCGAAACTGCCCTGCGTGACGCACATCAGTCACTTATTGCCACAAGAATGACAACAGAGGATATGCTCCCTATTCTTGACAAGCTTGACAAGGCAGGTTATTATTCGCTGGAATGTTGGGGCGGCGCAACTTATGACGCTTGTCTGCGTTTTTTGAATGAAGACCCATGGCAGAGACTCCGCATTATCAGAGAACATTGCCCGAATACAAAGCTTCAGATGCTTTTCAGAGGACAGAATATGCTCGGATATCGTCACTATGCTGATGATTGCGTAGAGTATTTGGTTCAGCGTTCAATTGCAAACGGTATTGATATTATCAGAATTTTTGATGCGTTAAACGATATCAAAAATCTTAAGACAGCTATCAAGGCTGCAAAAAAAGAGGGCGGACACGCTCAGGTAGCTATCAGCTACACAACCGGTCCTGTATTTACAGATGACTACTATGTTGATTATGCAAAGAGAATTGCCGATGCAGGCGCAGATTCTATCTGTATAAAAGATATGGCTGCATTGCTTACTCCGACAAAGACTTATAATCTTGTAAAAGCTATCAAAAAGGCACTTCCTGAGATGCCTGTTCAGTTGCACACTCACTATACTTCCGGTCTTGCTTCAATGTGCTTGTTAAAGGGTGTTGAAGCAGGCGCAGACGGTATTGATACTGCAATCAGCCCACTGGCTCTCGGTACTTCACACGCACCGACAGAGTCTATGATTGCCGCTTTGCAGGGTACGCCGTACGACACAGGCCTTGACATAAAAGACTTTACAGATATTCGTGCTTACTTTATGACATTGCGTGAAAAATACATCAAGTCAGGTCTTCTTGATCCAAAGATGCTTGCAACCGATGCAAAGGCTTTGATTTATCAGGTTCCGGGCGGTATGCTTTCAAACCTTCTCTCACAGCTTAAACAGGCAGGCAGAGAAGATCAGCTTGATAAAGTTCTTGAAGAAGTTCCGCGTGTTCGTAAGGATGCGGGTTATCCTCCGCTTGTTACACCGACTTCACAGATTGTCGGTACTCAGGCTGTATTTAACGTTATTACAGGTGAGCGTTACAAGATGTGCACTAACGAATTTAAGGGTCTTGTTGCCGGTGAATACGGTACAACTCCAATGCCAATCGACCCTAAATTCCAGAAGCAGATAATTGGCGACAAAAAGGTTATTAAATGTCGTCCTGCAGATTTGCTTGAGCCGGAACTTGACAAGCTCAGAAGTGAAATTTCAGAGTGGATTGAACAGCCTGAAGATGTTCTTTCTTATGCTCAGTTCCCGAAGGTTGCAATTGATTTCTTCAAAAAGAGAAGAAATGCAGAAGTTGGAATCAACGGCGACAAGCTTGACAGCGAAAATATGATTCACCCCGTTTAATAAGTATAACAGATAAAATAAGGTCACAGCGCAATTAAGTGCTGTGACCTTTTAATATTTGTTTACTTTACAGAGTTTGAGATAGCATAAGTCGGCATAATACAAAAAACTCAATGCCAATAGTTATGGTACGCCGAAAAGACGTTTTATTCAATTAGTAAAGCGGCAGTTAAAAGGCTGCCGCTTATTTTGTAATTAATAAGAAAAAGTTTTTTCTGTTTTATGACAATATTTGTTTAACCAAGCAAGTTTATCAGGTTAAATCAATATTGATTGAATCTTGATAAAAACGCTTGTGTTCTTGGATTTTGCGGATTTTCAATAACTTGCTGAGGCGTGCCCTCTTCGGCGATTAAGCCGTCAGCCATAAAGATTATTTTGTCCGCAACATCATGTGCAAATTCAATTTCATGCGTAACAACAATCATTGTGCTGTCCGAACTTTTTAGTCCCTTAATAACGTTAAGAACTTCTCCGGTAAGCTCAGGGTCAAGGGCTGAGGTGGGTTCGTCAAAGCACAGTACGTCCGGATTCAGCGCAAGCGCCCGTGCAATAGCCACACGCTGCTGCTGTCCACCGCTCAGATTACATGGATATGACATAGCCTTTTCGGAAAGTCCTACCTTGCCGAGCAGAGATTCTGCGGTTTGTCTTATAAGCTGTTGAGCTTCTTTATATGACTTTGTACCTTTGTATGAGCCGTATTTTTTAATTTGTTCCTTTGCCAAAAGTGACGGCGCAAGTGTAATGTTATCAATTACCTTGTATTGAGGAAACAAATTAAACGATTGAAACACAAGACCGAAATGCAGCCTGTTCTGTCTGATTGCAACATCGCTTATTTTGGAAGCGTCATTGCTGTCAAAAAGAACTTTGCCGTCAACCGTAATTTTGCCCTTTTGAGGTGTTTCAAGAAAGTTAAGACAACGCAGCAGAGTGGTTTTTCCTGAACCCGAAGAACCGATTATTGCAAGAACCTCGCCTTTTTCAAGTGAAAAGCTTATATCTTTGAGAACCTCGGTTTTTCCGAAAGATTTTTGAATATTTTCTACATTCAACATCGACATATTCTTTCCTCCTTATCCCTTGTAGTAGTTAAGCTTTTTCTCAATAAACGAGAAAAGAAGCGTAAGCACACCGCAGAACAGCAAGAAGAACAGTGCCGAATAGAACAGCGGCCAAATAAGTCCCTGCATTGAAAAATCTTTGGCATTCATAAGTATTTCCGGAATTGCAATAACACTTGCAAGCGAAGTATCTTTTACAAGTGTGATGATTTCATTTCCAATCGGAGCAGTAATGCGTTTTATTACCTGAAGCAAAACGACTTTGAAGAAAATTTGTGATTTCTTCATACCAAGCACCTGTCCTGCCTCATATTGTCCCTTTGGTACAGATTCAATTCCGCCGCGGAATATTTCGGAAAAATATGCCGCATAGTTTATTATAAATGCTATCAGTGCAGCATTCATTCTCGGAAAATTAAAGCTTCCGTTTGACATAAGCGGAGGAACATAGAATACCACAAAGAGCTGAAGCATAAGAGGCGTTCCGCGGATAATCCATACAAAAGTCCTTGTCAGCGCCTTGAGCGGAAAAAATCTTGACCTTGAACCCATTGAAACAATGAGTCCCATCGGTATTGCCGCAACAAGCGTAACAATAAATATTAAGCTGTTTTCTCCAAAACCTTTTAAAAGTTGTTCGGTTACGTTTAAAAATTGATTCATTAAAAGCCCTGCTTGTTAATTATTTTGCTTTGATAAGGAGCAAATCCTTTAAGTTGTATTTGTCGGCAATTTTTTCAAGTTCGCCGTTATCTGCCAATGCCTGCATAGCGTCATCAAGCTTTGCAAGTGTTTCTGTGCTGTCCTTTCGAAGTGCAACGCCATACTGTTCGGGCGCAAAGCTCTTGTCCTCAATAACCGAAAGGTTAGAATAATCCGAACCGTCTTTAAGTGTGCCGATTGACATTACATAGTCAATAACCGCAATGTCTGCTGTGCCTGATTTAACCTCAAGAAGAGCCTTAGCCTGTGAGTCAACCGATACATATGTAGCCTGCTTAAAGAAGTCGTCGCTCTGAGCAACTTCTTCGCCGGCAGACTTTTTCTCTGCAACAACGGTTGCTCCCGAAAGAGCTTCTGCAGATGTGTACTTGTCAGCGTTTTCAGCCTTTGTTACCATAACCTGCTTGTTTTCCATATACGGAGTTGAAATGCCCATATTTTCTTTTCTCTCGTCTGTGATTGTTAAGCCGTTCCAAATGCAGTCGATTGTCTTTGCGTTCAGTTCAACTTCCTTGGAATCCCAGTCGATTTTCTGGAATTTAGGTTTAACGCCAAGCTGGTCGCAAACCTTTGTTGCAAATTCGGTTTCAAATCCTGTAAGTTCGCCGTTTTCATCCATATAGTTCATCGGCTCGAAATATGTAATTCCTATTACCATTTCGCCTTTGTCCTTGATGTAAGCCCAGTCTCCGTCAGCAGAAGCGGAAGATGACGACTTGTCGGAAGATTCGGAAGAATTTGAAGAGGCTGATTCTCCGCAGCCTGCAAATACTGTTGCGGTCATAAGACCTGCCATTAAAAATGCAAGTAGTTTTTTCATAGTTAATTTCCTCGTTTTCGTATAATCTAAGTGCAAATGTTTCCGCTATATAGCCAGCGGAAGCCATTCCAAAATTAAGTGTGATTAATAGATTTTCACTGAATTTTTGAAAAGCCAAAGTTCCTTTGCACAGCTTGCAATCGGTCACAGGCTCAGCTCCTTGCAAGCAAAGCAGAGCGTTGTTCCGAATTGAATGGTGTGCAGAAATTATTTGATTTTTGCAACACATTGATATTATACATTACCGTATTATCAAAGTAAAGTGTTTTTTACAATTTTCTTATCCCTTTAAAATCACAGATAATCAAGAATTAACGGGACATTTAATCTTTTGTGTATTAACTTGTACATCATAAAAAACCAAAGTATAATTGTAAAAGATAACAGCATTTACATTGTTTTCAATTAAATTCAGAAGATGTGCCTGCCTTGGTAATTGGTTTATGAAAATTTTTAATTTTTTACCAACCAAACATTGTCTTCTGCGTATAATTTATGAAGCAGAAAGAAAGATGAGTTTTATGTGGGTATTATTTGCATTCGGTTCAGCGTTTTTCGCCGGAATTACAGCAATTCTTGCAAAGTGCGGAATAAAAAATACCGATTCCGATGTTGCAACCGCAATTCGCACAATTGTTGTGCTTGCGTTTTCGTGGTTAATGGTGTTGATTTCGGGTTCGTTTTCAACAATTATTGTGCTTGATACAAAGACTTGGGTATTTCTTGTTTTGTCGGGTTTGTCAACGGGAGCGTCGTGGCTTTGTTATTTTAAAGCGTTGCAGCTTGGAGATATTAACAAGGTTGTTCCGATTGACAAATCAAGCACGGTACTGACTATTTTGTTGGCATTTATTTTTCTTGGTGAGAAAATTACCTTGATTAATACAGCGGCAATAATTTTAATAGGCGTTGGCACTTTTTTAATGATTGAAAAAAAGAAATCCGCAACTTCCGGTAACTCCAAAGGGAGAATGTGGTTGATATACGCTTTGCTTTCGACCGTGTTTGCAAGCTTGACGGCAATTCTCGGCAAAGTGGGTATTGACGTGGTTGAGTCAAACCTCGGTACGGCAATACGAACCTGCGTTGTGCTTATAATGGCTTGGCTGATTGTACTTATAAAAAGAAAACAAAGTGCAGTAAAAAATATTTCTTCAAAAGAATTAATATTTATTTGTCTTTCAGGCCTTGCAACGGGCGGCTCATGGCTGTGCTATTACAAGGCACTTCATGACGGATTGGCAAGCGTAGTTGTTCCGATTGACAAGCTCAGCATTTTGGTGTCGATAGCATTTTCGTATTTTGTTTTCAAAGAAAGATTATCCAAGAAATCCGCTTTGGGGTCGTGTTTGATTGTTGCAGGTACGCTGGTAATGTTGATTTAAATATCGTTTTAAAATTATTTGGAAGCTAAATAAAAGGCAGAAGGGGGAAATGCGGTGAAAGATAATGCACTTATCAAAAGGTGCCAAAAGGGCGAAAAGCAGGCATTCGATGAGCTTATCAGACTGTATTACCCGTATGTTTCAGGGTTTCTTATAAAGACGACCAAGGACGAAATACTGGCGGAGGATTTGACTCAGGACGTATTTCTTAAAATGATTCAAAATATTGAGAAGTTTAATTTGAGCGGAAACGCAAACCTTGGCACATGGCTCATAACAATTGCAAAGAACTGTTACATAGACCATTTGCGGCGCAATAGGATTTATTTGGAGAATATTGACGAAGTGCCTATTGCCGACAATCGAAGCTTGTCGGATGATATTGACCAAAAACTTCAATATGAAGAATTGTTAAACGCAATAGACAATCTTCCTCCCGAACAGGGGATAGCAATACGGCTTAAATATGAAGAAGATTTGACGCTTGCCGAGATTGCAAAACGTTTTGGCGTACAGTCAAAAACAATAAAAAGCCGTATTCACGACGGCAAGGCTAAGCTGAGAAAACTGTTTAAAGATAAAGAGAGGCAGGACTAAGTATGAAGCAAAATGCAGATAAGTTAATTCAGAATTTAACTCCGGAGATTGACAAAAAATGTGACGAGCTTAAAGCAATTCGCAGAGAAAAAATACAGTCACGGTTATTTGTAATACTGTGTGTGATTATAATTGTTGTGCCGGCATTGCTTATATTTTTTGGTGTATCGCTTACTGTGTTGATAGCTCCGATTCTGTTTATGAGTCTATGTGTGGTAATGCTTTTGCCGATTATGTTAAACGGAGAGATTGCTCAAAGGGGAGGAAACAGCTATGAACAAGCTTGAAAACATACTTTCAAAATGGAATTTTAAAAAAATAGCAGTTATATATGTAATTGCTGCACTTGTGGCAGGAATTTGTTGTGTAACAGCAGTCGGAATTATATACGGTGAAAGACTTAGCTTTGCCATAAACTATTCACGTTTGGACAATGCCCTTGAACACAATGATTATCAAGAACTCTGCACAGCGGTTGACAAAACAGCCCTTGCAACCGATGATGTTATTGATATTCTTGTCTTGAACAGTGATAACAAGGTTACTTATTCGTCAAAGAACTCTGAATTTGCTTCCGATTATTTACAGCTTGCAAAGGTAGGCGATGAAAAAAAGTACCTTGCTTCCGAAAAATATCCCGACACTGTTTTTAAGTATGTAAAAAACGATGAGTTTATGCTCAGCTCAATTCTTAATAAGGATTTCAGCCAAATACGCTCCGATTATGATGACGACAGCTTTTATGACAGTTCGGTTTCGTCCAAAACAATATATATGTTAAGCTGCATAAACAGCGAGAAAAATGACGACAAAATATACGTTATAAGCAATCCGACCTCTGTGCCCGGCGGAATGACGGCAATAAAAATATCTGCCGCATTGGCTATGTTTTTCTTCTGTGTATATTGGGTGTTGGTTGCGCTTTGGCTGTATAGTGACGCCGCAAAGCTAAAGCTTTCTCCGCTTTATTGGGGACTTATAGGATTGCTTACAAATCTTGCGGGTGTGATAGTATACAAGGTTTACAAGCACAGCATTACTGTTTGCACATCTTGCGGTGCTGCACAAAATAACGAAAATCTGTATTGTTCTTACTGCGGAAGTCAGCTCGGAGAGCATTGCGATAACTGCGGCGGAAAAATAAACTCCAAAGACTGTTTTTGCTGTCACTGCGGACATAAAGTTAAATAAAATTGATTATGTGCTCTTATCGGCTTAGGAATATCCGAGGCCGATTTTTTTGCCGAAATTTATATTAAATTTATACCAACCTTTGCTTATATTCTGCGTGTAACAGACAAAAGCAAATGCAAAGGAGTATAATTATGAACAACGCAACAAAAACGATACCGCAAATATTAAAAGACAATATTTGCACGGTATTCAATCTGCTTAATGTTTTAATAGCAATTTCTCTTTGTCTTGTCGGAGCGTGGAAGAACGTTCTTTTTATCCTGATTATTTTTATTAATACTGTTGTTGGAATTGTTCAGGAAATCAAGGCAAAACGTCAGGTTGAGCGGCTTACGCTGTTATCACAACCGTCGGTATCGGTGCTGAGAAACGGCAATGAGTATGAACTCACGCCGAGTGAAATTCAAAAGGGCGATATTCTTTTATTGGAGAGCGGTTCGGTGATTTGTGCCGATTGTATTGTAAGTTCAGGCAAACTTGAGGTTAATGAAGCAATACTGAAAGGCGAATCGGAGCCGGCTGTTAAGCAAATAGGAAGCAAGTTATATTCCGGAAGCACGGTCATTTCGGGAAAATGTCAGGCAAAGGCAATTTGCGACAGCGCTGATTCCTTTACTTCAAAGATGGTTGACGAGGTAAAGAAAACCCGCAAAAGCAAATCGGAATTGCTTTCTTCAATGAAAAAGGTAACTAAATTTACAAGTTTTCTGATTGTTCCGCTTGGACTTTTAATGTTTATACAGGCTTACTTTTTCCGAAATGCGCCGTTAGATACAGCGGTAATTTCAACATAGGCAGGGTTGCTCGGAATGCTGCCCAAGGGGCTTGTTCTTCTAATAAGTATAGGCCTTGCCGCAGGAGTAATAAGCCTTTCCAAGAAAAATGTTTTGGTAAGAGAACTTCATTCGCTTGAAAATCTGGCACATTGCGACGTTGTTTGCCTTGACAAGACAGGAACGTTGACCGAGGGAAACCTTACCGTGGAAAGCGTTCAAACTGATTTAGATGAAAAAGAATTTCAAAAGTTGATGTTGTCATACATTAGAAATACTGACGATAATAATTCAACCTTTACGGCAATAAAATCATATTTTGATTCTTCAAACGGCAACAGTTATAATGTCGTTTCAACCGTTCCGTTTTCTTCCGAGCGCAAATGGTCGTCAGTTATGCTTCAGGACGGTCGCACACTTGTGATTGGCGCACCCGAAAAATTGTGTAAAAGTATTCCTCCCGAGGTTTCATCTATTATGGCAAACGGCAAAAGGGTAATTTTTGTCGGATTAGACAGGGGAGAGTTTGATGTTTCAACCGTAACGGTTATAGCAATGATAGTTATTGCCGATAAAATAAGAAAAAACGCACGTCAAACAATTCAATATTTTTATAACCAGGGCGTAGATGTCAAAGTGATTTCGGGCGACAATCCGCTTTCGGCTTCTGCGGCGGCAAGACTGTCGGGCGTTAACAATGCCGATAAATATGTTGACGTCAGCCTTTTGATTGACGACGAATTTGAAAGTGCCGCAAAAAAATATACCGTGTTTGGCAGGGTAACTCCCGAACAGAAAAAATGCCTAATTTCTGTTATGCAGAAGGACGGCCACAGAGTTGCAATGACAGGTGATGGGGTAAATGATTTATTGGCAATGCGCCAGGCTGATTGTTCGGCTGCCATGGGCAACGGAAGCGACGCCGCAAAGCAAACAGCACAGCTTGTTTTGCTTGATTCGGACTTCTCGGTGCTGAAAAACGTAATCTCAGAGGGAAGAAGAGTTATTAACAATATCACCAAATCAGCCGGGGTTTTCTTTATAAAGACAATTTATTCCGTTTTACTTTGTATTTTATGTTTATTGTTTAATGCGGATTTTCCGTTTATCCCGATTCAAATTACCTTGATTGATGCAGTAATAGAAGCATTTCCGGCATTTTTAATGTCATTTGAGAAAAATGATAAAAAGGTTGACAACAGTTTTCTTCATAGTGCCCTCAAATCGGCATTGCCAAACAGTATTGCAATTTTTTTGTGCTGCACAGCCTTGTTTTTTGCCGCACCATATCTTGGATTGGAAGCTGCACAAACCTCGCTTATTATGTATTTGACTGTGGGCTTTGTCAGCTTAGCTGGAGTGGTAAAGGCAAGTTTGCCGTTCAATTTATTCAGAGGCTTTCTTGCAGGAACTTCAATTATAGGCTTTATCTTAGCTGTTTTGCTGTTCTCTTCGTTTTTACAGCTTCCGCAGTTGTCAGCCGCAGGAGCGGCAGTGCTGCCGTTCGTTGTTGTTCCCGAAATTGTAATTTCGGTGTTTTTCAGGCTGCCTGAATTAAAAAAAGGCAAACATACCTGCAACGGTGTAGCTCAGAAAAACAATTGACAAAACAGAAAGGAGTTAATATGTTTGACTTTATTCAAAATGCGGATTGGTTCATTCTAAACGGTATTCACAATACATTCAGCTGTGGCTTTTTAGATTTTTTGATGCCTAAAATTACGGTTTTGGGAGATGTGGGAGCAATATGGCTTTTGTCAGGATTGTTACTTTCAATTTCAAAAAAATACCGTAAATACGGTTTAGCTCTTATCATCGGATTGGCTTTGAGTTTTCTTGTAAGCAATGTGTGCCTAAAACCGCTTATCGCACGTCCACGACCTTGCTGGACAGAAAATGTAAATTTGCTGATAAACAATCCAAGCGATTATTCATTTCCGTCAGGACATACGCTGGCGTCAGTAATCGGAGCGTTTGTTATTACCGCCGCTAACAGAAAGTTTGGACTTTTTGCAATTCCGATTGCGGTTTTAATATCTTTTTCAAGGTTGTATTTATACGTACACTTTCCGTCCGATGTTTTAACTTCGGTAGTTTTAGGCATAGGAATCGGTGCTTTGGCAGTATTTACTGCAAAAAAGGCAACAAATATATTTGACGGCGTAAAAAGCAGAAAATTGAACAGACTGTAAACGCTAATTTATTTTAAAATATTAATTACATATTTGTTTGTTAAGAATTATAGAATAAAACAAAAAGGCGCTGTGAAGTCGGAAGCTTTTAGCTTCGTTTCTTCACAGCGCCTTTTTTGAATATTCAAGAAAACTTGAAACTATAATTTATTTGATTGCCGTGTGCCCTCTGAGAAAAAAGACAAAATGTAATTGTTCTTCTCTTGACAACGCCTGTCAATCAGGTATAATGAAATAAAAAGCTAAAGGAGTTTTTGCATGAAAAAACTATTTGGCGGAATCAACCTCACATGGCCGAAGCTCATTATCGCGGCAGTCGCCGCGGGCGTGTTCACGGCGGTGATGGCACTGATTCCCGCGCTGCTGCGCACGTCCTTCATCGCGATTACAGTTACCTTTGAAATCTGGATTTTATTTGGAATCCTCATTATCATGAACAGCAAGTCAAATCTTGATTCCGCGCTGAAATGCTTTGTCTTTTTCTTAATCAGCCAACCGCTGGTGTACCTCATTCAAGTGCCGTTTTCGGAAATGGGCTGGGGATTATTCTCCTATTACAGATTCTGGTTTATCTGTACGCTTTTATGCTTCCCGATGGGCTTTGTCGGCTACTTTATGAAAAAAGACAAGTGGTGGGGCTATCTCATTCTTTTGCCGATGATTTTGCTGACGGGGTATTCGCTGTTGGGGTATTTTTCCGATTTTCAGTTTTCAGCGCCCCGGTATATTTTAATTGTTTTGTTCTGTGCCGCCGCCATGATTCTGTATCCCGTGTTTATTTTCCGGAATAAAATCATCAGAATTGTCGGCGCTGCTGTCGGCACGGTCGGCGTTATTGCGATTATCACCATCTGCCTGTTCAATCCTCCGGTTTACAGCATTGACCTTTTCAACGTTGGGGATGACAAAGGTCTTTCTCCCTCCTATAATGTGACCTTGGAGGATAGCAGCTACGGAGATGCGGAAATCAGATATATTGACGACCTTGAAAGCTACGCCGTTCATGTTGACTTCAAAAAAGCAGGTCACACTAAGCTCATTCTAAAAACGCCCGACGGCGCCAAGAAAGAATACGCGATAGACGTTGAGAGAAACACCTATAACATAACAGAGAGTACATAATACTAAACGTGACTTGTCTAAGCATAAGAAAAGGCGCTGTGAAACAACACCCCCAAAAAACAGACAGGCACATAACCGAAAGCATGGACGGTTATGTGCCTGTTGTGGTATAATAAGTTTGTGAACAATAATACCGAAATCAATTATACACCAAAGCAAGGAAGATTTCCAGTATTTGTTTCAGATTTATTAGAAATTTCTGATCCGGTAATAGCGTTTGACCATGTAATGGAGGCGATTGGAGTTCAGAAGTATCTCAAGGGCAAGGTAAAAAGTACCGGTCGGTTGGGATATAATCCGGTCAATCTGCTTAAAACAGTCTTGTTTGCTTTCAGGGACAAAGGATATGCATCCTTAAGAACAATCGACGATGAGTGCCG
>FMUV01000042.1 GCA_900101355.1 Ruminococcus sp. YE282
AATCCGTATTGTTTGGAAATTGTGGCGAGGCACGCCGCACCACAATCTGTTATATCGTGTTGTTTTATACAACAATATTTCACAGAAAAATTCTCCTTCCGTTAAGGATGATTTTAACCCTTGAAACTATAATACAAAAACAACTTGTATTTATCTTATGTTTAAACCTCAGTAAAAAACATCATCTAATTTTATTTCTGCGAGTTTTATATATCTTACTTCATCAAATAATTTTATTTATATAGGTTTTCCTCAACATAAATCATCATTTTATTTCTATAATAAAAGTACGCCGCAAATGAAAATACTATATTAAATAAAACAAGATATAAATTGTGAAAAATCATTGCTATAACATAAATAACTGCAACAATAATTACAGTTACTATAATCATAAATATGTTATTTTTCAGCCATTTTTTTTTCAAAAAAGTAATTTTATCTTTATCCATTTCATCTCAAACCCGTACCCTTTATTTATACATAGATAAAGAAGAGTTTATGTTCCTTGTTTATTTGTATCTGTTACTTCTCTTATTCTTAACATTAATAAATTAAAGCCATATTGTTTAGATATTGTGGCAAGACATGCGACGCCACAATCTGTTATATCATGTTGTTTTACGCATTTATATTTCATAACAAAATTTATCTTCATTTAATGATGATTTCATTCTTTGTAGCTATAGTATAAAAACAACTTGTATTTTTTCTTATTTCTAGTATTTAGTAAAATACACATTATTCAAATTATATTTTAAGATGATTTACCAAATCATTTTATACATTGAAGTAAATTCCTAAAAAATGTCACAACTAAGAAATTAACAAATTAATCTCATTTATTATAGATTATTAAAAATCAATGCTATAATATAAGCTTTTGCAACAATAATAATCGTTACTATAATTTAAAATTTATCTCATTATCATTAGCCCTTCCTACATCTATTATTTTAAAGATAGAGAAAGAAGGGATTACACAGTTATTTAAAGCAAAAGATTAACTAACATATGTGAAAATAATGCTTAGAATAGGAATTCTATTGCAACAAGACCACAATCTTAAACAACAATATATTTATGGTAAAACCATATAGTTTAGATACTATCAACACATTGTATGTGTTTGCACCATTATCTTTGAGCCTCAACTTCACATATTATCAAATTAAAAAATTTTAATCCGTATTGTCTAGCAATTATGACCAACCAATTAATACAACTACCTGTTATTTTGTTATGTTTGAAATATAGTATTTTTTAATATTTTTTCATAAATTTATTACATAAAAATAAAACCACAATATGGCAAAAATAATTTGAACGATTATTAAACTTGGGAGTTTGATTGTTTTTTTTGAAAACACCATATATCCAAACAACAGTAAATCTACAGTTGACCAAGAAACGCATATAATATAGGTTTCATTTTTTAAACATAATCCTGCTAAAACTAATTGAATGGATGCAGCAAGTGCATATAAACAAGAACATTTTTTGTCTGAACGAATGTAAAAAACAAACGCACTAATATATACAAACGCCACTAAAATATGTGATACTAAATTCATAACTATCCTCCTAATTCTTTGATCTCAGTCTGCGTGTTAGGAGTAACGCGCAGACCGAGATTAATAACTAAAATCAATATTAAAATCATTATAATAATCTTTATGACATATTTTGTACCATATTGTATGTTTCATCTTTTGAAATCAAAATCATCTATGATACGCTACTTATCTGGCACAAAATCTGTTCATAAATATTGCTATAATTCAATTAGTATTTAGTATAGCCAAAATTAAAATCCACGTCCAATAGTATATCCAATGCTAATGCAGCCAGCCAAAATAGCACCCGCAGGACCCGCGCATCCTAATGCAACGCATCCAACTGCTACAACCAAATCTGCAGTGTTTGCCCAAGTCCAACCACCATCAACATAATACATTTCTGCCTCTGAAAGATTGTTAAAGTACCCACAAGACATAGAATTCATAGATTTCACCTCATCATTACAAACATTTTGAAACTAACACTCCAGCGCCAACAGCAACAGCCGTTGCACCTACACAAATACATATTGCGCCTAAAGGAGAGCATCCAAACACAAAGCCAAGTGCATATATAGCAGCAGTAACTCCACCGCCATCAATTTCATTCATTTCTTTCGCAGAAAGTTCTGCAAAACCTTTTGTCATAACATTTTCCATTGTTATGTACCTCCTTCAAAATAAAGTTTATATTTATATTCAAATACATTTCTAATCCGGTATGCGCACTTCCGTATTATAAATATATAGAACATACATATACTATACAGTAAACCAAAGCTTTTGACGTTCCTTCTATTTTACACCAACATATATATCCATTATAATATTATCAATTTCAGAAGGGGATGATGCAGACCTGACCGTAACATTATAGAATGGCGTAACAGGTTTAAAATCATTGTCTCTTATATACTGATTAAACTCTTGCATCTCAGTATTCATAGTCAATGGATTGCCGATATGTCTAAACATAAGTGCATTGCTAATTTCAAATCTGTCCCTATAAACAAATTCATCAGTAGATGTCATTATCCCATTAATTGGAACTACAATCTCGATATCTATGATTTGGTCACCACAATCATTTTCAATCGAATGTATTGCGGTAATAGTAGGTCCGTTAGTTTTTAAACCGGCATCATTAATTGCAGAAAATAATTGATCCATAACATTATTAATCAATTTATTATTAACTTTACCTCTGTAAGTGATAACCTGCTCAACTGAATATATATTTTCTTGATTGATTTCCATTAAAAATTCCCCTTAAAACCCAAATTAGTATTAATAAATTTATTGTCGTGATTTGCAATAATTTGTTGAAATAACAAGTATAATATAATTTATTGCTATAATAATATTTTTCCTAATTAGAATTATCTGCCCAAACGGTCATTTTTCTTCCTAAACGGTAAAGTATTCTAATTTTTATTAAAAATTTATTTAATTTATAATATCAATTGCCAAAACTGAATTGTTACTTTCAAGCCACACAATAAAATTCATATTATTATATTCTGATTATTGCAGTTAAATTTAGATTTTTACATAAAGCAAAAGCAGGCAGTCGCTTAGTCAACTGCCTGCTTGGTTTAGTAAGTTCAACTCAACTGCATTTTATTAAGGCTCTATAATAAAAGTTGGGGTAAGAACAAAAGGAGCCTACAAAAATAAAACCTTACCAACTCCAAGCACCGCCATCAGTAACTTGCATTTCATCAGCAGTCATCTCAAAAAAGCATGTTGTCTTAGTCATTTCCACGGTTTTTACCTCCTTCTTTATTTATATTAAATTTATATTAAGGTAAAAATATACAAAGCCGTACGTTCTTTATATACAAATCACCGTAATACCAAAGCTAAAAGTATTTATCGAGAATAATAGTTTTACTTAAAATTTCTCTACACCTGTATAAATATCAGTAACCATACTATCAATATCAAACTGTGTTTTTGCCTCTTTTACAGTTACAACATACAAAGGTGTATTTGGCTGTAATTTTTTGTTTTTTATGTATTTAGCCAAAGATTCTACTGCACTTTGCATTTGTTGAGGATTTCCCTCAATACGTACTTTAAAGGCATCTTTTAACACAAATTCAGATAAAAATTCAAAACCAACAGGAGCAGATATTTCTTTATCAAGCGGTATCATCATTTCCAGATCAATAATTTGTTGTCCGTTTTTAATTATACTATTGTGGGTAATAGTTACAGTACTACCATTTTTCTTAGCATTATTGTTAGCAAGTATCTCATCAATTTCCTTTGAAACCTCTGTTGATGTTTGCTGATCTAGTTTTCTGCGAAAAGATATCACATTTTGTAATACTAAGCTTTGATTTTCTTCTATATTGCTAATCATTTTCACCTCGTAATTTGTTTAACTGTACTAATCTATTTCATGATTATTCTATCAATTATAAACTTAATCTTCACTGTAAAATTCTATTTAAATCATGAAATTTCATTAATATTTATCTAACTATGATAATTTTTTGTCTGCACAGTAACATGAAAATAATAATTTGAAAAATATTCCAAATTATTGTTTTCATAATTCAAAAATTATGTCAATAGCTTTTATCATTTTTAAGAAAAAGTTTTATCTATCTTTTATATTTCGCATAAATCATTTTTCCTCTGAATGTTAGGACATTCTCAACCTTATACTCTTCCGCTTTATTTATTTTCACTGTAAAAATCCTCCATAAAATTTAAATTTGTGCCTGTACACATTTAAATATAACAACGTTTCTTATTTTTACATTTCAATTATACATTAAAAATGTAAATTTACAATATAATTTTTTGAAAATTTACCAAAAACTTAAAGTACTAATACTACCATAATTCAAATAGTGTGTCAATGATTTTTTAGTGATTTTTTACAAAGTTTATTCTAACTATTTTTATTGTCATAATTTGTTTTTTTCGGGCAAGTAATTTTTATATTCACATAAAAAAGCAGCCAGCTGACCAATCAACCGACTGAATAATACCGGTATTTAATGTTTTAATATGTAACTGATTGACTCAAGGGAAAAATCAGCTATAACCTCTGCCGACACAGACTGTTTATAATCGTTTTACACAGTCGGGCTTTAACACCTTAGTCCTTATCTTAAAGATAATAATAAACTAAACAACTGCTAAAACAATTACTCCAATTTCAAACAGTTGACAATAAGCCTATTTTTAATTGCTCCTGATTATTTACAAAGAGCTGATTGTTATATGTTGATATATAAAGTTCTTCTTTAAAAGCTTAGTAGTAGGAATTTTAGGCACAAAAAATCGGCCATCTTTCGATGACCGATTATATTTAAATATTAAAAGCAAAATCAGATAAGCTCGATTACAGCCATTTCTGCGCCGTCACCACGACGAGGACCGATTTTAGTCACTCTTGTGTAACCGCCGTTTCTGCCGTTATATTTTGGAGCAATCTCAGAAAAGAGCTTGCTAACTACATCTTCCTTTGTAACAAAAGCCAAAACAAGGCGTCTGTTGTGAAGTGTATTTGTCTTTGCAGTAGTAATCATCTTCTCAGCCATTGCCTGAACTTCTTTGGCACGAGTGAGAGTTGTTTCTATTTTGCCGTTTTCTAAAAGAAAAGTAACCATAGCACGAAGCATTGCTGTTCTCTGAGCAGTGGTTCTTCCCAATTTTCTTGTACCTGGCATTGTATTCACTCCTTTACATTAGATTAAAAGGGTAATTATTCGTCTTCCTTCTGAAGACTAAAACCGAGAGAATTAAGCTTCTGAATAACCTCTTCAAGAGATTTTCTGCCGAGGTTACGAACCTTCATCATATCCTCTTCGGACTTGTTAATTAAATCTTCAACCGTGTTGATTCCTGCACGTTTGAGGCAGTTGAATGAACGAACTGACAAATCGAGGTCTTCGATTGTCATTTCAAGAATCTTCTCCTTGCCCTTATCATCCTTTTCAACCATAACTTCGGCATTTGTTGCCTTATCAGAAAGGTTAACGAAAAGGTTGAGGTGCTCGGTAAGAACCTTAGCAGCAAGAGAAACAGCCTCTTCTGCTGTGATTACGCCGTTAGTCCAAACATCAAGTGTGAGCTTGTCATAGTCGGTAATCTGTCCAACACGGGTATTGTCAACGGTGTAATTAACTTTTAACACCGGTGTGTAGATAGAGTCAATCGGAAGAACTCCGATTACGTTGTTGCCGCTTAACTGCTTGTTGCGCTCTGACGGAACATAACCTCTGCCCTTGTCAATGGTTATTTCCATATTAAGCTTTGCACCCTCACCGAGTGTTGCAATGTGAAGTTCAGGATTAAGAATCTCTACCTCATTATCGCATTTAATATCGGCTGCGGTTACTTCACAAGGTCCTTCAGCAGCAATTTCTACTACCTTCGGACCTGTTTCGTGAAGCTTTGCAACAAGGCTTTTTATATTAAGAACAATTTCAGTAACGTCTTCTTTTACGCCTGGAATAGTTGAAAATTCGTGAAGAACGCCGTCAATCTTGATTGATGTGACAGCACAGCCCTCAAGAGAGGATAGCAGCACGCGTCTGAGGCTGTTGCCCAAGGTGTTGCCAAAACCGCGCTCAAGCGGTTCAACAACGAACTTGCCGTACTTTCCGTCCTCTGTCAGTTCTGCAGTTTCAATTCTTGGCTTTTCAATTTCAATCATTCGCGAATCCTCCTAAACATTATGCGACCGCACAAGCGACCGATATCTGTGTAATCTGCCTGTGAATATTGGGATTACTTGGAGTACAACTCAACGATGAGATGCTCTTCAACAGGAAAGTCAATATCCTCTCTCTGTGGAGCAGCAATAACCTTACCGCCGAGCAGGTTCTCGTCTTTTTCAAGCCATTTTGGAGTAACAGTAGAAGCTGTCTCTCCCTCTGCAATTGCCTTAAATCTTGCTGTTGAACGGCTCTTCTCTGAAACTGCAATTACATCGCCAACCTTAACAAGGTATGAAGGGATGTTTACCTTTTTGCCGTTAACTGTAAAGTGAGCGTGGCTTACAAGCTGTCTTGCTTCTCTTCTTGTAGCAGCAAGTCCGAGTCTGAAAACAACGTTGTCAAGTCTGCGCTCTATAAGTGTAAGAAGAACAGCACCTGTCTTACCTTCAGCCTTTTCAGCCTTTTCATAGTAAGCTCTGAACTGCTTCTCCATAATACCGTATACAAACTTTACCTTCTGCTTTTCAGTAAGCTGCATGCTGTATTCGCTCTTTTTTCTTCTCATCTTACCGCCGGGGTTTCTGTTTGAAGTTTTCTTGGAATAACCCATAACAGCGGGTGACAAGCCAAGTGCTCTGCAACGCTTAGCGATTGGCTGCATATTCTTAGCCATAGAAAAATCCTCCTTCTATAATACTATACACGTCTTCTCTTTGGAGGACGGCATCCGTTGTGCGGGATTGGAGTAACGTCTTTAATCATTGTTACTTCAAGACCGGCTGTCTGCAATGCACGGATTGCAGCTTCTCTTCCCTGTCCGGGGCCTTTTACATAAACTTCAACGTACTTCATGCCGTGTTCCATTGCAGCCTTTGCAGCTGTCTCTGCTGCTGACTGAGCGGCAAACGGAGTTGACTTCTTAGAACCTCTGAATCCGAGCTCGCCTGCGCTTGCCCAAGAAACAGCATTGCCCTGTGTATCGGAAATTGTAACAATAGTATTGTTAAATGTTGACTGGATATGTGCTGCGCCTCTTTCTATGTTCTTGCGTTCACGGCGACGGCGAATAACCTTTTTTCCACCTTTTGGTGCTGCCATAGTCCTTTGCCCTCCTTACTTCTTCTTATTAGCCATGGTCTTGCGCGGACCCTTGCGTGTACGAGCGTTTGTCTTTGAACGCTGTCCTCTTACAGGAAGTCCTTTTCTGTGGCGAACGCCACGGTAACAACCAATATCAATAAGTCTTTTAATATCATAAGCGATGTCACGGCGAAGGTCACCTTCAACGCGGCAGTGGTGCTCAATATATTCTCTGAGCTTTGCAATATCTTCTTCAGTCAAATCTCTGACACGAGTGTCAGGATTAACGCCTGTTGCAGCAATAATGTCGTCTGCAGTCTTACGGCCGATACCGTAGATATAAGTTAAACCGATTTCAACTCTTTTATCTCTTGGTAAGTCAACACCTGCTATACGAGCCATTCAGTTGCACCTCCATAATTTTTAAATAAATGTTTTGTAAGATTTTTGATTAGCCCTGACGCTGTTTATGCTTTGGGTTTTCGCAAATAACTAAAATCTTACCTTTTCTTTTGATTACTTTGCACTTATCGCACATTTTCTTTACTGAAGGTCTGACTTTCATCTGAATCATTCCTTTCTTAAAAGTCGTGTTCACCCTTTGTTACTTTGAACGCCAGGTAATTCTTCCTCTGCTAAGGTCATACGGGGACATCTCCACCGTTACCTTATCGCCCGGCAAAATGCGAATGAAATTCATTCTCAGCTTGCCCGAAATAACAGCTAATATCACGTGACCGTTCTGAAGCTCTACCTTGAATTGGGCGTTTGGAAGAGCCTCCTTAACGATACCTTCTACTTCAATTACATCTTGTTTTGACATACCGTTTAACCTCCGTTTTTGATAAAATCATTTAAAACTCGTTTAATCTGCGGATTGGTTTCTATTGAACCCTTAACAACCGTGTTGGTTGAAGAAAGGTGAATCAGGCTCTTTTTCTTTGGAGCCTCGACTTTTCGCCTTTTTCCGTCTGCAATATATGCAAACTTTTCGTTGCAATCCAAAACGACAAAAAAGCCGTTTTTCTCTCGTCCCGACTTTGCCCTGACTATACTGCCCTTAACTATGCTCATAAATCACCTTTAATCACACAAGGTCATAATCTTGGGACCATCGGGAGTGATGGCAACCGTGTGTTCAAAATGGGCGGACAACTTGCCGTCTTTTGTAACGGTGGTCCACTTGTCATCAAGCACACGCACTTCAAATGTGCCTTCGTTTATCATGGGTTCAATGGCGATTGTCATTCCCGGCAAAAGCCTTACGCCTCTGCCCGGAGTACCGTAGTTTGGTACGCTTGGGTCTTCGTGCAGTTTCGCACCTACGCCGTGGCCGACAAAATCTCGTACCACCGAGTAACTGCGAGCTTCGACATACTTTTGAACTGCGCTGCCGATATCACCGATTCGGTTACCGACAAGAGCCTGAGCTATTCCCATATTCAAGCCCTCTCTTGTAGCGTCAAGCAAAGCCTGTGCCTTTGCACTCACTTCACCGCAGGGAAATGTGTAGGCGTTGTCGCCGTGAAATCCCTCGTAGTACGCGCCAACATCAACGCTTACTATGTCGCCTTCTCTCAGAACGCATTTCTTGCTTGGTATGCCATGGATAACCACGTTATTAACGGAAATGCATGCACTTGCAGGAAAACCGCCATAACCGAGAAACGAGGGAGTAGCCCCTTGTTTCTCGATATAATTACGGACAATTGTGTCTATTTCATAAGTTGTAACACCGGGCTTTACAGCCTCTCCCGCAACACGCAGCGCCTCGGCAGAAATTCTGCAGGCGTCTTTCATTTTTGAAAGTTCCCGTGCTGTTTTAATTGTTACCATGCTTACGCCTCGATTACCTTAAGAACAGCTGCGGTTGTATCATCAACCGAGTCCTGTCCCTCTACATCAACAAGTTTGCCCTGCTTTTTGTAGTAGCCGACAAGCGGTTCGGTTTCTGTGTGATAAACCTTAAGACGTGCAAGCACGGTATCCGGGTGGTCGTCCTTGCGTTGAACAAGGGTGCCGTTGCAATCGTCGCAGACGCCTTCTTTTTTAGGCTTTAAGTTCACAATGTGATAAGGTCTGCCGCAATTTTCACAAACACGGCGTCCGGACATACGGTTGATAATTCTTTCATCAGAAATGTTGATGTTGATAACATACTGAATATCAACGCCCATATCGTCCAGAGCCTCGGCCTGAGGAATGGTTCTTGGGAAGCCGTCAAGAATAAAGCCCTTCTTGCAGTCGTCTTCGGAAAGTCTTTCCTTAACGATGCCGATAACAACTTCATCTGGAACAAGCTTGCCTTCATCCATAAAGGATTTTGCTTTAAGTCCCATTTCTGTGCCGTTTTTCAACGCTTCACGGATCATGTTTCCGGTTGAAATTGTGGGAATACCAAAGTGCTCGCTGAGTACAGCAGCTTGTGTGCCTTTACCTGCACCGGGAGCACCCAACATAATAATGTTCATATTATTATACTCCTTTTTCAGTGATTAGTCAAGAAAACCTTTGTAGTGACGCATCATCATCTGAGATTCGAGCTGTTTTACTGTTTCAAGTGCAACACCAACGATAATGATGATTGATGTACCGCCTACTGCCATTCTGCCCATTCCTGTTACTGCGCCGTAAATATGCGGAACCAAAGCGATTACAGCAAGGAAAAGAGCGCCGATGAGAGTGATTCTTGAAAGAATATTTCTGATATACTCTGCTGTCGGAGCACCCGGACGAATACCGGGAACCGTACCGTTGTTCGACTTAAGGTTGTTAGCCATTTCAACAGGATTGTACTGAATTGTTGTATAGAAATAAGCGAACATTATAATGAGTAAGAAATATAACAGGATATACAACCAGCCGTTTGTGTTAAAGGCTGCAAAGAATGCGCCCCAGAATCCGTCGGTCTCTTTCAAGCCGATGAAGAGGTTGATTGTACCCGGGATTGATAAAATTGAGCTTGCAAAGATGATTGGAAGTACGCCGCCGAGAGCAACCTTGATTGGAAGGTGGCTTGACTGACCGCCGTACATTTTTCTTCCTACAACACGTTTTGCATACTGAATCGGGATTCTTCTTTCGCTGTCCTGCATGAATGTAATAATCCAAATAACAGCAACAAAGATAAGAACCCAGAGCGGAACCAAGATATAATACTGTGTTGAGCCCTTTGCGCCCAAATCCCAATACATACCGAGGTCGCTGATTGTTGCAGGGATTCTTGCGATGATACCTGCAAACAAGAGAATTGAGATACCGTTTCCGATACCGTATTTGTTAATCTGCTCACCAAGCCACATCATAAGAGCAGTACCTGCTGTGAATACGAGAACAATTACAATTGCCGAGAACCACATGCTGAAGCCTTCGTTGTAGACTGTGATGTGAGCACCTTTGGTTGTTGTTGTATTCTTGAGGTAGAAATAATAAGCTGTACCCTGAATAAGACCAAGCGCAACAGTTACATAACGGGTAATTGTACCGATTTTGCGTCTGCCGGCTTCGCCCTCTTTTGCCAATCTCTCAAGAGGAGGGATTGCAACGCAGAGAAGCTGGATGATGATGGAGCTGTTGATGTACGGGGTGATACCCATTGCAAACAATGTGGCATTTGAAAAAGCACCACCCGAAAGTGTGTTGAGATATGCAAGCATATTTGTACTTGAGTCGCTGCTTGAAGAAATAAGCTTCATAGCTTCGGCAAGTGCATTTGCATCCAGAAACGGAACAGGGATAACTGAACCGATTCTGAATACGATGATAATTAAAAGTGTAAATAATATTTTTCTTCTTAAGTCAGGAATTGACCAAGCGTTTTTTAATACTTTTAACACCTTAAATCACCTCTGTCTTTCCGCCAGCAGCTTCAATAGCAGCTTTAGCTGATTCGGAAAAAGCAGAAAGTTTTACAGTGAGCTTCTTTTCGATTTTGCCGTTGCCGAGTACCTTGACAGCATCAAAACCATTCTTAACAACACCTGCATTTACAAGAGCCTGAACGTCAACTGTATCGCCGTCATTAAACTTTCTGTTTAAAGTGCTGAGGTTGATTGCAACTACGTTTTTAGCAAAGATGTTGTTGAAACCTCTTTTCGGTACACGACGCTGAAGCGGCATCTGACCGCCTTCAAATCCGGGACGAATGCTGCCGCCCGAACGAGCCTTCTGACCTTTGTGGCCTTTGCCTGATGTTTTGCCCCAACCTGAGCCGTGACCTCTGCCGATTCTCTTTGAGTTCTTTTTTGAACCCTCAACCGGAGAAAGTTCATGTAACTTCATAAGTTCGCACCTCCTTGCTTACGCTTCACTAACCTCTACGAGGTGGATAATTTTGTTTACCTTGCCCTTAGTCTGAGCATTATCAGGCTGAGTTGTTGTATCACCGATTTTCTTCAGACCTAAAGCGTGGGCTGTTGCAATCTGATCTTTCTTTGAGCCGATAAGGCTTTTAACCAATTTAATTGTCATAATACTGCAACCTCCCTATTATAAGATTTCCTTAACGGATTTACCGCGAACAGCAGCAACTTCTTCAGCAGTTCTGAGAGCTGAAAGACCTGCAAGAGTAGCTCTAACTACGTTTACAGGGTTGTTTGAACGAAGAGCCTTTGTTCTGATGTCCCTGATGCCAACTGCTTCAACAACGGCACGAACAGGACCGCCTGCGATAACACCGGTACCGGGAGCAGCGGGTTTCATCAAAACTCTGCCTGCACCATACTCACCGATGATTTCGTGAGGGATTGTTGTTCCTCTCAGAGAAACCTTCATAAGATTTTTCTTAGCAGCTTCAATGCCCTTGCGAATTGCGTCGGGAACTTCGCCTGCTTTGCCGATTCCGAAGCCAACTGTGCCGTTGCCGTCACCAACAACAACAAGAGCAGCAAACTTCATTATACGACCGCCCTTAACCGTCTTTGATACACGGTTAATAGTAACAACTCTTTCTTTTAATTCGCCTGTTACTTCTACTGTATTAGCCAAAGTTATTCCTCCTGTTCCTTAGAAATTGAGACCACCCTCACGGGCACCTTCGGCCAATTCCTTAACACGGCCGTGATATATATTGCCGCCTCTGTCGAATACGACATCAACGATGTTCTTGGCTTTTGCGCGCTCTGCGATGAGCTTGCCGACAGCCTTTGCTGCCTCTTTGTTTCCGCCGTTTCCTGTGATGGACTTGTCAAGGCTTGATGCCTGAGCAAGTGTAACACCAGCTACGTCGTCAATAATCTGAGCGTAGATGTTGTTAGTGGAGCGGAATACACACAAACGTGGGCAAGATGCTGTGCCGCTTACTTTGCCGCGGACTCTCTTATGGCGTCTTGCACGTGCCTTTTTTGTATCTGGTCTGCTTACCATTCTTTTTCACTCCTTAATTATTTGCCCTTACCGGCCTTGCCTTCCTTGCGGCGGATAACTTCATCAACGTACTTAATACCTTTGCCCTTATATGGCTCCGGCGGACGTTTTTCTCTAACTTCGGCAGCAAACTGACCAACCTTTTGCTTATCAATGCCGACGATGATGATTTTGTTAGGATCCGGAACTTCAATCTTGATGTCGTCAGTATCCTCAACAATAACCTGGTGTGAATAACCAAGGTTCATAACGCACTTGTTACCCTGCTTCTGAACACGGTAACCAACGCCGTTAACTTCAAGCTCTTTCTTGTAGCCTTCTGTAACACCGATAACCATATTGTGGATAAGTGTTCTTGTAAGACCGTGAAGTGAGCGGTTTTCTTTTGCGTCGTCAGGACGAGTAACGAGAATTTCTTCGCCCTTGATTTCAACAGTCATTGCAGGGTTGTAAGCAAACTTAAGCTCGCCCTTAGGACCCTTAACTGTGATTACGCCGTCGTTAATTGTAGCTGTAACACCGGCGGGAATATTTATAGGTTTTCTTCCAATTCGAGACATTATCGCACCTCCTCTTACCAAATGTAAGCGAGAACTTCGCCGCCAACATGCTCTTTGCGTGCCTGACGATCAGTCATAACACCCTTAGATGTTGAAATGATGGCAACGCCAAGTCCCTTCATTACCTTTGGCATATCTTCTGCATTGCTGTAAATACGCAAACCTGGCTTTGAAACGCGGCGAAGACCTGTGATAACCGGAGTCTTGCCCTCGAGATATTTAAGGTTAACCTTAATTACGCCCTGCTTGCCGTCTTCTATAACTGTGAAATTCTTAATGTATCCTTCGTCTACAAGAATCTGGCAGATTGCCTTCTTGAGGTTGGAAGCGGGAATTTCAACAGAATCGTGCTTAGCTGAGTTAGCATTACGAATTCTTGTAAGTAAATCAGCAATTGTATCTGTAATCTGCATTACCTTTTTCCTCCTTGCTTACCAGCTTGCTTTCTTTACACCCGGAATTTCGCCCTTGTATGCGAGTTCACGGAAGCAAATACGACAAATTCCATACTTGCGGAGGTAGGCGTGTGGTCTGCCACAAATCTTACATCTTGAATACTCTCTTGTAGAGAATTTCTGCTTTCTCTGCTGCTTTACTTTCATTGAAGTTTTAGCCACAACAATCCCTCCTTACTTTGAAAACGGTGCGCCCATAAGTGTTAAAAGCTCACGAGCTTCTTCGTCTGTTTTAGCTGTGGTAACGAAGCAAATGTCCATACCACGAACTTTATCAATTTTGTCATAATCAATTTCAGGGAAGATGAGCTGTTCTTTAAGGCCCATATTGTAGTTGCCGCGGCCGTCAAAAGAATCAGGATTGATTCCTCTGAAGTCACGAACTCTCGGAAGAGCAACGTTGAAAAATCTGTCAAGAAATTCATACATTCTCTCGCCTCTGAGAGTTACTTTGCAGCCGATTGGCATGCCTTCTCTGAGTTTGAAGTTAGCAACTGACTTTCTTGCTCTGCAAACAAGAGGCTTCTGACCTGTGATGGCAGAAAGGTCTGTGCAGATAGCATCGATTGCCTTTGAGTTTTCTTTAGCTTCGCCTGCGCCTACGTTAATAACGATTTTGTCAAGCTTCGGAATCTGCATTGTGCTCTTGTAGGAGAACTTTTTCATAAGAGCAGGTGCAACTTCATTTGAATAATATTCTTTAAGTCTTGCCATATCTTACTTCCTCCTTACAGTGCTTCGCCGCATTTTGCACAAATTCTGCCCTTTGAGCCGTCATCATAAATCTTATGAGCAACTCTTGTAGGCTTTTTGCAGCGTGGGCAAACAATCTGAACCTTGGATGCATACATTGCGCCCTCAGCCTTTACGATTCCGCCCTGCTCGCCCATTTTCTTAGGCTTAACGTGCTTTGAAACCATATTTACTTTTTCGACAATAACTTTGCCTTCTTTAGGGCTTACAGCCATAACCTGGCCCTTTTTGCCCTTGTCCTTACCGCTGATAACGATAACGGTGTCGCCTGTCTTTACATGTACTTTACTCATTGTGACACCTCCAATTAAAGTACTTCGGGAGCGAGAGAAAGAATCTTCATAAAGTCTTTATCACGAAGCTCTCTTGCTACCGGTCCGAAGATACGAGTTCCTCTTGGGTTCTTATCTTCCTTAATAATTACAGCCGCATTTTCATCAAAACGGATATATGTTCCGTCTTCACGTCTAACGCCCTTAGCTGAACGTACAACTACGGCTCTTACAACGTCGCCCTTTTTAACAACACCGCCGGGTGCTGCTTTTTTAACCGAGGCAACAATAATATCGCCAATGTTGGCATACTTCCTTCTGGTACCGCCGAGTACACGAATGCACATAAGTTCCTTTGCGCCGGTGTTGTCGGCAACCTTGAGGATGGTTTGCTGTTGAATCACAGTGTGTTCCTCCTTTTCTCAAAGCCGCTAAACTTATTTAGCTTTCTCAATAATCTCGACGAGTCTCCATCTTTTATCCTTAGAAAGAGGACGGGTCTCCATAACCTTTACACGGTCGCCAATGCCGCACTCGTTGTTTTCATCGTGTGCCTTAAAGCGAACCGTACGCTTAACAATTTTGTTATAAAGCTTATGCTTTACGCTGTCTTCAACGGCAACAACAATTGTTTTGTCCATCTTGTTGCTTACTACCTTACCGACAACGGTTTTTCTTAAATTTCTTTCACTCACTGTTAAGTCCTCCTCTCTTAAACTGCTGCGCTGTCAAGCTCACGCTGGCGAAGAATTGTGGAAACTCTTGCTATATCTTTCTTAACAGCACCGATTCTTGATGAGTTTTCGAGTTGATTAACAGCAAGCTGAAAACGAAGATTGAAAAGCTCTTCCTTGAGTTCTGTGAGCTTTGTCTGAAGCTCTTCGCTGGACATTTCTCTGATTTCTGATGCTTTCATTACTGCTCACCTTCCTCTTTCTTTACAAACTTGCACTTGATTGGGAGCTTGTTTGCAGCCAAACGCAGAGCTTCTCTTGCAGTAGCTTCGTCAACGCCGCCGAGTTCAAACATAACTCTGCCCGGCTTTACAACTGCTACCCAATACTCAACGTTACCTTTACCTTTACCCATACGGGTTTCGGCAGGTCTTGCTGTAACAGGCTTGTCTGGGAAAATCTTAATCCAAACTTTACCGAATCTCTTGCAGTAACGAGTCATGGCAACACGGGCAGCCTCAATCTGGTTGGACTTAATCCAAGCAGGCTCAGTTGCCTGAAGACCATACTCACCGTAGGTAACCTTGTTACCACGAAGAGCCTTACCGGTCATACGACCTCTCTGAACTCTTCTGTGTTTAACTCTCTTAGGCATTAACATTTTTTCTGCCTCCTTCTCTGCGTGGCTTTCTTGACTTTACTTCGTTAAGAACCTCGCCCTTGTAAAGCCAAACCTTGACGCCGATTTTGCCATAGGTTGTGTTAGCCTCGGCAAAGCCGTAGTCGATGTCAGCACGAAGTGTCTGAAGCGGAATTGTGCCCTCGTGATACTGCTCTGAACGAGCGATTTCGGCGCCGCCGAGACGACCTGAGCACATTACCTTGATACCCTTAGCACCGCGACGCATTGCGTTGCCGATTGACTGCTTCATAGCACGACGGAAAGAAATTCTCTTTTCGAGCTGCTGAGCAATGTTCTCTGCTGCAAGCTGAGCGTCGAGTTCGGGAGCTTTTACTTCTACAATATTGATAGCAACCGGCTTGTTAAGCATCTTTTCGCACTGAGCCTTGAGCTTCTCGATTTCAGAGCCGCCCTTACCGATAACAAGACCCGGCTTTGCGCAGTGAATGCTGATTCTTACCTTTTTGCCGTCGCGTTCAATTTCAATCTTAGAGATACCGAAGTTATAAAGCTGAGCCTTCAATGTTTTACGAAGGTTATAGTCTTCAACGAGTGTGTCGCCGAAGTCCTTTTTGCTTGCAAACCAACGGGAATCCCAATCTTTAATAACACCTACACGAAGACCGTGTGGATTTACTTTCTGTCCCATAATTTAACCTCCCCTTAGTCTTCTTTTTCCTTGAGTACGAGGGTGATGTGAGAGGTTCTCTTGTTGATTCTGAACGCTCTGCCCTGTGCTCTCGGACGAATTCTTTTAAGGATGGGGCCTGCTGTTGCGTTGCAGTGAGCAACGTAAAGTCTGGATACATCCATATCATGGTTGTTCTCAGCATTTGCCATAGCTGAATGGAGCAGCTTCAAAAGCGGCTCGCAAGCGGCCTTGGGAGTGTGCTTAAGAACAGCTTCCGCATACTTGACGTCTTTGCCTCTGATAAGGTCAAGAACCACGCCAACCTTGCGGGGTGAAATACGAACAAACTTCGCATATGCTTTAGCTTCCATTTGCAATACTCTCCTTCCGCTTATTTACTGGTTTTTGAACCGGCGTGACCTTTAAAAGTTCTTGTTGGTGCAAACTCACCGAGCTTGTGACCAACCATATCTTCGGTTACATATACCGGAACGTGCTTACGACCGTCGTGAACGGCGAATGTGTGACCAACGAAGTCAGGGAAAATTGTAGAACTTCTTGACCAAGTCTTGAGAATTCTCTTTTCGCCTTTTTCGTTCATTTCAAGAACCCTTTTGAGCAATACAGGCTGAACAAAAGGGCCTTTTTTTGTACTTCTACTCATAGTTTAAGCTCCTTTCTCCGCCTTACTTACCGTTTCTTCTGCGAACGATAAGCTTGTCGCTGCTCTTGTTGTTCTTACGAGTCTTATAGCCGAGTGCAGGCTTACCCCAAGGGGTTACAGGGCCCGGACGACCAACAGGTGACTTACCCTCACCACCGCCGTGCGGGTGGTCGTTAGGGTTCATTACAGAACCACGAACGGTTGGGCGCCAACCCATATTTCTCTTACGACCTGCTTTACCAATCTTTACGTTGAAGTGGTCAAGGTTAGAAACCTGACCGATTGTAGCCATGCAGCCTTCGGGAACGTTTCTGAGTTCGTTTGAAGGAAGTCTTAAAAGTGCAAGACCGTTTTCTCTTGCCATAAGCTGAGCCATATTACCTGCCGAACGAGCAAGCTGAGCGCCTCTGCCCGGATAAAGCTCAACGTTGTGAACAAATGTACCTACCGGAATTGAAGAAAGCGGAAGTGCGTTGCCTGTTTTGATATCAACATTCTCACCTGCAACGATCTTGTCGCCGACTTTAAGTCCTTCAGGAGCCAAGATGTATGACTTTTCGCCGTCTGTGTACTCTACAAGAGCGATAAATGCTGAACGGTTTGGATCATACTCAAGTGTTTTTACTGTTGCTTCTACGTCAAACTTCTGACGCTTGAAGTCAATGATACGATACTTTCTGCGATTGCCGCCGCCTCTGTGGCGAACAGTGATTCTTCCGTAGCTGTTGCGTCCTGCGCTTTTGTTAAGCGGAGCGAGCAAGCTTTTTTCCGGGGCAACCTTTGAAAGAACCGAATAATCGGTAACCGACGTATTTCTTCTTGAATTGATAGTCGGCTTATATACTTTAATTGCCATTTGGTTTCACTCTCCTCATGATGGCTTTGCGGGAAAATGGCATTTCCCATACATTCTGCCTGAATAATTATTTCAGGTTTATACCGGGTTTCCGGTATTACATCATGCCTTCAAAAAATTCGATAGGCTTGCTGTCTTCTGTAAGTTTTACAACAGCTTTTTTCCAGCTCTTTGTATAGCCGCCGTTGTTTCTGCCCTGACGGCGGAACTTGCCGCGAACACTTACTGTGTTAACCTTGGCAACCTTAACCTTGAAGATTTCTTCGCAAGCTTTTGCAATTTCGATTTTGTTTGCTGACTTAGCAACTTCAAAGGTATATATTTTATTAACAGCACCGAGCATACTTTTTTCAGTGATAATCGGGCGAATTACAATATCGTGAGCTATCATGCATATACCTCCTCGATCTTGCTTACTGCATCCTTGACGATAACGAGCTTGTCGGCATTCAAAATGTCATAAACATTGAGAGTGTTTACCTGAGCTGTCTTAACGCCCGGAATATTGTTAGCTGATTTGATAATCTTGCTGTCAACCTCAGGAAGAACAATAAGAGCCTTTTTGTCAGCTTCAATTGCCTTGAGCATTGCAACAATTTTCTTTGTCTTGTATTCATCCATTGCGATTGAATCAACAACGATGATTTCATTCTCCTGAGCCTTTGAAGAGAAAGCTGACTTCATAGCAAGTCTTCTTACCTTCTTGTTTACAGAAAATCTGTAATCTCTTGGCTTTGGAGCAAATACTACACCGCCGTGTGTCCACTGCGGAGCGCGGGTTGAACCCTGTCTTGCACGTCCTGTGCCCTTCTGTCTCCAAGGCTTTTTGCCGCCGCCGGAAACTTCTGATCTTGTAAGAGTGGACTGTGTGCCCTGACGCTGTGCTGCAAGATAATTTACTACCATTTCGTGCATAACAGCTGCATTTGGTTCAATACCGAATATAGAATCGCTGAGGTCGATTGTGCCAACCTTCTTACCTTCCATATCTACTACTGATAAACTTGGCATTTATAATCCCCCTTCCTTAAGCCTTAACGGAATCTTTGAGTATTACGATTCCCTTGTTTGGTCCGGGAACAGCACCCTTAATTGCGATGAGGTTGTTTTCAACATCAACCTTAACAACTGTGAGGTTCTGAACTGTTACCCTTTCTGCACCTAAGTGACCTGCCATTCTCTTGCCCTTCCAAACTCTTGAAGGTGAAGAGCAGGCACCGATTGAACCGCCGTGACGAACGCAGGGACCTGTACCGTGTGATTCTTTAAGACGGTGGAAGTTCCATCTCTTAATAACGCCTGCGGTACCCTTACCTTTGCTCTTGCCGGTTACGTCAATCCTATCGCCGGGGGTGAACACGTCTGCCTTAACGAGATCGCCTACATTGTAAGCGTCTGTGTCGGTAAAACGGAACTCTTTAAGAGTTTTCTTGGGAGCTACGCCGGATTTGTCAAAAAATCCCTTCATTGGCTTTGTAACCTTGTTCGGCTTTACCTCGCCGTATCCAAGCTGAACTGATGCGTAGCCGTCATTTTCAACTGTTTTCTTGGCTGTAACCACGCAAGGGCCTGCCTCAACAACAGTTACGGGAATTACTACTCCCTTTTCATCGAAAATCTGTGTCATACCGATTTTCTTACCGATGATTGCTTTCTGCATTTATATTTCCTCCTTGTAGGTTATTGGTTGGCATTTGCCAACATGACCCTGTCTGCTTGTAGGTTGGTACGGATTATAACTTAATCTCGATATCAACGCCGGCAGGGAGTTCTAAGCTCATAAGAGCTTCGACTGTCTTGTTTGACGGTCTTAAGATGTCGATAAGACGCTTGTGAGTTCTGATTTCGAACTGCTCGCGGCTGTCCTTATACTTGTGAACAGCACGAAGAATTGTAACAACCTGCTTCTCTGTTGGGAGCGGAACCGGACCCGAAACTCTTGCGCCTGTGCGCTTAGCTGTTGCCACGATTCTCTCTGCCGACCGATCAACGAGCTGGTGGTCATAACCCTTTAATCTTATCCTAATCTTTTCCTTGACTGCCATTATCGTCGCCTCCTTGAAAATTTCTCACGCTTCGGAAAACCTCTGCGCTTCTGTTAGTTGGCGGGCGTTTGCTTTCAAAACTTTTTTTGAAACTCAGCCGGGTGTTTCTTCGCCCTGCATTAAAAAACCCGTTTAACTATTCAGTTAACCGGGACGTCCTGAAAGCGTTTGAGCATAGCTATGGCAAAGCAACCCCATTGCCAAAACATTACTCAGTGTTTCATTGTAATCGCCCGGTTTAAAATCGGACATACTCCACGGAAAAACCGGCAAAATGCCGCAACCTCCCGCTTCATCGCATATCTTGTGCAGTCACACAACTGATATTATACAGTAATATGCCCCTTTTTTCAAGGTTTTAGGCATAAAGGCGTGAGTAGAAATTTTATAAATATTTTAAAATAAATTTGTCTATATTGCATATATTGTCAAAATGCCTTTTGTAATGTATAATAATACCAGAAATTTAATCGGAATAAGCCCCGATTTGCTTGCAAAAATCAGGGATTGCGATCGATTATAAGCGGTGCAAATGGGCGTCAGCTCCTCATGTGTTCAGCAAGATATTATAATGCTAACTGAAATTTCTATGCGGCATCCGCCCTCTTAGAGGCGAGGAACATCTGCACTTAGGTTACAGATAGGTGGTGTGTTAATTGATTCACGTATATTATGGTGACGGAAAAGGAAAAACAACGGCAGCCGTCGGAATTGCCGTAAGAGCGGCAGGAAGCAAGATGCGCGTTATGTTCGTACAGTTTTTAAAAACCGAATTTTCGGGCGAACGTAATTTGCTGAGCAATATCGACAACATTACAATGACAACCTGCCCGGTTGAGCTGAAGTTTACCTTTGAAATGAACGAAAGAGAAAAACAACAGGCTTCTGTGCTGTTCAGAGGAATTTTTGAGCGCAGCGCAAAAGAAGTGCTCTCCGAAAGATATGATATGGTTGTTTTGGACGAAATTTTTGACGTTATAAACGCCGGTATGGTTAACGAGGGCGATGTACTTGAATTTATAAGCAACGCACCCAAGAGCATTGAAATTATTATGACCGGTCATAACCCGCCGCAAAGGTTTATTGACGCTGCGGACTATGTCACCGAATTTAAAAAAATCAAGCACCCGTTCGACCGTGGAATAACCGGAAGAATCGGCGTTGAATTTTAATTTTAAATTACATATAAAGTAAAACCGATTATCGGAAAAATGCACAGGTCCGTAAAAAACGGACAATAGAAAAAACAGACCCCCTATGGTAGAATAAAATAAACTACCATAGGGGGATTTTGTATGCCAAGAGAATATCGACATATACAACAATATGAAAAAGAAATAATAGAGCTTTGGGAACAAGGAAAGACATTAAGAGAAATTGCAGAAAAATTTGGATTTAGCAAAAATCAAGTACAGGAATTTAAAACAAGATATAACCGTAAGCAAAGGAAACTTGCATCGGGTATAGTAATTAAACCCAAAGGTAGACCACGAAAAGATGGAACTTCTCTACCGCCATCAATACAACAATTAAGCAAGTTGTCTCAGATGCAATACGAAATT
>FMUV01000001.1 GCA_900101355.1 Ruminococcus sp. YE282
ACTTGACAGTGATATTCCACAACTTCAAAAGTGTGCTAATACTATGATGAATTGGCTGACAGGTATTCTTAATTCATTTTCTTCCACTATCACAAACGGCTTTACTGAAGGCTGCAACAAAAAAATCAAAGTCCTCAAAAGAAACGCTTACGGTTACAGAAATTCCAACCGTTTTCGTAATCGTATTTTACATATATTTTCTCTTAAATCTGTCAATTCCCAAAAACAAGCGACAGCTTGACGCTATCGCTTGTCTTTAATATTTCATTCATTTTCATTTTTCGGTTTACCCCAACTATTGACATTGAGCCGAAAAAAACCGACGCACACTGAATTTCAGTATGCGTCGGTTTTCTGTTTCGTATCAGAGCATCACCTTGACGGCAAAGCCGCCGCTAAAGAAGTAGGTGTTCGTCCAATACCTGCTTGGTGGAGATGACGGGAGTCGAACCCGTGTCCGAAAACTGCTTGCCAAGAGTTTCTACGAGCGTAGTCGCTGTTTTAAATCTCCCTTACCGCAGCGCCCAACGACAGGCTTTGCGGCTCGGCAGCTCCTGATGTGTGACAAAGGGCGGAGCAGACCTCTGTTCACATTTACCACTAATCGACGCCCAAACCTGTGCCGTGGTACTCACAGGCAGGACGAGCAGCGCCTTAGGCAGCTGCTAATTCAACTGTATTTTTGTCAGTTAATTTTAAAGTTGCGGATTTTATGGCGGTTCCGCACCGCCGCTCGCTTATCAAGGTTTGCAATCCCCGTCGAAGCCTTTACATCCCCGTATTATAATATATTTTCTTTGGGTAAACTTTGCGCTTACCCAAAGATTTATATGTGAGATTGATTTTTAATTGCACGCTCAATGTCGCGCTTTGCACTGCGTTTTGCCATATCTTCACGTTTGTCATAAAGCTTTTTGCCTTTGCACAAACCAACCTGAACTTTAACCTTGCTGTCTTTAAAATACAGACTTATCGGTATAAGCGAGTAACCCGTTTGCTTTACCGTGCCGTAAAGTTTGTTGATTTCTTTTTTGTGCATAAGCAGCCTGCGAACTCTCAGAGGGTCTCTGTTAAAAATATTACCCTGCTCATACGGAGATATGTGCATTCCGTTTACAAAAATTTCGCCTTCAACTATTGAACACCAACTGTCTTTCAGGTTGACTCTGCCGCTGCGAATTGACTTTACTTCTGTTCCGCAAAGCTCAATGCCTGCCTCAAAAGACTCTTCAATAAAGTAGTCGTGGCGTGCCTTTTTGTTTTGTGCAATTGTTTTTAGTGAACTCATCAGATTTCGTTCCTGCCTTCCAAGGCCTTTGCAAGTGTGTACTCATCGGCATATTCAAGGTCGCCGCCGACAGGTATTCCGTAGGCGAGCCTTGTTACCTTAACGCCCATCGGTTTAAGAAGCTTTGAAATGTAAAGGGCAGTTGCGTCACCCTCAACTGTGGGGTTGGTAGCCATAATTACTTCTTTTACCGTGTCGTCCGAAAGTCTTGCAACAAGCTGTTTTATTGTGAGGTTGTCGGGACCGACATCATTAAGAGGGGAGATAGCACCGTGCAAAACGTGGTAAACTCCCTTGTATTCGTGTGTGTTTTCAACAGCCGTTGCGTCTCTCGGAGTTTCAACAACGCAGATAACCGAATTATCCCTGCTCGGATTTTCGCATATCGGACACAGTTCTTTGTCCGTGAGGTTACAGCATTTTTTGCAGTAATGAATTTTGGAATGTGCGTCGAGAACTGCATTAGCAAGTTGGTCTGCTTGTGTTTTTGACAGATTCAAAACATAATATGCAAGCCTCTGTGCGGTTTTGTGTCCGATTCCGGGCATTTTTTCAAATTGCTCCACAAGATTTTCAAGCGGAGCGACATTGTATTGTGCCATATCAGAACATTCCCGGAATATTCAGTCCGCCTGATATTGATTCCATTTTATCCTCTTTTTCTTTTGAGGCTGCCCTTAATGCTTCGTTTGCGGCTGCCATTACAAGGTCGGAAAGCATCTCAACGTCTTCTGGGTCAACAACATCAGGTGAAATGTCAACTTTTGTAAGCTCCATCTTTCCGGTAACGGTAACGGAAACTGCGCCGCCGCCGGCATTTGCCGTGTACTCTTTTGTTTCAAGTTCTGCCGATGCTGCTTCCATATCATCCTGAAGCTTTTGTGCCTGACGTGCAAGCTGCTGGATGTTATTTGGACCGCCGCCGTATCCCTTTGGTAATCTTGCTTTCATATTTATACTTCCTTTCAAAGAAAAATTAATTCTGATACAGAATAATATTGTTGCTATTCTTCAACAAGTTCTATTCCACTGTCTTTTATAATATTTTTAAAATTTTCGAGTTTGTCCTGTTGTTCGTCCTTTTTTTGAGGGCGTTTGTACGGACCGAGTTTATAAACCTTTCCGGTAGTTTCCTGTATGATTTTGCGAATTTCATCGCGTCTGCCGGAATTTTTAAGCAAATCAAATGCAATCTCATTATTTGTGTCAATCAAAAGGTAATTTCCGCTTTCATATGCTGTTGAACCTGTAAATGCGGCGGCAATTGCCCTTGAAAACGGCTTGAGATTATTAACAACTTCGACCCATTTCGGAAACGGTTTTGCATTTGAATAAATTTCGTCAATGTTAACGCTTTTCGTTGGTCTTGGAGTTTCAATTACGGGAACAGGCTTTGCAATCGGTGCCTTTGGCATTGCTGCTTCACTTGAAACAGGTGGTTGATTGGATGATAAATCAGGCTCAGAAATTTTATTATTTTCAGTTTCAATAACCTGATTTGAAACCTCATTTTTGGCTTTCCCGATTTGCGTGGCTTTATCTTCTGTTTCGTCCGCAACATCTGTTTTATCGGTTTCAACCTGTACGGCAGGGGAGGAGGCAAATCCTCTTTTAACTGCATTTTCAAGAGCGGTTATCCTTGCTGTCAGGGCTTCTGTTGTTCCGTCAAGTTCGGGCGAAGAAAGCTTAACCAAAGCCATTTCAAGCTCGCATCTGTCCCCGGTGCCGTTACCCATACGCTGAAACGCGCGTGAAAGCACATCCATATAGTAAACAATGTCTGCAAGTGAAAGATAGTCTGCCTGAGTTTGAGCTTTTTCAAAGTCGCTGTCCGACATTATGAGCATATCCCGAGGTTCTCGGACTGATTTTATTAACATCAGAGCACGAAAGTGCGATATAAGCTCATCACAGAGCCGAGCCATATCCTTGGATTGTGAATACAGTCTGCTTATGATTTCAAGAGATTTTGCCGTGTTTTTATTTATTATGCAAGCCGCAAGCTCATAAAGATATGTTTTGTCTGCAAGTCCTGCGGCGTCGGCAACAATTTTTTCGCCTATGTGCGTGCCGATTGCCATACATCTGTCAAGCAAAGACAAAGCGTCTCGCATAGCTCCGTCGGAAACAGAGGCAATAAGCATAGCCGCACTGTCGGTAAGCTCCAATTCTTCCTGCTGAGCAACATATAGAAGTCTGTCTGCAATGGTGCGAGGCGAAATTCTGTTAAAGTCAAACCTCTGGCAACGTGACTGTATTGTTGGCAAAACTTTGTGAATCTCAGTTGTTGCAAGAATAAAAATAACGTGTTCCGGAGGTTCTTCAAGAGTTTTAAGAAGAGCGTTGAATGCTTCCGTAGAAAGCATATGAACTTCGTCAATAATATAGACTCTGTATTTGCATCTTTCCGGCGAAAGCTGAACCTTTGATATTATGTCACGAATATCGTCAATGCCTCGGTTTGAAGCCGCGTCCATTTCAACAACGTCAAGAATACTTCCGTTTTCAATTCCACGGCAGATTTCACATTCGCCGCATGGATTGCCGTCTGTTGAATGGGTGCAGTTTACAGCCTTAGCAAGAATTTTGGCACAGGTGGTTTTTCCCGTGCCTCGTGAGCCGGTAAAGAGGTATGCGTGATTAATACGATTTTCCTTGACCTCGTTTTTCAGGGTGGTGGTTATGTGTTCCTGACCGCAAACATCGTCAAAAGTTTTCGGTCGCCATTTTCTGTATAAAACCTGATACAAACTTCCACCCCCGTATCAACAAAAAATGCAAGCCGTCAGCCGAAACAACGGCAATCACACAAATAAGAGAACGGCAGACTGGCTGTATCGCATCAGAAATACTGCTTAATGCTGCTTGGTTCCCCACCTGACATGGTTCACAGACCCCAATCGCACAGGGCCTGCCGTTCACTTATTTGTATGCAATGACTTCTTGCAATTCTAAATTATTATATCATATTGTTTTGATAAAATCAATATGTGGAATAAAGTTTTTTAAACTTGCAGCAGCGATAAACTGCCGCAAGTTCAACTTTTTATCAGATTTTATCCGCAACTTCTCCCAAACGTTTATAAATTGAATTTTCGGGTACATAGCCACGTACAAATGACAGCGGATAAATATTGGTGTTTCTGCCGATTACAGAGCCGGGGTTAAGCACGCTGTTGCAGCCGACCTCAACAAAGTCTCCGAGCATTGCGCCGAATTTCTTTACGTTGGTTTCTATTTTCTGACCGTCACACAAAACCGTAACAAGGCTTTTGTCACTTTTTAGATTTGACGTTATTGTGCCCGCGCCCGTGTGAGCTTTGTATCCGAGAATACTGTCGCCTATGTAATTGTAGTGTGGCGTTTGAACACCGTCAAACAGAATCGAGTTTTTAAGCTCGGTGGAGTTTCCGACAACTGCACCCTTACCGACAATGGCACTTCCTCTTATGAATGCACACTGTCTGATTTCCGCATCCTCACAGATAATCAGCGGACCGCCGAGATATGCGGACGGAAATACTTTTGCGCTTTTGGCAACCCAAACGTTTTCGCCTCTTTGTTCATAAATCTCAGGGTCAAGAGTTTTGCCGAGTTCTATGATGAAGTCCTTGATTTTAGGAAGAGCCTCCCAAGGGTATTCAATGCTTTCAAGAAGCGGTTTTGCAATTGATTTGCTAAAGTCAAAAAGGTTTTTTGCGAGCAGCTTTTCATTACCCATTTTAATTTCCCCTCTCAGATATTTTAATTTTCAGTGCTTTTGTATTTTAAATCTCCCGACAACTTTTTATCGAATCCTGTTTTCTTGAAAATAACCAAAACGATAATTGCAGAAATTATTCCCAAAAGTATTCCGCATAAAACGTCGGAAGGAAAGTGAACATAATTGTACAAACGTGAAAATGCTATGAGTATTCCGAGCACAAGTGCCGGAATACCGATTCTTTTGTCACGCACAAACATTATTGTTACCGCCACAAACGACGAACAACTGTGTCCTGACGGAAAACTGTATCCCGACGGAGGTGTTATCGGCGGAATTACATCAGGATTAACTATAAACGGTCTCGGACGACAGACAAGATGTTTGAGTCCGACTTCGCCGATTAAAGCCCCGATTAAAAGAGCACACATAACCATTACGCCCGTTGCCCTTGTTTTGCGAAAGCATAACATAATAATTGCCGCTAATATCCAAATTCCTCCAAGTTCTCCGATAATGCTCAGATATTTCATCACAAAATCAAGGAAACCACATCTGAATGTGTTTTGAATGAAATTCAGTATTGAAAAATCAATTGAAGTAATAAAGTCAAAAAAATTCGTAAAATCACCTCAGATTTACAATTAAAAGCAACAATAATTATATTATATCAAATTGATATTAATTTGCAATATTATTAACTTGCAGGACAGATATTATACTTCAAAATTTCCGATTTTTGCATAGGTTTGTTCGTCAACAATTGCTTCAATCTTTATTCCGTCAGATTCATATTCTTCACTGAGCAGCGTGCCTTTATTTCTTATTTCATTGGCGAGACCCGCATTTGCAAACGGAATGAGCACATTTACTTTTTTTAGCCTGAGAGGCAGGTTGTTGTCGATTTCTTCGAGAAGCTTTTCTATGCCCTCTCCGGTTTTAGCACTTATCTTTACATATGAGCCAAAGTCCTGTTCAATCGTATCGTCGGCAATTAAATCGCATTTGTTCAGTACATTGATAATCGGAGTGTCGCCGCAGTTAAGGCTTTCAAGCAAATCTTTTGTTACCTGTAAATGTGTTCGAGCTTCGTCGCTTGACGCGTCGCAAAGGTTGATGATTATATCGGATTGTGCAGCTTCTTCAAGCGTTGAGCGAAACGCCTCAACAAGGTGGTGGGGAAGTCTGCGTACAAGTCCAACCGTGTCTATAAGCATAATTGTTACTCCGCTCGGCAGTTTTAAAGCCCTTGACGTTGGGTCAAGAGTGGCAAAAAGTTTGTCCTGTGCAAGCACGCCTGCATTTGTAAGGTAGTTCATAAGCGTGGATTTTCCCGCATTTGTGTAGCCTACTATTGCACATGTAACAACTCCGTCTTTTTTGCGGCGTTTCCTGAGCATTTGTCTGTGTTTTTCAACCTCGGCAAGCTCGTCTTTAAGAGTTTCCATTCTTCGTCTGATGTGACGTTTGTCGGTCTCAAGCTTTGTTTCGCCGGGACCGCGCGTGCCTATGCCGCCGCCAAGTCTTGACATTTCAATGCCCTTTCCCGTAAGGCGCGGAAGCATATATTTGAGCTGTGCAAGCTCAACTTGAAGTTTGCCCTCTTTTGAACGTGCACGTTGTGCAAAAATATCAAGAATCAGCGTGGTGCGGTCGATTACCCTTACGTCGGTTTCGTGTTCAATGTTCTTGATTTGGGTCGGTGAAAGCTCGCTGTCCGCAACGATAATATCAATTTCCCGTTCATCGCATATCTGTGCAATTTCTTTGAGTTTCCCGCTGCCTAAGTATGTTGCGGATTCAGGTCTGTCGAGCTTTTGCATAACAGAAAGCTCAGGCTCTGCTCCTGCGCTTTTAACAAGTTCAAACAGTTCTTCAAGCGAAGCTTCGGCGTCATATTCTCCCGAATCAACGCTTATGAGCAGTGCTCTTGAAATTTTCTCTTCATTGCTTTTAAGTTCCATAATATTTTTCCTTTTGCTTACACTTTTATGTAGCCAATTTGTTCTTTACTATTCTTTCATTAAGTAGTATAATATACAAGTAAATTTTTGTAAATGAAAGTTTTAAATTTTATTTAGGGAATGGGCAGAATGGATAAAAAATTTGACGTAATAATTATAGGTACAGGTGCAGCCGGTTTGTATGCCGCACTTAATTTTCCAAGCGATATTAACGTTTTGCTTGTGTCAAAGCGTGAACTGCCGCTCTCGAACAGTTCGCTTGCACAGGGCGGCGTTGCGTGCGTGCTTGACACCGTGCACGATAATTACAAACTGCATATTACCGATACCCTGATTGCCGGAAAATACAAGAACAATCTTTCGGCTGTTGAAAAACTTGTTAAAGAGGGACCGTCGGATGTATTAAAAATCAAACAGCTTGGCGTTGATTTTGATTTAAATCCGGACGGAACAATGTGTAAGACCCTTGAGGCAGGTCACAGCCGCCACAGAATTGTTCATCACAAGGATTCAACAGGCAAGGCTATTGTTGACAAACTTATTGAAGTGGTGCTTACCCACCCAAATGTTACTGTTTGTGATAATGCACTTGTTTATTCAATTCAAAGAGTGTTCGGCGGATTTTATATCAATATCTTAAAAGACGGCGAAAGCTTTTGCTATGGAACAAACTATTGTATACTGGCAACCGGCGGTATAGGAAGGGTGTATAAGTATACCACAAACTCCGCCATTGCAACAGGCGACGGCATAGCTTTTGCCTATATGCTCGGCGCTAAAATCAGCCATCTTTCAAGGGTTCAGTTTCACCCGACTGCATTTGCTGCTGAAAAAGACCGTGAGAGGTTCCTTATAAGCGAAGCGGTAAGAGGAGAGGGCGCAGTCCTTCTTAATTGTGACGGAAGAAGATTTGCCTTTGATTATGACAGCAGAGGAGAGCTTGCTCCGCGTGATGTGGTTTCTGACGCTATCATTCGTGAATCTTTAAAGACAGGAAGCGAAAACTTCTATCTTGATATTACCGACAAGCCTGCCGAGTTTCTTAAAGAGCGTTTTCCGATGATATATGAACGCTGTCTTGAAGAGGGTGTTGACATTACCAAAGACAGGATTCCTGTGTTCCCGTGCCAGCACTATCTTATGGGCGGAATTAATGTTGATTTGGATGCCCGCACCTCGGTTGACGGTTTGTATGCAGCAGGCGAGTGTTCCCACACAGGCGTTCACGGCGCTAACCGACTTGCCAGCAATTCTCTTCTTGAGGCGCTTGTATTCTCAAGGTCGGCTGCTGAAGATATTACGAGAAAGATTAAAAAATACGGAAGAAAAACAATAGGCAGAGAACCTGTTCACAAGCCGATTGAGGGCAAGGCGATGCCTCACGGCTTCCGTTCAAGAATAAGAGAAATAATGCAGGACGCTTATTTTGTTCTTCCGAAACCTGAAAAATATGAGGAAAGCTATCAAGAGGTTGAAAGCATTGTCAATCAGCTTTTCAGCGAAGACTATGAGATAACCTCTGACCTTGTAGAGGCAAAAAGCATTGCTGTTGTCGCAAGCATAATTCTTGATGAAGTACGGGAGGGTATAAACCTATGATGTTAAACAGTATTTATGTGGATAATTTGATTAAGACCGCTCTTTTGGAAGATATAAATTACCTTGATACAACCACGGATTACCTGATTGATGAAGAACAGGAAAACAGCGCAAAGTTCCTTGCAAAAAGCGACGGAATCCTTTGCGGAATTGAGGTTGCGCTGAGAGTTTTTGAAATTTTGCAGCCAAACGGATTTGAAACAAAAATATATAAGCACGACGGCGATAAGCTGAAAAAGGGCGATATTATTGCCGAAATTCACGGAAAGACACGCACGATTTTAAAGGGCGAAAGAACTGCGCTTAACTTGATTCAGCATATGAGCGGAGTTGCAACGGCTACAAACAAAGCCGTTGAGCTTGTTAAGGGTACAAATGCTTCAATTGCAGATACCCGCAAGACTCTTCCCGGACTTCGCCCGATTCAAAAATATGCCGTTACAGTCGGAGGCGGCAGAAACCACCGCTATAATCTTTCTGACGCAGCAATGCTCAAGGATAATCATATTGACGCAGGCGGCGGTATTGCAAATGCGGTTGCCAAGCTCAAAAAAAGACTTGGACATATGACAAAAATTGAGCTTGAAGTGCGTAATCTTGATGAACTGAAACAGGCTCTTGCAGCTGATGTTGATGTAATTATGCTTGACAATATGACTCCTGAAATGATGAAAGAGGCTGTTAAGATAACCGATGGCAAGGCCTTGCTTGAAGCAAGCGGAAATATTACCGACGAAACACTTAAAGAAGTTGCACAAACAGGCGTTGACATTATTTCAATGGGTGCATTAACTCATTCGGTCACAGCCTTTGACATTTCGTTAAAGATAACAGAATAACGGCTTCCATATTTTCGGATAGTATACAGATAAAATTCAAAGGCACTTTTGACTTAATTGTTGTCAAGAGTGCCTTTGGTTATATATTGAGCTATGTAATGATTTTCTATCTAATGATTTTAAAGTGTTTTTGCAATCTCTTTTATAAATTCTTTGAGCTGTTCGCTTGTTTCGGGATGATTGAGTCCTACTTCAATCTGTGCCTGCAAAATGCCGAATTTATTGCCCATATCATATCTTTTGCCCTCAAATTCAACGGCAGTCATACCCTTTGTGATTGCAATTTGGCGCATAGCGTCGGTCAACTGAATCTCGCCGCCGGCTCCGGGAGCTGTGTTTTCAAGAATATCAAAAATTTCAGCCGGCAGAACACATCTGTCAAGAATAGAATAAAGCGACAGAACTTCTTCTTTGGTTTGCGGCTTTTCTTTCATATCTGTGCATTTAAATACGTTATCGTGAATATTCTCAACCTTTAGTGAGCCGTATTTATGAATATCCTTTTCAGGAACCTTTTTTACACCTACAACGCCTTCGCCAAATTCGCCGTAGCAGTCTATAAGCTGCTTGATTGCAGGCTCGGTTTTGCTTACGATAACACCGTCGCCGTACATTACCGCAAAAGGCTCGTTGCCTACAAATGATTTTGCTTTTATAACGGCGTGACCAAGGCCTTTCATTTCTTTTTGTCTTATAAAACTGATGTTTGCAAGGTTTGAAATATTTCTTACGGTTTCTAAAAATTCTGTTTTGCCACTTTTTTCAAGTAAATTTTCAAGTTCGGGTGAAGCGTCAAAGTGGTCTTCTATTAATCCTTTTCCCCTGTTCGTAATGATAAGTATGTCGGTTATGCCGGCTGCAACGGCTTCCTCAACAATGTACTGGATTGTGGGCTTGTCCACAATCGGGAACATTTCTTTTGGCATATTCTTTGTTGCAGGCAGAACTCTTGTTCCAAATCCCGCAGCAGGAATAACAGCTTTTGTGATTTTCATAAATTTCCTCCAAAAATTTTATATATTTAATATAATGAAAATTAAAGTCAGAGCAACATTCTTCTTTGCTTTCAAGAAGCAGAACTTGCGAAAATTGCAAAAAGTGCAGAGGAGAGTTGCTTCTAAGGACTTAAGTGAGAGATTATAGCTTTCGCTATCAGTCGCCTTATGAATTGGGACTCCGCACTCACGTTATAAAAACAAAGGTATATAATTTAATACTAAAAATGCTATTTCAACGCACAATGCAAGCGGAAGATTTACGCCGCCCGAAGCTTCAAGCTTTTTGTTAATGTTGACGTCAACGGATTCCTTTTTTATTGCGTTGATTTTTTTGGTGCAATGCTTATAATATGTTCGGTTTGCAATAAATCCGCACACAATCATCAGTATTCCGTTTAATGCCGAGAGTATATAAGGAGAATAGATGAACAAAATTTCCGACATCGAATACTGCGAGCCGAGCGACATGGTGTAGAACATCTGCGAACTGCTTGCCGAATTTATTATCGTATTCATATAGTTCTGATATTCCGGCATAAGCATAATAAAAAACTCGCCAACCGTAAAAGAAACGCTGAGCAGTGAAAAGATTATGCCTAACGCTATCATTTTTCTGTACAGGAAATAAACCCCAGAGAATAAAAATGCCGCAAAGTTAAATCTTGATGTGCCGAAGTTTTTTATTTTGTTAAAAATCAAAAGGAAATACTGCGTTGATTTTCCGACAAACTTTGACATTTCGCCAACCGTAACATTGTCGGCAATTTCCTGTTCGCTGTCAAGTCCTGCCAATGGGTCAAACGCCGGCATTCCTGCTCCTGCATATCCAAACGGCGTTCCTTGACCAAACGGTTGCTGCGGATTGCCTTGATTTTGATACGGGTTTTGGCTTTCCTGTTTGGTGTCTTCGGAAAGCGGAAATCCGCATTTTCCGCAATAAAAAGATGTACTGTCGTTTACATGATGGCATCTTGGGCAGACAACGGTCGATTTTTCCTTGTCTGTATTATCGTTTTCATCTTCATCTTTATTAAGTTCTTCAAAAGAAAAATCTTTTGAATGTTCTTCTTTATAGTAGCAATGACCAAGTTCTTCATAACATTTTCTGTGGTGCGGAGCACCGCAATCAGGGCACACAACAATATCGTCGCCCTGCTTAAAATGTTCATTGCATACGGGGCATTTGTAATTTGTAAATTCCATATTTTCCTCCGTATATTCTATTTCACATTAAATTATAACAAATTAACAGATTAATTGCAATAACAATTCGTTTAAAATAAATTTTTTAAATAAAAGTTTACATTTTATGCGTAATTTGGTATAATCATAGTGCAGATATTTCTCGCCCGTTAGGTGCGGTATCTGTTGCGGTCTTTCGGCAAAAGAACAATCTCACGCCGAAACCCGAGGAGCTTATGCCTCTTTTGTGCTGTTTGCAATTTATGATGGTTTTTACATCTTGCGAACAAAGCAGAGCGTTGCTCCGATTTATAAATTTATGGTTAATATATTATCCGCTTATGTGTGATAATATATATTGTCTTACAATTATTTGATTTAATATATTTAGAAAGGTATATTTTAATGGTACAATTTGAGGAATTATTGCTTTCTTTGCAGGCGTTAAAGCCTGAAATCGACGATTTGTCGGATGCACTCGGAATGAAAGGTATGAAATCCGAGATACAGCAGCTTGAGTTAAAGGCTACTGAGCCGGGATTTTGGGACGATGTCGAAAAGTCTCAAAAGGTTTTGCAAAAAACAGGCTCGTTAAAGGGCAAGGTAGAAGCTTATGAAAACCTTGTTGCAAAATACGAAGATACTGCGGCTTTGATTGAACTTGCCAACGAGGAAGAAGACCTTTCGCTTCTTGAGGAAGCTCAGAGTGAGGTTGAAGCCGTTAAGACAAATCTTGAAAAACAGCGTTTGCAAACCCTTTTAACCGGCGAATATGATAAAAATAATGCAATTCTTACTTTCCACGCAGGTTCCGGCGGTACGGAAGCTCAGGATTGGGCAGAGATGCTGTACAGAATGTATACACGTTGGTCAGAGGCTCACGGCTTTAAGGTAAAAGAGGTTGACTACCTTGACGGCGACGAGGCAGGTTTGAAAAGTGCGGTCCTGTTAATAGAGGGTGAAAACGCATACGGTTATCTTAAAAGCGAAGCGGGAGTTCACAGACTTGTTCGTGTTTCTCCGTTTGACTCGGCAGGACGCCGTCACACAAGTTTTTCGTCATTAGAGGTTATGCCCGAAATGGACGACGATATTCAGGTAAACATTGCTCCCGAGGACATCAAAATGGACGTTTATCGTGCAAGCGGTGCAGGCGGTCAGAAAGTCAACAAGACTTCTTCTGCCGTTCGTCTTACACATATCCCAACGGGAATCGTTGTTGCCAGCCAGGTTGAGCGAAGCCAGTATCAGAACCGTGACGTTGCAATGAAAATGCTCATTTCAAAACTCGTTGAAATCAAAGAGCGTGAGCATCTTGAAAAAATTGAAGATATAAAAGGCGTTCAAAAGGAAATCACCTGGGGTTCGCAAATACGCAGCTATGTATTTATGCCGTACACAATGGTTAAAGACCACCGCACAGGCTATGAAACAGGTAATATTCAGGCTGTAATGGACGGCGACCTTGACGGATTTATCAATGCTTACTTAAAATGTGCAAGTCTTGGCACTCTGCAAAAGTAATTTGTATATGATAATGTATGGTCCGTTTTGGATTATCAGAAATTAATTTATTTAAGTTATTAAAGCGACGAATATTTCGTTGGTTAATATAAAACACAATTGTTGTTATAGAAAAGGAAATGGTATAGATGAAGTATCTTGTAATGCTTTGTGACGGTATGGCAGATGAGCCGAACGAGGCTCTCGGCGGCGTCACACCTATGGAAAAAGCCGACAAACCTTGCATGGACAGTCTTGCTGCAAAGGCAGAGGTCGGTATGGTAAAAACAGTTGCAGAGGGACTAAAACCCGGAAGCGACGTTGCAAATCTTTCTGTTCTCGGCTATGAACCGGCAGTTTATTACAGCGGACGTTCTCCGCTTGAAGCCGTAAGCATTGGTATTGACCTTAGTGAAACAGACGTAACTCTAAGGTGCAATCTTGTAACATTGTCCGATGAGCCCGAATATTCCGACAAAACTATGGTTGATTACTGCGGCGGCGATATTTCAACTCCCGAGGCTAAAGAACTTATTGATTATATTCAGAAAAACCTCGGCGACGATACGTTTAGTTTTTATCCCGGAGTTTCATATCGTCATTGCCTTGTTTGGAAGAACGGCAATCCGCACCCCGGAGAGCTTACTCCTCCTCACGACATTTCAAACCGTGTGATTAAAGATTATATTCCAAAGGGTGACGACACCGCAAAGCTTTATGATTTGATGAAAAAAAGTTATGACTTGCTCAAAGATCACCCGATTAACAAAAAGAGAGTTGCCGAGGGAAAAAGACCTGCAAACTCAATTTGGCTGTGGGGCGAAGGAACTAAACCGAAGCTTGACACGTTCTTTAAAAAGTTTGGCAAAAAGGGCAGTATGATTTCTGCTGTGGATTTGTTGAAAGGAATTGCAATTTGTGCAGGAATGAACAGCGTTGATGTTGACGGAGCAACAGGCTATATTGACACCAACTTTGATGGCAAATGCCAGGCTGCGATTAATGAATTTAAAAACGGTTCCGATTTGGTATATATTCACGTTGAAGCTCCCGACGAATGCGGTCACAGGGGAGAGGCTGAAAACAAAGTTAAAGCCATTGAAATGATTGATAAGCATATACTCGGACCTGTTACAGAGTTTTTGAAGTCTTATGATGATTTTGCGGTTCTTGTTTGCCCTGACCATCCAACACCGCTTGCAATCAAAACTCACACTTCAAATCCTGTTCCTTACCTTATTTACGACAGCAAAAATCCTGTTGACAGCAAGGTAACTTGCTTCTGCGAAAAGCAGGCAAAAGAAACAGGCAATTATATTGCCAAGGGATTTACGATGATGAATCATTTTCTTTCAAAATAATTACAATCATCAACACAATTCTTTATAATAATCATACCTCTGCATTTATAATGTAGTTATCATTAATAAGTGCGGAGGTTTTTTTGTGTTTGATATAATATTTACAGCGGCGTCTACTGTAATAATAACTGCATTAATAATTATTTTATCACTCTTGGCTAGGTGTATATATATTCTTTTATCTGCGCTGATTAAAAGATTTAGGGACAAAATTATTGTTTATCGACCGCAAAAGAATAGAAATTGACGTGTCTTCAAAAAATATTTTTACTATTCAAATATAAAAAAATATGTTATACTATCTCTATATTAATTTAGGAAGTAGATATAATGTCAATCAAACTCGATTTAGGAGCTTGGAACTCAATTTTTGCCGTGCCGTCAAAGGTAGTTGACGAAGGATTAAAATTTTCTGACGGCGTAAAACTTAAAATTCTGCTGTTTGTATTGAGAAACAGCGGAAGTGAATTTGATGAAAATAAAATTTCGGATGTTACAGGCGTTAATGTTACCGACATTCCCGAAGCTTTGGATTATTGGGTGAGTATGGGAATTTTAAAGTGTGACGACGGTACATACTTCCCAAGCAGCGACAGTAATCAAGCGGTCAACAATGCAAATAATATAAAAGTCCAAAGTGAAAATTCTTATAAAGAAGAATCTGAAAGTTTATTGCCTGTAATCAAACCTGAGAAGCAGACAAATTTAAACACTGCGAACACATCACAAGAAACAAAGGAGCAGGAAGCCGAGCCCAAAAAGCACTTTACCGTTGCAAAGCCTCAGAAGCCGGACTATGTGTTTACTTCTCAAAGACTTGCGGTTGACGAAGAACTTAAAATTTTGGTTGAAGAAGCACAAATGGCGCTTGGCAAAACATTGTCAAATTCTGATTGCTCGACGCTTCTTATGCTAAAGGATACCTGCGGTTTGCCGCTTGACGTAATACTTATGCTTATCCAGTATTGCATTAGTATTGATAAGGGGAATATGCGAACCGTTGAGAAAATCGGCATTGCTTGGGCTGACGACGGAATTTATTCTGTTGAGGCGGCAGACAACAAAATTCGTCTTGCAAAGCAACTCAACAAGTATTTTTCAATTGTATCCTCAGCTTTTGGACTTCAAAATGTCGGTTCGCCAACGAAGAAGCAGCTTGAATACAGCCAAAGATGGATTGGCGACTGGAAGTTTTCTCCCGAAATGCTTCGGGAGGCGTATGAAAGATGCGTCGATTCAAAGGGTACAATGAAGTTTAACTATATTGACGGAATTTTAAAGCGTTGGCACGGAAGTAATATAAAATCTCCGTCAGAGCTGAAACAGTTTGAATCAGGCTCAAATAAAGCCACAACAAAATCAACGAGAAAAGCATCGTATGATATTGATGAGCTTGAAAAAATCAATATACTTGACGATTAATTGCGGCAAGGGAGGTAAGTATGGGTTACGGCAAAAAAATATATGATATGGCAACTGACAGGATTGCCCAGAGAAAATTGAAAGCTGAAAAAGACGCAGACCGACGCAGGGCGGAAATCTATAAGGCTTTTCCAAGAACAAAAGAGCTTGAACAGCAAATTGCAACAAGCGGAATACGTGCCGCCCGTGCTGTGCTTAACGGCGGAAACGTTGCCGAGAATGTCAGGAAACTTAAGGTCGAAAACCTTGCGCTTCAGGCTGAACTTTCGGGTATCCTTATATCAAACGGATATTCCGTCAGAGCTTTAGAGCCTTATTATTCCTGCCCAAAGTGCGGTGATACCGGCTATTGCGAAGAAAACGGAAAGACGGTTGTTTGCCAATGCCTTAAGCAAATGCTGATAACCTGTGCCTGCGAAGAACTCAACAAGAATGCTCCGCTGTCTCTCTCAACCTTTGAGTCGTTCAACCCAGAGTATTATGACAAAAGGGTGGACAGCTCGGTCGGAATTTCTCCGTATAACCAAATTCAAAAGATTTTTTCATACTGCAAAAATTATGCGCAGAATTTTAATGTCAATTCAAAAAGTTTGCTTATGAAAGGTTCTACGGGACTTGGCAAAACCCATCTTTCGCTTGCTATTGCAAACGAAGTAATAAAAAAGGGGTTTGGCGTAATATACGCTACCGCACCAAAGCTGACGCAGGAATTTGAAAAACAATTTCGTTCAAAAGGTGCCGAGGAATATCAGATTACCGATATGTTGATTGATTGCGATTTGTTAATCGTTGACGACTTGGGCACGGAATTTCAGACAAAATACTACACAGCCCAGCTTTACAATACTTTTAATTCACGTATGCTCCAGGACAAGCCGATTATTATTAATACTAACCTGACAATGCACGAGCTCGAAAAAAGCTATTCTCAGCGATTTGTTTCCCGTGTGTGCGGAAACGCAGAAAGGCTTGATTTTCTCGGAACCGATATAAGAATAAGAAAAAAATAAAAATTTTTATTTTATGTATTGACATTTTCAATTTTTTGACTTATAATAACTATCGTTGCACGGAAAGATGCAATAATGATTTTGTGGAATAGTGTAACGGTAGCACGACAGACTCTGACTCTGTTTGTTGGGGTTCGAATCCCTATTCCACAGCCATCAGCCTCGAGTAACTTCGAGGCTGTATTATTTCGAGGTGTAGCGCAGTTTGGTAGCGCACATCGTTCGGGACGATGGGGTCGCAAGTTCGAATCTTGTCACCTCGACCACATAGCGCCGTCTTATGGCGGCGTTATTTTTTAGTATTAAATATTGGAGGGCGTATTATGAAAAGAGTAATTTCTCTTGCAACGGTTCTTGTTTTGTGTCTTGCAATGTTCGCAGGATGCGGTTCTAAAGATGTAAAGCTTTCGGAAGCTATGGATAAAATCAATAATGATTACAGCCTTTCGCTTCAAACTCTTTCAAGCACAGATGACCTCAGTAAATATTACAACATCAATGCTGACGACGTAAAGCAGTTTGCCGCAGAAATTGACTCTAACAACGATGCTCCGGTTGAAATCGTACTTGTTGAAGCTGTTGATTCAACAGCCGCAGGCAATATAGAAACAGCGCTTACAACCCGTTACAACTCAATTGTAAGCCAGTATTCTTCATATACGCCTGAAAAGCTTGATATGGTAAAGGATTGTAAGGTTACAAAGGACGGAAATTTTGTAAGTCTTATTGTTGCAGATAATGCTTCGGATATTCTTGACACATATTACAGCTTTATAAAATAATTTAAAATTCGGACTGAATGGGCGAACTTGGTTCGCCCGTTTCTTTTATCACAAACTATTTGGGAGAACATATGACTCAGAGCGAAATTAAACAGAATTTTTCACATATGAACGAAATGCAGCAGCAGGCTGTTTTTTCAACCGAAGGACCTTTGCTGATACTTGCCGGAGCGGGCTCGGGAAAGACAACCGTTCTCGTTAACAGAATAGCGTACATTCTTCAGTCTCAGCTTTGCAATCCTTGGAACATTCTTGCAATAACTTTTACAAACAAAGCGGCGGGCGAGCTGAAAGAACGTATATGCGCTGCCGTTCCCGAGGGCGGCAATGACATATGGGCTGCAACGTTTCACTCAACCTGTGCAAGAATCCTTCGCCGCTACGGCGACAGAATCGGTTATTCCAGCCATTTTACAGTTTATGCGACCGATGACCAGAAAAAGCTTGCCAAGGATATTATGAAGCAGCTTAATATCGACGAAAAGATTTTGCCGGTTAAGGCTGTTTTGTCTGAAATTTCAAAGGCTAAGGATAAGATGCTTTCACCCGCCGAGATGTTAAAGCAGGCTGAGTATGACAACCGCAAAGCTTCGGTTGCCAAGGTTTATGAAATCTATCAGGCAAGGCTAAAAACAGCCGATGCAATGGATTTTGACGATTTGCTCTGCAACGCCGTAGTTTTGTTTGAAAAATGTCCCGATATTTTGGAGTTTTATCAGAATCAGTTTAAGTACATAATGGTTGACGAGTATCAGGATACCAACAAAGTCCAGTATAAATTTGTAAGTATGCTTGCCGAGAAATACGGCAATATTTGTGTTGTCGGCGATGATGACCAGAGTATTTACAAATTCAGAGGAGCTACGATTGAAAACATTTTGTCGTTTGAAAACACCTTTAAGGGTGCAAAGATAATCCGTCTTGAGCAGAACTACCGCAGCACTCAGAACATTCTTAATGCGGCAAACGAAGTAATTTCCAATAATACTATGCGAAAGGGCAAAACCCTTTGGACAGAAAATGCAAAGGGTGACAAAATTGAGGTTCACTCTTGTGAAAGCGAGCGTGACGAAGCAAACTTTGTCGCAAATACTATACTTGACGGCGTTGCCGACGGAAGAAAATTTTCTGATTTTGCCGTGCTTTATCGTACAAATGCCCAGTCAAACGCAATTGAGCAGGCGCTTTCACGTTCGGGAGTACCGCATCGCATAATCGGCGGTCACCGATTCTATGACCGTGAGGAAATTCGAGATATGGTTGCATATCTTCAGGTTATAAACAATCCGCATGACGACGTAAGACTTAGCCGAATAATCAATGTTCCAAAACGCTCAATCGGTGCAAAAACCGTTGCAAATGCGGCAGAAATTGCGGCAGGACTTGGCGAGAGTATTTATTCCGTAATTAAAAATGCGGACGATTTTCCTGCTTTGTCACGCGCATCGGCTAAATTAAAAGAATTTGTAAAGCTGATAGACGGACTGATTGAGGCTGAGCAAAGCGGAGATTATTCTCTTGCGGAATTATATAATTTGATTCTCGAACATACCAATTACACGTTATATCTAAAAAATGAGAAAGAAAATGCGGATGTTCGCATAGAAAATATTGAAGAGCTTTTGTCTAACGTAATCAAGTTTGAAGAAGATTACGGAGATGAGGCAGACCTTTCCTCATTCTTGGAGGAAATCTCGCTTCAAACCGACATTGACAACTATGACGCAAATGCCGACACCTGCGTTATGATGACGCTGCACAGCGCAAAAGGTCTTGAGTTTCCTGTTGTATTCATAACAGGTATGGAAGACGGAATCTTCCCTTCGTATGCCTCAATTATGAACCCTGACGAAATAGGGGAGGAACGCAGGCTTGCGTATGTGGGAATTACAAGAGCCAAAGAAAAACTCTATCTCACCAAAACCCGTTCAAGAATGTTATTCGGTTCAACAACGTTTAACAAGGCTTCCCGATTCCTCAACGAAATCCCCGACGAGCTTATTAATTATACCGGCAACGAAAATAAATACGCAGCCTCCGACAACTCTCAGGCACCGACTGCGAAGACCGAAAAAATATCGGTCGGTCAAAAAGCAAAAATGTCGTATGCAAAATCAATGTACAAAAAACCTGCCGCTCAGTCGGGCGTTGTGTATAAGGTCGGAGATACTGTTTTACACAAAGTGTTTGGCAGAGGCATGGTTATGAAAACCGAAAAAATGGGTAATGATACCCTGCTGGAAATTTCGTTTGATAAGGCGGGAACAAAAAATCTTATGGCAAATTTCAGCAAAATGGAAAAAACATAAACTCAGTTGCGGCAGCTTAGAATTTTAACTTAAAAATATATTGCAAAGTTCCTTTAATTTAAGCCGTATTAATCACAAAAATCACAAACCTCCGTATTATGTATTGTTGCAGAGCCTATTTAAGCCTGTTAATACTTAATATGGAGGTAATTTTTATGCCAGAAGCACCAATTGATTCTGAGCAGACTACGTCACGCTCAGTCGGCAATTCGGATGTTGATTTTGATTCCGTATGCGTAGATATTCCGAGAATCTATGACAGTTGCGGTGCAAAGGACTGCCTTAGCGACCTGCCCGTGTTTTTTACTCCGCAAAACCAAAGCATTGTAAATAACGCAACCTCAGTAAGAATAAACAAAGCAAGCGTAAGCAACGCCACGGTAAAGGTGGACTCGGTGGCATTTCACACAGGATTTTACTGTGTTGATATGGTATTCTACTTTTCGGTGTGCTGTGATGTTTATTCGGACAAAGGTGCTTTGCCGACAACGGTAAACGGCGTTGCCACGTACGGAAAACGTGTTGTTTTGTACGGAAGCTCAGGAAACGTAAAATCGTTTTCAAGCGATGACCGTGAGGACCACCGCCACAGACCGCCCGAAAATTGTTGTTCAGCCGAAAAGGGAAGTATGCCGCGTGCTACGGTAAACATATCAAACCCGATGGCGCTTTCCGCAAAACTTGTATGTGCAAAACCGTCGATAAATGTGCCGTATGTTCCTGATTGCGTGACAGACTATCTCGGTGAAGACCTTTGCAGACCCGATGATAAGCAGGTCCTTGTTACTCTTGGTATATTTACGATTACTCAGCTTGAGCGCAACGTACAGCTTATGATTCCGTCATATGATTTTTGTGTTCCGCGCAAAGAGTGTGAGGCAAGAACCGACGACCCGTGTGAAGCATTCAGCAAGATTGAATTTCCGACAGACTCATTCTTCCCGCCCAGTTCTTCCGAAACTGACTGTGACAGACCAACTGCCAATCCGCAGTGCAATTGTTGCAATTAGTATAATTTATGCAACTGCGCAAAAACGGTCGGGGCATTTGCCTCGACCGTTTTATTTGTCAAAATTCCAATCCGTTATATTATTCTTTTTTACAATAAACGCCTTATCCGCAAGCTCGGCAAGGGGTGTATCACTTTTGCTGTCGGAGTAAAAGTTGTCAATTTTGCCGTTTTTAAATACCTGATAAAATCTTTTTACCTTTTCTTTGCCGTGGCAGTTAATTCCGCTGTATTTACCGCTTGATTTATCAACCTTTGAGGCAATCAGGTACTTTATTTTCAGCTTTTGGCATATTGGTTCAAGCAAAAATTCGGGAGAAGCAGATATTATTACATCGTCGTCCTTTTGTTGATTAAGATAGAATTTTTTAATTTTGCTCTGATTTATCTCCCAAAAATCGTTAACGTCTTTGTCAATATCACAACATTCCAAAAAGCAATACATTTTTTGTTTAAATTCGGTTTTTGTACCGTTTTTCAGCACATAAAAATTGAAAAACGCACAGAATAACGAGGGGAGTTTAAGCGAAATCCTTTTGTGCCTTTTAATTGAGAATAAATAGAAATCCGCTGTTGAGTCTCCGTCGTAAATTGTGTTGTCAAAATCATAAACATTCATAATTTTATACTTTCATAGATTATTTATTATTTTTTGATACTATATTATCATCATACGGAAAATTTTTCAAGCAATACTTTTCTATTGCCAATTCAGGTGATTTGTTGTATAATCATAATGTATAATTATATTATAAGGAGCACGCCTGTGTTTGGATATTTAAGGGTTCAAAAAAGTGAACTTTTGGTGCGTGAATATGAAGCATACAAGTCGGTTTACTGCGGACTTTGCAATCAGCTCGGCAAGGATTATTCCTTCCTTATAAGGTTTATCCTAAGCTATGACTGTACTTTTTACGCAATGCTCCTTATGTCGCTCAAAAGAAGCTGCAAGTCCTTTAAAGACGGCAGATGTAAGTTTAATCCGCTGAAAAAATGCAAATTTGCCGTGGATTCTGCCGATTGCTACTTAAAGGCCTCCGCACTGTCTGTAATTTCATCATATTATAAGCTTAAGGATGATATAGCGGACAGCGGATTTTTTAAGAAAATTGCAGCATACTTGTTAAAACCGTTTTTTTCTCATTGGCATAAAAAGGCTGCAAAAAATTATCCTGAAATTGAAAAAATCGTTTCAGAAATGATGACAATGCAGTTTAATGCCGAGCACAGTGACAATATTTCAATTGATTCTGCCGCACACCCAACCGCATTTATGCTTGCAAATATTTTGTCGCTTGAAGCTGACGACGAAGTGGACAAGCGTGTTTATTATGAATTTGGTTATCATCTCGGAAGATGGGTGTATCTTATTGACGCCGCGGACGATTACGAGGATGATATAAAGCACAATAATTTTAATCCGTTCTTAAGTATAAAGCAAGACAATATTTTTGATTATATGACAGGAGTGCTTAATCAGTCGCTTGCAAGAGCGTACAATGCATATAATCTTATTGAATTAACTGATTTTAAGGGTATATTTGATAATATGATGCTGTACGGTTTTCCGTCAGCACAAAACAGGGTTATGGAAAAGAAAACAATGGAGGTCAAAAATGACGAATCCGTATGAGGTTCTCGGCGTGTCCGAAACCGCAACAGATGATGAAATTAAATCCGCTTACAGAAAGCTTGCCAAAAAGTATCATCCCGATAATTATGCAAATTCGCCTCTTGCCGACGTTGCCGAGCAAAAGATGAAAGAAATTAACGAGGCGTACGATACAATTAACCAGTGGCGCCAAAAGGGCAAGGGGAGCGGTTCAACGGGAAGTTCTTCATATGCTTCTGGAGGTGCTGCAAACTCACAATTTTATAATATCAGAATTTATATTCAGCGCAATATGATAGACCAAGCCGAACAAATGCTTGATTCTATTCCTGTTTCGGGACGAAGTGCCGAATGGCATTATCTTAAGGGAATGTGCGCATACAGGCGAGGCTGGAGCGAACAGGCATTCAGCTATTTTACAACTGCCTGCAATATGAATCCGAACAATACCGAATATCGTGCCGCACTCAATAATATGCAAAGCCAGAGAGCATATAATTACGGCGGCTTTAATCAGTCTAATATGCAAGGCGATGCAGGCTGTTCGGTGTGCGACATTTGTTCTGCCATAATGTGCACCGATTGTTTGTGCAGTTGTTGCAGGTCAGGGTGTTAAATATGAAAAACGGATTACAAAAACCGACTTTTCGTATTGCTTTTTGCGGAATTTCCGCCGCACTCGGCGTTGTTCTGATGATGATAACGTCGCTGATTCCTGTGGGAACATATGCGTTGCCGTGCTTTGCGGGAATTTTGCTTTTAGCCGTTTTGATTGAATACGGCGCAAAGTGGGCGGCAGGCGTGTTTTTGACGGTGTCGGTTCTGTCTGTATTTTTGGCAGGCGATAAAGAAGCCGTGCTCTATTATATTGCCTTTTTCGGATATTATCCGATAATCAAATGCAAAATTGAGAGTAAGCTCAAATCAAAGGTCGTACAGTACATATTAAAATTTGTTGTGTTTAATATTGCCGCCGTCGGTTCATTTTATATCGGAATGTGGTTGCTTTCAATTCCAAATGAAGATTATACAATATTCGGAGTTTATATTCCGTGGGTATTTTTAATTGTCGGAAATATATTTTTTGCACTTTATGACTATGCGGTAACGGTTTTTGTTAATGTATATGTCAGAAATTTAAGAGATAAATTGTTTGGCAGAATTAAATAATGCAGGTTTAACATTTTCTTTGTTATTTAGAGGTTTATAGACTTTTGATTTGTTGCCGATTGTGCAATAAGTCAAAAGGAATTATATTTATGTTTTTTGAAGGTGCATTTATGAAGTCAAAATTTTTCATACGAATTGTCTGTCTGGTTCTTGCCGCTTTAATGGTAGGGTCAGTATTTTTATGTGCTGTTCAGTTTTTTTCCGCAAGTGCTGCCGAATTAACTCCGACGGCTGAGGCAAAAGGATACATTTCCGACGATTATGTAAATATGCGTTCGGGTGCGGGCACAGGATACTCTGTTGTGACTTGTATGCGTGAAAACACAAAAGTTACGTTTGTTGACGGCAAACTTTATAATTCAAACTGGTATAAAATCAAATTGGATTCAAATTCAAACACCGGCTATGTTCACAGAAACTATGTCAAGGTTACGTCGGTTCCGTCAAAGCCGTCAAACGATTCAAATTCCGCAACAGGATATATTAACTCCGATTATGTGAATTTGCGTTCGGGTGCAGGCACAGGATATTCTGTTGTTACCTGTATGCGTAAAAACACAAAGTTTTCGTTTGTAAGCTCAACGCTTTATAATTCAAGCTGGTATAATATTAAGCTTTCGGACGGAAAAACAGGTTATGTATTAAATACCTATGTAACCAAGGATTCGTCAAAAGAACCTGACCCGGACCCGACTACACCCGATACACCTGTATCAAAGGTTACCGGTTATGTAAATGACGACTACGTAAATCTGCGTTCGGGTGCAGGCACAAATTATTCAATTGTTACCTGTATGCGCAAAGATGCAAAGTTTACTTTTATAGATACCGAGCTTCATAATTCAAATTGGTATAATATAAAAATCTCGGACGGAAAAACAGGTTATATTATGAGTACATACGCAACAAAAGACTCGACGCCTTCCGGGGATGATACTCCTGATGATTCCGATTCTTCAATTAAACTTTCAAACACCAACGAGACTGTTTATGTGGGCAATACCTTTGCGCTGACTGCTTCGGGAGATTCGTCGTACAGATGGACAAGCTCCGATACTTCAGTTGCTTCTGTTGATTCAAACGGCATAGTTACTGCAAAATCATCGGGAAGCGTTACAATTACCGCCTCTTCGGGTTCGGAAAAGGCGTCCTGCCGATTTACGGTGAAATCGGGTTCAAACGTTAATATTTCTTCAAATAAAATAACGGGTATGCGTTGCTTAAAATCGGTTCTTCTTACATCAACCACAAGCGGAGTTAAGTGGAAAACATCAAACCCGAATGTTGCAACCGTTGATAACGGTGTTGTTGATACAAAACGCAGCGGCTATGCAACAATAACGGCATATACTTCAAACGGAGCGGCAACTTGCCTTATTCAGGTTACAAGCCGTGATAATATCCAGTTTGTTTATGCTTCTCCAAACTCTGCACCGAAAAATTCCAACGTTACTTTTAAGGCAATAACAGACAGAGACAGAGTTGCCTTAAGATTTGTGGTTTCTAACGGTTCAACCTCATATACCGTTGAAGCAACAAGCAAAGTAGAAGACGGAGATACATATGTATGGTCTGCTTCAAAACAATTGCCGATTTCGGGAAAGTGGACGGTAAAAGCTTATTCAAAATTTAAGTCGTCAAACTCATACCTTACCACTGCGCAAAACGGCGAGGGTGAAGTATTTGTTACAAATTCAACCGATACCACAACTACCGTAATCGGAGAAAGACGTGCAAGCGATGAGGTTATTAATCTTATTGCAGACTACGAGGGATTCCTTTCAAAGGTAACTGCTGACAGCATTACATCAGACCCAACTCTCGGATACGGCAAGGTTGTTACAAAAAATGAACAGTTCTACAATAATCTTACCAAAAACCAGGCGTATGCATATCTTTGCCAAACGGTGAACAAAGGCGGGTATACCACAAAGACTAATGCATATCTGACCGAAAACAATATTAAATTCAATCAACAGCAGTTTGATGCACTGGTTTGTTTTGCGTACAATGTTGGTTATTACGCGCTCTACAACGACTCTGACTTGCAGTCTGTACTTCTGAACACAAGTTCGGGCGGTTCGGGCTCAATAAGTGCCGGAGCGAACGGATATGTAAATTCCAGCTATGTAAATCTGCGCTCGGGTGCGGGAACAGGATATTCAATTCTTACCTGTATGGATGAAAACACAAAGTTTACATTTGTAGACGGCAAAACTTACAATTCAAATTGGTATAAAATCAAATTATCCAACGGCACCGTGGGCTATATCTATTCATCATATGCTTCCGTTTCTTCATCCGCAAGCTCCAAAAACAGGGATTTAAATAACGTAAGCAAGCAGGCGTTTGCCGACAACTTTTTTGCATATCACCACGCTTCCGGAAGCTGTTATTGGGGATTGCTGTACAGAAGAGTTGACGAAGCGGAAATGTTTTTCTACGGCAATTATGCCCGTGACGGTCAGTATAACAAAAAGGGATTCAGTTACACTTGTCCTCGCAACAGAAGTATATCAATAGGTTAATATAGGTTATATAATAAAATAAGATAAGAGGGTATTAAAATGAAAAAAATCGGATTTATCGGAGCAGGAAATATGGCAACAGCCATAGTAAACGGTTTGATTTCTCAGCAAAACGGAAAGGCTGATTTTATCAATGTTTTTGATGTAAGCAGTGAAAAATGCGATATAATCGCCAAATTAGGCGTGAATATCTGCAAAACAGGCGAAGACGTTGTAAAGTCAAGCGATATTATCGTTCTTGCGGTAAAGCCTCAAAATTATCCCGAGGTTCTTGAATCATTAAAGTCGGCGGTTTCTCTGCAAAAAACCTTTGTTTCAATTGCTGCCGGTATTTCAATTGACTTTGTTCAACGCGGACTTGATTGCAAATGTCCGGTTGTAAGAGTTATGCCAAACACTCCGCTTCTTCTCAAAAAGGGAGCTTCTGCGCTTTGTCCGTCTGATAATATCAGCGATGAAGACAAGCAGACTGTTTATGATATGTTTGCTGGCAGCGGCGTTTGCGAATACATTACAGAAGAGCATATGAACGAGATTATTTCCGTTAACGGCAGCAGCCCGGCATATATTTATTTGTTTGCAAAGGCTATGGCTGATTATGCAAAGTCAAAGGGAATTGACTATGACAAGGCAATGAACCTTGTGTGCGCTACTCTTGAGGGTTCGGCTGCAATGCTTCGTGAAAGCGGAGATTCTGCCGATGTTCTTATTGAAAAGGTAAGCTCAAAGGGCGGCACAACAATTGCGGCTCTTGATAAGCTCAGAGAACACGGCTTTGTCGAAGCTGTTCAGGATGCAATGGAAGCCTGCACAAAGCGTGCAGAGGAGCTTGGAAAATAATTTCATAAAATCAAAACATTCCGCATAAGTTTAGATTGGACAACCCAAAGCAATTAATTCAGTGCTGTTCTAAACGAAAGGAATGTTTTTATGAAAGGTATAGTATTTTCGTTCAAAAAATCTGATGTGCAGGCCAATTCAATTCGGGGCTTCAGGTTATCCGAAGTGCGTTACTTCTTTAAACGTTATGGCATCAGGGTAATGTTTGTAGGATTAATATTGATTGGTTTGGCGGCAGGCTCTGTATATGCCCGAAATGCAGATTCTCAGATGCTTTCGTCTCTTGATTTTCTTTTCACTACAAATCTTGAGGCAAGAATGGCGCATAACTTTGCAGGAACATTTTGTGCTTGCTTTACTTCTGATTTTATATTTGTTTTTTCAATATATTTGTTGGGACTTGCACCTTGGGGAATCCCGATAATGTTGCTTGCGGTTCTTTTCAAGGGATTCGGAACGGGCATCACGGCAGGTTATTTGTTCATAGCAAATTCACTTGCGGGAGTAGGGTTTTATCTTCTTGTTCTGCTGCCGGGTACATTTTTATTCTGCATTGCGCTTGTTTTGTTTTCAACGTCTGCCTTTGAGTTTTCAAAGGAATTGTTTTTCGCAACGGTAGGCAAAAATTTGCCAAAGCACCCTTTAAGGAGAGGTTTTGCTAATCTCAGCTCCAGACTTTTGTCTGCTTTGATAATGACCTTTTGCGCTTCTCTGCTTGATACTGCGCTTTGGACGCTTTTTGCCGGGTCATTTAATTTTTAAATAATAAGGAAACTCGGTGGGGTTTGTCCGGCGTTTCTGACTTTTCGGAGGTACAAATGGCAACTGAAAAATCTTCGGCAGCCTTAATCGCGGTAATTTCAAATTTATTTCATAATTTTCATAAGCTTTTACTGACAAATGTTTTGTTTGCAATTCCGTTCGCATTGTTTTTTGCCTTATTTTGGCTTATAAACACAGTGTCGGGGCTTAACGCAAACTATATTCTGTTTTTAACAGCAATACCGCTTTTCCCTTACTATGCGGGTGTGGTTCAGGTTACCGCACACATTGCGCTTGGAAGAGAAAATGTGTCGGTCCTTCAGGACTTTGTGGCGGCAATAAAGGATAATTTTCTTAGATTCCTCGTCCACGGAGTTGTTTTCTATTTGTCGCTTACATTCAGCTACTACTCTCTTGTTGCATATGCTTCATGGGCACAAAAACAGGGCGAGTTTTATATTCTGTTTGCAATTACGATTTTGGTTGCTGTAATAATGATGTTTGCGTTTTTTTACATTCCGTCAATGACTGTAACCTTTGATATTTCAATGAAAAATATCTACAAAAACAGCCTGTTGATGAGCTTTGGTGAAATTAAGCACAACCTTGCCGCAACTTTCGGTTTGTTTATTTTGTTTGTAATTGCTTCAACAATTTTGTTTTGCTGTACAACACAGGTTGCCGTAATAATTGCAACTGTAATTCTGTTTTTATTTTTAATGCCGTCTGTCGTTTCTTTTATTATAAATTCGGCAGTCTACAAGCCAATGTATAATATGATAGTTGAAAACGACAAAAAGATTGATACTATTGACAAAAAAGTAGAAAATCGCCGTAACGGTAAAATGACGGATACAAATTCAGATAACTCAAAAGGCAAATATGATGAAATTTTAAATGATATTGATATTGACGAAATATCGGATTCCGACGAGTACATTTATTACAACGGTAAAATGGTTAAGAAAAGCGTAATTTTAAAGTTAAAAAAAGACGCAGAAGAAAAGGAGAACAATAATGGCAGGACGTCATAGTGCAAAGCCCGAAAAGAAATCAAAAGTACCCTTGATAATTATTATTGCTGTTGCGGTGGCAGTGATAGCCGGTGTAATTGTCCTTATAATCTTTTTGAACGGAAACAGCCAAAAACCGACTGACGAAAATATTGAAACCACCGTGGCGACATCAACCGTCGAAGAAACAATTCAAACTGCTGTGGCGACAACAACTTCTGTTTCCGATGAAAGCAGTTCATCAGAAACCCAAAACTCAGCGGAATATCATTCCTTGGATGAAACACTTCCGGCTGAAACCGAAGAATCTGTGGATGTTGTTGTTCCGACAAACGGCGGAGAAAAAAAGGCCGGCTTCAATGCAACCTACATTCCGTATAAAGCGGTTGACCCTGACAGCGGAGATGATGTTCCGCTCAGAGAATTTTTTGGTACTTCGTATGCGGACGGCGTAATTACATTTAACAGCGACGGAACATTCAGAGACGGTTTGATTTCTTCCTCCGCAAATTCGGGTGCATATATTGTTGAAGATAATACAATCAATGCAACATATACAAATGATAAAAACATTACAATTACAATAAATTCATGGGAAGACGACGCTCCGTCTGATTTTACAGTGCATTATAACGGTTGTGACGTGTATTTTCACGACTAATAATTTAGTTAAAGGCAGATAATGAAAAATTATGAGTAAAACACGTAAAAAGAAGAAAAAACCTGTTGCCGATAATCAAAAGTCAACAAAAAAACTTCATAAAAAGCGTATAATCACAGTTGTCACGGTTGCTGTTCTGATTGCAGCGGTTATAACTGTGGTATTCATATCAAAATCATGCTATGATTCCTCAAGCAATGCTCAGCTTGTGAGCAGTACTTGGGTGCCAACCTCCGCAAAAAATTCAACAGGCGATGAAGTTGAACTCAGCGAGGTTTATAATAACAATTACTCAAATTATCAAGGCTCGCTTACGTTTTCAAAAGACGGAACATTTTCGTTGTGGCTGACTCCGGGTACGCCCGATGACGGCACACATTCCGGAACATATGAGGTTGTTGATAACGGAACAATAAAGGCGGTTTTTGATGAAGGCACACAAACGGTGTTTAAAATCAATCGTGACAACAACCAAGTAAATTCAATTGTTATGAATTATGATGAATATTCCGTTTGTTTTACCAAACAACAGTAAGGTGAATTGATTTGTCGGGTTATGCTTTTAGCAGTGAGCGTTACTTAACTTCTCAGCGTATTTATTTGTATGACAATATAAAATTTCTTGCAATTTTACTTGTTGTAATGGGTCACTTTATTGACGTTATCGCCGCTCACAGCAGTGACAACTGGGCAAGGGGCATATTTCTTACAATATACTCCGTACATATGCCGCTGTTTATATTTATCAGCGGATTGTTTTTCAAGCCTATGGACAAGTCCTCAAAATTTCCAAAGCAGAGGGTTATATCCTTTGTCCTTATCGGTATAGCAATGAGGATAGCGTACTTGCTTTTAGACCTTATGCTTGGCAACGCCGTAAAGTATTCTGTCTTTGATATGTATGATACTTTTGCATGGTTTATGTGGGCAATGGCGGTTTTTAATGCAATAATTTGGCTGTTTAGAGAGTATAATACAAAGGTACTTCTTGTGCTGTCGTTGCTTATCGGCTGTGCGGCAGGTTACGACAGTTTCCTCGGCGACAAATTTGCTCTAATGAGAATAACAGTATTTTTGCCGTTTTTTATAGCGGGATATATGATAAATCCTGAAAAACTGACGCAGCTTCTTTCAAACCGAATTTTGAAATTGGCTGCATTCTTTATTGTAATAGGTTTTATATTCGTGTTTTTTAAATCTCAGACGGTTTATAATATTTTCAGACCGATGTTTACAGGCAGACATGACTTTACCTCTCTTAAAGATTTATATAATCTCGGCTTTTTAGTCAGGTTAGCGTCATATCTGATTTCGGGAGTATTCGGATTCTCAATAATGTGTCTTGTTGTGAATGTAAAAATACCGTTTATTTCTGCCATAGGCACAAAAACGATACAGATATATTTTTGGCACAAATTGTTTTTGTCAGTTCTTATAAGTTGGAATTATTTTGATGTGATTTCGGCAGGTTTTAATGAGCCGGTTACGTCAATCATAATAATACTCACGGCTGTGGCTGTGACATTTATATGTTCTGTGCCGATTTTTTCTTTCCCTACAAAACAGCTTCTGGCTTTCGGAAAATCTTCTTGACAATTATGTGTCAAACATAAGTATGAGATTAGTAATACCCGAGGTTTAAAATACAGATTAAAAAGTTGGTGAAATATTGATTAAAGTTGACTTAATAACAGGAATATTAGGTTCAGGCAAAACTACATTCATTAGGTTATATGCTCAGTACCAAAAGCGTATTGGCAGAAAAATTGCAATAATAGAAAATGATTTCGGTGCGGTTAACGTTGATATGATGTTGCTTCAGGAGCTTGAAGACGATAACTGCCAGCTTGAGATGATTGCAGGAGGGGGAGACCCGGGGTGTCACAAACGTCGCTTTAAAACCAAACTTATAACGCTTGGAATGCAGGGCTTTGACAGGGTAATTGTTGAACCGTCCGGAATATTTGATATGGACGAGTTTTTTGACACACTCAGGGAAGACCCGCTTGACCGCTGGTATGAGCCGGGCAGTGTGCTTACCGTTGTTGACGGTGAACTTGAAGATGACCTTTCAAAGCAAATGGAATTTTTGCTTGGCTCGGAGTCTGCCTGCTCGGGAAAAATTATAGTAAGTAAGTTAAATGACATTATACCGCAAAATAAAATTGAAGGCCTTATTAACCACATTAATCGCTCGCTTGAAAGTATCAGTTGTTCACGGCGAATTAATATTAATGATATAACAGCCAAGAATTGGGACAAGCTTAGCGATGAAGATTTTAACGAAATTGAAAACTCGGGTTGGAGATTTGAAGAATATGTTAAGCTTTATTCAAGTGAGACAATCAGGTCGTCAACTCATTACATTATGCATGTTGAAATGCCCGAAAATTTACTCGTTCCGACTGTAAATGATATTATGCAGGATTCTGATTGTGGCAAAATCTATCGTATAAAGGGATTTATGCATGGCAGTAACGGTTGGATTGAGCTTAATGCAACGCGTGAAAAAACTAACATATTGCCGATAAATTCGGGGCAGGCAATTTTTATCGTAATAGGTGACGATGTAAATCTTGAGGCCATTGATAAAAAGTTTAAGGCGGTAAATACAAGCGGAAAGTATGTTTCAATTTAAATCTGCCTGTTAATTTGAATGATACTTGATGTTGTATTTGAATTACTTACAATTTGTTGCAGGCTTTGCTTATTTAGACACAGCTTTACTCTGATTTAGGTATAAACACAATGTTATAAATACGGCATTCTCATTATCCTTAATGGTGAATAAACATTATTATAAGGATAGTGACGGCAAAAGTTATTGTATTGCCGTCATTGTGAGGGGCGATTTATATCATGGCTCAAAACGGAAAATTTAACGGTGCTTTAAAAAGCAGCATTATATGTATTACACGCAGAAAAAAACTCTTTGGCATTATATGTTTTATAGCGGCAATTATTATTGCTGTCATACTTGTAGAGAGTATCACACTTGAACGGTTAAATATAGACGGTAATGCAGTATCAACCGACGCTAATATTGCAGGTTCCAAAACAAATATTCCGTCAGCTTCGGAACAAAACGACCTTGTTAAAATTGCGGAGGAAGCTCAGGGCGGAAGCGGAAAAATTTGTTATCTTACATTTGACGACGGGCCGACTGAAAACATTACGGTTGATGTGCTTGAGACTTTGGATAAGTATAATGTGAAAGCCACGTTTTTTATGGTTGGCAGAATGATTGATGAAAACAGGGAACTTGCACGCAGGGTTTATGATGAAGGTCACCTTATTGCAAATCACAGTTATTATCACGATTACAAAGCACTTTACGCTTCAAGCGACAGCTTTTTTAATGAGATTGATAAAACATTTAATTCTATAAGAGAAGTAACAGGCGAAGAGCCTTTTAAATTGATTCGCTTTCCGGGCGGTAGCTATAATTACGGAGACCATGCTAAGGTAAAACAGCAGTACAAAGCTTTGCTCAAGCAAAAGGGTTATTATTATGCTGATTGGAATTGCCTTGACGGAGACGGAGAATCGGGAAATCATACGGCAGCACAGCTTTTAAAGCGAATTAAAAGTACAGCCAAATCCGATAATGTGGTGGTTTTGATGCATGACGGCTGTATTGGCAAAACCACTGCAAAAATTTTGCCGTCAATAATAGAATATTTTCAGGAACAAGGATATGAATTTCGCCGATTGGATGAAATTCCTTATTATTCCGATTAAACGGTTTTATAATCACAACTAAGAGGGTATCTCAATCGAGATACCCTCTTGATTTTAGTCTGTTGTTTTGTCTTGGTGCCAAATTATATCTTTTGGCTGCAATTATTCGGGAATAACACCGATGTTTTTATATTTTAGTTTGTCCTTTTCCGTAATCTTTCTGATTACTCGGCACGGGTTTCCTGCCGCAAAGCAGTTTTCGGGAATGTCCTTGGTAACAACGCTTCCTGCGCCGATAATTGTACCGCTGCCGATTTTTACACCGCCGCACACGGTAACGTTTGAGGCAAGCCAACAGTCATTTCCGATTTCAATCGGTTTTGCATACTCATACTCTATATTTCTACCGTCGGGAGCAGTAACAATTCTTCGTTCTTCAAAATGTATGGGTGAATAGGCGTTGCCAAGGTACAGTTCGGGCCGAATAACACGTTGTTGCCGACATTCACAGGACAGCAGTCCAAAACTATAAAATTAAAATTTGCATAGCAATTTTCTCCAAAAGAAGTAAAAACACCGTAGTCAAACTGAATAGGCCCCTACAAATAGATGTTTTGACTTGAATTGGGCAAAAGTTGTTTAATAATCTCTTTGCGCTCATTTGTATCGGTTTCATATGTGTCATTATAATCTTTGCACAAAATATGAGCTTTGGTTCTCAGCTCCATAAGTTCGTCATCTGTGCAGTCATAAAGCAATCCGGCAATCATTTTCTCTTTTTCTGTCATCAAAATCACCTGTTTTTTAATAATTAATCTGTCACTGTAACCGTTATGTCTGTTTTAGCCGTACGGTTAAGTGCGTCCTTTACCTGATAGGTCACTTTATAAGTTCCTGTTTTTGTGGTAATAACATTTCCTACAACGCACAACTTATCTGTAATATCGTTAGAACAGGTGTCAAGTGCCGTAATTCCTTTTTCAACGGTGTAATTATCACCTTTTTTTATTATAACATCTTGTGCACCTTTAATAACAGGTTTTTTGCTGTTGTAAGGATTGTTTTCGTCGTCATCGGTCGGGTCCCAGCCGCATGACATATCGGTAATCTTTATTGTATCGGGCTTTCCGAGGGGACCTGGGTTATCGTCATCATAAATTTTAACATATGTACCGACAGCGCAGTTTTCATATATCCATTTAGTATCTGCAATTGCCATTCTTACACAGCCGAGCGAAGCGTCGGTTCCGAGTTTGTTAAATTCTTCAACCTCAAGGTTATCAGGGCTTGTTGTGTAGTACGGAACGCTGTGGAACAGATAGTCGCCTGAAATACCGCTTACATAATGTCCGTAAACGTTGTCAAACAGTGCGTGCCATTCGTTTGTAAAGTATGTTTCAAATTCTCCTGTTATTGTTCCGTTGTTTTTTCCGCATGAGCACACCATTGCTCTGACAGGAATAGTGTAATCGCCGTTTTCGTCGTAGGTATATACGGTAACCGTGTTCATTTTGCGATTTACATAAATTGCATAAGGGTTTGTGTAGCTTGAGTTGATATTCTGATTTAGAATATCTGTGTTTGCGGTAATTGCAGTGGAGAAGGTATCAGTATCCGTAACGTCGTCTGCTTTTTCAACAGTTACTTTGCAATTGCTTTCTTTGTCGGAAAATTTTGCCGTTATTGTGGCTGTACCGATTTTTTTGGCGTCAATTCGTCCTCCGTCATCGACAGAAACAATTGAATCATCACTGCTTGTCCAAGATTGAAGCGATTTTTCGTCTTCATCGGAAACTTCAATTACTTTTGCTTCTCCTACTTTTAATGTAATCGGTTCTTTGTCATCAAACTTAATCGGCTGCGGTCCCGAAAACGTGGCAACCGTTTCTTCTTCGGTTGTATCTGAGTTTATTGCCTCTTTTGTTTGAGTATTACATCCCTTTAATCCGCAAAGTAAGCAGCTAAGAACCATAACCACAAACAAAAACAGTAAATATGAAGATTTTTTCATAATCCTAAAGCCCTTCAATTATTACAAAATTTTAATTTTTTACTATTATAACTTTTTTTCGCGAATAAGGCAAGAAATATTTTAATATTTTTAAAAATATGTTAATATATTAACGGTGATTAAATAATGGCACATCCGATAAAACATTTTAAGACTATAACAAGGCACAGACACAAGGTAATTGCTAATTGCAAAAGAGCAGGAATTTTGTGGCAGGGGCTAAGGCACGACCTCTCAAAATATACTCCCACCGAGTTTATACCCGGAGCAAAATTTTTTCAGGGGACACGCAGTCCCAATGAACCGGAACGTGAGCTGTACGGCTATTCAAGCGCATGGATGCATCACAAGGGAAGGAACAGGCATCATTATGAGTATTGGAACGATTATAACCCAAAGACCAAAAATATCGAAAATGTAGAGATGCCGCTGAGATTTGTTGTGGAAATGTTCTGTGACAGAGTAGCTGCGAGTAAAATATATAACGGTGACGCTTATACCGACGCTCATCCATACCAGTATTTTTTGCGTATAAAAGGAAAACACAGAATGTACCCGAACACCGAGGCGCTTCTTGACAAATTGCTTACTATGCTGAGAGACCAGGGCGAAGAAAAAACATTTGCATACATAAGGCAGCTTGTTAAAGAGAGCAAAAAATCGAAGAAAAAGGAAATTTAATATGTCGGAAAAAATAATTCATCCCATACCGCCGCTTTATGACGGTAATTCCAAAACATTAATTCTCGGCAGTTTTCCGTCGGTAAAATCCAGAGAAGCAATGTTTTTTTACGGTCATCCGCAAAATAGATTTTGGAAACTGCTTGCAAAAATATTTTGTGAAGATGTTCCTATGACAACAGAGCAGAAAAAGCAGCTTGTTTTGTCGCATAACCTTGCCTTGTGGGATTCAATTCATTCCTGCACCATAACGGGGTCAAGCGACAGTTCAATAAAAGATGTCGTACCGAACGACCTTTCGATAATTCTTAATAACAGCAAGGTCAGCAGGATTTTTGCAAACGGTACTGCGTCATACAAAATGTATCAGAAATATATATTTCCAAAAACGAAAATAGAAGCCGTTAAATTGCCCTCAACAAGCCCTGCAAACGCAGCTTTTTCGCTTGACAGGCTGTATGAGGAATGGAAGATTATTGCCGAATAACCGTGCTGAAAAAGGGAATAAGGCTGCCATAAAAAACACAATTGTACACCTTGCAAAACAAACGATATAATGGTAAAATATAAGCTAATGTTAAGTATATTGCCGAAAGGATGATAAAGAATGAAAAGTTCAGTTATAAAAGACGGCATTAATGCCGCTCCGCAGCGCACATTGTTGCATGCGCTCGGATTGACAGACGAAGAAATCAAAAAACCGCTTATCGGTATTGTAAGCTCAAAGAATGATATAGTTCCGGGACATATGAATATTGATAAGGTTGTTGAGGCTGTAAAGCAGGGTGTTGCTCTTGCAGGCGGCGTTCCGATAGTATTCCCAGCAATTGCTGTTTGCGACGGTATTGCAATGGGACACGAGGGTATGAAGTATTCACTTGTAACCCGTGAGCTTATTGCCGACTCAACCGAAGCTATGGCAAAGGCGCACGCTTTTGACGGCTTGGTTATGGTTCCGAACTGTGACAAAAACGTTCCGGGACTTTTGATGGCTGCCGCAAGACTTAATATTCCGTCAATTTTTGTAAGCGGAGGTCCAATGCTTGCCGGACACGTTGACGGCAAAAAAATCAGTTACTCAACTGTTTCTGAAGCCGTTTCACGTTACAAGGTAGGCGAAATTGACGACGCAAAGCTTGCCGAGTATGAGAATAATGCATGTCCGACCTGCGGTTCATGTTCAGGTATGTTTACGGCAAACAGTATGAACTGCCTTACAGAAGTAATCGGTATGGGACTTCAGGGCAACGGAACAATCCCTGCTGTTTATTCCCAGCGTTTGTTGCTTGCAAAGCACGCAGGTATGAAGATTATGGAACTTGTAAACAATAATATCCGTCCTCGTGATATTATGACCGAAAAAGCCTTTGAGAATGCTCTGACAGTTGATATGGCACTTGGCTGTTCAACAAATACAATGCTCCATTTGCCTGCTATTGCACATGAATGTGGAATTGACATTGACCTTGATATTGCAAATGACATTTCTGCAAAAACTCCTAACCTTTGTCATCTTGCACCTGCCGGAGAGCACTTTATTGAAGAACTCAACGAAGCAGGCGGAATTTATGCGGTAATGAACGAGCTTTCAAAGCACGGCTTGCTGAATACAGATATACTTACATGCACCGGAAAAACCGTTGCAGAGAACATAAACGGATGTGAAATCAAGAATACCGAGATTATCCGCACTTATGAGAATCCATACAGCAGAACAGGCGGAATTGCCGTTCTTAAGGGCAACCTTGCTCCTGACGGATGCGTAGTAAAGAGAAGTGCTGTTGCAGAAGAAATGATGCATCACAAGGGATTTGCACGTGTGTTTGACTGTGAAGAAGACGCACTTAACGCTATCTATGACGGAAAAATCAATCCCGGCGATGTTGTTGTAATTCGCTACGAAGGCCCTAAGGGTGGTCCGGGTATGCGTGAAATGCTTAACCCGACTTCTGCAATTATGGGAAGCGGACTCGGCAACTGTGTTGCACTTATAACTGACGGACGTTTTTCGGGCGCAACAAGAGGTGCCGCTATCGGTCACGTTTCTCCCGAGGCCGCAGTCGGCGGACCGATTGCCCTTGTTGAAGAGGGAGATACAATTGAAATTGACATTCCGTCAAATACAATCAATGTTCTTGTGTCTGACGAAGAACTTGCAAAGCGCAAGGCTCTTTGGACTCCACGCCAGCCAAGAATTACAACAGGTTACCTTGCAAGATACGCAAAGCTTGTAACTTCAGGTACAAAGGGCGCAGTTCTTGAGTAATTTCAAAATTTTGTACAAAGTTAATGTAAAAATTTTGGCGAATCGTATAATTCAAATTAAATAAAAAAGCAAAATGCACAATTCACTCTTTGATATATTGGTCAAAGAGTGAATTTTTTTATTTTGACTTATTTCTGTTGTATATATTACACAAATATGATATAATTAACTATAATAAATTTACAATATTGATGAATTATATACAATTTTGACGAGTATATCATATTATTATCAAAATTAGCATTTTATTACGAAGGGAGTTTTTAATTTTGAAACAGTATGATGCAAACAAAATTTTAAATATTGCTTTGGTAGGTCACAGCGGCTGCGGAAAGACCTCTGTTGCAGAATCAATTCTATATCTTTCAAAGGCTACCGAGCGTTTGGGAAGTATATCGGACGGAAACACAACGCTTGACTTTGACAGCGAAGAAATTAAGCGCCAGGCTTCAATAATGACCGCCGTTGCTCCGATAGAATGGAAAAATACAAAGATTAATTTAATTGATACTCCCGGCTTGTTTGATTTTGCGGGCGGAGTATCCGAGGGTATGCGTGCGGCAGATACAGCTCTTATTGTTGTATCCGGCAAAGACGGCGTTAATGTCGGCACTGAAAAGGCAGCCGCCGCCGCAACAAAGGCAGGACTTACCAAGGTGTTCTTTGTAAACGGACTTTGCGATGAGGACGCACGTTTCTACCGTGTTTTTGAAAATCTTAAAGCAACTTTCGGACCGTCGGTTTGCCCTGTTGTTGTTCCGTACATTGTGGACGGCAAGGCTAATACGTACGTTAACCTTTTCGATTATAAGGCTTATGAATACGGCGAAGACGGCTCCGTTAAGCAAACTGCGCTTCCTGATATGGGCACAAGACTTGAGGGATTGAGAGAAGCCATAAAGGAAGCCGTTGCCGAAACAAGCGAAGACTTGCTCGATAAATTTATAATGGGCGAAGAATTTACGCCTGAAGAAATTATTCTCGGCGTAAGCCAAGGCGTTAAGGACGGTACAATTTGTCCTGTATTCTGCGGCGACGCACACAATACTTTTGCAATTGACCAGTTGTTAAACAGCCTTACCTGGCTTGCTCCGAACGCCGCTTCAAAGGGAGAAGAAATCGGCGTTGACGTAAACGGTGAACCCGTTGAGGTTTCAATCAACGACAGCGCCGCTGCCGCAGCAATAGTGTTCAAAACCGTTGTTGACCCGTTTATCGGCAGACTTTCATATATCAAGACAATTTCAGGAAAAATTTGCGCCGATACTCCGGTTATTAATATGCGCACGGGTGCACAGGAACGCATCGGCAAGGTTATGTATGTTTGCGGCAAAAAGCAGGTAGATGCCGAGTACATAGGCGCAGGTGACATTGGCGCAATACCTAAGCTCGTTTCAACAAAAACGGGAGATACCTTGTGCTCTCCGCTGAGAAAGGTAGTGCTTGACGGCGTTGATTATCCTGCTTCGTCATATACAATGGCGATTTATCCTGCAAAAAAGGGTGATGAAGACAAGGTGGCTCAGGGCATAGCCAAACTTGCAGACGAAGACCCGACAATCAAATTTGAAAATAATCACGAAACACACGAAATGTTAATTTCGGGACTTGGCGAACAGCACCTTGATGTGGTAATTTCAAGACTGAAAACCAAATATAATGTAGACGCAAACCTTAAGAAGCCGAAGATTGCATACAGAGAAACCATCCGCAAAAAGGTCACCGCTCAGGGCCGATACAAAAAGCAGTCGGGCGGTCACGGTCAGTTCGGTGATGTTTGGATTGAATTTGAACCGTATGATACAGACGGACTTGAATTTGCAGAGAGAGTTGTCGGCGGCGCAGTTCCAAAGAACTTTTTCCCTGCGGTTGAAAAAGGTTTGAGAGAATCCATCAAAAAGGGCGTGCTTGCCGGATACCCGACAGTCGGAATCAAAGCAACACTTTATGACGGTTCATATCACCCTGTTGATTCATCGGAAATGTCGTTCAAAACCGCTGCAAGTCTTGCATATAAAAACGGTATTCCAAATGCTTCTCCAACACTTCTTGAGCCTATCGGAAGCCTTAGGGCTACTGTTCCCGACAGCAACATGGGCGATGTTATGGGCGAAGTAAACAAACGCAGAGGCAGAGTATTGGGAATGTCACCTGCCGAGGGCGGAATGCAGGTTGTAGAGGCAGAAGTGCCGGTGGCTGAAATGTCTGATTTTTCAACATTCATTAAGCAGATAACACAGGGTAGAGGTTCTTATGAATTTAGTTTTGTACGTTATGAGGATGCCCCTGCAAATATTGCACAAAAGGTAATAGAACAGGCAAAAAAAGAAGCCGAAGAATAATAACAGATTTGTCAAAGAGGATACCTTTGAGGGTATCCTCTTTTGTTGAAAACAATATTTACATATGATATAATAAAAATGTTCTGAATTTGTGAGGTTAAACTTTCGGTGAAAATCATTACGTATAAGGATGAATACAAGTCTGATGTAATTAATTTAATTTTATATATTCAAAACTATGAATCAAAGATTAATTTGTCCTTAGCTGAGCAGCCTGATTTAAACGATATTGAGAAGTTTTACAGAAAAAACGGCGGTGAATTTTGGATTGCCGTTGAGAATAATCGGGTTATCGGCACAATCGGTATTATGAACAAAGGCAACGGCTTCGGAATTATGAAGAAGTTTTTTGTAAAGGCTGATTTTCGCAGTCGGGGAATAGGACTAAAGCTGTATAATTGCCTGTTTAGGTATGCAAAGAAACACAAAATCAACCGAATTATCCTTGACACACCGTCAGTGGCTGTTACTTCACACAAGTTTTATGAGCGTGCGGGATTTCGAAAAATCACAAAGGCGGATTTGCCGATTGAATATAATTATCCCGACAGAGACTCAATTTTGTATTATATAGATATTGGGGCGATTGGATTGACTGATAAAGTAACAAAAAAGATGATTGATTTTTATAAGGGAAATAAGTCTGATATTCGTCATTTTCTAAAAGTATATGCCTATGCCCAAACTATCGGCAAGCTTGAACATCTTGACGAACATACTCAGAATATTCTTGAATTATCCGCAATTGTTCACGACATTGCCTGTCCGCTGTGTCGTCAAAAATACGGAAACACAAACGGCAAACACCAAGAGTCTGAGAGTGAGGCTCTTTTGGTTCCGTTTTTTGAAGAGTTTAACCTGAGTGACGACGACCTTAACAGAATCATTTATATTGTTTCTCATCACCACACTTATACCGATGTTGACGGGTTGGATTATCAAATACTTCTTGAGGCGGATTTTTTGGTTAATGCCGACGAGTCAAATTACAGTATGGACGTTATTCAAAATTTTCTGCATAATGTTTACAAAACCGAGAGCGGAATTTCAATTCTAAAATCAATATATCTTAATATTGACAAATGATAATTAATAGAATATATTTATTTCAAAAGGAGGGTTGTTCTTTGAAAAGATATGTTATTGTTGCATAAGCTTTGGCTGTGCAATTAAAATTATGTTGTTATAGCCATTGCTTATCCTTTATATTAAAGTTTAGGAGGCAACAATGAGCTATATTAAGGCGGAAGAAGTTCTGCCGCAAAATGTTATTGCAATGATACAGCAGTATATCGACGGTCAAAATATTTATATTCCGAAAAAGAATAATTCCCGAGCTGAGTGGGGAGAAAAAACAGGAATAAAAACCGAGCTTGAAATTAGAAATCGCAGTATATATGATGATTATTTGCTTGGGTTTAATACTGAAAGTCTTGCCGATAAATATTGTCTGTCCGATAAAAGCATACAGAGAATTATTCGTATGATGAAGTCTGAATTTAACACTTAACTGACAATATTTGGATATTGATATATTTGTTGTTTTAAAGTAGAATTTAAACATTTAACTGAGTCTGTGCTTAAATGTGCAGGCTCAATGTTTTTTATAACTGTTTTTGAGGTTTATTTGCGTTTATCTGTTTGATACAATGATATTGAAAGCTGTTGGTTAACAAATGTTTAAGACTAAAGTAAATAAACGGAGGAAATATGAGAATAGTCAAGAATTATAGAAATAATGATAAATTAAGGGAATCTCTTAACCGACTTACGGAAAAAACATTCGGTTTTAATTTTGAGGATTGGTACAAAAACGGATTTTGGAATGACAAATACATACCGTATTCAATAGTTGAAGACGAGTCGGTGGTTGCCAATGTGTCTGTTAATATTATTGACATAAATGACCATGGCGTTTTAAAGTACTATATCCAGCTTGGAACGGTTATGACCGATGAAAATTATCGTAACCGCGGTTATATAAGAACCTTGATTAATGATATTTTTAAAGATTACGGCGAAAAAGCTGATGGATTTTATCTGTTTGCAAATGATGAAGTGCTGAATTTTTATCCAAAGTTTGGATTTGTTGCTGCCAAGGAATATCAGTATTCCAAAGAGGTTGATGTTATTTCTGAAAAAACGGTCATTTCTATGCCTATGGATAACCAAAAGAATTGGCAAAAGCTAATCAAAGCGTTTAAATCAAATGTATTCAGAGGCGGCTTTGATATGGCAGATAATTTCGATTTAATGATGTTCCATATAACGGGCTATATGCAAAACAGTGTGTATTTTGATAAGCAAACGGAGACGTATATTATTGCTGATGTAGAGAGTGAAAATGTATTTATACACGCAATTATTTCACCAAATCCTGTTTCAATTGACGACGTTATAAATATGTTTGGCGGGCAAGTAAAAACCGTGACCCTTGGATTTACTCCTGCCGACAGTTTGGGCTGGACGGTTAATGAATATTTTGAGGATGATACAACATTGTTCATAAGGGGATTCTCACTTGATGATAAAATAATATTATTTCAAACCTTGTCACACGCATAAAACAGAGGCAGTTCTTTTGAACTGCCTCTGTTTTGATATAATCTATGAAAATTTTGCCTCTTTAAAGTAAAGCTTGCTACGATTAAAATTTTGATTCAAGATAAATAGGAAAAATATCCGAAAATCAGCTCTGACTTTTGCTAAACTGGCTGTTATAAAGCATAGTGTAAAAGCCGTTTTTCTTAATAAGCTCATCGTGGTTGCCCTGCTCAATTATGTTGCCGTCTTTCATAACAAGGATTACATCACTTTCCTTGATTGTTGAAAGTCTGTGTGCGACAACAAAACTTGTTTTGCCTTTCATCATCTTGGCAAAGACCTTTTGAACTCTGATTTCCGTTAGGGTATCAATTGATGAAGTTGCCTCGTCAAGAATCAGCATAGTCGGATTTGTGAGCATAGCTCTTGCAATGCACAAAAGCTGTTTTTGACCGTGGCTCAGGTTTCCGCCGCCCTCGCTTATAACCGTGTCGTAACCTTTCGGCATACGGCGGATAAAGCTGTGTGCATATGCCGCCTTTGCCGCCGCAATCACTTCTTCGTCGGTTGCATTTTCGTTTCCGTATCTCAGATTTTCCATTATTGTGCCGCAGAACAGCCAGCTTTCCTGGAGCACCATTCCATAGCATTTTCTCACGTTGTCACGTGTCATATCCTTTATATCAACACCGTCAATTGTGATTTTTCCGCTGTCGGTTTCGTAAAATCTCATAAGAAGATTAATAAAGGTGGTTTTTCCGCAACCGGTCGGGCCTACAATGGCAATATGGCTTCCGCTTTTTACATCAAGCGAAAAGTCGGTAATAAGCGGCTTTTCTTTTGTATATGAGAAGTTTACGTTCTCAATCTTAACATTGCCTTTGCAATCTTCAACCTTTTCGGGATTGGATTTGTCAGGCTTTTCGTCGTCAGCTTCAAGCACTTCAAACACTCTTTCAGCCGCCGCAATTCCTGTTTGCAGCTGAGTAAGAACTCCTGTTACTTCGTTAAACGGCTTTGTGTATTGATTGGCATACGTCAAAAAGCATGAAAGCTGACCGACAGAAAGTGTGCCTGATATTGCTGTAAGAGCACCGATAACGCCAACAGCCGCATATACTATTGCGTTTACAAATCTTGTGCTCGGGTTTGCCAGCGCACCGGCAAACTGAGCCTTGAATCCGACTGTGTACAATTCGTTATTGTACTTTTCAAATTCATCAAATGCACGTTGTTCATATGAAAAAGCCTTTACAATTCTCTGATTGCCAACGTGTTCTTCAACATATGAGGAGATTTCTCCCTGCAGGTTTTGTTGTTCGGTAAAACGCTTGTGCGTCAGTCTTCCGATAAATGCGGCAACAAACAACGACAAAGGAGTAAGCACAAACACGGCGATTGCAATTTTCCAGTTGATGAATAGCATAAACACAAGTGTGCCTATGATTGTTACAATGCCCGAAAACAGCTGCAAGCACATTTGTGTAAGACCGTCGCCGACTGCGTCAACATCGTTTATTACACGGCTGATAAGGTCACCGTGTGAATGGGTGTCGATGTAGGAGAGAGGAACATGATTGAATTTTTTAAACACATCTCTGCGAAGGTCTCTGACGGTTTTGTAACTTATGACATTAACAAAGTAATTCATAATCCATTGAAATACCGTAACGCCTACAATTCCGACGAGTATATAAATCAATATTTGTATTATGTTTTCAAAGTTTACATTGCCAACGTCTATTATATTATCAATTGCCCTGCCGACGAGCACAGGAATATAGAGCGTGAGCAAAACGCTGATGATTGCACTGATAAGCGATAATGCAAGATAGCCCGAATACGGTTTTATTCTTTTTATTACCTTGGAAACGGCAGATTTCTTTTTCATTGTTTCGCCTCCGTTTCGCTGAGCTGAGAAAGGCAGATGTCGCGGTAGGTTTCACAGCTGTCAAATAATTCTTCGTGTGTGCCCTGACCCGCAAGTTCTCCGTCATCCATAACTAAAATAAGGTCGGCGTTTCTTATGGTTGAACACCTCTGAGTTAAAATAATTACCGTCATATTTTCGGTGTTTTCTTTAAGCGCTTTTCTTAATGCGGCGTCGGTTGCAAAGTCAAGTGCGGAGAAGCTGTCGTCAAGAATCAAAATTTTAGGATTTGCCGCAATTCCCCTTGCTATGCACAGCCTCTGTTTTTGACCTCCGCTGAAGTTTTTGCCGCCCTGCTCAACATAACTGTCAAGTCCTTTCGGCAACTTTGACACAAATTCATAGGCTTGGGCAATTTTTAACGCTTTGATAATTTCTTCATCTGTTGCATTTTTATTGCCCCATTTCATATTATCTCTGACAGTTCCACTGAACAGCACCGACTGTTGGGGAACAATTCCCATCTGTCCTCTGAGCTGTAAGAACGGATATTCTTTTACGTCCACGCCGTCCACACTAACACTGCCGCTTTTTACATCATAAAACCTTGGAATAAGACCGATAAGCGTTGATTTTCCGCTTCCGGTACCGCCGATAATTCCAACTGTCTGGCCGCGCTTTATCTCAAAACTGATATTGCTCAGTTCATCAGCACCGTCACCGTAGGTAAAGCTAACGTCGCTGAATTTGATTTTTGGTGTGTCATTATCTGAAAATATTTTGATATTGTCGTGATTTTTCTCAACAACGCTCGGCTGAGTCTTAAACACATCGTCAATTCTTTTTGCACTTGCACTTGCTTTTGTGAGCAAAATTACAAGGTTTGCAACAACAATCATAGCAAGAAGAATTTGCGTCAGATAGTTTACAAGAGCGATAATGTCGCCCGAAAGCATACCGCTTCCGTTATTTACATTCATTGCGCCAAGCCATACTACTGCAACTATTGCAAGGTCGGTAACGGCATAGGTAACAGGGCTTAGCAGAGCCGAAAGTCGGCTTACCCTGATTGATGTTTTTGCAAGGTCTTCTGTGGCATTGTCAATGCGCTCTTTTTCGGTTTTTTGCTTAGAAAAGGCACGGATAACTCTGTTGCCCGAGAGATTTTCTCTTGAAATAAGACCAATCTTGTCAAGTTTTTTCTGCATGGCTGTAAATATCGGAATACTTTTGCTCATAACAAAATACAGCGTAACAGCTATCAGCAAAGCGGAGATAAAGAATATTACAGACATCTTTAGGTTGATTGTCATAGCCATAACCAATGCGCCTGCAACAATAAACGGAGCACGCGTCAGTAAACGGATACTCATTGCAACGCTTTGCTGAACTTGGTTGATGTCGTTTGTCATTCGTGTAATCAGTGACGGCGTTCCGAGCTTGTCAAGCTCAGCGTGGGAAAGGCTGTTTATATGAGCAAACAGCGCACTGCGTACTTTTGTGCCAAATCCCTGAGATGCCTTTGACGCCCAATATTGACATACGAGCGCAAAAGAAAGCCCCAGTGCCGCAAGCAGAACCAAAAGTCCGCCCATCTTGATTACATAGCCCGAGTCGCCGTTTTTTACGCCGACGTCAATAATTTTAGCCATAACAAGTGGAACAAATAATTCAAGAATTGCCTCAACAAGCTTGCAGATAGGGCCGATAATACATTCCTTTTTGTAGTTTTTTAAAAATCTTCTTAATCTTATCATCTTATTATCCTATCCATATTATTTCCAGTATTATTATTTTACACCAATTCTTTCTAATCATCAACTATTTTTTGATTTTGTTAAAATGCTTATGTGCATATATAGTTAAAAGGCTTTGTTTCTGGCAAGAAACAAAGCCTTTATGCTTAATAAGAATTTTATAGTGCTTTTGATGATTATGCTTTCTAAATCGACTTGATTATTGAGCCGATTTTTGGCTTTGTGCCGTAAAGCAGAACGCCTACTCTGTAAATTTTAGCCGAAAGAATGCCAACTCCAAATAAAGAAGCCACCAAAATTACTGTTGAAATGATAATTTCATAAATCGGAACCGTGCTCATCGCAATACGGGTAAACATAGCCATAGGGGAGGTGAACGGTATGTATGAGCATACTATCATCAAAATATTGTCAACGTTTCCGCTCGACATTGAGAAAATTACAACCATAAATGCGACTATGAAAAGCATAGTTATCGGCATAACCGCAGTATTTATGTCTTCAACCTTTGAAACCGTTGAGCCGACTGCGCCGAATAAAAATGCATAGATGAAGAATCCAAGCACAAAGAACAGCAGCATATATATCAAAAGATTGAGCGGCATATTGAATATTGAATTGACAATTTGATTATCCTGCCAGTCGCCTTTGTTAATATTGAAAAGCAAAAATGCAGAGCCGAAAATACATGTAAGCTGAGTCAATCCTGCAATACAGGCGGCCATAACTTTGCCGAACATCATTGATGTAGGTTTGGCGCTGGTAATCAAAAGCTCCATTGCCCTTGAACTTTTTTCCGTAGCAACGCTTGTGGCAACCAATTGTCCGTAAAGAAGAATTACCATGTATAAGGCAAAAATCATTATGTAAGTATAGAAGAAGTTTTGCATTTGGTTCTTGCCCAGATTTTCTACATTGTGGTTTATCTGCGCAGAAAGAATTTCACCGGCTTTCTCCGCAGAAATTCCGTTTTGCATCATTGTGTTCAGTCTGTAAACGTTTTGCAAAACTTGGTCTGCAATTGTTGTGTTTTCGTCATAAAGTGAAAGGTCGTTTACATAATACGTATATGAAACAGGACTTTCAAAATAAAAACCACATTCGGCTTCTTCGTCCGTAATTTTAGCTTTTATATCCTCAACACCTTTTGCGGTAACCTGAATATTGTAGTCCTCAAATGCAGAAGCAAAAGCCTCTTTGATTTGTTGTGCCTCATCTTCGGAGTCTGCCGCAATCAGCATAACAGGAAGGCTCTCACCGCTTGTATCTGTGCTGTCGCTTTCAAATGAAGCCGCAATCTTAGGAAAGAAGATTACTACTGCGATTACCGCAACAATAAATAACGTAACACCGACAAATACTTTGTTTTTAAAATAGTTTTTTAATTCAAATTTTAGTATTGTTCCAAATTGATTCATTTTTGACCCCTCCTTACACCTGTTTTCCTGCATATTCAACAAAGATGTCGTTTAACGATGGTTCAAACACTTTGATTTCATCTATGTCGAATTGTTCGGTCAGCATTTTCATAACATTTTGTTTGTTATCAGGTGAATTAAGCTCCAAAATCAGGGTGTCAGAATCTAAACGCTTGACAGATTTTTCAGATTTCACGCCCTGGTTAGTTAAAATTTTCTCAATATCCGTCAACGATTTTACAATAAGTTTATCTCTTGTGTAGTTCCTTTTGATGTTGTGCAAGTTGCCCTGCAAAACGACCTTTCCGCCGTTAAGAATAGCAATGTTATCGCAAAATTCTTCTATGTAATTCATTTGATGGCTTGAAAACAGAACAATTTTTCCTCTGTTGATTTCCTCTTTTACAACGTCTTTTAGCAATTGTGCGTTGACCGGGTCAAGTCCCGAGAACGGTTCATCAAGAATTACAATATCTGGATTGTGTGCAAGTGCGGTAATCAGCTGTATTTTTTGCTGATTTCCCTTTGAAAGCGTGTCAAGCCGCTTGTTGCGATATTCAGACATACCAAGTCTTTCAAGCCATTTATCAATTGACTTTACGGCAGGTGCATATTTCATTCCTTTTAGTTGGGCAAAATAAATAAGCTGGTCGATAATCGGCTTTTTGGGGTAAAGTCCTCGTTCTTCGGGAAGATACCCAATGCCTATCTTGTTGTAATTAATGGGTTTTCCGTCAACAAGCACTTCTCCGGCGTTTGCAGGAAAAACATTCATCAAAATACGAATTGTAGTGGTTTTTCCGGCGCCGTTTCTGCCCAGCAATCCGAATGCTTCACCGCTTTTGGCGTTTAAAGATATGCCCGTCAGTACCTGTTTTTCGCCAAAATTTTTATATATGTTTTTCAGTTCGAGTTCCATAATTTCCTCCAAATTGGCACTATAATGTTGTATACAAAATGTGTCTAATATATTGTTTGCGTAATTGGGTGATTTTTAGCAGTGTGATACAAATTATACCATAATATTTCGAAAATATAAAGTGCATATTTGTAAATAAATATAAGTAATTCAAAATCAAGTAGTTTAAATACTTAGTCTCTTTATGATAAAACGGTTGAAGCGTTTCTTGTTTGTACAAATTTTGTATACAAGCATTAATGCGTAAGCCTTACTTAGGATTTTAAATAAAAAACTGCCGCAAGCAGTCCTTTTACTTGCAGCAGTTAATTAAGTATATTATATGAAAATACAATTATTATTTAATAAGGCTTTTGCCGTCCATTTCCTTAGGCTGGGGCAGGTTCATAATCTGAAGCATTGTAGGAGCAATGTCAGCAAGTCTGCCGCCTTCTCTGAGTTCGCAGTCATATCCTACTACGCAGAACGGAACAGGATTTGTTGTGTGCGCTGTGAAAGGTTCGCCGTCATCGTCAATCATCTTATCAGCATTGCCGTGGTCAGCTGTGATAAGTGCAACGCCGTCCATTTCTTTTACAGCGTCAATTACTTTGCCTACGCAGGTGTCAACAGCCTCAACAGCTTTTACTGCGGCTTCAAATACGCCTGTGTGTCCAACCATATCGCAGTTTGCAAAGTTAAGAATAATCATATCATACTTGCCGCTTTTTATTGCGGGAACAAGTTTGTCTGTAACTTCGTATGCGCTCATTTCTGGCTGAAGGTCATAAGTTGCAACAGCAGGTGACTTAACAAGGATTCTGTCTTCGCCCGGATACTGCTTTTCTACGCCGCCGTTAAAGAAGAATGTAACGTGTGCGTATTTTTCTGTTTCTGCAATTCTGAGCTGTTCCATACCGAGGTTTGAAATGTATTCGCCAAGCGTATTTTCAAGAGTTTGAGGCTTGAACGCAACTTCTACATTCGGCATTGTAGCGTCGTACTGTGTCATGCAAACGTAGTTGAGAGGGAAGAAGCCGTTCTTTCTTTCAAATCCCTTGAAATCCGGGTCAACAAGAGCTCTTGTTATTTCTCTTGCTCTGTCAGGACGGAAGTTATAGAAAATTACGCTGTCGTTTGGCTTAATTGTTGCGCCGCCCTTAATTACAGCAGGAACAACAAATTCGTCTGTAACTTCCTGTGCATATGAGTTCTTAACTGCACAAACAGGGCAATCGGCTTCAACGCCTTCACCGTAAACCATTGCGGCATATGCTTTTTCAACACGGTCCCAACGGTTGTCACGGTCCATTGCATAATATCTGCCCATAACGGTTGCAATTTTGCCAACGCCGATTTTCTCGGTCTCTTTCATACACTCTTCAACAAATTCTGCTGCGCTTGACGGCGGAACATCACGTCCGTCAAGAAAAGCGTGAATGTAAACCTTGTCAAGGCCTTTTTGCTTCGCAAGTTTAAGAATACCGTAAAGATGTGTGTTATGGCTGTGAACGCCGCCGCTTGAGAGAAGTCCCATAAGGTGGAGTGCGGTGCCGTTTTTAAGTGCGCTGTCCATAGCGCCGACAATGGCTTCGTTATCTTTAAGCTTGTCCTCGTTAATTGTCTTTGTAATTCTTGTAAGCTCTTGATATACGATTCTGCCTGCACCGATGTTTGTGTGGCCGACTTCAGAGTTGCCCATCTGTCCGTCAGGCAAGCCAACGTCCATTCCCGAAGCACCAATCTGAGTGATTGGGTTTGACGAGAAAAGCTTATCTATATTTGGCTTTTTGGCATTAAAAATAGCATTTGTGTTGTCGTGCTTGCCAATGCCAAAACCGTCAAGTATCATTAATAACAAAGGTTTTTTCATAATTAAAATCCTTTCCGATGAATTGCTAAACAACGCAGTCAATATCTGATGCAAAAGAAATTTTGCAGTCCAGAATTATAAAGGGCGTACAATGTACGCCCTCTTTGCGTTAAAATTATTTGCTTGCAGCCTTTACAATTGCAGCAAATTTCTCTGCAACAAGTGAAGCACCGCCGATAAGTCCGCCGTCAACGTCTTTCTTTGAAAGAAGCTCGTCAGCGTTACAGTCGTTCATTGAACCGCCGTACTGAATTGTCACAGCGTCTGCAACATCCTGGCTATAAAGCTTTGCAAGAGTTGAACGGATAAATCCGCAAACTTCTTCAGCCTGCTCTGCAGTAGCTGTCTTGCCTGTGCCGATAGCCCAAACCGGTTCATAAGCGATTATTGTGTTAAGAACCTCTTCTTCTGTTACATCAAAAAGGTCAAGCTTAATCTGTCTTGCAATAACCTCTTCTGTGATGTCACATTCACGCTCCCAAAGCAACTCACCAACACAAACGATTGGCTTAAGTCCTGCTGCAAGGGCAGCCTTTGTTCTCTTGTTTACTGTTTCGTCAGTCTCGCCGAAGTACTGCCTTCTTTCGCTGTGACCGAGAACTACATATTCAACGCCCATTTCTTTGAGCATACCTGTTGAAATTTCGCCTGTAAATGCGCCTTTTTCTGCCCAGTGGCAGTTTTCTGCGCCGATTTTAACGTTTGTACCCTTTGTTGTTTCAATAGCAACGCTGAGGTCTACATACGGAACACAAGCGATAACTTCGCAGTCAGCGTCCTTAACTGCAGGAACAATGGCTGTGAGAAGCTCTTTTGCTTCGCTTGGTGTTTTATTCATTTTCCAGTTGCCGGCTATAACGGCTTTTCTTTTAGTCTTATCCATTTTTATTCAGCCTTTCAAAATTATTTGTCAGCGATTACTGCAATGCCCGGAAGAGTCTTGCCCTCAAGATATTCAAGAGAAGCGCCGCCACCTGTTGAGATGTGACTCATCTTGTCAGCAAAGCCAAGCTGAATAACAGCAGCTGCGCTGTCACCGCCGCCGATGATTGTTGTAGCGTCTGTATCTGCAAGAGCCTTTGCAACAGCAATTGTGCCCTTTGCAAGAGTTGGGTTTTCAAATACGCCCATAGGACCGTTCCAAACAACTGTCTTTGCGTTCTTTACAGCGTCTGCAAACAATTCCTGAGTCTTTGTGCCGATGTCAAGGCCTTCCATGTCTGCAGGAATGTTGTCAGCGTCAACAACCTTAACGTCAATCGGTGCGTCGATTGGGTCAGGGAAGCCTGCCGCAATAGTTGTGTCAACAGGGAGAAGGAGCTTTTTGCCGAGTTTCTCAGCTTTTGCCATCATTTCCTTGCAGTAGTCAATCTTTGTTTCGTCAACAAGTGAAAGACCTACTTCTTTGCCCTGAGCTTTGAGGAATGTATAAGCCATACCGCCGCCGATGATAAGTGTGTCGCACTTTTCAAGAAGGTTAGAGATAACGTTAAGCTTGTCTGCAACCTTTGCGCCGCCGAGGATAGCAACAAACGGACGAACAGGATTTTCAACGGCATTGCCGAGGTAGTTGATTTCTTTCTGCATAAGGTAACCTACTGCGGTTTCCTTGATGTGGTCTGTAACACCTGCTGTTGAGCAGTGAGCACGGTGAGCAGAACCGAAAGCGTCCATAACGAAAATATCAGCAAGAGAAGCAAGCTCGCTTGAGAATGGCTCAAGGTTTTTTGTCTCTTCTTTTCTGAAACGAGTGTTCTGAAGAAGTACAACGTCGCCGTCTTTCATTTCGGCAACAGCCTTCTTAGCGTTTTCACCTACTACGTTGTCGTCATCGGCAAAAACAACGTCTTTGCCCAAAAGCTCTGAAAGTCTTGCTGCAACAGGAGCAAGTGAGAACTTTGCTTCCGGACCGTTCTTCGGCTTGCCGAGGTGTGAGCAGAGGATAACCTTGCCGCCGTCAGCAACAAGCTTCTTGATTGTCGGAAGAGCAGCTGTAATACGATTGTCGTTTGTGATAACGCCGTCCTTAAGAGGTACGTTGAAATCAACACGAACAAGCACTCTTTTGCCTTTTACATTAATGTCGTCAACTGTAACTTTGTTAAGTTTCATTAAGTTCAATCCTTTCGTCTTAGAAGAATATTGTAAAAATTTAGTATTTTCACATACAAAATTATTATATATCAAAATATGTTTTTTATCAATAGAAATCTGCAATTTTTTATGGATATGGGTTATATTACTAAAAGAGATAAAATCAAAAAATCGTTAATTATTTTCCGCTTCGCTCCACTTGTGGTTGTGAAGCTCGCCTTTGTTCAGCAATTCCGGATAATCCCATTGTCTGAGCACTTCATAAGCCGCAATTGCAACCGAATTTGAAAGGTTCAGACTGCGCGCTTCGTCTATCATCGGGATTCTCAGTGTGTTGTCGGGATGTTTTAGCAGCAGTTCTTCCGGCAAACCTTTGGTTTCTTTGCCAAACAAAAGATAGCAGTTGTCGGGAAATTCAACATCCGAATGGCGGTGAGTTCCTTTTGTTGAAAAAAAGAAATATTTTCCGCCCTTTGTTTTTTCAAAAAAATCATCAATGTTTTCATAATATGTAATATCGAGAAAGTGCCAGTAATCAAGCCCCGCACGTTTTAGCTTTCTGTCGTCAATTGCAAATCCGAGCGGCTTAACAAGGTGAAGTCTGGCTCCGGTTGCCGCACATGTTCGTGCTATGTTTCCGGTGTTCTGCGGAATTTCGGGTTCAACAAGCACAAGATTGAGTTTTGCCAAGATTTATCACTCCGTTTTTATTAAAATCTGTTTTATTATATTTTAATTCGCAAACAATAATAAAGCAAGATATTTTTCTTGTCAAGTAAACTGCCGTCAGTTCGGCAATATATTCAGGGAGATGAAAAAATGACTGCAAATCCGATGGTTAATATGGTAAAGGGAGCAGCCATAGGTTTGGCTGCCGGCGTTGCCGTAGGTTATGTGGGCAAAAAGGCTGTTGATGATAATCCAAAGTTCAAAAAGAAAGCCAACAAGGCATATAAAACTTTTGAAAGCATTATGGATACGGCTCAGTATATGTTTAAGTAACAAAGACGGCTGACGAATTTTCGTCAGCCGTTACTTTAAAAGTAATTTTTGGGTTCTGTGTTTGTAATATGTTCAATGAATTTTTCCCATTCGTCATCGGAGATATTGTTTTGCATTGCAGTTCTTATTGCTTTATGAACAATATTATTTTCGTTTATGTATGGCAATATATCACTGGGAACAGTAGGCGCAGATTTTGTCTTTGCGGCTAAGTCCATCATTTTGGCTTCTTCTTCGTCGCTTAATGCAAATGCATCAGAGAACTTTTTCAGAATATCACTGTTAGGTGCAGTGCGTGTTCCTCTTTCAATTCCGCTTATATATGAAGGAGATGCTGATATCATTCCTGACAGTTCCCGTATTGTAAAACCGTTCTTTTTTCTTTTTTCGTAAATATATTCTCCGAATGTCATAAATTATACCTCTTTCTTTGGATTTATTGTCCAAAAATTATTATAACACTAATATAGTGGTTATGCAATACATTGTGTGTTACAAAAAGAAACACACAATTTTATAAAAAATATAATAAAATAGTATTATAAACTAAGTGCAAATGTTCACCGCCTCTGAGGCGGCGAGTGCACATCAGAATTTTATTGTGAATTATAATCACGTATCGAAATTCTGAGGAGCTGATTCTTCTTTGTACTGCTTGCAATCAACCGCAGACTTTGTTTCTTGCAAGCAAAGCAGTGCATTGCTCCGATTAAAAAAAGTAGCACAGGAGTTCATTATGAGAAAATTCAAAATTCCAAAGGTTCCCCAGTCCACAAGCAAAAGTATCAGATTTCCGAACGAAGTAATAGAAGAAGTCGAAAAGGCAATAGTAGGAACGGAATGTACATTCTCTGCATTTGTTGTGGAAGCGGTAAGAGTTGCGCTTGAAAATTTGTCGGAAGATGAGGAAGAGAATTGAAAATTATCGAATATTTTATTAGATCATTTAAACATTATGCAACATAAATGTATTATATGGTGTGCCGAACTTTGTATCACGTATACTAATTTGTTTATGCTTTAACTAAGATTTTTAGGCTCAGGCAAATTTGATTTTTATTTTACTACATATTAATATACCGTTCATACCGTTATAATGCATCAGTATAATGTGTCAATGGTGAGAATGTGGTATCAAAGACAAGAATAGAGGAAGTTCGCATAAAAAGGGTGCAACTTAGCAAAGACTGCATTTGATTTAAATATGAATCAAAATACTGTAAGTCGTTATGAAAGTGATACCCGACACGCTGATTATGCTGCTTTAATTGCCATTGCGGATTATTTTGATGTGTCAGTTGACTACATTTTGAGAAGAACTGATAATCTTAAAACCAACAGATGATGTTTAAAGATTAATAAATGATATTAATTTATCAATTGATGAAAACGCTCGGTATTCCGGGCGTTTTTTATTATGCAAAAATCCTCCCGACAATTCGGGAGGATAAAACGTTAACAAATATCAACTTACAAAATTGAGCGGGTCAACCTTTTCTCCATTTTCAACAATTTCAAAGTGGAGGTGAGGTCCTGTCGAATTTCCGGTTGAGCCGACATATGCAATAGTATCTCCTTGTGCAACCGACTGACCTGTTGTTACAGCCAGTTCGCTTGCGTGACCGTAAATTGTCTGGTAGCCGTTGCCGTGGTCAATTATTACAAAGTTGCCGTAACCGCCGCCTGTGTTTCCCGCAAAGGTTACTGTTCCGCCGTCGGCAGCAATAATCGGTTGTCCGTATACGCCTCCGTCGGAAATATCAATTCCCCAATGCATTCTGCCCCAGCGCCACTCAAAGTTACTTGTGAGCGTGTGAGTATAGGGAAGAGGCCAAATAAATTGACCTGATGAAGAGCCCGAAGCGCTTGTGTCGGTAACACCGCCCTTTGAACCTTTAACGATTACTTCGTCCTTAGCCTCTTTTATTACCTTTGTATCGCTTACAACTGCATCGGTTTGTACGCCGTCAACAAATGTAGTTCTGATTGTTACCTGAGCTTCACCGTTTTCGCCCTCTGTCTTTACTTTTTCATAAGAAGCGTTTTCAGAGTCGTCATATTCTGTTTCAGTATCATAAGCAAGCTCAGTATTGTATACCATATCGGTTGAAAGTGAAATTGAGAATTTGCCGTCGGCTGCCGCCATAATGTCGTCAACACTCATAAGTTCGCTGTCGTTAAAGCTGCCCGCTTTAACCTCAACCTTATTTGCAAATTCTGTTGTTGTTCCCTCGTCATAATCTGCACGATAGTCGGTCAAAACCTTATCAAGAGCAGACTTGAGCTCGTCAACATGACTTGTTGCGCCAATCAGCTTGTCATCAATATAAAGTCCCGCAAAACCTGAGTTTAACCTGATTTCAGGGTTGATAACGCTTTCCTGATAATTAAAGTTATTAGCCTCGTCATCTGTTGCCATATAAGCATAGTTGTCAGAGAAAGCCTGCATTGCTTCAGGCTCCGTTTGACACTGGCTTGACTGAGTTGTTTGATTTTGTACAGCGTTTTGAACGCTGCCGTTCGGGTTATCAAGAGCACTTGCAACAGTAACACACGAAATCATAACCGTTGTAAGACAGGCAACGCCTGCAAGCACCGCTCTTCTTTTTAAAAGAGTATGTGTGCGATAGGTGTCATTTGGTGCGCTGTGTGCATATTTAGCGTTATTCTTGGCTACTATGCTTGTAATGGACTCTTTTGCAGAGCCGTTAAATTCACTGAATTTACCCTGTCTGTTTTCATTATAAATCTTGTCAAGGGCTGTGGTTGACATAACCTTTGGAGCTGTTCTCTTTACAGGACGGGATTTTGTTACAGGCTTTTTTGAATTGGATTTTGCGGACTGCTTATAAAGTTTTGCAGCTCTTTTTACAAAACGAACCGTCTTTTGAGCTGTGTTAAGCTCACCTTTACGCTTTGGCAGCTTTTTTGTGGTATGCAAATCTTCAATTTCATTAAAGCCGTCTATGCTAATGAATTTGGTTTTCAAAATAATTTCTCCTATCTCATTAACCGTTACATTTTTGTAACAAAGACTATGGTATAATTATAACAAATTGTAACAAAATTTCAATAAGAGAAATAAATATCGTGATAATTGACAAAATAATTAATACAAAAAGAGTGATACAAGCAATAGTATATAATATTTCTTCAAATTAATTATACTTTAAGTTTTCAGCTTTGTAATCTTTCAACAAATTGTAATATTCTTTCAGAGCAATTTTTGCTCCCTCTTTGTCGTGTTCTTTATAATTTCCGCACTCAACGGCGGTTGTTCCGGGAATCTCTCCGTCGTGTTCAGAGCACTTTTTAATTGTTCCTTTAATAAGTTCGAGTGCCTGTTCCTCAGTTAAATCTCTTACGAGAAAATAAAAACCGGTTCTGCATCCCATAGGACCAAAATAGATTACGTTGTCGGCATATTTGCTGTTTCTTGCATATGTGGCAAAGAGGTGCTCAATTGTGTGCATAACGGGATTTGGCAAAAATGGGGGAGTGTTGGGCTTTATAAACCTCATATCATAGGTTGTAATATCTCCGTCAATTCTGGAAACATAAACGCCCGGATTAAGAGTATTGTGGTTGATTGTAAAACTTGCAATTTTCTTCATAATAATCTCATTCCTTTAATATTATTTTTCGTTATCAGTCATAGTCTGCAACGCTTGTGAAGCAGATATTCAAATCGACAGGACCGTCAATTCCGTCAACCGTTCCTGTGGCTGAGTATTGCCACATTGAAAACTCATAGTAGAATGTCGGTACATCGGCATATTCACAGTACCATATATCAAAATCAGCAAGTTGTGACAGATCATATTTAAAATACAGTTCACGGCTTGGTGAATAAATCATCGGTTTGTATCCGTAATCTTTGATTTTTTCGCAAAATGCCTTTGCGCATTGAGTAGCCTGGTTAGCAGAAACCGAGTCGGTTCTTGCATTGTCGTTTTTGATAATTTCCCAGTCAAAAGCGATTGGATAGTCAAGTTTTATGTCGCCGAGTATTTCCTTTACATATGAAGCCTCTTCAACTGCTTCATCATTGGTGGTCGCCTGAGAGAATAAGTATGCGCCAACCTTAAGCCCTGCCTTTTTTGCTCCGTTAAGATACTCAACGGCTCTTTCGTCAGTATAAAGCGGACCGTCGTTGCCGTAGCCTCTTCCGCCCAATCTTACCATTACAAAATCAATGCCGCTCTGTTTAACCTTGTCCCAGTCAATGTCGCCGCTGTAATAAGAGATGTCAATGCCCTCTTTTGAAGCAGGCTGTCCGTTTTCACTGTAATACTTAAAACTGTCGTCTGATGTGAAATTATTGTTATCCAGTTTGTTTAGAGGAACGCCATCAAGCTCGCTGATCCATATATCACCGAGGGAGCTGTCGTTAATATGTACTTTTGAACCCGTGGTTTTAACTTTTGTATCGGTAGGTTCAACTGATTGCGATGAATCTGAATCCTGTGCCGAAGAATCGCTGCAACCGCAGCCGCTTAGCAAAACGCTCAGGGCAATAGTGCCGCCCAATAAAAGACATAACAATTTTTTCATTTCAAATACTCCATTCCTAAATCATTTAAATCGAAGCAAGCTCCGCTTTGCTTACAGATAGCTGAGCTTGCAATCGATTTTAAACAGTGCAAAGAAGCTTTAACCCCTCGGAGTTTCACTGAGATTATAACTCCAAATGAAACTCTGATGCGTCACCTGTTGCCTTATAAGCAGGGGACATTTGCACTTAAATCATAATGAGCATAACATATAATTAAAAATATGTAAACAATGAATGTAAAAAACAGTATTGAAAATATTGTACGAATTAAGTATAATATATTTATATATTTTTATTTTTTCGACAGAATTTTCAAAGGGATGGTGATTGGGTGAAGAACTTTGGCGTGAGCGGTTACAAGAAAAAGTCAAAAGCGCAGCTTTTAAAAGCTATTGATGAGTGTCAGTCGCTCAGCCAGTTGTTTGCTCTGATTCAACACGAAAATATTGTTATAAGAATGCATTCGCAAAGCGGCGCGTCAAACCTTACACCGCAAAAACTGACTCCGAATGAGATTATCAGCAAAAAAGATACTCCGCTTGAACGCCTCAAAGCGGAGGTCAGAAAATCTGTTGAAAACAGCGTTGAACGAAAAATAGGTTGTACTTTCAATGAAAAATAGGAGGGCTGTTTGTTATGAAAAAGGCTAAACTTGTGCTTGTACTGCTTTTAGTTGTTTCTGCAATGTTCTTTACAAGTTGTACCGACATCAATATCAACATCGGCGAGTCAAAATCCGAAAGTTCCGATAATTACACTTCTGGTAATTTTAAATACCAAGCCAAGGATGTTGATAAGATAAACATTGATTGGGCGGTCGGCAATGTTAATGTAAAGTCAAGCGATTCCGGAGAATTGTCGGTAAGTGAAGATAAGGATGACCTTACCGATCCCGAAAAACTGCATTGGTATATTGAGGATAAAACACTGAAAATTGAATTTAGTGAATCCGGATTTAATTTTAAGCATATTTTTAAATCAAACAAGAATTTAACTGTTGAGGTTCCGTCAAATGCAGATATAGAAATAAGTACAGGTGTTGCAAATATAAATATTGATAAGGTTACGATGGAAAATGTTAAAATTGAAACGGGTACCGGCAATACTACTCTCGGCCTTGACAAAAGCAAGGGTGCCAAGTTGAAATTTTCAACAGGTCTTGGAAAGCTTATTGCGGATGAATACACCAAAAGCGGAGATTATTATACCTTTGGCGGCGGAAGCTGCAATATTGAAGTTTCTTCGGGTATAGGAAACCTTGAAATAAATTAACATAATAGATTAATAATAGCCTTGTTCCTGTTTGCAAATGCAAGTGTGCTCTGCGCCGAGTTTTTGCAGACAGGAATTTTTCATTTGCACAATAATATGAATACAGCAAGTTTTTTGGCTTAGTATCAAAAAACTTGCAAATTTGGTGTTTGATGTGCTATGATATAATGTAATATATTGTTTAAGGAGAATTAAAATTGGAAGGCTTTAATGAACAGGTTGTAAAACGTAAAAATAAACTCAAAAATCTTATTATAAAAATAGTTGCGGTTTTACTTTTGATAACAGTTCCCGTAATTTGCATTATGCTTGCTTACGTAATTACATCATATATGATATACGTAGGTTTGTTTCTGTTTTTAGGCGGAATATACCTTGTTTGGTATGTATTTTCGTCACAAAAAGTAGAGTTTGAATACTCGGTTGCGGGCGATGAACTTGACATTTCAAAGATAATTTCACTTCGCAAACGCAAAAAGGTCTGCAAAGTTCCTATCAGAGAGATTGATAAGCTTGAAAAAAACGAGGACATAATCAATAATATGCGTTTCACCAAAACATTTATTGCCGCAAGAGACGTTGACGCAAAGGATGACAATTACTATGCTGTATTTAACAGCCCTGCCTATGGAAAATGTTTGTTGATATTTTCTCCGAACGAGCAAATTCTTCAGGGAATGAAGCCGTATCTTAAAAAGGACATTGTAATTAAGCTGTTTTACAACAGAAACGTAGGTTGATTTTATGCAGTTTTCAGACATAAATACAGTAAAAAAGGCTGTTTTTAACCGCCCCGACGATGCCAACAAGGGTACGCTCGGCTCTCTTTTATGCATTTGCGGTTGCTACGGAATGGCAGGAGCGGCAATAATGGCAGGCAAGTCGGCATTGAGATGCGGACTCGGCTTGTTGAAGACCGCTTTGCCGAAGAGCATTTATCCGATTGCGGCTTCACAAATCTTGGAAAGCGTTTATTTTCCGCTTGACGAGACCTCAAACGGAAAAATGGCTGTGTCAAATTTAGATTTTTTACTTGAAGAAGCAGGTAAGTCAAGCGCAGTGCTAATAGGTTGCGGACTTTCTGTTTGTGATGATACAAAATCAATTGTTAATTCTTTTATAGAAAATTGCAAAAAGCCCATGATATTAGACGCAGATGCTCTCAATTGTATTTGCGAAAATACAGATGTATTAAAATCTGCCAAAGCACCAATCATTATAACACCGCACCCGGGCGAGATGGCACGTCTTGTGGATTTAAGCGCAAAACAGGTCAACCAAAACAGAGAACTAACCGCAAAGTCTTTTGCGAAAAAATTCGGTGTTGTAACCGTTTTAAAGGGTGCAGGAACTGTAATTGCTTCACCTGACGGAAGAATTTTGATAAATCCGACAGGAAATTCCGGAATGGCAACCGGCGGCAGCGGCGATGTTCTTGCCGGAATGACCGCCTCACTTGTTGCTCAGGGAGCGGAATTGTTTGAGGCTGCTTCTGCGGCGGTATATCTCCACGGGCTTGCAGGAGATATTGCGGCAGAAAAATTAGGCAAAATTTCTATGCTGCCTACGGATTTGATAGATTGTATTCCGCTTGCATACGAGAGATGCAAAATTTTATAATTAATATTTTAAAAATAAGCGACTGTATAATTCAAATAGAATTGCGGTCGCTTTTACTTTATTGATAATTATAAGGCGGAAATATAGTCCCGTTGGTATTTATTTTGTTTGGAAAATTATGCGATTAGTTAAGATGTACAAAATATAAGCACAAAATTTTATAATTTGTTTATGAGAAATGCATTGACTTTTTGTTTTATGCATATTAATATATAAGCGTACTAAATAAATTAATACAATTAGTTTTAAGGAGGGAGGACTGTTGTGTTTCAAATAGATTTTGCTTCACGTATTCCAATCTACGAACAAATTTGTACTAACATCATAAAACTTGCCTCAGCCGGCGTGTTAAAACCCGGTGATAGGATTCCTGCGGTAAGAACTTTGGCTACCCAGCTCGGAATTAATCCGAATACAGTTGCCAAATCTTTCAGGGAACTTGAGAACCGTGGTTATATATACTCGGTTGTGGGCAGAGGAAGCTACATTACCGAAGCACTTTCAGAAAACTCTGCGGCAAAATTGCTTGCGGTTGATGAGTTTAAGGGCGCATGCGAAAATGCACTTAATTTTGGAGTAAATAAAGAAGAACTTATTAAAATAATTGAGGATACTTTTGAAGGAGGGGAAAGTATTGATTGAAATCCAAAACCTTACGAAACGGTTTGATAAAGTAGTAGCGGTTGATAATATTTCACTTTCTATTCCCGAGGGCTCTGTTTTGGGTCTTGTGGGCAGCAACGGCAGCGGAAAATCTACTTTGCTTCGTGTGCTTTCGGGAGTTTACCAACCCGACAACGGAGAAGTAACCATAAATTCAGCTCCGTTGTTTGATAACCCTGCTGTAAAGGGAGAATGTTACTTTGTGCCCGACTTTCCGTTTTTTTATAATAACAGCACAATTAATAATGTAGCATTTCTTTACAGAAATCTTTATCCGAATTGGGACGAAAATCAATTTGTACACTATTGCACTTTGTTTCCGATTGATACAAATGCAAAGATTATTAATATGTCTAAAGGAATGCAAAGGCAGGCTGCCCTTATCTTGGCACTTTCGACCTGTCCAAAATATCTGTTTCTTGACGAAATTTTTGACGGCCTTGACCCTGTTGTACGTCAGATGCTTAAAAAAATAATTGTTGACCACGTGGCTGAATACAATTTGACAGTAGTCATTGCTTCGCACAATTTACGAGAACTTGAGGATTTGTGTGACCGTGTGTGTCTTATGCATAAGGGTAAAGTGCTTATTGAACGTGAAATTGATTCACTGAAAACGGGGCTTAGAAAGGTTCAGGTTGCCTTTACGGAAGTCCCCGATGTGCCTAATATGTTTGACGGCATAAATATCGTGAATATCCAGAGAAACGGAAATGTCTTTAATATAACAATAAGAGGTACCGAAAAGGAGTTTTTGCCAAAACTTAATGCGCTTAAACCGGCGTACATTTCGGCTTTGCCGCTTACGCTTGAAGAAATATTTATTAGTGAAATGGGGGCAGCAGGATATGACACAAACAACATCGTCTAAAAACAAATTGAAGTCAGCCTTCTCTTTATTTAAGTGGGAATTAAAATATTGCTCGGGCACATTGGCTGTGTATGCTATACTTGCGGCAGTGTTTATTATTGTTGTTTTAACCCTCACACTTTTGACAAATATACTGAATACAAACTCAGACTATTCAGATGTCGTAAATATGGCGGGTTACGCAGGCAATTTGTTGCAAGATACCGGCAAGGCGAATGTTCCGATAGTTGCGTTTCAATTTATATCTTCACAAATCATTTATTACCTGACAATTGTATTTACAATAATATATACCATAAGAGTATTTTCATACTTACATAACAAACGAAAGGCTGATTTATACGGCTCAATGCCAATCGGCAGAATTTCAATGTACTTTACACGCTGTATTACAGCGCTTGCATTTACGCTTATACCTGCATTATTCTTTTTGGGAATTATATCAATTGTCTCTTTGTGCTTCGGTCAACCGTTGATAAATGAAACCTCTATGATATATTTGCGTTTGATTATGGGTTCGGTTGCCTGCATTTCGGCTTATGGTCTGCTTGCTATATGCTGCGGAACAACATTAAACACGGTGTTTATGTTTATAATCACGTGTATTGCATATCCTGTTTCAACAATGTTTATAAACAGCATAATTAAATCATTTTTTATTGGGTTTTATAATGATTTTCTCAGCAACAGCTTTTTTAAGGATGCACTTAATCCGCTTGCGGCTTATAATGGAAGAAACATTGTATATTGGATAGTATTTTCAATAATATGCATTTGCGCTGGAGCATTGCTTATTAAAAGAAGAAAGTTTGAATATGCCCAGTCTTCATTTGCAATTTTTCTTCCATGCCACATTGTAAAAATTCTTATTTCATTCTTGGTAGGTATATTCCTTGGCTGTTTGTTTGGTTCACTCAACGTGTTTGGATACGGCTATTTAGGATTCCTGTTTGGTTTTGTTCTCGGCAGTGTTCCTGCATTCGTGATAAGTCATCTGATTTTTTATAAGGGTTTTGAAAAACTTATTAAATCATCAATTATGCTTGCAGGACTTATTGTAGTTGTCAGCGCATTTATTGCGGTTTGCAATTTTGACCCCTTCGGTTATAATAATTTTATCCCAAAGGTTGACGATGTCAAAAGTGCAGGCTATATTAATTTAAATTCCGTTTATAACAAGAACAATGACAGAATAGATAAGCTTGCCAAAAACGCCGCAGGAGACTTTGAGGATAATGAAAGCATATCAGAAATCATTGTAGGATATAATGCTTATTGTAATTATGTTAAAACAGGTTCAAGCGATAAATTCAGCAGTATATGGCCCAACTTTATACTTAGTGCCGTTGACCTTGCGAATACGGACAATATGGATTATTGCTTTGCATATAAGCTTAATAACGGTAAAATTGTGACAAGAGTATACTCCGCAAAAATATATGATTACTATCCAAGTATGGATAGCTTATTATATAACATTACATCATCAAAAACATATATCGAGAAATACTCCGCCATTATGAATGCCGATGCGGCATCTTTAGAGAATTTTGTAATTGAACCTCTTTATAATTCAAATTATACCGAATCAAGTTTTGCGATTAAAAAATCAAAAAAAGAAGGTACTGAAAATGCTGACGAAGATAAAGAAAAAATAATAGAAGCATTAAGAAAAGATATTGAAGCCGACCTCGGAAAAGACCTTGCAGAATCAAAGAAATTATATTCCGCTGATATTTACTCTGAAGATGAATACTATAATGCTAAAAATACCGTTGTATGCTTAATATCTGTGTCAATTCCAAAAGAGTCACTTCAAAATGATTTAAGCTTCGGACTGTTTTATCCAACAAATCAAATTTTTTATGACAATTCGGAGGATTACTTTATTCCATTGTCATATAAAAATACAATTCGAGTATTAAAAGAAATCGGCGTCCTTTGTGAAGATAATACAGCAAATAAAAGTTGTCCTTACAAGCAAGACTCAAATTCCGATGTAATTTATGAGTCCGGCGTAACATCCGGTAAAATTTACTACTAACCAGTAAAAAATAATGCCCTCACAATTTGTATTGTGGGGGCATTAAACTTTAAATTGTTTTTTATAATATTATGACTTAAAATAATTAAAATCAACCTTCACAGAAAGATATTCCGATAGACTTTGCGTACTGAATCAAGTCATAATCTTTTGGTACGGGTTTTGCTTTTCCTGCAATATCTTCAAGTCGGTTGCAGGTTACCTTATCGTTTTTCAGTGCTACGGTAAGGCCGTATTTTTCTTCCTTTATCAGCTTTGCGGCATATGCGCCAAATTCTGTTGCAAGCACTCTGTCATATGCCGACGGTGTGCCGCCCCTGAGGTAATGTCCCGGAATCATACTGCGGGTTTCAATACCTGTGTGTTCTGCAATATACTGAGTTACATGAGGAGTAACATTTGTTCCGCCTCTGCGTTTTACTCTTGTTTTGCGCTTTAATGTTTCCTCTTCTTTTGAAAGAGCACCCTCGGCAACAAGCACAATGGCAAAGTTACGCCCATCAGCCTTGCGCTTGAGAACCGCTTTGGCAACTTTTTCATAAGAGAACGGAAGTTCGGGCAAGAGGATAACATCAGCACCGCCTGCAATGCCTGAAAACAGCGACAACCAACCAACTTTGTTGCCCATACATTCAACAACAATTACTCTGGAGTGGCTTGTTGCGGTGGTGTGCAGTCTGTCCAAAACTTCTGAGGCAATGTCAACGGCAGTATGGAAGCCGAATGTTCTGTCTGTACCGAAAATATCATTATCAATAGTCTTTGGCAGTCCGATAACGTTTAAGCCTTTTTGTGACAGAAGGTTTGCCGTTTTGTGAGTTCCGTTGCCGCCGAGCGTCAAAAGGCAGTCGAGTCTTAGATTGTTATATGTCTTTATCATATTTGCAACCTTGTCAACACCGTCAGCACCGACTACCTGTATAGTCTTAAACGGCTGGCGTGAGGTGCCGAGGATTGTTCCGCCCAGAGGGAGGATTCCGTAGAAATCGGATTTGTTCATTTCTTTGTAATCACCGTTAATAAGACCTGTGTATCCGTTTAAAATACCGACAATTTCTACTTCATCGCCAAACATCTCGTAAAGCGCCTTTGCGGCTCCTCTGATTGCAGCGTTAAGACCCGGACAATCGCCGCCGCTTGTCAAAATTCCAACTCTTTTTTTCATTGTAACGCGCCTCCTATCTTTTCTCAGATGTATCTTTCTTTTTAACGTCAGAATTTGCAGCGTTTGAACGTGATTTGCGCTCCTGCTGACGTTTTTCCGCAGTTTCGGTTTCCCTGTATGCCTCGGCAAACAGCTCCATTTGGGCGTTGTGCGTTTTTGCATTTGCCGTAGGTACAACGTGATGATACTCCGCTTCGCTGTTCATTTCACGTGACTTTGTATTGTCGGCAAGACAGCATTTCATAATTCTGTTGAGTTTTGCCTTTGCTTTATAATCATAAACAGGAGTAGCAACCTCAACACGCTGAGAAGTGTTTCTGGTCATAAAATCGGCGGACGAAATATAGTATTTTTTATCTGTGCCTGCGCCGAAAATATATATTCTTGAGTGTTCAAGCAATCTGCCTACGATGCTGAATACTTTAATGTTATCCGTTTGGTCTTTTATTCCCGGAACAAGACAGCAAATTCCTCTTATTACCATCTTGATTGGAACTCCCGCCGTGGACGCCTCAATAAGCTTTCTTATGAGTTCCTTATCGGTCAGTGAATTTAGTTTTAGTTCAATTGCACACGGCTTGTTCTGACGTGCTTTTTCAATTTCTTCGTCAATAAGAGAGATTAATTTTGTTTTAAGTCCGAGTGGGGCAACCAAAAGTTCCTTGCTGTTTTCAACAAATTTGCCTTCTTTCAGGCATTTGAACACTTCTCGTGCGTCTGCAACTATGTCGGGATTTGAAGTGAACAGTGCAAGGTCTGTGTACAGTCTTGCTGTTGATTCATTAAAGTTACCTGTTCCAACCTGCACGATGTCGCCTTTTTCGTCATTCATTCCGATAAGCAGCAGTTTGCAGTGAACCTTATAGTTCGGCATTCCGAATATAATCTTGCAGCCGGATTCCTCAAGAATTTTTGACCAGTCAATATTATTTTCCTCGTCAAAACGTGCACGCAGTTCCACAAGGCAGGTGACTTTTTTACCGTTTTTTGCGGCATTGCTAAGTGCTTGTACAATTTTGGAATTTGAGGCAAGTCTGTAAAGCGAAATTTTAATCTGGTTTACACGTTTGTCAACAGCCGCCTCGTCAAGCAAGTCGATAAGTACCTGAATATCGTCGAACGGATAATTGAGAAGCAAATCCTTTTTTCTGATTCTGTCAAGCAATTTTCCTTTGCGGAGTGCAGGCGGATACTGCGGAGAAAGCGGAACATAGTAGAGCTTTGGATATTTGTGTTTGTCAAGTCTTTTCTCTACCAATGAGAAGAATCCCATATCAATCGGTGTTTCTTGTCTGAAAAGCTGTTTTTTGCCAAGGCATAAGTTGTGCTTAAGATGTTTAAGAATCCTTTCGCAGTTGTTTCCCTTGTATTTTAGCTCGACAGGGGCAAGACTGCCTCTAAGCTCAATAAGTCTTTCCATTGTTGAGCGAAAGTCCATATCAAAGTCATAAAGGCCTTCGTTTACGTCAATGTCGGCATTTCTGATTACCGAGAATATTATTTTTTCAGTTATTATGTTTTTGCCGAAGAAAAGGTCGGTAAACATAGTAACAAGGTCTTCCATCAGCATAAATCTGCAATTATCTGACGGCAAAAATACAGCGCGCGGCAATGATTTTCTGAGCGGTACAAGTCCGAATTTAAAACCGCCGTTTTTCTTTTGAAGGGTTACGCCGACAACCGGAACTCCGTTGTCAAAAAACGGAAACGGATGCTTTTTCTCAATAATAAACGGAGAAAGATAGGGAGCAACCTCGTGTTCAAAAATTCTTTGCAAAACAACCTTTTCGGCATTGGTTGCTGTTTCCTCTGTTACTTTGGTAAAGTATTTTTTTCCGTCGTTAAGTATTCCCTCAAATGCACTGTCTAGGCGCGGCATAAGTGCAGATGTGGCTTTAAAAATATGTTTAAGCTGCTTTTTGTACTCCTTTTTTAACTCTTCGTCGGTGTTGTCAGCGGCTACAAGCGCTTCGTCGGAAATTGAACCTACCCTTACACGGAAAAATTCATCGTAATTATTCTGAAAAATTGAGATGAATCTCATACGTTCCATAATAGGATTGTCTTTTGCTTCTGCTTCTTCAAGAACTCTTTCGTTAAATTTTATCCAACTGAGTTCTCTGTCTATAATCAAACTTTTATCTTTCAATTAAATTACACTTCCTTTACAATCTGTATTAATTTTGAATTTTTTTGCACGTTTAAGTACAAAACGACATCATTGTGCTCATTATACATTATAAATCAGAAAATATCCAGTATTATTTTGTAAAAATAATGTAAAGTTGAATTGTATTTTGTTAAATTTCGTAAACATTTTATAAATTCAGAAAGTTAAACAGATGTTGTAATTATGGTATACCCGATAATCAGTTTAATATTTTGGGCTTGCTAAATAAATATTTGGACAGTTAAAAGCAATTTAACCTATTTTTATCAAAAATTTGAATAAAGCAAAATTTTACCCGACGTTAATTGACAAATCAGGGAGAAAATGCGATAATAAAAAGGTATATCAAATGCAATTTATTTTGAGGAGAATCTATATGGCAAAGGAACTTGCAAAATCCTACAAGCCTTCGGACTTTGAGGATAAGATTTATGACTTCTGGCTGAAAGGCAACTACTTCCACGCAGAAGTGGACAAAGATAAAAAACCTTATACAATCGTTATGCCGCCGCCAAATATTACGGGACAGCTCCATATGGGCCATGCGCTTGACGAAACATTGCAGGATATTCTTATTCGTTGGAGAAGAATGCAGGGTTACAGTGCACTTTGGCTTCCGGGCACAGACCACGCTTCAATCGCAACCGAAGCTAAGATAGTTGAGGCTATGCGCAAAGAGGGAATCACCAAAGAGGACATTGGCAGAGAAAAGTTCCTTGAACGTGCTTGGGAATGGAAAAGAGTTTACGGCGGAAGAATTACAAGTCAGCTCAAAAAGCTCGGTTCAAGCTGTGACTGGGAACGTGAACGCTTTACAATGGATGAGGGTTGTTCAAAGGCGGTTAAAGAAGTTTTTGTAAGACTTTACGAAAACGGCAAGATTTACCGCGGCAACAGAATGGTTAACTGGTGTCCGCATTGCTGTACGTCAATTTCCGATGCTGAGGTTGAATATGAAGAACAACACGGTCATTTTTGGCATTTGCTTTATAAGGTAAAAGAAACAGGAGAATATCTTGAAATTGCAACCACCCGTCCCGAAACAATGCTCGGCGATACCGCCGTTGCAATCAACAAGGACGATGAGCGTTACAAGCACTTGCACGGTTGTCACGTTATTTTGCCTCTGCTTAATAAAGAGCTGCCGATTGTTTGCGATGAGCACGCCGATATGGAAAAGGGAACAGGTGTTGTAAAGATTACGCCTGCTCATGACCCTAACGACTTTGAAGTCGGTCAGCGCTGCAACCTGCCGATTGTTCGCTGCTTTACTTATGACGGACATATGACAGGCAAAAAAGACGTTGAAGAATATAATGAATTAAAGGCAAAGGGACAGCTCGCCGAAAATGAACCTGAGGTTCTTGACTGCGGAAAATATGCGGGAATGACCACTATGGAGGCAAGAGAAGCTATTCTTGCCGACCTCAAAGAAATCGGTGCCCTTAAAGAGGTTAAAGAGCATACCCACGATGTAGGTACTTGCTACCGCTGCCACACCACTATCGAACCAATGGTTTCAAAGCAGTGGTTTGTAAAAATGGAGCCTCTTGCAAAACCTGCAATTAAGGTTGTTAAAGACGGAAAAACAAAAATTATTCCTGAGCGCTTTGAAAAAGTTTACTATAACTGGATGGAGAACATCAAAGACTGGTGTATTTCACGTCAGCTTTGGTGGGGACACAGAATACCCGCATGGTATTGCGATGACTGCGGCGAAGTAATTGTTGCAAAGGAAGAACCAAAGGTTTGCCCAAAATGCGGCAAGACTCATTTGCACCAGGACGAAGATACCCTTGACACTTGGTTCAGTTCGGCACTTTGGCCGTTCTCAACCTTGGGCTGGCCTGATAAAACTCCTGAACTTGAGTATTTCTATCCTACAAACACACTTGTTACCGGATATGATATTATCTTCTTCTGGGTTGCAAGAATGATTTTCTCAGGCTGTGAATACACAGGAAAAGCTCCGTTTGATACCGTGTTTATGCACGGAATTGTTCGTGACGAAAATGGCATTAAGATGTCAAAGTCACTCGGCAACGGAATTGACCCGCTTGAGGTTATTGACAAATACGGTGCGGATGCGCTCAGATTTTTCCTTGCTACGGGCAATTCTCCGGGAAATGATATGCGTTACTCCGAAAAGCGTGTTGAGGCATGTGCTAACTTTGCAAATAAGCTTTGGAATGCTTCTCGTTATGTTCATATGAACATTGATGATTTTGATGTTAAGAATGAGCTTCCGTCAACTCTTACAACCGAGGACAAATGGATAGTTTCAACCCTTAACACCGTTGCCAAAGAAGTAAACGAAAACCTTGAAAAATTTGAACTCGGAATTGCGGTTCAAAAGATATATGAATTTATATGGGATTGTTACTGCGACTGGTATATCGAACTTGTAAAGGCAAGACTTTCAAGCGAGGGCGAGGATGCACAAAATGCCCGTCAGGTGCTCCTTTATGTACTTGACCAAATTTTGAGATTGTTGCATCCGTTTATGCCTTACATTACCGAGGAAATTTGGCAGACAATACCGCACAGCGGCGAGACAATTATGCTTGCTAAGTACCCTGAGTATAATTCATCTCTCGACTATCCGGAAGCTGCAAAAGAGATGGAGCGCATTATGGACGCTATCCGTGCAATCCGTAATCGCCGCAACGAGATGAATGTACCACCGTCAAGAAAGGCAAAGGTTTATGTTGCTACAAAATTCCCACAAACCTTTAAGGACGGCACTCAGTTTATCCAAAAACTTGCTTCCGCAAGCGAAGTTGAGGTTGCAGACAGTTTCTCAATTGACGGTGCGGTTACAATAGTTACTGCCGACGCAAAGATTTACATTCCTATGGACGAGCTTGTAGACAAAAAGGCTGAACTTGCAAGACTTAATAAAGAGCTTGAGCAGGTTAAAAAGCGCCTTGCTCAAAGCGAGGGCAAGCTTAACAACCAGGGCTTTGTATCTAAAGCACCCGAAGCTGTAATTGAAAAGGTTAAGGGACAGGCTGCAAAAGAAAGAGAACAGATTTCACTCATTCAGGCTGCAATCGAGGCTCTTAACTGATATATTTTAAATTAAGGCTGTACCGCAATACTAATTTGCGGCTCAGCCTTTTTATCTTTATAACAAAATATGATGAAGTAAAAAAATCACTTGACTGTGTCAAAGAATCAAAAATAAGAGTATAATAAAAATCAGAATATCAATAATAGAATTTGATAACAATCCAATAATCAAGGAGAATAAAGATATGAAAATATATTCAATAACATATGATAAGGTTCTTGATTTAAAACGTGCGGCAAATGAAAAATTTACGGATAAAATTCATTTTCACGACGCCTGCGGTGGACAGTATTTTAACCTTGAAACGCCAAATGCCGAGCTTCAGAAGTTTATTGTAAATTACTTTGAAAAGCAGGGAGTAACTGTTGTTTTTGCAGAGGATAATATGAATTTTCATCTTGAAAAACCGTAAGCTTCGATTAAATTTGTATGTATAATAAATTTCAGGTTTGATTTTAAAATCCTAAATTTGTAATTTTTTAGTTATCTTTTTACGGCAAAAGTTGCAATGTAACAAAATAAGGCTGCCGCCAAATCAGTGATTCAGCGGCAGTCTTATTAATTAGGTTAAAATATTATCCGATAAACATCTGTGTCCAATAGTTACCGTTAGCTGCGTAACCAACGCCGATTTGCGTAAAGTTTGCATTAAGGATGTTTGCACGGTGTCCGTCAGAATTCATCCATGCCGTTACAACGGCTTCCGGGCTTTGCTGTCCCATTGCAATATTTTCGCCGGCAGTGCGATAGCTTATGCCAAAGCTTTTCATCATATCAAACGGCGAACCGTATGTTGGTGAGTTGTGACTAAAGTATCCGTTGTCACGCATATCTTCCGATTTGATTCTTGCAACCCTTGACAGCTCTGTGTTTAATGTAAGCGGAGAAAGTCCTTTTGATGCTCTTTCTTTGTTAACAAGTTCAACTACCTGCTTTTCATAGCTTGAGACCTCACTTGTGTTTCCTTCGTTAGGTTCTGTCGTTTCAGGAACTGTCGGTTCTGTAACAGGCTGGGTTGTCGGTTGTGTAGGTTGCGGTGTTGTGGTAGGCTGAGTTGGCTGTGGTGTTTTTTCGTCCGTGTTGCCGCCTGTTATGCACTGATTATTGTCAGGCAAAATTCCGCATTTTTCAATTAGCGATTTTAGGTCATCTTCGGAATAAATTCCCTTTGAAACAAGGTTCTTAATGTCATCCGCATTGCATGTTCCTTTGTTTATAATCGCCTGAACATCTGATGTATCGGTTCCGCATTTCTCAATAAGGCTTTTTAAGTCAATTGAGTTTAGTGCCGAACAGTCATCTGAGACAAGCGCAGCATAATTTGAGTTGCCGTAAATTGACTGTACGTTTGCAAGATTGATATCTGTTGCACTTGCAGAAATTGTTGCGCTTGATGCGATGAGCACAGCGCTTAGTGTGAGAGCAGAAATTTTAAACATTTTTTTCATTTGAAAAACCTCCTGAAATAATTTGTTTGAAAGCTGTTTGCTCGTTGGCTTTCAAAATCTATTATACAGATTGATTGTGCAATATCAACACACAAATAATGGGTTATATTGCATTATTTGATTGATATGTCAAATACTATTAAACGTGTAAAAATATGTATTGTTTGTTGCCGAGCATATAACCGAATTTTAGACACTAAGGCGGTGGGTATAATATCAAAATTTCAGCAGAGTTATAATCTTTGACTAAACACCTGATGAGCTGATTCTCCTTGGCTTTTTTTTTGCTATCAAAGACAGCGTTGCTTCAATTTAAAATAAAATTTTGTAATATTTGCATGCGAGATTTATTATTTTGTTGATTTTTACGGGTTAAGGCTTTATACTAATAAAAGAGAATCAAAGAGGTGAAGTATTATGAGAAAACTATTATACAATGGCAAAAAGGTAATTACGGTATTTTTCCTTTTTGCGTTTGTGTTTTTCTCTTTGTTTACGGCAAATGCCGCAACTCCACCCGATACCACAGAAGAGAATCCCACGCAAAGTACAATTGCTACCGAGCCTGTACCCAACTATAAAGGGTTATTTGTAATTTCAAAGGATACAGAAAACTCATCTCAAAATTATACAAGTATATCCGAATCAGAGAATGCTTTGCTTATAAGCGGGGGTACTTCAACAATAACTAATGCCACCGTCAATAAAACCGGTGACGGCGACGATAAAAATGCCGATTTCTTCGGAACAAATTCTGCGGTGCTTACATATAACGGTGCGATTTTAAATTTGAATGACGGTTCTGTCAGCACAAACGGAAAGTATGCAAATGCGGTTTTCGCCTACAAAAACGGCACGGTTAATCTTTCTGATACTACCATTGGCACATCAGGCGATTATTCGGGTGGCGTTATGGTTGCCGACGGCGGAGCAATGTCTGTAAAAAACGCTACGGTCAGCACAACGGGCAATTCATCTGCCGCAATCAAAGGCGGAAAAGGCGGAGGAATGTTGACGGTAAACGGCGGAACATATTCTACGAGCGGCACAAATTCACCTGCAATTTATTCAACCGCAAACATAAGTGTTAATAATGCGATACTGACTTCAACAGCTTCCGAGGGTGCCGTTGTTGACGGAGCTAACTCAATTACTCTTGATAATGTAACCCTTAACGATACTAACTCAAACCTCAGTGAAAATTCTGAAACTTACAAAAATATTTTTCTATACAAGTCAGGGTCGGATGTTTTAAATACCGAAGCGTCTAAATTTACTGCAAAAGACAGTAAGATTACAACAAATAAAGGTGACACATTTTTTGTTACAAATACAGCCGCAGAAATTAATTTAACAAATAATACGATTGTCAATACCTCAGGAGATTTTTTGCGTATTCAAAAGGGAAAATGGGGAGAGGACGGCTCGAACGGCGGCAGAGTTACCCTTAATATGTCAAATCAAAATGTCAAGGGAAATGTGATTGTTGATGATGTTTCAACACTTGTTTTTAATTTGGACAATGAAAGCGTGTTTCAGGGAGCGATTGACTATGCCGATTCAGCAAAAAAGGTATCGCTTAAATTGTCCAAGGATTCGGTTGTTTCGTTAACGTCAGACAGTCATATTGACTTTTTAGAAAACGAGGACAGCACCAACGCAAATATTTACTTAAACGGTCATAAACTGTTTGTAAACGGTTTGAAAGTAAGCGGCAACAATACCCCTTATAATTCTGAAAATACTGAAACCACCGTTGAACAGCAAACTCAGGTTTCTGAAATTGCAACGGAATCGGTTACATCGGCTGATAAAGACAATAATGGTGTTGACAATAATTTGCTTACAATAATAATCATTGTTTCAACGGCAGTGTTAATTGCAATTTTAATAATTGTCATAGTTTCCGTAAAGAAAAGTCACGCTAAAGAAAAATCATCTGAATCAGATGGTTTGGCACCAAACAGCGAAAAATAAAACTGAATATAAAACCAATAATCAGCAGTTCGGGATTAATTTCGGACTGCTGTTGTCAACCAATTAGAAAATTAGGTTGACAAACTTGACGCAAAGTGATACAATGTCAACAGGTAACGAAAGAGAGGTTGACATTATGTCTGAATTAGCTGCAAAAAAGCCGAAGCTCACAATCCTTGCTATGTCACAAATAGCGGTTTGTGCTGCACTTCTGTGTGTTTCGGCATACATATCCATACCACTGCCGTTTATTCCCGTTCCGTTTACAATGCAGGTTCTTATGGTTGTGCTTGTTGCACTTATATTAAAGCCTGTATACGCACTCATAGCTCAGGTTTTATACACACTGCTCGGTGTTGTCGGTCTTCCTGTATTTTCGGGAGGTAAAAGCGGTTTTGGCACAATTCTTTCGCCAACAGGCGGATTTATTATCGGATTTATCATAGCCGCATTCCTTGTAAGCCTGCTTAAAGGCAAAAAGGATAATATTGTAAGGTTTATTCTTATTTCAATTTTTGTCGGAATACCTTGCATATATATCCCGGGTATTGCTTTTTATATGATATATGCAAATGCCGACCTGATTACTGCAATAACGGCACTTACATCAGTGTTCATAGTTGTTGATATTGCTAAATGCGTGATTGCTTCAATTCTTGCAATTCTCATAAGAAAGGCGCTTGTAAAGGCAAGATTGCTTTGATTTAAACCTGTTTTCCACCTTTAAGCGAAAATTGGGGTTAGGCAATTGGGGTTTAGTAGAAAAATAAATAATTTCATTTATAACCCGACAGCCTGTTTGTCGGAATTATAGAGAGTAAAAAGACATATAATGTATCAAAACCGGAGGTGCTTTTGTGCAAAAAGTTTTGAGTGCATTATATGTCTTTATTTTTTTGTTTTTATTTACTTTATGCGGTTGTCAAAGCAGCAGTGTTCAAAAACAAAAATCCCTTGTAACTGATTTTTCAGCCGATTTTTGTGCTGAATACAATGATATGAAGCTTAAGGGAAGCGTAGTTTCTAACAGGCAGGGAGTAATTGGAATTAATATTACCTCTCCCGATACAATAGCAGGTATTTCTGTTAATTACAAAGACGGAGAAGCCGAGCTCAAACGAGATAGTCTGATTTGCAGTGCAGATGAGGCGTATTTGCCGAGCAGCAGTTTTCCAAATCTGTTAAAAAATATATTGAGAGGCGTTTCTGACGGAAGAGCCGAGTTGTCTACTCAAAATGACGAAAGCAGTTGCTATAATTTAAAAATTGACAACGGTATTTGCATCATAACTGCGGATAAAAGCGGTAATATCGCAGAAGCTAAAATTGAAAATGAAAAATTTTACATACGGTTTTCTGAGCAGAAATCTCTTGAAAACTAAGACAGCACCACATAATATAAGTTCATATGTTCACCGTTTTTAAGACGGCGGGTTCTGTTCGGAATTTCAGTGAGAGTTAAGCCATACTTTCTCACCGAAATCCTGAGGAGTTAACGTTTCTTTGCACGGCTTGCAAGCAGAGAAGGGGATAGCTCTGATTTGAATTGAAATTCACAAATTCCACGCCCAAAAATAATATGTAATAGCTGTATAAATTTTTCCGGAAAGGCAAAAATATCAGTAGATTAATTATTTGGAGCGTGAAAGCTTTGACTATACACCGCGGAGACATTTACTATGCAGACCTAAGTCCTGTTGTCGGTTCGGAACAGGGCGGAATAAGACCCGTGCTGATTGTGCAAAACGACGTGGGCAATCGTTTTAGCCCAACCGTTATTGCCGCCGCAATAACCAGCCAGCAATCAAAGGCGAATCTTCCTACTCATATTCCGCTTATGGCAGATACCTCGGGGCTGTCAAAAGACAGCGTGGTTTTGCTTGAACAGGTGAGAACAATTGACAAAAAAAGACTTAAAGAAAAAATGGGAACAGTTGACGAGGACGCTATGAATCAGATTGACAACGCAATTTCAATATCATTTGGACTGAACGCATAATTTGTACTACATAAGTACAAAATTATTGTATGTTTAAAGCTTCTTAAGAGGCAAAGCAGTTTAAGTAAAATACAAAAGTCCCTCCTTATATTAAACAAGTCCGGTAAATATTTATTCTGCATCAAAGGGGGGACTTTTTCTATTGTTCGTTTTTTACGGACTTGTTCAAAAATGACTTATGTACATTTTGAAGACAGAATTTTTTTAAACTTATATTTAGAAATAGGTTAACGTTACTTTATTTTCAGCTAAAACAAAAGGGTCCGATTTCGGACCCTAAGTTTGTGTATTGTAATTTTATCAAGCATTGCTGAGTTCGCAGTTAAGATAATTGCGAATCTCCGCTTCGGTTGCAAGGTTCATAACTTTTTGCGCTATTTTGTCTGCCTTTGATTTGCTCCAGGACGAGATTTCCTTCCCGACCTTTAGCACGGTTGACGGGAAAACGCTGAATTCATCCAACCCAAACGAGATAAGCATTGGAATCATAAGAGGATTGGCAACGGCAACTCCGCACATACCCACAGGTATGCAGTTGTTTTTGCCGCTTTCAATTATGTTTTTTATCAATCTCAAAACGCTTGGCTGAAGTGCCGAATAGAGATATGAAACGTTTCCGTTGTTGCGGTCGCAAGCCATTGTATATCCTGTCAAATCATTTGTGCCGATGCTGAAAAAGTCTGATTCCTTTGCAAGCAAATCGGCTATAAGTGCCGCTGACGCAGTTTCAATCATAATTCCAATTTTGATATTCTTATCAAAACTGATGTTTTCCTGTGTCAGTTCGGATTTTGCTTCTTCAACAACAGCCTTGCACTCTCCTAGCTCTTCAACACATGTAATGAACGGAAACATTATTCTGATATCGCCTAATGTACTCGCTCTGAGAATAGCCCTTATTTGGCTTTTAAAAATATCTTTGTATTTAAGGCAGTACCTTACCGCTCTAAATCCCATGAACGGATTTTCTTCCGACGGTATTTTGAGATATGAAATCTTTTTGTCTCCGCCAATGTCAAGAGTTCTGATAGTCAAAGGTTTTCATTTTAGGATAACTGCAGCTCTTTTGTATGCTTCAAATTGTTCTTCTTCGGTTGGCAGTTCTTTGCTTTCCATAAATAAAAACTCGGTGCGAAACAATCCAACGCCCTCGCCGTCACATTCCAAAACCTTTTGTGCGTCATCAGGATTACCGATGTTACACAAAAGTTTGTATTGTGTTCCGTCGACAGACACGGTTGCACGTCCTCGGAATTTTTCAAGTTGTATTCGCTGATTGTTAAATTCAGCCTGCCTGTTAATGTAATCTTTAAGCATTACGCTGTTCGGCGCTGAAACTACAATTCCGTTTGTTCCGTCAACAATTGCCGTTGTACCCGGTTTAAGCAACTTTTCGGCGTACTCAACACACAATACGGTCGGAATCCCCAATGCTCTTGTAAGAATAGCCGAGTGTGAGGTTTTTCCTCCGCTCTCGGTTACTATTCCTACAATTTTTTGTTCACCGATTTGGGCTATCATTGAGGGAGTAAGTTCTTTTGCCACAAGTACAGTGTTTTCGGTAACATTGCTGATGCCAACTTTGTCAACGCCGAGCAAAATGCTGAGCATTTCGGAACCGATGTCTCTGACATCTTCGACTCGTTGTCTGATAATTTTATCTTTGGCAGCAGAAAAAATTTCAATAAACATATTGCAGACTTTTTCAACTGCCGCTTCGGCGCACAACCCCTTTTTGATGAGTGTTTCAAATTCATTGCTCATACAAGGCTCTTTAATCATTTGAATATGACTTTCAAGAATTTTTGATTCTTTTTCGCCTGCCGAACGTTTTAAAGTTGCAATTTGTTTGAGCTTGTTGCGATAAAATTTTTCGGTTGCGGCTTTGAACCGCTTCAATTCCGCATCAGTGTCAGTTACCAAACTTGGTGTGTATTCAAGAGATTGTTTTTCAACAATCATTATTTTACCTATTCCTATTCCTTCACATACCGGTGTTACTTTTAGCATACCCTCACCTTGCTTTTTGAACCATTTGTGTATCGGTTTTTAGTCGCCAAGTCCGCCTTCAATAAGCTGAGTTGCTTCTGCAAGTGCTTCTGATTCATCGGCTCCGTCACAAACAAGCTCAATTTCACTGCCGCATCTTATGCATGCTGCCATAATGTTCAAAAGGCTTTTGCCGTTGTATTCGTTGCCGTTGAATTTGATAGTAACTTTGCTCGAATATTTGCCCATTGCAGAGGCAAAAAGTGAAGCCGGGCGCATATGAAAGCCCTGCGGATTTACGAGTGTGAGTTTTTTTGATACCATAAAGAATCTCTCCTTATTTTGAGTATTATAAAACGTGCATATCGGCAAAGCCGGCACAGGTTTTATCGTTTATTATTGTCATAATGAGTGATTGGGGAAATCTTTTATAATTAATCTTCACTTTTTACGGAATCTTTGTCACATAAAAATTTTGGCTTGCGTATTATTGAAATCAACAGCATTGAGATAACTGAATCTGTTGCAAGCGCAAGCAGATACATAAGAGGATGGCTTACTGTGGCTACAACGAAGATTCCTCCGTGCGGAGCAAAAAGTGTGCATCCAAACATCCACGAAAGCCCTCCAGCAATTGCCGAACCAACGACACATGACGGGATAATTCGCAGCGGATGAACTGCGGCGTAGGGGATAGCACCCTCGGTTATAAATGACAGTCCGAATATATAGTTAATTGCGCCGTTTTTGCGCTCTGTTTCTGTCCATCTGTTTTTGAAAAATGTTGTGGAAAGTGCAATTGCAAGCGGAGGAACCATTCTGCCGACCATTACCGACGCCATAATTTTATAAGCTATAACCGGGTCGGAAAATTCATTTGCGGTAACGAGTGCCCCGGTAGCAAAGACATATGCGGCTTTATTAAACGGCCCGCCCATATCAACCGACATCATTCCTCCCAATATGCACCCAAGAAGAATACCAAGGTCATTTTCGCCAAGCCATATCAGTGCATCATTAATCCAAAGGTTCACAAACCCCATTATTGGATTTACAGCACACATTATCAAGCTGACAAGTGCAAGACCTGCAATAGGGTACAGCAGAACCGTTTTGATACCGTTGACGGATTTTGGCAGTTTGTAGCATAATCTTTCAAATAGCTTCATTATGTATCCTGCCGCAAAACCTGCAATCAATGCGCCTAAAAATCCCGACGGAAGTGTTTGCGAAGCGGATGGGTCTGAAAACGACGCGCCGTTTGTTGCCAGCAAACCCCCGACTATCCCACAAGGAGTCCGGGTCGGTCGGCAATGGATTCCGCAATGAATCCTGCAAGTACGGGAAGCATAAGGCTGAAAGCAAAATTACCTATGGTTTTGAACCATTTTGCAACTTCATTTACAGTTCCGAATCCTGAGAGACCGGCATATCCTGCGATTAAATCTATGAGATATGCCAATGCAATGAAAATTCCTCCTGCAACAACAAAAGGAAGCATATGTGATACGCCGTTCATAAGGTGTTTGTAGATTCTTCGCCTAAAGGTTTCGCTTGGAGGTGAAGCTGACGAAGGGCTTACCTGGTCACAGTAAAACGACGGCATTAAGTTGCTTGTAATTGAGGTGATTAATTCTTCCGGTTTATTAATTCCGTCAATAACTCGGGCAAAGCAAACGGGCTTTCCGTCAAAGCGTGAAACATCCACGCTCTTGTCAACAGCCACTATTATGCCGTCACATTGTGAAATTTCTTCGGCAGTAAGCGCATCCTTTACTCCGCCTGCACCGTTGGTTTCGACTTTTATGGATACCCCAAGTCTCTTAGCCGCCTTTTTCAGAGCGGCAGCAGCCATATATGTATGTGCAATTCCCGTTGGACACGCCGTCACGGCAAGCACTCTGTATTTTGTTTTTGATTTTTTTTCATTTACAAAATCTTCGGGAAATTTTTCGGCTTCTTTTGAATTAATTATTTTAAGAAATTCGCTTGCGCTTTTTGCCTGTTTAAGTCTGCTGACAAACTCGGCGTCCAAAAGCAATTGCATGAGCCTTGAAAGCACATTAAGGTATTCGTCGCCGTCTTCTGTTGCGGCAATCATAAATATCAGCTTGCATGGCTTGCCGTCAGGTGAGCCTAAGTCAACTCCGTCGGGAACGGTTATGGCGGCAAGCGAAGGTACTTTTACTGCCGAGCACTTGGCGTGGGGGACAGCAATTTCCATTCCGACGGTTGTAAGGTCTATTTCTTCACGTTTTAAAATTTCCTTTTTAAATTTGTCTGAATCAATTAAATTTCCGCAGGTTCGGTGCAAAGATACGAGCCTGTCAATTGCTTCTGCTTTATCGGCGACTTTTACGCCTATTGCAATGCCGTCAATTTGGAGTAAATCAGAAATTCGCACAGACTCACCTCTTTTGCAGTTTATTTAAAATAGAATTTATGTCTTCTTCTTTTGCAAGCGTATCTGAAAAAGCCGTTGCTATTCCGCAGGCACTTGCAAGGTCGAGCGCATATTTGTAATCGGCAGTTTTTTCATATCCTGCCAAAAATCCCGCTACCATTGAATCTCCTGCGCCGACAGTGAATTTTGTTTTTCCTTCAACAATTCCTTGCGTGTGTATGTTGCCGTATTCGTCAACCAGAATAGCTCCGTCTTTTCCCAGCGAAACAAGTACGTTTTGCGCTCCCGTATTACGGAGTTTTAAAGCGTATTTTTCTATTTCAGAATTATCATTGATTTCTACGTTGAAAATTTCAGAAAGCTCCTGCTTGTTTGGTTTTACCAAAAACGGTCTGTATTTTAATGTATTGGTTAAAAGTGTCTTTGAGGCGTCAACAACCGTCCTGATGTTTTTATCCGAAACAGTACGAAGTATTTCGGCATAGATGTTATAATCCATCATTTTCGGAACGCTTCCGGCAAGTACCAAAGTATCACCGTCGTTTATTAAGCTGATTTTTTGCATCAGAGTTTTAAGCTCTTCTGTATTGGGAGCTTGTCCGGGAGCGTTGATTTCGGTTTCTTTGCTTGAACTGATTTTTATATTTATTCGAGAACAACCGTTTTTCAGTTTGATAAAATCGGGTGTAATATTATTATCGGAGATTCCGCTTTTTATTGCATCGCCTGTAAATCCTGCGATAAATCCCAGGGCAACGCTTTTAATTCCAAGCTGAGAGAGTACGGCAGAAACGTTTATGCCTTTTCCGCCGAAATGAAAGCTTTGAGAAACGGCACGGTTGGTTGAACCGTATATAAGATTGTCAACATTTACAATGCAGTCAATTGACGGATTGAGCGTTACGGTATAAATCAAGTGCTTCCCTCCCAACAGCAAATATTAAGTATATAAATATATACTTAAATTATAACATGCAATTTGTCAAAGTAAAGTGTTTTAATTTATTAACAGACTAATCTGTCGTAATTATAAAACAGTCATAAATATAAGGGGCTAACCGATGAAATCAGCCAACCCCTTTATGCTCTGAAAAATTTTATAAGTTCATCAAGTGGTTATATTCTGTCGGAACATCGTAATATACGTTATATTCGCTCCATTGTATCCAAACAGAAGTTCTTGCGCCGCCGTTTGAAATAAACGAGTGTATTTCGCATAAGGACCATAATTATGTAGTAGGGTCCTGCTGGCGTATTTTCATGCTGTGTTCTTCTTGCGACTGACTGTAAACAAGATCGTCAAGTACTGTACGTGAGGAAATGGTTCTGTTGTCCAGAGTCAGCACTTCAATTGTTCTGCCGCCATAAATGGTTGTTCTTCGTATATCCGTAAGAATCGGGGTGGCTGTATCTTTAGGAGCAACGCTGATTCTTAAGGAAGTGGTTGAGGTGTTTTGATAAGTCAATATCAAATTTTTAAGAGGTATTGAAAGTGTACTGCCGGTTGCTGAAGGGTTAATGTGATATTCAGTAAGCGGTGCAATAAGGTTTGGGGTGGTTATATTCTGTGTTGATGTTTTAAAGTTAACCTTATAGCTGAGAGGTGTGTTTTCGGCAACTGTAATTACAGGCGTTTCTCCCTGTTCGCCCTGTGGTCCTACATCGCCCTTTTCACCTTGAATACCCTGTATTCCTTGTTCACCTTGCAGACCTGTTTCGCCCCTTTCGCCTTGAGGTCCGATGTCACCTTTATCTCCTTTTTCTCCCTGTGGGCCAATGTCACCTTTTTCTCCTTGTGGTCCGGTGTCACCTTTATCTCCTTTTTCTCCCTGAGGACCGATATCGCCTTTGTCACCTTTAGGGCCTTGCTCACCTTGTGGTCCAATGTCGCCCTTTTCGTCCTGAACGCCTTGGATACCCTGCTCGCCTTGAGGTCCGGTATCACCTTTATCTCCTTTTTCGCCCCGAGGACCGGGACAACCCGAGTCGCCTTGTATACCTTGTGGACCTGTTTCACCCTGCGACCCTTGTTCACCGACAGGACCCTGTTCTCCGGCAGGACCGCGCGCACCCTGCTCACCGCGTTCTCCTTTAGGCCCTATTGGACCACGAGGACCAACATCGCCCTTAGGGCCAATCGGACCCCTATCGCCCTTAGGACCTATCGGTCCCGGATTTCCCTGTATTCCTTGTATTCCCATCACACCGGGATCGCCTTTAGGACCTGCTTCGCCTCTGACACCCTGAGGTCCGCGGTATCCCATAGGTCCCATCGGTCCACGAGGACCAACCGGACCCTGACATCCTGTTTCGCCTTTAATTCCTCTTGGACCCATAGGTCCCTGTTCGCCTCTCGGTCCTTGCTCGCCTTTAGGACCTTCAGGACCCATAGGCCCCTGTATAGTTACATATGTGTTGCTTTCGCCCGAGTTTCAGCAACAGTGTCTGTTAGTTTTCGTATAATCATTTGGGTCATAACAATTCATTTTAAAATCTCCCTATTTAAATATTCTGTTTGAATTTTTATAATCGTTTTTAACCATTAATACAATTCGGTTTTGTATATAGATGTCTGCATAATCATTTTATGCAGGAAAATAAAAAATGAAACTAATAGGGAGGATAAATCGACAAAGTTTTTAATTTGGGTTGCAATTTTATATACATAAAAGTCGGAGATTGATTTTAACATTTGTGTGCAATACTTGATACGTATTTACTCAAGATTATAGTTTACAAACTGTCAAGTAAAATTAATAAACGACTTACCATTGATACGGTTAAACTTTAACCTTTTTATTAGTTATATTGTTTACTCTGCTTTTTGTCTTTTTTATGTAGTATTGGTCAAATTCGTCCACTGCTATTTCTCATTTTTGCGATTGTAATGCTCCATTTGCAGATTTTCAGAAATAAAAATATCTTACGGCGATGTTTGACAACGAATACCTGAAATATAAAGTCACGTATCCCGTTATCACAGAAATTTAAAAAAAGTCTTGACAAGTAACCAATCGGTTACTATAATGATGAGTAACCGAACGGTTACATACAATTAAGGAGTGAATATATGGCAGGAAATACAAAGGAACGAATTTTAGAAATCGCACTTGAGCTGTTTGCACAGAGTGGTTACTTGGGAACTTCCATGAGCGATATTGCAAAGCAGCTTGGAATCACAAAGGGTGCTTTGTATAAGCACTATACAAGCAAGCAGAAAATATTGGATAGCATTGTGGAGCGGATGAACAAGATGGACTATGAACGTGCTGAAAAATATGAAATGCCTGAAACGGAACCGGACGGCTTTGCAGAAGCCTATATGCACACGCCAATCGGAAAAATTAGAGCATACAGTATGGCACAATTTGACCATTGGACGAAAGAACGTTTTTCTGCAAACTTTCGAAAAATGTTGACGCTTGAGCAATACCGAGATCCAAAGCTTGCACAGCTTTATCATGATTATCTTGCTACCGGCCCTACCGAGTATATGGCAGCGATTTTCCGAAAGCTGACTGATTCCGATGAGTCGGCAATGCAGCTTGCTTTGGAATTTTACGGACCGATGTTCCTGCTTTACAGTATTTATGACGGAGCAGAGAAAAAGGAAGCCGTTGCCTTGCTGCTTAACGCCCATATTGACCGTTTTATTGCCAAGATTGAATCCGGGTACAGAAAGTCAGGAACAACATTATGAAAGATAGTTTAGAAGAAAAACAATGGGTTTTATGCCCGATATGCGGAGCAAAAACGCGCTTGCAGCTCTTACCTGAAACAGAGCTGAAATCATTTCCGCTGTTTTGTCCCAAATGTAAACACGAGAGCATTATCAACGCCAAAAATTTTATTGTTGAAACCAGACAGCCGGACGCTAAGACGCAGTGCTGATCGCAAAGCCGATCATGCGCTGAGTTTTGTTTTTTGAAAAGAGGATTTTATGAACGCAATTATTTACACCAGCAATAGCGGCAGCACAAAGCACTATGCAAGGCTGCTGGCTTATGAAACAGGGCTTCCTGTATACTCTCTTGCCGAGGCAAAGAAAAAAGTATTTTACGGAGCAGAGATTATCTATTTGGGTTGGATCATGGCAGGCTCTGTTAAGGGGTATGCCACCGCAACCAAGCGATACAAAGTATGTGCCGTCTGCGGTGTCGGAATGGGACAGAACGGTGCACAGACTGACAGCGTGAGAAAAAAGACATCTGTTCCCGCAAATATCCCGCTATTCACCATACAGGGCAACTTTGATGTGAAAAAGCTGCATGGAATTTACCGCCTTATGATGGAGATTATGGTAAAAACGGCAGGCAAGAGTCTTGCTGCCAAGAAAGATCGCACGCCTGAGGAGGACGATATGCTTAATATGATGCTCCACGACGGCGAACGGATAAAATCAGAAAATTTAAAGGCTGTGCTGACTTGGTATAACGCACAGAAATAAGAATGGAGGAGTTTATTATGATGTGTCCTAAATGTGGAAAAGAAATGAGAAATGGGTATCTTTTTTGCAGTAAAGACGGAGCCTTAAGCTTTGCAAATGAGGTGCCGAGCCCTTTTGAAAACGCCAAAAACGCAGAAGGGTTTGTAAAGCTTACAGAGCCGAAGGTAGGGGGCAGAACAAGCGTAGAAGCTTGCTGCTGTGATATGTGCAAAACAATCATCATTCAGTATTGATTGGGGATATTAAAATGAGACTATATTTTGGAAATGCCGTGACAACGGTTACCACACTTATGATTTTTTTCCTGTTGGGTTTTATAGGTTATTCGGTTTTTAATCGTGCGAATATTCAGTATTGGGGGCGCAGAAGTGTCATTCTGCTGATTTTCGGACTCGTGATTTGTTGTTTTGCTGCGGCACGTGATGGGTTAGACAAGACAATACAGAACGCTATTGACGGAAGTTGTGCGCCGGGAATTTTTTCACTTATCAGTGTTCCTACCATCGTAGGTTGCGTCGGAGCAGTGCTGATAATCGTTGCTGCCATCGCTACGCCTATCGCCAAAACTCAGCACTCACGCGAAGTTTGGTTCTATGTGATGTCAGGAGGCGCGGTACTGAAAATTGTGACGATGGAGATTTCAAGAGTTATTTTCTAAAACAGTGAGGGTGTGAATATATGCCGCAAATGAGCAGAGGCGGAAAATTTATTTTCGGAGCGTCAATAATACGACCTGATGGACTTGTATAGTTTCCGCCCTGGGCTGTGGAGGAGTACAGTATCACTTCGGAAGGAAAGGTATACTTGTTTACCGGGAGTAAGAGTACGGGCGGTTTTTGCGTGACACAGAGGGGGCTGCTTCTGCCTTCAAAGCTGGGACATATTCTAACCGAAATTCCAAAACTTTTGCGACATGAGTCCCCTGCAGGTACATTTATCTCTTACAAAGGACGAGCGTATTGCTGGACGATCGTCACATAAGCAGGTGAAATCAGATTGTCGGAAAAAATGATGACATTTCTACATCTTGAGCCTGGAATGCGGTTACTCTCTATACGCAGCAGCAACATTGCCTTTACTATGGGCTCAAAGGGTCCGCTTTTAGAAAAGGCAAAGTACTTTGACGGCGATATTCCGCTGTTTTGAAATCAAAAGAATAAATACATGAGAGGTCATCCTATAATCGGAAAAAACGTATATGGTAAAGCAAGTTACGTGGTTGATTCAGGTCTTCTTTTCGTTGCAAAAGTACTAATTGTATCAATAAAATTTTGAAGTGGTGCTATTCTCAAAGAGTTAATATTGGTGGCAATAAAAGCACTATATCTATACTGAAATACAGGTGCGTTTTCAGGAAAATAGGTTCATAGAGACTGCGAGCTGAAAGAACATTGCAGCGTATTATCTTGACATTCTGAAAATAATGATTATAATATAACTAACGAACGTTAGTTAGCAAGGTGACGGAAATGAAGCAGGAAGATACAAAGCAGAAAATTCTCAATAAGGCGCTGGAACTGTTTTCCTCACAGGGGTACGATTCTGTCAGCGTAAGTGAGATTGCCAAGGCGGTAGGTATCAAAGCACCTTCACTTTACAATCATTTTCCGAGCAAACAGGCAATTTTTGATGCTATTGTGGAATCTACTGCGGCACAGTATGAAGCAGATACCGATAGAATTGATATTCATGTACAAAACGCTAAACAGGATATTCCTGTTTTTGCAGAGATAACCGAAGATACTCTTTTTGAAAAAGTTCGTCAAATTTTCGAGTATTCTCTCCATAACGAAACTATCCGTCAATTTCGCCGTATGATGACTATTGAACAGTTCCGTTCTCCAAAACTGGCAAAGTTGTACACATGGCGTTATGTAAATCGTGTGCTTGACTACCACGCAGACATTTTTCGAGCATTAATTGCAGCCAACGAGATTTGTGCGGAGGACCCTCAAGCTCTTGCGATGATGTATGTTGCACCTGTACTGACGCTCATCGGCGTGTGTGACCGTCAACCGGAAAGAGAAAGCGAATGTTTGGAAAAGCTTAGGCAGCATGTGCGGATTTTTTTTCGCATGGTTCATAGCGGCGTCCCGAAAAGCGGTGGCAATCAATGAGCACATTTGATGAGAAATGGGTGCTTTGTCCTATATGCGGCGCAAAAACACGGTTGCGATTACTGCAAAGGACGGTATTGCTTCACTTTCCCTTGTTCTGCCCGAAGTGCAGAAAAGAGAGTATTATCAATGCACAGAATTTTCAAATAGAAATTATAGATCAGCCAGACGCAAAGACACAGTGCTGACCGCAGTTTATGCGGTCGTGCACTGCGCTTTTTTTAGGAGGAAAATCATGAAAAAAACTTTGGTACAAAAGCTGGGGCTGTTGGGTGTTGTCAGCTTCCTTTCGTACACGGCGGCGGTGATTTTTGCACCGCTTGCTTATCCGGGCTACAACTGGATGATGCAGGCTGTCAGCGATCTGAGCGCAGCCAACGCCCCATCATTGGCACTGTGGAATCGGCTCAGCGCATTTTATAATGTATGTGAGGTTGTATGTGCAACCGTTGTTTGTATCGGCATACAAGGGCAGAAAACCAAGCTGCTCCGTTCGGGAATTTATCTGTTTGCTGTGATGGAGTGGATTTCGGCTGTCGGTTACAGAATGTTTCCTCTTTCAAGCAGCGGTTACGCCGGTACATTTCAGGATATTATGCATATGGTTACCACTGTTGCCGTGGTGTTACTTTCCATTGTATCGCTCGTGTTGATTATCATTGCGGGAGTTAAGAGTAAGTCCTGTCGTTCATACGGAATTTGCGCAGTAATTGCTCTTTTTATGATGCTTGTCGGCGCAATGGGTATGAAAATTGTGCCTACCGATTACTTTGGCTTTATTGAGCGATTTAGCGTATTTGCCGCTACGGGATTTAATGCAGCACTGGGTATTCACTTGTTTTGTATAAATCCAAAAGAAAATAAAGAAAATAAGGAGTTAATTAATATGAGTATTATTCCATATGTTGTTGAACAGACCGGTCATGGAGAAAGAAACTTTGATATTTTTTCACGGCTGTTATCAGACCGCATTATCTTCCTTGGTGAGGAAGTGACAAACACCTCCGCTGGTTCAATTATCGCACAGATGTTGTTTCTGGAAGCACAGGATTCGGACAGAGACATTCAGCTTTATATCAACAGTCCGGGTGGATCGGTCTCAGCGGGATTTGCAATTTATGACACTATGCAGTACATCAAGTGCGATGTATCTACCATTTGCATTGGGTTAGCTGCAAGTTTCGGAGCATTTCTGTTGGCAGGCGGAGCAAAGGGCAAACGAATTGAACTTCCCAATGCCGAAATTATGATTCATCAGCCGTTGATAGGAGGAAACGTTGTACGCGGTCCTGTTACGGATATTCAGATTGTGACTGAGCAAATGCTGAAAACCAAGCGGCGACTTACTCGTATTCTCTCCGAAAACACAGGACGATCAATCACGGAGATTGCCGCTGATACAGAACGTGATAATTATATGTCAGCCCGCGAGGCGCTTGCTTATGGGTTGATTGATAAAATTATTGAAAAGAGATAGGAGATAAACAATAACAGATAACCACGTAACGATTCGTCTTGAAACGGAAGACGATTATAGAAATGTTGAAAACCTGACGCGTGAGGCGTTTTGGAATGTATACCGCCCCGGATGTATGGAGCACTATGTGTTGCATTGCTATCGGAAAGATCCGGCTTTTGTTTCTGAACCGGACTTTGTTATGGAACTTGATGGTGAACTGATTGGGCAGGTTATCTATGTGCGCTCGGAAATTGATTGTGATGATGGGAGAAAGGTACCGATTATGACTTTTGGCCCTATTGGTATTGCCCAAAAGTATAAGCGTCAGGGCTATGGAAAGCACTTGCTTGATTATTCCATGGAGAAAGCCAAAGAAATGGGAGTGGGCGCACTCGCCATTACCGGCAATATATTATTTTACGGTAAGTCCGGGTTCGTTCCCGCCAAAACAAAAGGTATTCGCTATGCCGATGATCCGGAGGCGGACTACTTTCTTATTAAGGAGCTGATGCCCGATTTCTTGGGCGGTATTTCAGGCACTTATAAGGATCCCGAAGGTTACTTTGTCTGTGAAAAATATCCAGATGCATTTGAAAAATATGAAGCGACTTTCCCAAAAAAGGAAAAATTGAAGCTTCCCGGACAGCTGTTTTGAACGGGAGAAAATCAAAATAGAGAACCAAATCTATCCCAGTCCGCATGATAAGCAGACGGTATACTTAAAGAATGTTATCACAGGCACGAATATTAAAGTCGGAGAATACAAAATTTACAATGATTTTGCACACGGTACCTGCAATTTTGCAAAGAATAATATATTTTACCACTACCCGATCAACGGCGACATACTGATAATCGGAAAATTTTGCTCTGTTGCGTGTGGCGCAAAGTTTCTTTTTACAAGCGGAAATCATTCTATGAGATCTCTTGCCACCTACACTTTTCCCATTTTCTTTGATGAGTGGGGGCTTTATGTGAAAAACATTTGCGATGCGTGGGATAATAAGGGTGATACCATTATCGGTAATGACGTTTGGATTGGTTACGAAACAGTAATTATGTCGGGGGTAAAAATAGGAGACGGTGCAATTATCGGCACCTGTGCGGTAGTTACAAAGGATGTGCCTACATACACCATTGTCGGTGGTGTTCCGGCAAGAGCTATCCGCAAGCGTTTTGATGATGCGACGATTGAGAAGCTCGAAGCCCTGCAATGGTGGAATTGGGACTACAAAAATATTAAGCGTAATATCTACGCTATTCAGTCGGGAAATATTGAAGCTTTAGATATGGCTGTATGAGACCAACCGTAATTGTCCCAAAAACTACAACCTAAGAAGTGACTTGCAAGCTTTGAATGTATGTATCGAATCTGATGGTAACGTTTTCAAATCTCTAAATGGTGGCTGATTAAAAAAATATTCTGTGAAGAGTATAGTTGGTACATTGTTTTTTGCCATAACATTACATCATATTCGGCGGTTATTACTTTTGCGTTTCTTGCAATTGAAATTCTGCTCCCCATAAAATGTGTTTTATGTGATTTGTACCATTAATGTTACGCACCGATTTTGGTTATTCATAACACTATGCGGTAATCAGTATTTAGACTAAAGTCAATAAACATATTATAAAAGCAAAAAAGAAACGCCGAAAGTCTTTGTTTTCAAGGACTTTCGGCGTTTCCTGGCGTTCCCGAGCGGATTCGAACCGCTGGCCTTCCGCTTAGGAGGCGGATGCTCTATCCTGCTGAGCTACGGAAACATAACTGCAATTAAACTGTTACAATGACTTTATTTTATATTAAATAACCGTCTTTGTCAAGAAAGTTTTAAAAAAATGAATTTTTGTATTGACAAAGCAAATCACTTGTGATATAATATTCCTTGCTGAGACAGACAGTGCAAATACGGAGAGGTGTCCGAGTGGTTTAAGGAGCTAGTCTTGAAAACTAGTGATCCCGCGAGGGACCAAGGGTTCGAATCCCTTCCTCTCCGCCATTTTATTTTATACACTTTGCCGCACGGAGGATTACTCAAGTGGTGAAGAGGCTCCCCTGCTAAGGGAGTAGGTCGCTAACGCGGCGCGAGGGTTCAAATCCCTTGTCCTCCGCCAGAAGTCCACCCTAATTCATCGAATTAGGGTGGACTTCTTTTTTGAAAAATTCAGTAAAAGTGTAAAAGTAAAAACACGGTGAGGAAGAGCCTCACCGTGTACAGAGCAAATTTATTATAGTTTAATGACTTAATAAATTATAATACTAAATATTATTCAGCCTCTGCTTTTCTCTTTGCAAAGCATTCACTGCAGTAATATTCCTTGCCTTCCATAGGCTTAAAAGGAATCTTTGCAGGACCGCCGCATTCAGCACAGGTTGTTTCGTAATACTCACGACCTGCTTTTGCAGCGTTCTTGCGTGCCTGTCTGCATTCTTTGCAACGCTGCGGCTCATTTACAAAACCTTTTTCAGCGTAAAATTCTTGCTCTCCTGCAGTAAAAACGAATTCTTTTCCGCATTCTTTGCAAATGAGTGTCTTGTCTTCGTACATTGGTTTTTACCTCTCTTTGGTATAAAATAAAAATAGATTTGTTGCCCCGTGCGGAGTTGCACCGCTTATACTTTTCAGGACATATTATCGCTGCATATCTTCCTGCGTGCTCTGCAAAGCGCATTGTCAACGGACTTTTCGTCAATTTTAAGCTTGTCGGAAATTTTGTGATAGCTCATTCCGCCCGCATAAAGCATAAGTACGTCATATTCACGTTTTGACAAAACAGCTTTAAGCCTCTTGATAACAAGGTTAAGGTGTTCCTTCATTGTGATGAGTTCTTCAGGCGTTAATGAAGTGTCTTCAATGCTTTCGCCAAGATTTTCAATTTGAACAAGCGCAGAATCAGGCACAGCCTTTTGGGTGTTGCTTCTTCTGATTATAGAAACAAATCTGCGTTCAACAACCGTTGCCATATAGCTTTTAAAGCTTGCTCCGCCTGCCTCATCAAACGTTCGGCACGCATAAAGAAGCCCAAGCAAGCCTTCCTGCACAAAATCGTTTTGTTCATAACCCCGGGCTGAGTATTTTCGGGCAATAAAACGAATAGTACCGAGATAACGTATTGAAAGCTCGTCAAAAGCTCTGTCGTCTCCGTTTTTGGAAAGAATTGCAAGCTCGTTGTCCGTAAGTGAGGAGTAAGGAGAATTTGATACTCCCATACACTCACCTCACAACCAAACATCTATATATGATAATATAGTATTATGACTTGATTGTCAATATTTTTTGTATTTTCTGTAAAAATGCAAAAAATATTCCAGATTATTTATGCATATCTTATAAGATTAAGGGGGATTTTCGGCGTTTGTGTCAATTGTAAACAATGTGAAATAATGGTATAATTTTTTTATATTCGATTTTAAAATGTAATATTCAAATTTTAAACTATGTTTTTGGAGGAAAATATGGTTGTAAAATGTAACAGTTTTGGAATAAACGGTATTGACGGATATAAAGTTGAGGTTGAATCCTCAATACAACTTGGACTTCCTGCATTTGACATGGTAGGATTGCCTGACGCCGCAGTAAAGGAAAGCCGTGACAGAGTAAAAAGCGCATTCAAAAATTGCGGTTTTAAGCTTCCGTCCGCCCACATTACTTTTAATCTTGCTCCGGCTGATATAAAAAAGGAAGGCCCGATATATGATCTTCCGATTATGGTGAATTTGCTGAAACTAACAGGGCAAATTACCGCTGATCTTTCTGATTGTGCTTTTATAGGCGAGCTGTCATTAAGCGGAGAATTACGTGGAATCAACGGAGTTCTCGCTATGGTAATAAAGGCTTGTGAATGTGGAATTAAGCGCATTTATGTGTCTTTTCAAAATATCAGCGAAGCCTCTGTCGTTCATGGGATAGACGCTTATCCTGTTAAGGATGTTGTTCAGCTGAAAGATATGCTCAATCATCCCGAAAACTATTCTCCTGTGTCGGCAGAAACCGCAGTTGAAGTGAATTCAAATGAATTTTTTCCTGACTTTTCTCAGGTTAAGGGGCAATTTGAGGCAAAAAGAGCACTTGAAATTGCTGCTGCCGGTGGGCATAATATCCTGCTTATAGGTCCGCCCGGCTCGGGCAAAAGTATGCTTGCAAAGCGTGTGCCGTCAATTCTTCCCGATATGACTTTTGAAGAAATGATTGAAACAACCAAGATACATTCAATTGCAGGTAACCTCCACCGTGACGGATTGATAACAACACGTCCGTTTCGTTCTCCTCATCATACTGTAACGCCTGTCGGTCTTGGCGGAGGAGGTTCGGGCACAATTAGACCCGGCGAGGTGTCGCTTGCTCATAACGGAGTTTTGTTTCTTGATGAACTGCCGGAGTTTTCGCGTGCCGCACTTGAGGTCTTGCGCCAACCGATAGAGGACGGACAAATCACAATTTCCCGTTCGGGACAAAATTGCACCTATCCGTGTTCAATTATGGTGGTAGCGGCTATGAATCCCTGTCCTTGTGGGTATTTTGGAGATGAAACCCATAAATGCAGCTGCTCGGACGTGAAGATAAGAAGGTATCTGAATAAAATCTCCGGTCCCTTGCTGGATAGATTAGACCACATACTGAAATACAAATTTGATAATATTCTTTACTATTACCATTACCTAACGCAAAAAGATAAGGGCTATAAGACTATTAAATCTTATAACCCTTATTTTTATTCAACAATTTTGCCGATAATCACAACACGGTCTTTATCATTCACCATATTAATTAGCTGGTGTACATAACCGTTTGGCTTCATATCAGCAAACGCTTCTATATATTCGTCATACATTTCCATTAGAGATTTATGCTGTGTTGCAGAGATTTCACCTTTGTCTATAGCTTCGTTACAAATTCTAACTATGCTTAATCTGACTTGCTTATAATTGATTTTTCTCTGAACTTCCAGACAACCCAACAATTTATCAACTTTGCCTGATATTTCATTAAGCTGTTCACCTTGTTGTTCTAATGTGTTTTTGTACTTCTCATTCATATCTTTCACTTCCTTGTACTTCTCAAACGCTTTGTATAGCTTTATTATCACAGCACAAAGGAAGCCGATAATGGCGCAGATTACAATAACCCACGCCGCTATCGTTCCAATCGGTATGCCAGACAGAAAATCCCATACATTCTGCGTATTTTGGTAACTTTCCATTGGCTTATCTCCTTACATATTTTACTTAACTAATTTTGCTTCAATACCATCAATAGTTTTTCCAAATATTCCTGCATATCCATCTTGTCCATTTGTGGTTTCAGTGTCGTATTGCCAGTCGAGCCAGCCGCCGCCAAGCAGATGAACCCTGTATGCTACTCTATAATAGCCAAACTTATTTACAACATCTGAAGGGGTTTTGTAATACATTTTCACTGCATCAATAGCATTTCCTTTTTGTGCGGGATTTCCGTCGCCGGCATAACCATTATTATAATCTTTATAATTGAATCCAGTTACCTTGCCGAGCCAACCTTTGCCCTTGACGTGTACACTATATTCGATAGTGCCTTTAGTAACTTTAGCCGCAAAAGCAACGAGAGCTTTTCCAAAAATGCCAGAATAATCCGCACCATTTTTAATTACACCAAGCCATTTGCCGTTTGTAACACCTTGCGTATAGATAATAGGCACATCTACACTTGGCATAGGAGTAGGCGTAGGCGTATCATTGCCGCCAGAAGATTTTGACCAACCATTATAACCACCATTCTTAATGATGGTCGGATAATCTTTATAAGCCTTGTCTTTGTCGATAACACCAACGCCAGCAATACTATTGCTCTCAATAAGATTTGTTTCTCCGCCATATTGCCACATTCCTAAATTATCCTCAGTGTAATCGGGGTATCTGCCCCATTCTGCGAGCCAAATGTCACAACTATTTACGACAGACTTTGAAAGATAATCACGAATGTCATAATAGCCAGTATATATCATTGGATAGTAACCTAACTTTTTCATTCCTTCTACCCAAACTTTCGCGGTGTTAGTAATGATTGATGGAGTGTACTCCCAACTATTGAATCCAGCTTCTTCAATATCAATGGCGATAGGCAAAGTTGGCTTATATCCTTTAGCTATCTGTTGTTTAATTAGTTTATCAGCGAACGCTACTTCCGCTTGCACCTCAGACGTTGTTGTTGCTTCTGTTAAAAGATATACACCCCACGGCATACCAAGTTGCTCCGCCTTTTTTACGTTGGCTGCAAATTGATTATCTGTAATTCTTGTGCCTTGACCGACCCGAATCATAACCCATCCATATCCAGCGTTTTTAACTTTTGACATATTAATGTCGCCTTGTGCATAAGAAATATCTACACCTTTAGTTCCCTTAATGCTCATATTCTCACCTCAATTAAACCAAGCAAAGACATAATTTATCCATTGCCACGCCAAATACTCCTGCATAGCCGTCCTGTCCGTTATCTGTGTCGGTGTCGATTTGCCAATCATAGTAAGTTGAAGCGTTGATTGGGCTTGTCTTATATTTAGCACAATAGTAAGTACCAGTGCTTCTAATACCGTCGGGAGTTGTATAATAAACTTTCAGAGCATCAATCGGTTTGCCGTTTCCTGCATATCCATTGACGGGTTCTTTATAGTTCCAGCCAGTCACCTTGCCGAGCCAGCCACCGCCTTTAACGTGAGCTTGATACCAAACAGAACCTTTATCTACCTTAACGGCTACTTTGGTGATTGCGTGTCCATCTTTTCCTGCACTTCCTGCATTTTTAGCAACAGGTAGCCAACCATCCTCGGCGGTACAAACCTGAAAATAGATATTAGGTTTACTTGTATTTGTTGAAGGCTTTGTTGATGAACCTCCGCCGGAATTTGAAGAATCATATTTCGGACGACCGCAGCAAGAAATCTGATATGAATATCTTGTACGCACTAAGCACTCACCATATGCGGAACTACCAGTGTTACCCTCGATTGTTGTGTATGTACCGTCGCTATTTGCGCTGATGATGATACCAACGTGGTCAAGAGTGTAAACACCGGGAACGCTTGAACTTGAGTCATTAGACCAGTGGAAAAACACTACGTCGCCAGCCTTATATCCGCTCTTGACTAATTGCCCTTTGTCATAGAAACCTCTTGCGAGAACGCCGCAGTTTGCGGATTTTACGGGAATTAAATTACTTGCACCCGCTTGGTTGAACCAATAGCAAACAGTTGCCGCGCACCAAGCTACGTCGCCGCCAACATTATAACCATAGAACCAGTTGTTAGGTGTACAAGAATAAGCAGTCGCTTTGTAGCCTTGTAATTTCTTAGCAGTTGTAATTAATTGATTTGCTGTAATTGCCATAATTGCCATCTCCTTTTTATTAAAAAAATAAGAGCCTTGCCGGATTAGCAAGACAATTTATTGGTTGATATTATCACTTTGTCCCTCTGTATTTTCCACCACAATGTTGCGGAGTTCTTTTAAGGAAGAATTAATTGCTTCATCAATAAATTCAATGATTTTTTCTTGGTCGGCGGCTTTTGCAAGAATGGGATAATCCGCGAAAATCTTTTGAATTACTTGTGACCTCTTGATAGAGCCAGACTTTTGCCATTCGGTGTAATCCAATTCCGCCTCCGTAATCAGTTTTAGAACGACCTGCGAAATCTGTTTCTTAGCAACTTCAATTTTCTCGATATTTGATTTATTGAAATAACTCCGCGCTTTTTGAACAATAGCGATAATTAACGAAATAATAATAAAGATTGCTGTCCAGTTATCATTGATAAACTGTAAAAAATTCTGAATACCGTTTAACATTTTTATTCCTCCGTGTCATATTCATTTCTGTCGGTGAGAATGTCACCATTTTTGAGCGGAACAGGCTCTTGACAATCAACTTCCGCCGAAAGTATATCGTTAAGTGTTCCGAACTTCTCTCTCTTAAATTTCATTTCTTCTTCTGATTTTTTACCTTTGTATGCTTTCATACAATAGATTCCGTAGATTAGAATTTGCGCGGCGATGTCTGTAATAAGAACTCCGAGATATGAAAGGTCGGCAAATTTCCACATTGAAATCATTGCATAAACTACAATGGCATTTAATAAAATAAACAAGTAAATCGCAATCAACTTACTTGTTTCTATGTGGATTTTTTTCTTATATTTTAATTTTTCCGCCCGCAAGTTGCGCTTCAATAGTTTTTGGCGATTCTCTCTCTTTATCTTCTCTAACCCTGCTGCATATTTATCATTCGTTAGGTATTTCATAAAATCACCTTATTTCATAATAATTCTTTTGCAACCAATAAATATGTTTTTTTATCTTGGTAATACAATGATTCTAAAAACCCATATGTATTCATTGGTCTAAATTTTTGCAAAATATCTTTTGCAATAAAAATATAATTGATTTTAGAAGTTTCATCCTCGCAATTACCATAATATGATAGCCATTTTGAAGGATGTTGCTCATTGTGTATTGGATTATATTTATCAATCAAAAACCCTTCATATATTTCTGCTAAATATTGAGTTGCTATTTTTGCGATATAAATACCAGCTATTTCATCAGCCCAATATTCCTTTTTCAAATGGTCATTATTTCTGCGCTGAATATCATTGGTTTCTCCAATATATATAATAGTTCCTGCGTGATTAATATAAAAATATAAATAATGCAATTTATCGCCTCACTTTATAATGCGGTTTTTCTTCATCAAACAACCAATATCGCAGAAAGTCGTCTGCAACAATAGCTAAAAGAGATAGCAAAAACCACAGAAAAGAATATAATAAGCAAATCTGCCCTAAGATATTAAATGGTTGATTGCTATAATCCCACACCTCCAGTTTGAATATTAGGTTAATTGCCACACCTGCCAAAAATTCTATTGCAGTAATACCAACTGAGCATATTAGCATTTGTTTCCATAATGGCATATCCCAATCAAACCATTCGTTGATTCCGCCGCAAAATATAAAACAAATTCCACCGACAATAAACATAGTCCAATGGCTATGACCGCGCCACAACATTTCAATGCAAAAATATGTCGCCCCGCCAATTAAGAACAAGACGACATATTTGAATATCATTTTAAGTTTCATCATTTCTATTTATTTCCTTCCAAACATCAGACTGATATTTTTCGGGTATATCCATACCATAAGTGACCCTACTAATAGTGTTCAGTGAACGTAAGGAATTAATATAAGCCTTGAGGCTATTAAAATATGTTGTATGATATGCAATGTATTGTGTTGCGGCATTTGCTATCGCAATAATATCTACGGCGGGATAGAATTTACATAATTCTCCATCTTCGTGATAAGGTAATACTTCTTGACTAGAACGTGCCAAAGTTTCTAACTTGAACAGATTTAGTTGGTCGTACTCCGTTAAAGAAAAATGATGTGTTTCCTCGTCAGAAAGAACCACATCAATTCCTGCAAATATTATATTGTTACAAGTATTGCTCATATCTTTGAGTTTTAGTTTCTTTGCATATGCTACTGTAATATCTTCCGGCTCTGGTTCTGACTCGGGGCTTGGCTCTGGCTCGGGATATGGCTCAATTTCTTCATCGTGTTCAATCAACTCATATAGTTCGTCATATTCTTCTTTATCAATCTCAATAACATCGGCTGTAATTGCACCAATATCTTCTCGAACAACCTTCATCCAACCTGCGTGATAATAATTATCTTCAATTTGAATACATTCAGCTTCTTGCTCGGTACAAGATATTAAAATATTATGCCGCAACTGTATCTTCCGAAGTTCCGAAGTCGTTGCTATCCCAACGAAAAACTGCCCATTTATCACCTTGTAATATTTCATCACTCAACCCTCCTTGTTTTAATTTTCTAAAATACGTTTTAGTTATTTTATAACCGCCAAATAATTCATCATATAACTTTAACATACTTTTAACTGTGTGGTAAGACTGAGCTAATTTGGCGTGTGCCAACCACGATTGCATTGAATTATACACATCGTCCAACTCCATTACGCCATTATCGACTTTTATTTTGAACTTTTTAAGTTTTCTTCTCATTCTAACTATCCCACTTCTTACCAGTGTTTTCACAAGACGTTTTCCAACAACGCGATATTTTATTTTTAGAAAAGAAAATTCTTTTGTTGCTTTTACAATTTTTGTTTTCTTTTCGTTAAAGGTTAATCCTAATGTATCACACACTTCTTTCATACCTTTATATAATTCTTGTAAAACTTCTTTACTTTGATGAATTATTATTCCGTCATCCATATATCTTACATAACGTTTCATACTTCGTTTGTCTTTGATATAATGGTCTAATTTATTTGGAACTACTAAAGCAAGGATTTGAGATATTTGACTTCCGAGGCAAATACCTTTCATTTGATTATTTTCAAGAGCTTTTAACGAAAATTCTCTTTCTGCATTATTTTTGATTTTCAATAAATCTGGTCTTTGATATGATTTTACAACTTCCATAATAAGATTAACGATGCGCTTATCTTCATAATATTCATTGAGAACATTATAACAAGTTGAATGTGGAATACTATCGAAAAAACTCTTAAAATCAAAAGTGAGGATATAAAAATCCTCACCATAATCTTTAATAGATTCTCTTAAAAAATTTTCTGCCCTTCTTCGAGCAAAATCAGCGCCTTTTCCCTCGGTACTCGCTCCATTATCATAAATTAAAGTCGGTCTTATCATAGGTATCATCGAATAGTCACAAATAACACGCTGAGTAATCCTATCACTAAATTGTATAGGTGTGATTATTCGTTCTTTACCTCTTTCAAATAAAGTAATATGAGAGGTGTTCTCTAATGGCGGCAACTTATAATTATCTATATAGTCCAGCGTTTTAGATATTTGCGTCATTGAAGTTTGGCAGTATTTTTGCGGTTTGCCTTTCCACATAACACCTTTTCTATATTTCTTTATTGAATTATAATAATGTTGCATAGTCATTACTTTATCATAATCATCTGCTTTTATAGTTTTAACTCGTGCGGCTTTCTTTTCTGCTCTACGAATTTTGTCACGTTCAATCCTTGCTCTAATTCTTTCTTGTTGATTCAAGAATATTACCTACCTTTCTGGTTTTCCTTCGTTTAGCCTGATATATTTTGCTGAAACTAGCTAACATAGTTGAGCATAAAAATAAGTTCAGCAAGTGCTTATCTATGCAAGAAGCGTTCCGCTCAACCGTAACGAATCGCCACCATAGCGAGTTTTTGTTAAACACAAAAACGTATAATTTACTATCATTAGATAGAGGGTTAAACTCTCCTTCTCAATTCAATAAATCAATACTAGTTCACAAAGAATTAATAAAAATTCAAAAAGAATAAAGATTCTTAATTCACACATAATACATTGCTACTTATGAATGGGAATCAGGGGCGCACGCCACTCCAGGAGTTCGCGTTGTTGTTGTTGGTAACTCCATTGTTGTTCACATTTCAGAAGTTGTTGGTGTTACCAGTATTCGGGGAACGCAACCAATAGTTGTTCGCGCTAATATAGAATTTAACCAATTTTTATATTAAGAAAGTTTACAAAATCGCTTTTTTATCGGATTTCTGCAAACCTTTTAATAACTTAATTTCATCATTTAATAATTCAGACCATTCCCTCATTACTCTATCACTATATCCCATAGTGTTAAAGTACGACAACATTGGTCTTTGAATTTCATCTAAACAATGCAATGCTCTTTTTAACTTGTTTTTCCTGTTTTGATATTCTTCTTTTGTTTTTGGGAAGAAAGTGCTTGCGGTCATTGTATTATAAAATGCTTCATCAATTAATTCGATAATTAAAGGCGTTTCACCATTATCTAAAAAATTTTTCGCTTTAATTGCTTTTCCGTGAACATACCTATGTAATGCACACATATTTTTTAATACTTGAAATTTATTCATTTTCTCCCAATCAAGCACTTTAACCCTAAAATCGGATTTATCATTATCATCTTCAATCATACCATTTAGTAATGCAATTTCTTTATTTAATGGGTCGCACCACCTACACTGTTTATCAAAAGGTAATGACATAATATTAGAATACACCATAATCGCTTTTTCGAAATTTTCTATTTTTTCTAATGCGTATTTTATTCGCTTTTGCTTCTCATCTTTTTTATCTTTCTGTTTTGCAAAAAGATTTAATTGTACTATCATTAAATCATTATAGATTGAATTGTTTAACCATATAATTTTTGGACAAATAAAATCTTTCCGCCTTTTGGAAGCTTTTGACAATAATCGTCTCGAATCAGCATAAAAGAGCGAGAATGTTTGTTCAAACTCGCTCTTTGCTATATGTCGTTTAGCTTTAATTACGCTCATAATATTTCTCCTTTTGGCATACACAATAACACCCTACAAGCGGTAAGCAAGTTACCGCCAGATTTGTAGGGTTTAATGAATAGTTTATTCTGTGGTAGCCACATAAAATGAGAAGCAGGGGCGCACGCCACTCCAGAGGTTCGCGGTGTTGGGGGAGGTAACTCCATAGTTGCCCACACTCCAGAAGGCGTGGGCGTAACCAGTATCCGGGGAACGCAACCAATAGGTGTACGCGCTAATCCAACCACCGACACGCTCTGTTCCCTGAGTAATCCAAGTGATAGGCGATAGGTTCTTCTTCCTTATGGTTTGCGCGGATAAATAAATCCTACAAGCATTACTGTTATCAATATACCAAACATCATATTCACTAACTCCATTTGGATTATTGTCCGCATCGTAAAATCCCTTGCTCTGACCAAAAATCGGCTCGCTTGAACCCGTGTGTTTAGCATTACCATTTGCAAGTAATGATGTATCGAGAGTAATAACATCTCTGAAACATACTCTACGCATTTGAGTAGTGTTCCAACCAATAAAACTACCCTCAGAAACATATGGGGTATTCTTTGTCTCGTTATTATCTATGGCTTCTCTATAACAAGGAATATAAACATAACTATCATAATTCGTGACATTAGTTGACCTATTACCTTCCGTAGATGGCACTTTAACCTGCGCAATAAGACTTCTAATCTCATCTGGAATAGCAGGATAAAATTTATGTTGCATAAAGTAGTGCATTGAAGCTTGATATTTTGCCTCTGTTGAAGTATTGCCACCCCAACCGCCGACATTTACATTATCGACATTCATTCTATGTAAATATCTCATTAGATTATTTGAAACGAATGAAGCATTAGCTCTTGTTGAAGAATCAGAAAGAATATAAGGACTTCCGAATAGAGTTCCCGCCGAGTCTAACTGAACTTCAAAATATTCCTGTCTATCTTCGTCACGTGTCCAAGAAGCAAGTTTTCTTGCGACGGTATCGCCTAAATCATCATACCAAATCTTGCACCAATAAATAATGCCAGCACCAATATATGTAGAATTAGTTGTAGCAGAATATATTTCATTTTCAGAGTCGTATTCTGCAATACCGCCAAATACAAGCGGAGCATTTGTATTGCTGAATGACGTTCTTGTAAGAGTTGCAGTAACAACATCATCTGAATAGTTATTAGCATCTACTGTGCCGCCATTAAAAGCATATATATGCAATTCATTGCTACCTTGAACGTGACGTAATACAACCATATCTCTATTAAGTGAGGTTGTGACATTTTGGTTTTTATCTCCCCAAAGAATATTTGCTTTATTAGAATTATACCTCAAAGCAAATCCGTCATTGCCATTGTCTGGATTTTCAAAACAAGAAACCAATGTCTTTTTATCTGCCGGAGCATAATCATTAGCATCATTTGCGAATTGATAATCAATAGCCATAGTGAATGATGGCGCATCTGCGGAGAATAATTTAATTTGATTACCTTGACCGTCAGTTGGAATAACGGCAGTTAATCCATCCAAATGTAATTCTTCGCCAAGCGGAACAAGGACTTCTTCATTGACATTTGAGAAAGTATAATCGTGACCCATAATAAAGTCAAAATAATCTTTATCATCAAAGAAAGTAGTAGCTTCGCCGTTAGCACAAACCGCTGCAATTTCAGCAGTCGTCATATTATTCAGCGTTTTCCTGTTACCCATCATATCTTCGAGGATTAGATTATCGCTATTCTTATATATTTTAGCGTAATCCCAAACTGCATAAACATTTGTATCTTCTGTGATACTACCAGTAGAATCACTCCAAGAAGAAAATACATAACTTTCCATATAAGTTACATTACCAGAAGAAACATTCCTACAAACAACTTTTTGCAAAGCATCATAAGAAATTTCCGCGCCATATTGAACGTTTGTTTCAGTGTGCAACAATGTTTTGTTTGCACTATTACTTTTTGAGTTCCACTTTCCAGAGGTAATATTTGAATTAACAGGAGAAGTGTACCAATTAACAGTAAATGTTCTCAATGTACTTGTATAAACAGCAATCAAAGTAATATTAGAAGATAATACGCGCCCAAAAGTATATTCTCCGCCAACAGTATTGTTTACAAATGTAGCCCAATGACTAAATGTGTAATCATATTTCGCAGAGCTTGCTTTTGTAGGAGTATTAACATATCCTTCTGTAATTGGATTATATGTCGCACTTTCTCCATCAACCCATTCTACATATGGAGTATTATCTGTATTCGATAAAATTGGGGTTTTATCGTCATTCAAGAATGTGATACTATACTCAGGAACAACAAGTGTTGCATCAATTACGAAATCATCTCCCCATTTTTCGTGATACTTTTGAACGTATCTATATGGGATTCTGTCAATTCTAGTCGTACCCTTTAGAGTAACGTTAGTGATTGTATAGAGTTTTTCGATTAAGAAATCCTGCGGAGAAGTAAAATCAACATCTGAAAAAGTCCAATCAAATCCTGTTAAATACAGATAATTTAGATAACCCGCAAGATTGCCCATAAGAGTTTTGGTATCAAGAATACCATTAACAATAGTCGCGCTACGCATACTGCTATATGAGGGCATATCAAAATTCTCATCTTCAAGATTATTCAAGTTCCTCATAATAATTGAACTCATAGAAGTCGGTAGTTCAACATCATTTACTTTTCCGTAATTAGCAAACAACACTTCTGTAATATTACTTCCACTTGCATAGAACTTTTCAAGATTTCCGCAATTTGTTAGGTCGATAGAAGCATCTGTGAAAGTATTACAATTTTCAATATTTAATTCTTCAAGAATCGGGTTATTACTCAAAGCTAATGCTGTGATATAACTTCTATATCCAAGAGTATCATTACCGATAATTAATTTACGAAGTTTAGTGGCTTTACTAAAATCGTTATCCTCGATATAGCACGGCGAAAGGTCGCTCAACTCTTGAATATGTGAACCGCAGTAAATCTTAACCATAGTATTACTCATATTTCTTCCGGCAGGACATTCAATAGTATATGATTGCCCAGCTTTAGCTCTAATTGCAACTTGCTCTGTTGTACTACCTTCGTTACCAAATTCGGCGGTTAGATACAAGTCGGAATATGGCGTAATAGTTAAATCATAATTTGGTTCAACAATAGGAATATATGTAAGCGAACCATTAACAGACTTAATAACAAACAATTTGTAAGCATTATCACTCTGCTTAATTTTTACATTTTGGTCAACAGCGGCGCTTGATGAAGCAAGATAAGTATTCGCCGTTGTTTGATTTCCAAATATACGGCTGCTATCAACCTCGAAGATAGGCTGATTGCATCTGAACGAAATACGGTCTGTATTCTTGTAATATGCTAATCCGTATTTTGTTCCGAAATATGGAGCTTGGTCACGCTCCCATTGTCTACGGTGATATTTCTTTCTACCCTGCATCATTTGGGTCATAAATCTGTCCACGCCAGATTGATATGTACGGGTGTATTCTCTTTCGTAATTTAATCTCCAAATTTCTTCGGGGAATTGTGATTGCCAATTATCAAACTCATTGATTAGATGTTCGGCATCCCAAGCACTACTCTTGTTTGTTGCAACAGTTTGATACATATTTGCAATTTCCGCAGGCATTAAATCGCGGAGTCTGCACCAAAATACGCTCGTAGCCTCGTTAAATAAATAACCCGATGTAGAATCTCCGTCACTTCTGTAATCAGTATCTTCTTTACCATAACGATACTGTTCACTCATTACACCGGAGTTATTGATACCAAGCGCAGTATCAAAGTCATAACCCCACATTTCAAAGCGATAACCCTCGTTGATGGCTGCCTTTGCATTATCAACAGTGTAGTAACTTGCTTCTGTTTCTCCCATTTCAGCGGCTTCGGCTTCGGTAATATAAACCTTACTCCAATGCCAAAATGAGTTTTTAGCGCGGTTATCAATCATTGTGTAACGGTGTGTGAATAGATAGTAATACAAAGCAGAATCAACAACAAACCAATTACCAAGTTCGGTCGGGAAATTAGCGTCAGATACAGTAATAACCCACTCATAGAAATCGCGCCATTTTTGTTTGTTGGCTTCGGCTTGTACACTTGTAATGTTATTCTTGGGGTCATAATCTGCTTTTGTATAACGGAACTCAAAAGAACTATCCCAATTATTATAAAGTGAATCATATGCTGTATTACCCGCAGCCCATTGTGAGCCAGAAATGGGGTATGAACCTGTTCCTGTATTAAATCCAGAGTTAGGTTTACCATTGTCTTTAATTTCAATTACAAATTCTTTCGGGTCGTTCTTGTCATTTACCCTTGTCTTATCGGTTTTCTTTGCATCACCAATATTTCCAAGAGCATAAAAATGCCATTTCGTATCTTGAAATTCTCTATGGCTTGATAAATCAGGGTCGTTCTCTCTAATGAATATAACACAATTAACAAATTCCATTGTATTCTTAACTCTACTATCCCTCTTTTGTGCAGGCATTTTGTAAGGCAGATAATCATTGTATCTCTTTGCTAATAATGCGTTATTAGCGTTTTCAGAAGAAGCAATATTCACCTTAACATTAAACACGTTGTTAGGGATAGATGTCGGATTTTGACCGTTATATGTTAATGCAACCTTTTCTACGGTCGTTGTATCATCACCGAGAGTAATGACGGTGTTATCGTCGTTCATATATAGCATTAAGTTTCTGCCGGCAAAACCATAGTCATTAGAAGTTGTACCCTGTCCAGAGTGTTTGCAATTAACGGCTTTCCAATTTTCAAGAACAGAATCGCCATCCTTATACATATATCCTATCGTTGTATTCGGCACTTTTTCATCTTTATCATTTGTGAAATATGGCGCGTCAATAGTGATTACGCGAAGTTGAGGACAAGCCTCTGCCACCGAATCAGGCGTAAGCGCACCATCATCATAAACCTGATTTCTTACATACCTATTAACCATTGTTTCAGAATCTCTTGCATCGGCAATAAAGTTATCGAGAATTTGTGAATCAGAAAGTGAAACACTATATGCCTTCATACGATAAATATATACATCACAATCGTCAGAACCAATAGTAATCGGCACGGGGGTATCTTGGTGTAACTGTGCGCCGCCATTCCATTCTCCCGTAAGGGTATTAAATGTACCACTTGAATAAGGTGCGGGCTTGTAGGGAACGCCGTCCTCATATGTCATAATCAAAGGATTGTAGGTTAAACCGTTAATACTTGGATTAATATTATACTCAAACTCAATAATATCTTCCTCACTATAAGGAATCCATAATGGGTCAGCAACATTAACGCTATTTGCAAGCGTTGCGGAATGAACATCCATTTTAAGACCGATATTATCAGATACACAACTCAAAAATGTTGTTTCAGTATCACGAACATTACCAGTTTTGAAAACCAACTTAAATTCCGCACCGTCATATTTCGGGTTAGTTCCGAACAGATTGTATGAGATTGTAGCCCTTGTTCCTGCTTTAACAAGGAAGTAACTTTCGCCAGTTACACTATCAATTTGATAACCACCGTTATCCCAATCGAAGTTCTCAGAAACGGAAAGGGCAATACTGTTATCGTTGGCATCGTGCCATAATCTATTTGAGCTGCTATTTGTAATTCCCGTTGGGTCAAAATCAAAAGCAAGACCAGTAGTAACAGGACTAATATCATAACCTAAATCATTTACATTCACAGTGATTGTTACTGAGGTTGAGCCGCAAGCAATAGTAAGAGTATGGCTTCCAACTTCACTTCCCTTAAACGCCCAAGTGTTGCTATGTGAAGAAAGCGTAAGAGTATTAACCACCGTGCCATCGACAGACAATGTAACAACGGGAGAACTTGTACTTGGGTCGTAAACGGTATATGGGATATTCAAAGTGCTATACTCATTCATTTGAACAGTGCCGTATCTATCATATCTATAAATACAACCAATAATCGGCAATTCGCCGTCATTTGCATAACAAATAATATCCTTGTAAATGTGATTTGAAGTAATCGGCACACCGTCAACAGTCGCAGTAATATAACAATCAAGGAAATGCGCCCCATAAGTTGTATATGTTGAAGCAATAGAATAAGTTGATTGTGTGCCGGAACTATTTGTCGTTACCGTTCCAATCTCAACACCATCTAAAACAAAATGAACCGTTTTTGATGTAGCTCCATATGGAGTATATGTGAAATTAATAGTTGAACCGGCAACTCTTGAATAAGTATCATCAAACATACTTGTGATACTAATATCAATAATCTGCACCGTCCATCTACGGATAATCATATTTCCATATTCGTCAGTTATTGAAATTGTTACTGTTTGAGTACCAGTTGAGCAATACTCAGTAACATCAAAAACATTGTAAATAGGATTACTGTCCTCGTCATATAATTGATTTCCGCTACTATCCTTACATTGAATTGCGGTACCAGTTTTAACAACATTATTTCCTACTTTGATTGAATATGTAGCAGAAACAGCCTCACCGCCAGTTTCATAATCAGAAAATGAAGCGTAGATAATAATGCCATTTGTTTCTACGCTACCAACGGTAGTTACGATATTCGCGGGAGTAATTCTTTCAAATGTCATATTTGTGGCTTGTGAAGAACCGCCACCACCACCGCCTTGTAATTCAAACCAAGTGACAACTGTTCCTACTTCTCCTGTTGTATCACCAACATCATCGGGATTTGTATATCTCCAAAGACGTACAACATTATTCTTTTCAATTTGTTCGCCATTTTCTTCCACGATTGCAGTACCATAAGATAAATAGTAGTAATAGATTACTTGCTCATCAAGTAATGTATCAACCTCTGCTTTTGTGTAAGAATCGCCACCAACAGCAATATAATCATTTATATCATCGGCAAAATAACGATAATGAATAAATCCATCTTCCTCGTTACCGATATAGTAATCTATATCTGTATCGCCAATCGCGGGCAATGAACTTCCAACATATGCCTTCTTATTGTCAGAACCAACTAATACATACCTTGTACCATTGAAACGATACTGTTGGTAAATATCATCCTCGCTATTATAAATGAAATAAATTAAATCCGTATCTCCATCCGCAACAGACGGGAGCTGATTTCCGACATAATCTCCTGCACCCATCGGTGTAGTTGTAAAATTACCAGTTGTACCCTGAATAATATAAGCCTTATATCTTCCACTTGTTGAGTCCAAAAGTTTTACGCCTTGCCCCGCTTTGGCATTAGGAGATGACAGATAGGTATTTAACGCAGATTGTGTGTCAAACACACGATTATCCTCTTGCGAAGGAGATGCCGCATAAGCAATTTTACCTATAATCATTTTTAACCTTCTTTCTTTTTGAAATAAAAAACACCGCGATTCATAAGAATCACGATGTCGTTAATATGTTTCAACTATATTTAATTGTACGGTAATATCCACAGTTGGCGGATTACCAATATAATGCGCTAAAAGTTCGCCGTCATTTTCTTCATTTGTCGTAATGTAAATCGCGGCACAATCATCTCTTAGCATTTGATTATTTGTCATTTCACTAATTTCAATATCTACTTTTGTTTTTGCCGTTGTTGTATAATCATCCGAAATGTCTACAACTTGTTTTCCATCTACCCAATCATTTGCAAGCAATACATAATCTAAGAACCGATAAAATTTCCCTTTTACATCTTCCGCGAGTTTTTCATAAGTCACAGACCCATTATTAATAACCATTCCAGCATAATATAACAACCTATTTGATAATTCAGTTCCGCTCCAATAGAAGATATATCCATTATCCGCGCTCTCGGGATTAACCATTAAGTAAATTCCGCTCGGTTTATTTGTTAAATCAGCGGCAGTTGCAAATATACCTTTAGGGCTACCATCTTCAATGCCGTTCAAAAGTGTGTTTAAGGCGGATTCTATTTCAGAATTGAGCTGAGATTTTGCGGCTTGAATATCGGAAGTTAATTGCATATTGTTATCACGAATTTCTTTTATAAGATTTGTATTTGCGTTGGTTATTTGAGTATTGAGATTTTCAACGTCGCCTTGAATCGCGGCGCGGATTTCTGTAATTGTCGCTTGATACGAATTGCCTAACTCATCAATTTTTGTATCAATGGTTTCCTCGGCTTTCGTTATCAGTGCTTCGAGTTTAACCCGCAGTTCGCTCAACTGAACGACTTCGACATTATCTTCATACTCATAATCGTTTGGCTTCGGTTTCGTTTCGACCGGCAAATCTATAACATAAATCGTTCTTCCCGATTTTTCCTCAGACTCATATAAAAATACATACATTTTTATTGGTTCTGCTCTTTTGTTCTCGTCGCTTAACAGAATGTTCGGCACTACAACAGATACGGTATTATCGGATAGGGTAGAGGTAACGGTTATCGCTTCTTTATCATAACGTTTTGCAAAATGACAAACGGGTGCAATATCATAATTGAAATCTGTAATCTTCAAAAAAAACGTTCATATCCCATTGAGTAAGGTGGTCTATCTCATTTCCATATTTATCAAATAATTTCACGCTTGCCATCAAAATCACCTCCAAGTTAGCATACGCAAACCCTCTAAAATAGAGGTGTAAAATGCCGATAAAATTGTAGTTTTATTGACACTTATATTTTTTCTCTTATTCACTCAAATCACTCACTTTCGTTAGAGTAACTTGAATAGTTACATTGGCGGTTGGCTTGTTATTGAGAGCGTGGGCGGTGAGGGTAAGAGTACTGCCGCTTCGCTCGGACGAAATATAGATTCCGCCGCAACCATCCGCACATAATTGATTATAGGCTATACTGTCGATTTCTGTGTCTGCAATAACGTCGCTTGTAACCACATAAGAAGAAGGCTTTGTTACTGTTTGTTCATTATTTGTGTTCCACCCATTTGACGTAAGGGTATATGAAAATACAACAACTTGATTAGCAAGAGATGTGGAAGTTGCAATTTCAGTCCAATTATATACAGGGTTTTCAGAAGTGCCGCCGATACTTGTTAATTGGTAACAATGCTCTACCGAAGAACTATCTGTGTACCAACGTATATCCCACAATTTGCTTGCACTACTTGTGGTTGGACGGCTTGATTTCCTATAAACATTTTGAGAGGCAACATATTTCCAATCATTCCAATCTCCCCAAGCATCAGATAAAGATTGACTTCTATATAAAACCTCCCCCGTTGATTTATGTAAATATTGAGTGCGATTGCTTGAACCAACAACACAATACAAAATGCTAAAAAATCCTTGATAATAAACAGAATATAATGTTTGTTGGTCTATGGCATCATCCACTTCGCTTGAAGTAATAGATTGGTATTTTCTAAAATTACCATTTGCAAAAGTATATACACCGCCAGAAGTTATGAATTTTGAACTTCCGTTTGTCGGGGTCGTTTCATATGCAGAACTTGCTATTTTATCTTGTGTTACCGCGCCACTACCTATTTTACCTTCAGTAACCGCGCCATCCGCAAGTTTTCCGTTTGTTACTGCACCGTCATTTATCTTTCCCGTTGTGACTGCCGATAAGCCAAGTTTGTCAGCCGTTACCGCGCCGTCATTTATTTTTGCAGTTGTTACCGCTGATGAGCCTAATTTATCTGCCGTTACAGCACTATCAGCAATTTTCTGAGTAGTAACCGCATTTGAATCAAGTTTTCCTGCGGTAACTGCACTATCTGCGATTTTTGCGGTCGTAACAGCCCCATCATTAACATTAGTTGTTTTAACTTCGCCACTTCCGATTTTTGCAGAGGTTACTGCACCATCCGCAAGTTTTGCTGTTGTAACCGCGCCATCTTGAATGTTTCTTGTTGTTCCAGCAGGCGTCCAGCTTTTCCAAGTATAATTTGCCTCTCCGCTTTCTTGTGTTTTTACACGGGTTGTGATATTACCATAAGTATCTATTTTAACCTGCGCGGCGTAATTATATCCCGGAGTTTGCACGCAAAATAGAATACCAACTCTTGCTCCATTTGAATTTTTTACATAATACATTTTTGTTATGTCTGTGGCATTATCTATATATACGCCACCATCATCATATGAACTCTCATTATTTTCGTGAGCAAAAGATATTTGACGATAGTTACCTTGCAAATAGTCATAAATGATTCCGCTCGCCACGGGTTTAGTCCCATTATGCTGAATAACAGTATCCAAAGCGACCGTTCCAGATGAGCCGCCACTAATAACCAAACCTACTTGTTGCAACGCTTCGATAAGTGCGCTAAATTGTGAACTCTGAGCCGCTGCTGCATCTGATACGCCATCGAAAATATAAAAATCCACACCATAAAACTTAGTAACTGAGTTGGCGGTGACTAAACGGATTTCACCTTTGACCTCTCCGGCAACATCTGTCAATGATTTTGTAATCGGGCAAGAAATAATTCCGTTCTCTCTATCTACGATTGTGCAAGTCAATAAATCCTCTGTGTGATTTGAGCGCGTAACTGCAAGTTGAACGCTTGGGTTTCCAGATGACGGGATTTCTATAACATCACGCTCATCTCTTAACTGAAATCGAGGTGCTTTAATAACATCGTTATCGGTTATTGTACCGCTATATCCATCGCCTTGAGTCAATGCTAAGCGCCGTCTATTATCTCTCCAAGCGTGTAAGACATATACATCATCATAAGAATAACTCATAAAAGCCCTCCTTTCTTTTTATTAATTTCATAATTAATCCTCATATGTATAAGAATTTGAACTGCTACTTGATTGATTAATAGCATCAAATAGTTTTGCGAATCTCTTTTTGAGCGGCTTATTAGAATAATTTGTGTCGAATGTCATTGAGAAGTTACTATCGTCCGCGTGGTCGATGTGATAACCCATCAAAATCGGGAATTGCCAATCACCGTTATTCAGTTGCAGAGTAACCATTCTTCCCAAAGTCAAATCATCTAAGTTCTTCTCAAAACCATCCAAATCCATAATATTGGTTGAAGAAACATCAAACTCATAACATTGTTGAGAAATATAATTATCGTGGTCAACTTTAGCTTCCGCATATACACTTTTTAATGTACTAATTATATCTCCTGCGGAAAAGTTCTCAGAAAAAACAGCGTTTTCATTAGTCCAGTCGCCCTCAACTATGAATTTTTGCAATTCTAATACTTCTTTTGGAGATAAGATAGCATAACCCTCATTGGCAACAGCAGTCTTATAATCCATAGTTAATAAATACCTACTGTTTCTCATAGTTTTATAATTTGAATCTTTTATGTCTATATTACTATCTCTTTTTGCTAATGCTTCGTAATAGTTTTTTGAAGCACTATATAAGTCTGCAACGTGAGGTTTTCTCCAATTTTCAGTTACGTCTAAATTTATGACAGAATAATAAATTGGATAATCAACATATCTATTTGTTATACCTTGTGATTCCGCACCTATATTGATTTTATCTGCAACACTTCTATATTGAGCAAGAGATTCTGAAATTGAGGATTCATTTTGTATTATTTCAAGAAGTTTACCAACATACGATTGTGCTGCTGATTGATAATCAGACTTGACACTATCATATGCAGATTGCCACGCTTGAATAGCCTCCCATAAAGTGCGGTTTTTATCAGAATCAGCAATGTATTGCATTTGAGACTTATAAGCAGAAAAATTATAAAGAATATTATTACCAGTTGGATTAATCAAACCCATACCATATTGGTCATCGGCTGTATGCACCCTAAGTGCGGTAACGGCTCTATCTTCCGTTGCTTTAATATTTGTTTTCTTAATTGCATTACTCCAAGTTAATATAATATTAGAAGAAGAACCAACCATACCATCTTTTTGTGGCGCACCATTTTTATCTATAGAAGTAGGATTTCCACTGATTATATTTATTGTCATATTCTCACTATCAAAGATAAAGAAACATTGATAGGCTTTTTCGACTTCATTCATTAAGAAAGAGTAAACAACCTCATTATTTACCTCGTCCAAACTACGATATTTACAGCATAACGTCGCTGCGGGAACATTTGATTTTATCTCTGAATCAACATATCCAATTTTCCATTCTGGCATATAATCTAATATTTGATTTAACACGCCACGATTACATCTTTGTGGGGCTGTTGATTCATACTTTATTCCGTTATTTTCCCAAACATCTCTACGCCAACTTGAAGAAGTTATCAAATTGTAGATTTTATTTGGGAAAAACAATGGCATAGTTCCCTCAGAAAGTGAAAATGTTTTTTGTGTAAGAATATGTTCATAAGATTTTGCAGTTACAGTTTTTGTTTTATTGATACCATCATTATTTTCTTCTGTATTAGTTATAACCCACCAAACTTGTTTAATAGCATAAGATGTTTTTTCTCCAACATTAAACTTGGTTACATTTCTTAATCCGCTATATATTTGCACATAATTTTCTGGCATTAAATGCCACGTCCATTGTTTCGATGTTTTTGTGGCTTTTATATCCACGCAATCAAATCGCATATATCCCGTAGAAAGATTAGTAGAAACATCCACGTTATAACCAACATAATACTTTTTTCCCTCAACAATATCTTCTGGGTCATTTGCAGTAAATACGTTTCCGTTCGATGTTCCTTTTATACCACTGCTATGTATATTTTCTGCAACACCAATATTATAAGGTATTCCATCAATATCGGTTACAGTTATTGAACCATTATTCGTAGCAATTATCTCAACAGCCCTTCTATGTTTTTTTGTTTGCAAATCGTTTACTCCAATACGACTTATGGGGTTTGGCTGCACATATGAATTATCTTCACTATGGAGAAGATTTCTTCTCATAGTTGTACTATCATTATCATCATAAAAAAAACCACGATAAATAAAAGTTGGACTTCCAGTTGCTCCCGACCTTATGGCTATAATATCTCCATTCTCAACAGGAATAAAGCTATTACAGCACAAATGTTTATATCCATAATACCCTTCATATTGCGAACTATCTGTCAGAGCTTTTTGCTCGGCATACTGATTGTGAGAATCAAAGTAATGTTGCCACTCCCAAGAATAACCCTTTGACAACCCTAAATCAAACAATAACGTTTCTTCTTGAACTTCAAAATTGTTTAAACCACCATTAACGTTATATCTCATATTTGTCAAAGGTCTTGGCGTGGTATCACTTTTACTTTTTAGAGAATATTCGCTATCATTTAGAATAGGGCTGCCATTAAACTTATATTGTTCAGTAGGGTCTGTTAAATACAATAACATATCTGGTTTTATGTCATCATAGCGTGGATTATCTATCCATTGATATGTTTCGCTATTATATATTTTTTTGGGGATTTCAAATTTGATTTCAGAGGTAGAATTGAAATGATAATCACACTCAAATCCATTTATATTTCTTAATACACCAATAGGGTCTTTTTTATTCATCTCATACAAAATAACATTGGGGATTTTATTTAATCGTTTCATTAAAATCCCCCAATTCTATGTAATGATGTAAATGAAACAGTTATTTTATTATCAATAGCACCAAAATAATTCCAACTCCAAGAATATTTACTCATCGCAAGATTTGTTGTCAATAGCATAGAAATTTGGAAAACATTTTCACCTCTTGATAAATACAATAAATTTGAGTATTTTGTTGAATTATCAATATAAGGAGGATATTTTAAGTTGTTTATAATTGATTCTCCATTTATAATCTTTTTATAAGTTCCATATTTACAATCAGCAACTACAGAAAATTCATCTGCATTTCCATCAAGCGCCATTACAGAATCATTTGATTTATTAAAAATTTTCAACAAAAAAGTAGTTCCTTCGTTCCATTTATCCTCGCTCGACGGATTATCCGTAATCCAATAAGCAACATAATAATAAGTTCCAACAACTAAATTTTCGGATGTGGTTGCCGTAAAAATATTTGTTTCAGTATCATATTCTCCGGCGATTTTGTTAGTAAACCCATCATCGTGTGCTACAACTACATATTCCAGTATGTTACCAGATGTATCTGTAATTGTAAGTTTACCAGGAACGGCACATTGTATTGTTGCGGTATGTTTACTCCTTTTTAACGGAACTGTCTTAAAACTAATTTTTGGATTAATTTCCATTCTATCAGGTAAACCGTTCAATTTTATAGTTTTTTTTATAGTAGAAATTCCTGTGTTTACTCCATCAGTGAAACTTAGCGGTAAATCAATATTTTCATCTCGATACCAAAATCCACTATCATTTCTTACCTTACATCTAAATCCTCTATATCCATTAACATCCATTATATCTTCACTTGGAATTAATAACGCTCTTAAATAATAATCTTGCCTCTCATTTATTACAACAAATTTCTTCCAACCATTTTGACCAAATAGCCAATCCTTTATTTCCTCAACTTGGGTATAAGGAATATTTTCGTCGGGATTAATTATCTCCAAATCAAATTCAAGGGGCTTGTTAGAATAATCAAGCCCCAAGAGTAATTGACTTGCAGAATGGGGGAGGGTATCAACGGTGGGTTCATATTCAGCACCCGAAATTATGCTTTGATAGTCTTTATTTATTTCGCAGGAAACAAGATTGTATATGCTCGAACTTTTGCCGGCATATTCAAAAATATCAAATCTGCCCATTGTTTACCCACTTCCTTTCTTATAAATTATTTTTCTCTCTTAACATTTCTAACATAAATTGCTTTTTGAACAATTCGTATCTCTGTCTTTCTTGCTTGTCCATTGTGCTTAATGTGTTTTTGTCTATGTTGCCGTAGATGTGATAGACTGGCGCGGAACTTAGTGTCACATCGCCGCCGTACTTCGTTACCTTGTTTGTCACACCTCTTGCGCTGTCTGCAAAATTGCCGTAACTTGAAGATAAGAAACTGCTCATTTTGCCGATAACGTCTGAGATGAATTTTTGCGGGTCAGAAGAAAACTTCCATAAGTTGTCGGTCATACCTGCATTAAATACTTGTGAGCCTTGCGGCATCATAGTATATTGACCCTGACTGAGTTTGCCAAAAATGGCTTCTAAACCTTCTTCTTGGGTGACTGATACTCCACCGGCAGAATGACGTGTACCTTTAGCGTGATGATTAACGATGGCGTTTTTGAACAACAGCGGATTAACGTCATTGAAATTGTTATACTTATAAACCTCTTTCATTATGGCATTATAAGCTCGTTCTCTTACCGAAGTAGTGTCAGAACTGTCGCCAACATAACCATAATAATCTCTGCCGCGGAATTTGACTTTATAGTAATAATTGCCACTTGCTGCATCATAACCGTGACCCAAATATTTTGGGGTTGTATCACTATTATCAGTTCCACCAACGTTAATGCCTGTAAGCTGATTTAACTTGTTTATATAATCAGAAATACTATTACCCAAACCATCAAGGCTACCAGACACACTGTCAATAGAATCCGAAGTTGCACTAATAGCATCACTTGTAGAACTAATAGCGTCATCAAGATAACCTATTTGAGTTTCACAATTATCAATTTGCGTGTTAAGGTCATTAATTTGTCTATCGGTATCATAAATTTTACCTTGTAAAAATTCCATTGTACCGATAAGAGTATCGTTGTCGCCCTTATATCTCTGAATCGCGGCTTGTGCGCTACTCCATAGATAATCAAACTCTGCGCGGGTTTTAGTTGTATAAGTATAAGTATAATTCCATAAATTGCTATACAAAGTGCCATTATCATTGTCAATCATACGACAAGCATCTTCATATAACTTGCGGGAATTATCAAGATAAGCGTCTATCTCGTCAATCTTGGACTCAAGGTGTTCAACTTGCGCGTCAATAGCAGCCTTGCGCTGTTCAATCATTTCTGAATATCTTGTTTCTTCTTCTTCAAGCGCGGAAATACGTTTATCTTTTTCCTGCTCGTCAAGATAGTCTTTGAGGTCTTTGCTGCTTTCGGCGTAATTGTCGGCGGCTTGTTTTTGAGATTTTTTGCCGGCAGAACTGTCGTCGAGTTGCGCGATTGCAAGTGCGAGGGCATCTTTGGCGGCGGACTTTTGCTTTTCGGATAATTCATCCTGTGCTTTCTTTTCTTCATATAAAGCCTCGATTTCCTCTTTGCGTTTACTAATTAATTTAGAATAGGCATCCTTTTGGTCATCGAGTGCAGATTTCTTATCCTCTAAGGAATCAATACTATCTTGAAGTGCGGATTTTTCATTTTCTTTAGTTTGTTTAATATAATCGATTGTAAGGTCAATTAAAGATTGAATATCGTCCTGCGCACCCTCTAAACTATCTTTGTAATCTTCGAGAGCATCTTTGGCATCCTCTAAACCATCCTTGTAATCTTGAAGTGCGGATTTCTGCGATTCAAGCGCATCTTTTTGGGATTCGAGGGCGGATGTTGCGCCATTAGTTTTACTTGTGAACTCATTTGTCGAAGAATTTAAACTACTAAGCCAACTGTCGTAAATTGCAGCATAATTGGCAACAGTATTAAACGACTGTTTCATAGCATCTGTATAAGCCGTAGTTTTATTTGCTACATCTTTTGCTTGGGCTAAAGCATAATAGTGTTTTGTAAGGCTTTCGATACTATTAGATTCTTCATCATATGCTTTTGCAGTCGCATAGGCTTGGGCTTCTTCAACACTCATATTCAAGATAGATTCATATAAAGACGTAACTTGGTCTAATAATAGAGATTTAGCTTTTGCGGCTATGTAATTCTTGTATGCCTGGGAATTAGTATTAATTTGACCATTTTCGTCAATTAAAAGATTTAAATATTCGGGTTCAAGCTCTAATAATTTTTGTAAATCATCCGTTGAATAATAGCCATTATCATTGAAGTTTTCTTGAATATCTTGAATGTCCGAAACAACAGATTGTAAATCATCTAAATCATTTGACAATTTTTCAATTTCTGCTGAAAGTACTTTAATTCCTATGGCTTTACTTGCAATCCCATCAAGTGATTCTTTTACTGCATTAAGGCTGTTTGCATCCTCACTGGTTGGCATATTCTTTGCCCAACTCTCAAATTGATTATCAATTTCAGTTTGGGTGCTATTAATAAGTTCTTCTAATGCTACATCTAAGTCATCTGTGCGGTTAGCAAGTTCGGGGAACTTTTCAAATAAATCAATTAAATCGCTCTCTGATAAATCTCCGTTTTTAATTCCTTCAAGTGCATCTGATAATTCGGTAAGCCTTGTCTTAAATCCATTAACGACTTCTTGGACATTTTCGTTTGATATTAAATCGCTAAATGCCACTTTTGCATCTGAGGCTATCGAGCCAGTCACTTGTTCTGCTTGTTCAATTTGAGCGGCAAGCCCTTTAAAAGATTCAGAAGTTGTGTCGGTAATAAGACCGACATCCTTCATATTATCTACCATAGCTTTTACATCATCATTGCTATTATATAAATTTTCAACTTCTGCGGCTGTTAAACCATCTTTTGCAGCTTTTTCTAATTCTTCTCTACCTTTGGCAAAACGGTCTGAATTAAAAATATCTTTAAATACCAAATCAAAGTTATCAGATGTTGCAGCTAAATAGGCGTTTTGCACATCCATTATTTTGTCATAAGCTGCTTTAGCATCGTCTGACAAAGTAGTATAATCATAATCAGCTATTTTTTCTCTTAATTCATTAAGTTTAGGAACAAACTCATCTAACCATTGTTCTGCTACATCTTTGGTCTTTTCGTTGGTAGGGTTAAGATATTCACCAAGCATAAAACGGAAGTAATCTTCATTAGACATATATGCGCCGCCGCCCGCCAAGGGATTTTGCTGGTTGAATTGTTCATTAACCGAATCTACAAAATTCTTTTCATTTTTACCTTTTGCAGTTTCTAAGTTCTTTTTTTCAAGAGCAATTTGTTTTTCAAGTTCAGCGTTGACCTTTCTTAGACGACTAAGTTCGGCTTGTTCAACAATCGTTAAAGTGTCTTTTCTTAATAATTCATCAATACGTTTTTTAGTAGTATTTAGGTCATCATTAAGTCCAGATATTTTATCCTGTAACTCTTTAACCTCACTGGCACTTTCTTCTAATCTCTCAGAGGCACTTTTAATCTTGCTTACCAATGAAACAATCACAGCAATCGCCGTTGCTGCAATGGTAGCAAATAGCAAAATTGGATGCGAAGAAAAAGCCACCTTTAATCCGTTAAGAGCCGCAGTTAATCCACCTGTTGCCGCAGACAATCCAGAAGTTGTAGCAGTAGCAGCTACATTTGCCGCCGAATGTGCAGCGGTTGAAACAGCGGCTTCTGCCTCCGCTGCGGACATTCCTTTATTCATTAAAATTGAAATTTGCTGTTCAGCGTTCAATCCAGAAGTAGATATAATTAAAGCTAAATTTGTAGCGTTTAGATTTGAAGCCGCTATTGCGGCAGCTATTTGCTGTTGTGTTAATCCACTCTCAGCAAGGGATTCGGCAGTGATTGCTTCTACCAAAGATGTTTTGGTTAATGCCGCATATAAATCACTTGCACTCATTGTATTTGCAGAAGCAATCATAGTTGCTCGCGAAGCAGAAAGACCAGACTCCGTTAAAATTTGTGCTTGCTCTGCGGCAGTTAAACTCGTTTTCGCTAAAGTAGCAGAAAGGTCACTTTCAGCCATACCAACAGTAGCGTTTCTGACGAGATTTATATTTGCAGCTCCCTCTAAACCCAGAAGTTTTAATTGCATTATTATTATAACTGTGTTATAATTAAAAAGAGGTGAGCTAATATGAGTGAATATTCTAAAATAATAGGGACAATCAAAATAACTTGTCCTAATTGTAAACATAATATCTCAAATCAACGCATAATGAACGACCAAATAACAGAGTTTGGCGAATGTGTTAATTGCGGCAAAATGACATATCATAAAATACTAAATCCTATAACTTCACAAGAAAAACAATCTAAACCGTTAATTAAATGTCCATATTGTCAATCAACTAATATTAAAAAGATTTCTAAATCTTCAAAATTAGTACACGGAATAACGTTTGGCATTTTCGCGGCAAGCAAACTCGTACATCAATGGCATTGTAATAATTGTAAAAGTGATTTTTAATTATAGACCGTTCACTCTGGACGGTCTTTTTTGTGTTTGGAACATACGTTAATAGCAAATAAAATAAGGCTTTTATCTACTATAAGGAATGGTGTCCTCTGAACGTTCCCATTGTTAAGACTTTTATCCCGACATTGCTTTCACAACTTCTACCTATCGGATTATATAGTCAAAGAATACACTCAATGGGTGCGCTGCTCGTTATCAATTATATATCTGTCCGGCGTTATTTTTTAACCGTAGAAATCTCACTCCCGTACACGGCGGTTTGACTATTTGCCTTATTTTTCGGCTACAAATTATAATTGCAAATAACTGCAAATAAATAATGGCTTAGTTAAGCCATTTTCGCAAGTGTTTTCAATAATTGCAACTAAATTTGTGTAGTGAGCATTATGACTTCAAGCAATTTCTCCTTTTGTTGTTTTAGAACTTTCTTCTTATGGAATTGATTTTCTCGCCATTATGATAAATCTTCCCCATAATAGACCAATTAACGCCTCTGGGTAGCGTTATACTCCTGTTGGAGTAACCGAAGTTCTTGATAAATGCGACTATAGGAATTGCTATCATTGCCGTTCCTAAAAGTCCAAATGTACTTGTTAATCCATCAAGTACATTTAATAATCCAGTGAGTAAATCAATAATAGCTCCCATTTCATTTGTTTGGAAAATATTTTGAAAAATACCCACTCCTGTTTCTTTGAGCGCATTAATTTTGTAATCAAGCGACTCCATAATAATTGACATTTCGTTTTCTGCATTGCCGGCACTATTAGCCATAGTGTCAAGAGATTTATCTACTGCGCCAAAGTTTCCGATGATACTTGCGATGATTTGTCCTTGACGTTTACCGGCAAGTTTTTCAAGCAAATCTGCTTGTTGTTTGTCTGTAAGTTCATCATAAATATCCGAAATATCTCTTAATAATTCAGTTGTTGATTTATATTCAGTTTTATCTTTATCTCTAAATAATGAGATTCCACCTGGATGATTAGCTGTTTTTGTGAGTTCTGCTATTTCACCATTTAATACTTCTACGCCACCAATAAATTCTTCGGTTTCTTCATCGTAACCGCGAATACGCATTGAAACAGTTTTCAAGGCATTACCAACAGATGCAGCATCTCTTGTGATTTCTGTTGCTGCCGTACCAAGCGCAATAGTTTCCTCTAACGTATTATTTGCTTCTTTCATTGCCGAAGATGAACGGGTCAAAAAGTCAACAATGTTTTCATTAGAAACTGCTTGTGAGTTACCAATAGCATTTATTTTACTTGCAACTCCATCAAGTGCATCATCGGCTTCTATATCAAACGCTTTCATTGCGCTAACCAAACCATCAGTAGCCTTTTCAATATCTACTCCGGGCGAAATAGAAGCAAAGATAGAAGATGTTTTAGCCATTGTTTCGGCATCTTTAATCGAATATCCCAAACGCGACCATTCGGCAGCTGCGCTAATTACTTCTTTGGTTGTTACACCTAATTGCTTGGCGGTATCGTTGGCAGTATAATAAAACTCCTTTAATTGAGTTTCTGTAGCATCAGTGGTTTTCTTTAAATCAACCAACGCAGTATCAAGGCTTATAACATCACTAACGCCAGTCTTTACTGCCCTTATAGCAGAATAAATAAGTGTTGAAGCACTAATATATCTTGTAATACTCGAAACCGCACCTTTTAAACTATCTCCAAATGTTTTACCTTTTAGCCCTGCCGCAGAAGCAGCACTGTCAACTTCTTTGTAAGAATTTCTAAGCTGATTAAGAGTGTTCTTGTGAACGTTTCCACTTGCCGTCGCAGAATCAAGTTGGTTAATTAAATTGCGGACTATTTGCCCATATGTTTTTGCTGCTCTTGAATTTTTGTTGAGCCAAGATTCCATTTGATTACGCAAAGTCGTCACTTCGATAGATGTAGCAAACTGCCTCTGAGTATTATTTACAGTTGTTAAACTATTCCGCACTCTATTCAAAGTAGACTCATAATCATTGAAATGTGCAACAAGTTGTTCCGATGTTAAATTACCAGAATTAGCAAATGTTTGTTCAAGCGTATTCAAATGTTCAAGGTCTGTTTCAACTTGTAACAAAGTATTGTGTAATTCTTGATATGTAGCTTCACTTAATTGCGCGGAATCAACTTTACCACTAACCGCAGAAAATGATTGTTGGACTTTACTTATTTGTGCGCCAATATCGCCATTAGCCAAAGCATTAGTAGCTCTTTGTAAAGAACTGTTAAATTCTTCAACCGCCCGCCTTCTTTGCTCAAAGGACTGAGTAAACTGATTTTGAGAATGAATAATATCACCGGTTTCATTTTCAAATACCCTAAGAACTTCAACTCCGCGATTTAACTCATCGACACCAGTTAATCGAATACTAATATTTCCGTTGCTCAACTGGCGGGTTCTTATCTCATCAATCGAAACGACCATATTCTGCAATCCCCGCGTAGCATTATTGATTGCGTTTTGGTCAAGACCCATTTGGTGCAATAAATTGCCGACATCACCAAGCCCACCGTTGTTCAACGTAATTCGATGTATTTCTCCGCTAAAATTCTGCGCGAATTGCTGCCCCGCCGATTGTCCAATATTGCCCATTTGCTGAACAACATTTTGAACATTTGCGCTATTGACATTTATTGCAAACGTATGATTGCTAAACGCTTCTTGAATTTGCTGAATGAGATTCGCAGTGTTGACAGTTACATTGTGTAAATTTACTTGGCGATTATTGATTTCGTTTTTGATTTGATTTTCTACGCCAGAGGTATCTAATCTCGCTTTGATAATAGCTTCAAAATTATTAGCCATAAAAACCTCCTTTCTCTAAAATAAAAAATCGCCCTTGTAGGCGAATAAATTTTTCATTACAAATCCTCTAATCCCTTTTGTTCAACTTTTTTGATTCCTTCAGCTCCGAAATACTTGTCAAATGTATTTTCCGCCTCAAGGTCAGAATATACATCAACAAGACTAACATCAGACCATCCAAATATATCTTTAATGACGTTCGCGGGGATTCCAGCTTCAACATATCTCGTGGTTGCACGATGCCTACAAAGGTGGGGAAACCAGGGTTTACCAGCCAATCTTGTAAATGTTCTCGAATACGAGTCCATTGTTGTAGTGTTCATTGGCTCGTCCAGCCATTTGCCATCTTTATACATAGGGAATAACCAATCGCTCGTAATATTTAATCGAACACGTTCCTCTAACCACATATCCAAATAAGGTTGGAATGGTTTTGCAAGAGTATAGCAGTATAAGAGTTTCCCTCTTTGCCCGCGACCTTTGGTTTTTATCTTTTCAGGTGTTTTGTATAATGCTCCTTCGCAAATTAAATTTTCTTTGTTAAAATAAGAAACCTTAAAGCGCGGGATTTCTGCCTTTCTTCTTCCGCCATATATCATTAATGCTAAAACACAGGCTTTCATATATTCTTTCTTTTCAACCAGTTTATTAAGTAAATCTTCCAACTCTTCATCTGTAAAAACCGGCTGTTCTCGCACAGCTTCGTTGACGGGATTTTCAATCTTATCCCATATTCTTTGATAATTTGGATATTCGTCATCAAGAATTTTGATTATGAAATTTTCTAAACTACGCATAACAGATTTTACAAATCTCATTCTTCTTGGCGACCAACCCCATTCATTCAATGCCATATTCTGAAATTTAGACACCTCACGTTTCTTCATTTCAACAAAACTTTTATTTTTGTTATAGTCTAAATTCCAACACCAAAGAATGTGTAATGCCGCGCGGTACTGAGTAATTGTAGTTTCAGCTCTATCAACAGAAACTAAATGTTCAAGAAAATCTTCTTCAAGGTCAAGACTTTCTTCGTTAGCCTTCGCTAACTTTTCCTCGGAAGTTAAATCGTTATATACAGTTGACCTACCAGCTTTCGCCATAAAATCACCTCTTTATTTTGGAGTAAAAGTCATACTCAATGTATCATTGAAATCTTTCTCAATATTATCTTTTGCTCTTTGCCAAAATTCTTTGTTTCCCACGGTTGGTCTTGCCCAATGTCCGCTCGAAACTATCCAACGCTTGCCCTTATCCGCAAGTTCCAACGCTTGCTCCATATTTGGTTTATCGCCAGTCGAATAATTATGTTCAGTATCTAAATAAGCTGTAAAAGAAACCTCTCCTCCATCTGTGAATTGTTGGCTCTCATTATAGGTTGTCTTTGGAGTTTTCCCCAGCTCGCCAGTTCTAACATACATCACAGGCTTTTTGCCTTTATAAAACCACGAAGTTGCCTCTTGCATATCCTTTTTTGCTTTCTTATTAACCTTTTTCATAGAGTCCTTTAGTGAACGCATAAGCATTTGGTTTAACTGTGTCATATTTCTTGCTGTGGGCATTTTATTTACCTATCGCTTTCAATACGGATTCCGCACTCAAATCACCCTTTGCAACATCGTCAGAAATTTTTGCAAGTTTGTTCAAATTTTCTTCCGTAATCACAGGGGAAATTTTATCAACAAGTCCTTCAAGTCCTGCCTGAATCCTGTCTATAATGGTATAAATAGACGACTTTCTTGTATTAACAATCTCCAAAGCATCGGCATAAGCATTTCCAAAATTAAATCTTACTCTTTGGTTATCGGTTAATGCTTTGTTGTATTCCTCTAAAAATTCCTCGTCCGCGAAAAATTGGTCAGTATCAAATTCCTCGGCGGGGATATCATTGAATTTACTTTCTGTTACGAAATAGTTATAAAAAACCAACATAGCATTTGCTTTTCCAATATGCGGAGCATAATTTCCATCTCCGTCAAAGAATTTTTGCGCTATTTCTTGAACTGCCGCGCCATACGCAACAATATCCAAGTTATCCTTTATCTTAAACATTTTCATCTTCCTTTCTTAATAAAAAACCCGCGCCAAATGCACGGTTCAATCAAACTAATATTTTATTTACACACAATAGCTCTAAAACGCCGAAATTTGCTCTGTATCGCATTTTTATTTTAGGAATATAGTTTAACGTTTTTAGCCTAAAATCGCGGTAGAGCAAGCCACAGGCTTAAATATTACAATTCTGTAAGAATTTATCCATATTGTATGTATATCGAGTCCGCGCCATTTGCTGTTCAATAATCACATACTGAACACCATATTTCTCCAAATCGTCATAATTAAAACTTTTCTTGGGTATCGCATTTATGAGTTTATTGAACTCAGATATTTCAATAAAAACCGTCGTTTCGATTTTGCGGAACTCAATTACAAAACCACAAATAATTCCGTCGTACTCATTCCATTCATTCAATCCCGCGATTTGGTGAAAATGTATCTCACCTTTTTCCTCTTTGGTTCTCTCAAACGAAATTGATTTTCCCGCCACGGTTTTCATTTCTAATGCATATAAGATGCGTTTAGTTGAATCCCAAAGCAAAAAGTCGAATGGGTTGCGGCTGCTAAATCGTAAGTTGCCTCCGCCAAACGATTGCGGCGGGTCGGGCAAGCGATAAAGTAGGGCATAGCCCGGCACGGATTTCTTTATTTGTGTTTCAAATAGTTTCCCTATATTCATTTCTTCTTTGAACTGTGCTTTTGCCATTGTTTGTAAATGTAAGCGGACTCAGATTTTAGAAACCAACAAGATATTCTGCCGGGCTTGGTTTCATTTTCAATTACAAACTTTGGTTGAACACCTTTTGTTGTGTAGAAAATAATTTGCGGTAAGTAGTCGATTGCTATGAGATTTTCCCGCCCATAACAATCAAACACATCTTCTAATGACTTAAATTGTAATGTTTTCATTAATTCTCTCCTTAATTTTGACTATCATTAAACGCAAAAAGAAAAGGGAGACGTACCGATAATTAGTAGGTATCATCTCCCTTATATAAACTTAATACAACTAACTTCGGCATATTATCATTCTTGCGTTTCATTTGTTGTTTTCTTTGTTTTCTTTCTCTTTGGTTTCGATTTTGTTTCCTCGACTGTAACTTCCTTAACTTCTTCTACTGCCTCAGTATAGTCATCGGGTACAACGGTATATTTGCCGTCTTGATATTTCACTTTAATTTGGTTCGCTTTACGACCAATCGCGGGAAGTTGCACGTCAATTCCTTCAAAATCAACCACAGTTACACACTCGTTATTGAGCGTTACTCTGCAATTTTTAATCATTTTTATTTCTCCTATCTGAACGGATTGCCAACAGTTTTGGTCGGGTATAGGATTTTGGCTTCGTTGAATTTTGCGCGGGTTATATATATAAACTTGTGATTTAAGTAGTTTTGTTCGCGTTGGATGGACTTGCGAATTTGTCTTGAATAAAATGTTTGGCGGGGAGTAGAAAGCGATTTTTCTGCCACGCCAGAACTGCGATAATAAGTATCATTCGTTATGCAATAAATAGGCTTTTGTTTATGGTCTATGCGATTTTGGGATTCTAAAATTTGCCGGCTCTCATTGATGTCGTAGGTACACCAGCCCAATTTCGCGCCCTTCTTTATATAGTTTTGAACTACACCATATGCAGTTTTGAAGTATTTTGCAATTTCTGGTATTGTAAGATGCGGATTTGCTTTTTTGTATTCACAAACTGCTTTTACAAGATTTGAAGTTGCAATCTCATCACATTTTTGCCAGTCTATTTGTTCCTCAGAAACATTTAGGCTTTCGAGTAGCCCAGATTTAATAATATTATTTTTTATAAAATCACCATCGGATTCCGAGCAATCAATAGAAAAATATTTGTCAATACCATTTTCAAAAGCAATTTTTCTCTTATATCTATCGTTTTCCTGTTCTTCTTCTAAAGTCCGCGCTTTGGGATTTATTGGCTTTGAGTAATGTTGTTTGCCATTCATCTCAACAATTATTTTTTCATTATCATTTATATAAAAATCATATCTTTTTGACTCTGACCAAGAAAAAGATTTCTCTTTTTCAAAGCAGATATTTAATTGTTCTAATAGCGCATACATATACTTATTAGGATAACTAATTCCATCACCGCAAACACAAGCCAATGTCTTTGCCGAGCAAAAAGCCTTAATTTGCTTTTTATAAACCCTGCCACAATCGGGACATACTAATTCGACAATTTCATTTGAATATTTTGTGTATTTCTGAGCCTCCGTTATTCCTTTTGGAAAGTATTTCACCATCCACGGTGCGGTAGTTGTTATATCGTTTACTCCCACGACAACCTTTTTGGGTGGATGGCAACAAGCATTGCATCCACAGTGCATTTTCTCTCCCAAAACATACTCAACAGACCAATCTTCGTTACCGCAATCCAAACATCTATATTTGTAAAACTTTTGATTGAGGTTATATGGTTTCCCATTTTTGTGGGCAATTTTAGGGCGGATTTCTCTGTCGATAATAATTAAATTACGGTCAAATGTGTCCACCTTATCTCCAATTTCTCTTTGAAATTTCAAAGTTGACATATAATCATCCTTAATAAAAAAGCCGTGACAAGACAAACTCATCACGGCTTAAATTCAAATATTATTCAGCATCGTCCTCAATTTCAATCATATCAACGAAATCACCATTAGCATCTTCGAGTAACGTGAACTGAGCTGAGATGGAAACAGGCTCACCGTCAGAACTCAAAGCAATCTCAAAGTTTCTTTGAGGTGTAGCCTTGTAGAAAGTTTGCTTGAATGGTGTCAGAACGCCATCTTCATCCTTGTCAACAGTTGACATTGTAATAAAGTAATCCTTTGGAGTTCTCTTTGAATTGAAAGCAACTTTCTTAACACCAGTACGGTTAAGAATATAACTTACAGCATATTCGGTGTCTACTGCAATATCACCAGCAGTTGTGGCGGTAAATTTGCCTTCTGCAAAAGTACCAGCGATTACAGCAGTTTCATCACCAGCGGAATCGGCTGGATATGCAAATAAAGTGCCAGATTGAATTGTTCCATTGGTTGGAACTGTGATTGAAAGCTCACCAGCAGTAGTTGCCTTAATAATTTGAGTTTCACCATATACAGCAGTAGTATCAATCTTACCGTCGCTAAATAAAGCGAACATCTTGAAAGGATATACCTGTGCTTCGATAGTTAGCGTACCTTCAGGAGAGTTCGGGAACGCAATACGGTTTGAACCCTTCGCTTTTGCATATACGCTATCAGCACTAATATTTGTTGTGGTTGTATTTGCAGTCTTAAAATCAAGGAATAATGCTTTGGTTTTCTTATCCTGAATCAGAACATCAGCCACTTGTCTATTAGCTCTGTTAATATCCATAGTTTTCCTCCTTGTTATATTTGAGTATTAAAAAAGAGCCTTTCGGCTCGTGTTTAGTGAATCCGCGAGGATTCATTTTTTATCAAAATCATTTTTATACCACCGAGCGGGGTCAAACGTGTTTTTCTCGTCGCCCCAAACGGCAACTCTCGTCCATTCAATTTCATAAATAGACCCTTCACGCATACGCCCGAAATTATCCAATAACTGGAAAATAGTTAAATCCCAAATGTTTGTATAATTCAGGGAATAATGTTTAGCAGTCACCGCCGAAATTACATTGGGCAAAGTTAAATTCTTATCTGCCCTTTTATTTCGTTCTCGCTCGCCTTCTTTGATTTGATAGTATAATCTTTCCGCGATTTTGTTCTTGAACTTGGGGATTTCTTCTTCCTCCTCTGCAATACAACACACTTGCTGTATATAGTTCAAGATTTCCGAAAAGTTATGTGAATCTATAACCCCGACAATATCTTCACGCTGCGGAGTATCAATCGAATAATCCTTGTCTGGATTAACCAAAACAAACACTCCTTCAACAAATAAAACCGTTTCCTCGAAAAAGAAGTTGAACACTTCCAAGAAGTTTTGCATTAATGTTGGATTGAGTTGTATTAAATCATATACAGTCAACTCGCGCTTTTCTTCTTCGGACAGAGAATCCCAAAATTCCTGTCCTTTTTCAACCTCGGCTTTTGTAAAAAATTCTTTGGGGGTCATAGAGATTAAAAACTCATAAAACATAAACTTCGTAAATGACATTGCCGGCTTAGATTTTGGGTCTGCAATGTCCCGCAGTTTAGGTTTCCTCAACATTCCCACAGACAGCGGAATAGGGAATGGAGAGATTTGTGTACCGTAATCAAATCTCATCGGAAGTTAGGCACTACGAATGTCATAACGCATCCGTATAAATAACGACCATTAAAGGGTTCTACGCCGTCCAATTTCAAATCCCCAATGCCGAAATCTCGCACCACTTTTTCATCATTGATTAGGCAATCTTCAACCATTTGTGAAAGAATATCCGCGCGGTTTCCGTAATAACCCTCTTTTGAATAATTATCAAGTATGTCGCGGTGACACACGACATACATCATAACCGTGCAAGTTTTTATATTCTCTCTCATATATGTTAAAGCCACGTCATAAAATATATAGGATTGCGTATCTTGTATGACTTCATCAACAAATAGGTGCGACTTGACGTGTTCCTTAAATAATTTTCGCACCTCGCTTGAAGTCATCCCCGAAACGTCACCAAGTAATACTTCTTTAATTCCGTCACTATGGTAGAGGGCATTATGGATTTTATTTTTGAATTTTCCGCGCTCGGAAGTATCTTTCTTCATATTCATATCCGCCCCTCCTTACAGAAATCCTTTAATCGTGACAACTAACTTGGCTGTTTCGTATTCAAACGCACTTAATGATAACTCAAACGATTTATTGAGCAACTTTTCGTTGTTGACAGAAATACTGATTGAATTATCTATGTACTGAATATCAAGGTCATTCTTAAAATCACAGTTAATACTCCATTGTGGGCTTGCCGCGATTTCTTTCCCAGCCTCGTCATAGAACTTCGCCAAGAACACGCTTGGTTCAAGTCCGTTATAAATGACGGGTTCTTCGCATACGATTTCGCACGATAAACTGTTCGTTTTATCGTCATTTTCGGCGGGAATATCACATAACCAATATCCCTTACCGTCAATCACATAATAACCATCATTATCGTGCTGTTCTTCTTGCGTAATCATATATTCTGAATGACCGCTTTTTTGATAATCATATAACACATTGTCTGTACGAGTAATAAAGTAAGTTATAAGTGGTTTCGATGTATCAACTGTTACATCCGGCGAGAACGACTTTTCATATAATTTGCAACGCTTATCAATAACAAAACGTTTTCTGTGCGGCAACGCAATACATTCATCATCATTAGGCATTATTAGCAATAATTGGTCTGTTCGTATAAAGGCATATTGGTCACTCGTTTCACCTGTATTATATTGTGAAGCAGAGGTAATATTTGCCCACCTTTGAACAATCTGTTTGCGGTCGTTTAACCACGTTATATAATAATTACACAATGCTAAAACCGCTTTGCCATAGATACCATTGTCGTCCTCTAATCCGACAATAATCCAATATCTTTCTTTATAGTAAACATATTGCCCCGCTCGGCATAAACCGATAGGGAACAGCATTTGCCGCGAGATAGAGTTAAGTTTTGTATCTTGCACTTTGCCGTTCATAATAACTCTTGCGGGTGTTCTTTCCGTCAAATCATAATTACATATCTCAACACTTTCAGCCATTGCGGATTGCAACGCTTCCTCAAAACCATCTTTTGCAAAATTCTCAAAATCCTCTGTTTCAAATCCACTAACTGTATCGTGATTAGTGTTCATTAAATACCATTCTTGTGCCATTCAATCACCGCCTAATTATAAGCAGTAGGCTTTTGGTTCGCAATCATCTGTTCACTTTGAGAATCGCAATAATCCAATTCCTCTTTGACGGCTGCTTTGCCGCCCTGACCCATAGTTATACTTACATCTTTACCAGTTATGGAAACCTGCTTATTTATCCTCGAAACCTCGCGCTCCTGATAACTTTGTTTCATAAAGGCAGCTAATGTATCAATGGAATATTGGTCGAGTTCTCGGTCAAATTCCATCATATCTGAATCAAAGCTAATAGGGGAAAGTTCGATTGAATATCTACCAACCGCTTTCTTTAACCACACGATTTCAAGGGCTTCGGGAATGACAACTTTATCTTTGAATGAACTCTCAAAGCTGTCAAAAACATCACTTGCGGTAGTATTCATTCACAAGCACCTTCCTTCTTGGTTTTATCTCAACGGATAGCCCGTGTATTTTGAAGCGTAAACAATCTTGCGATAGTCGTTGAATCCAAGACGTTCAATAGCCTCGTTTAGCGCATATTTCTCCGCGCTTGTTGCAATATAGTTGGGAAGCTCCTGCTCAAATTCAGATTGTGACATAGCAAACAATTTCCTCGCTATATCGTCAGTAAAGATTTTTTGCGGCTCATCTGCCGTTTCAAAACCAAGCCAAATACGAGTAGCCTTATCCTCAATATAAATAGTGGCGTGGCTACCATTTCCGTCAGTTCCGCTAAACAGTTTATTGCCATTATAAATCTGTGCCTGAATTTCGTTTCTCGGCAATCTCTGCTTACTCTTTTTAGTGAGCAATACGTCGCCCTCTCTGTTTCTCAGTGCAAAAGTTACATTCCAACCCGCGATATTGTGGATAACAACGCTTTTATCTAAATCCTTGTCATCAAAATCCACGGTTTCAACTATATCTTCATTTGCTGCGGCTTTCTTTGTCGCAGTCTTTTTGACTTTTGTTTCTGCCATTTTCAATACCTCGTTTCAATTATTATTCAGCCCGTCCCGCGCGGGATAGACTGTTTTGTGATTTCAACTAAATAGTATGTTTAACCTCATTGTATAAGGCGATTATCTTATCAAGCCTCTCATTTTTTCTGAAAATCCAATATCTTGTATTGCTTACAGAATTAATCTTTGAAGCATAGCACTTCTCCGAAAAGGCTGATATAAAATGATATAATCTCAGAGAATAACAGTAAAAATTAACATTATTTTGCATTGGATTTTTCTCCTAACAAGAGCGGGTATCTCAATTAAGAAATACCCGCCCAAAATTTATCAGCAATTAAAGAGTGCTAAGATTTGTGTCCATAAGAACACCGATTTGATGCTCTTTACCTTTTGCTACGTCCGCAGCTACCTCGGTATCGAACCTTGTGATGTACTTACCAGTCTTGACATCCTCACCAGTCATAGAAGTCAATCCGCCACGCAACCAAGTCTTAATGGGTGACTGACCGCCAGTAGGAACAACAAAGCCAAGACCTTCAGGCATTAACTTAGCGAAGTTAGTACCATCAGCAATAAGCTCGTACTCATTGTAAGGATTGGGAACTTCAACGATGTTTGCACCGTTGTATGTAGCAAGCAAACCGCGAGAAGCAATCTCGTTCATAGTCTTTTCAGAAATACCAGTGATGGTGTTGCTGTTGATAGAACCAACATAACCAGCCCACGGAGTAAACTGACCTACAAGACCATAAGCACCGAATACAGTGGGTTTGCCGTTAGGACGTACCTTGTTGATAACGTCGTCAGCACCAGCCTTTGTAAGACCAGCAGCCTCTACCCAATACTTAACGCCAGTAGCGTTCTTAATTGCATTGTAAACAGTAACAAGAACATACTTGATTGTCTTGTTGTAAATCTGAGTCTTAACAAGAGCAAGACCCTCGTTTTCGTACTGCATATCACCAAGAGCTACCCTACGATAGTCAACAGCGTAACCACCAGAGATGGTCTGTGTGCCAACAGGGTATCTCTCTTTTGCAACAGCAATAAAGGGAACGTCGCCATTATTAGCTTGCTCACGCGCACCCTCACCTACGAAACCAGGAACTTCACGCTCAATAGACTCGTCGAAACCAACCTGTTCAAAAGAACCGAAAAGACCAAGCAGTTTCATTTCCTTTAGAACAGCGGGTTCAATAACATAACGTCTAATAGTGTTCAACTCTGCAACAGCAGCAGTGTCGCCACTCTCAGCTCTTTCGCCGAGTTTCTTAATGTAAGCAACAGCCTTGTCAGCCTTTGCGCCGAACTTGCCAACTTCTTCACCATTAACCATAGCAGAGAAAATCTCTACAACAGCGGAATGAGCGTGAAGGTCAGAGTTGGTAATATAGTTAGCGTCTTTACGCGCATTATTAAGTTCAATAGTAGTATTAAACATAAGTCACAACTTCCTTTCTATAAAAGTTTTAATTACTCAGTCGCATCAGCAACACAAACCTTAACTTCAAAAGCAGCCTCGGTTAGTCTAATGCCAGTTTTGGTAACAGTGAAATACACGCCGCTGCCGGGAGCAGACTCCGCAACAGCCAGTTTGCCATCGTTACCAACAGTTAAAATATCTTCTTCCTCAATATCTGCAACGGTTTTGCCAGAAGCATATGTAACGTGTTTGCCATCAACAATCAGTTTCAAGCCTTCGATACTCTTAACGTCAATTCCTCTTAGGTATTCGCCAGCAGGAATAGTAATATCGTCAACATAAGAATCATCGCCATTGATGATGTTCATAATAAGATAAAGAGTTCCTTCGTAAGTAAGGAAAGTATAATTTGCTACTGCGCTTTCAGAAGTGATAGTAGGGTCATTCTTGGCAGCGATGCCAGCACCCAAAGTTGCAAATTTAATCATTTGTCATCTTCCTTTCTATTTGTAAATTAAGCAAAAATATCGACATCTTCCTCAACAGCAGGAGTATTAACTTCTACTGCGGCAAAAATGTCCTCAACTTGTGTTTTAGCCGCGTTCTGTTCGGCAACCTTTTTGTCGGTTTCTGCCTTCGCGGTTTTACCAATGCCCTCGTAAATCTTGCTAACAACGGAATTGATTTCAACGTTTTCAGGGTCAGCAGTAAAGGCTTCGATTTCAGCCTTTGCATATTCTTTCTCTGTGTCAGAGAACTTAGCAATCGCAGCGTTCATTTCGCCGATAAGCTCCTTAGCCTTTGCTTCGCCAAGAGCCTTATCAAGAGCTTCTTTGGCAGCCCAAAGTTCAGAATACTTCTGATTCAGCTCTTTGTAATCAGATTCCCACTTTTCGATAGCTGCGTGTAACTCGTCAACAGTGGCTTGCAATTCGTTCTTTTCAACGATAGCAGCATCAGTAGCGGCATTAGCATCAGCAACCTTTTTATCGCAATCTTCTTTGCATTGGTTGATTTCAACCTCTGCATTTGTATATGCAGAAACGGTCTGCTCGACAAGAGCTTTAATTTCAGCTTCGGTCATAGTCGTTTCCTCCTTGTTTTGTGAATTTAATTCCAATAACTTAGCTGCGGAATCACTTGGTTTTATGCCAATTAGCGCATATCCACTGTGAATGAATTTCATCGGGATTCTTCCTAAATCTTTGTAACCATACTTATAAACAATTCTGTCCTCATCTTCCGCCCGCATAATTTCCACGCTGCCCTGTGGATAAATGCCTTGCGCAATATCTTCGTCAAGTTTGTCACAGAAATTCTTATAACAACTGGAATCTATCTCTCCTTCGCCGATACAAGCCAAAATCGTTTCACCGTTTTCATCTTCAATTTCTTGGATATAACCTTTGGTGAATCTACCGATTGTGGTCGCGTTTTCAAAGATAGGTACTCCATCTTCGATTTCAGTCATTCCGTGTCCGCAAATTTCAGTTCTATCCTCGTCTAAAAACTCACAACGCAGAAACATACCCTCAATACTGCCTAATGCTTGTTCACAATATTCTCTTATCCAAGTGATACCATTTAGGTTATACTCAGTACCCACTTCGTTTTCTTCGTCAATGCAGCTATCGGGTTGAATCTTATACAACACGAGTTTGAATTTGCGCCGACCATTTTGACCTTTCTTTTTAGACTCGCTAAAAATCTCAAATGTTTTCATTCATCTTCACCGCCTTTCTTTGGAATTTTGTATATATGAAAAAGGTAATAAAATTTACCTTTTATCAACAAAAAAAAGCACCCATTGGGTGCATTACTTTTTATCGGAAGGTGACGGCATATTATTGCCGTTGTTTCCTTGTGATTTAATTGTATTTTCAGTAGGATTATCGGTTTCTGGTCTACCACCCTTATTATCTGTTTTTGATAACGTAAAACTTGTTTGGTGCGGAGGATATTTTTCCGCAAACTTTTCTTCTTTTTCGTGGTCTAACAATGCCGTAAATACTTCTTCTGATAATCCGCAAGCCGCCGCCCAAGCGGTTATTGAACCATTGCCTTGTAAATATAAATCCTTAAAATCAGCAACTTTTTGCTTTTGATTTACACAAGTAATAGGCAAATAGTTCACTTCTGCTTTATTATTTCTATCTTTAATAATATTTTCAGCAATACATTTATTTAATTCATTGGCTATTTGCTCAACCCATTGGCAAACTTGTCTTGTAATCAATTCAAGGTTCTGCTCTTGCGCGGCATAACTACCACTGCCAACACCATTTAATAAAGCTCCCGCGACACCAAGTCCGAGAGACATTCTGTCATTTAAGTTTTCTTCATTTTTACTATCAAAAATATTAGTATTACTTGTGTCAAGCATATTGATTTTTGTGCCAGCAGCAACAGAAACAACCGTTGAACCACTCTTATTCTGTTTAGTCAAAATAGCGTTTTTAACGGTTCTGTGCTGATTCTCTTGCTGTTTGGTTGTCAATGCGCTTGTACCCTTTTCCTTACCTTCCGGAAATGTTTGATAAAATACTTTATTATTGATTTCATCAAGTACGCCACGTTTTGTAGCAATAAAATAATCATTATATAAAATGTCATTGATTGCAGCTAATACAAGTGGTCTACCATACGGCTCACTCATTTCACTGCGTATTTTATGAACAAGTGTATTCTTTACGTTTAACACGACCCAATTACCATTTTCCTTAAATCCTTGTTTGTCTCTTTCGTAATAAGCATCTCGGATTTCTTTGGGGAACTTTCTTAATTTGCGCTCAACAGGTTCATTGGAATTAAGTAGAAAATAATCCAAATTAAAAGCTATTTGATAATAATTATTTCGTCTATGTATAATCCGAGTGAAATCAGTTGGCAATGGAATAATTGATGCTTTAATTTCTGCATCGTTAATTTCGACAATAGAAGAAATGTCAAAATCATTGTAGTATTTTTGATTACTTATCGGTCTTTGCGCCGTTTCAAAATAATAAAAGGCAATTCCGTCTACCATACCACGCCATAAAGCATCTCTAATAAATTCCTTGTCTTTAATCATTTTCAACGTTGAGTTCATTGCTTCCTGATTTTTCTTTTTCTTAGATTTACTTTTTCCGCTTGTAGAAATAACCTTGTCCAATGTCAACATTGCAGTAAGGTAATCTACGGTATGAGTATAAGTGCCATTTGTGTTGTATAACATACGCGCAATTTCACGGAGTTCTTTATTATGCCCCATTGGGTCACGTATCATCGCCATAAGTTGTTTGGTATCATATAACTCCAATATATCCAAACCAAAATAATAGTAAGACAATGATTGGCTTGTTGAATATGAATTAAATTCAGCAACGGGGGCGGTAGAAGATATCTCTATGCTATTTGTTTCAACAGGCTTTGAATTATTATATGGTCTATTGTTTTGATAGTATCTTTTCTTTTTGTTCGACATTTTCTACCTCCTTTCTAATTAACAAAAACGCCCACTTCATATTCTTGAATATTATTCATTAAATCTTTTTCAAGTTGTGTGAAAAACATATCCCCGTAAGAAACGCTGGTATATCTATCTTTGCGATTTTTACCTTGTTCGTGCACAACAATCACGCCAGTTTGTTCTTTTCTCTCATAAAGAAGGCTTGTAGTTTCACTTATAAGTGCTTGCGTTTCTAAATATGGAGATTCGTAAAATGCTTGCATTTCTCCATCTTCGGCTTCTAAGTATTCCTTAATGTTTGGCAGAATATCCTCTTTTGCCTTTTCAAAAGTTACAGGCAAATCAATTCTCTGCGCTTGCAATGTTCCTTTGAAATTCTGAGCAATATCACTGTTTAATTTTTGAGTTGCATTTACAGCATAAATACACTCTTTTGCTCCTTCTACATAGGTCATTGCTTTATATTCATCATTATTCATACAAGCTAAAGGGGAATATTCTTTCCCACGTTCTTCGTCATACATAACCTTTGATAACAAAGAAAGAATTGTTATACCGCCATTTCTTGTGTCCAATACTATGAAATCTGCGCCGAAATCTTCATATAATTGTCTTATTCTCAATGCTTGCTTTGTAACATCTCCACCTTGCATTGAATCAATATATGAAACCACTCTACGATAACCGTTATCAATAGTGATAGATTCTTGATTTTCTCTATGGATAGTCGTGGCTTCCGGTAAACCTCTCATACAAGTAAAAATAGAATTATCGTTATTTTTATTTGTAACAAAAGCTATATCGCAGGATATTATTCTTACCTCATTCTTTTGTTTTGGAATATCATAAGGATTTTTCTTTCCCATCCTAAAATCAATTAAAGTGCGTGGATAGAAAGGATGCTTATTTACTTGATTTTGGCTTAGTAACTTATATGAGAAATAAGCTGATTGGTTATCTTTTAAGCGACAATTCTTAAACTCTAATAACCAAGTAAGCCTATCTTGTTTTTTCTTCTCTTTTAATAAATCTTCGCGCTTTTTAATGCCAAAATACAGAGCGACGGTTTCATCAAAGGCTAACAGGCAAGATGGTTTTCCATTAAGCATATCATCAAATGCCATATCAACTATTTCCCACATCCAAGTATCTTCTCCGCCATTATCAAAATAGCTTGAACTAATATATATATCCGTTGCATCCTCTTGCAACTCAGCTACTTTTGAGTAGAATGGTGTAGATAGATAGGGAGTAGGTCTAATAAATTTGAACGGCGAAAGAACACTATCATCAATCCATTTTGGAATTTGACGACATTCCTCTCTTACTATGTCCGTGGCTCTATATCCGCGTGCAGCATCGGAGGCTACAACGACGTTTATTTTGCTTCCGTTATAAAAGATTACTTCAACATTGTTGTTATTTGTAATAATCTTTTTTATCTCTCGTTTAAGCACCGGCGACCAAGAACATAATTCCTTTTCAATTTTCTCCGACACCAGTAATTTTGCCTGATTTTTCGTTCCCGAACAAAGCACAATACTTGACTGAGGATAAAGAATAGCCTTACAACAAGCGTAAATCGCAATAACAAATGATTTAGCACTCGCGCGGCTTGCGATACAAACAAATGTATTATTAACCCCCATCAAGTAAAGCATTATCACCTGATACAACTTTAGTGATAGTCCGAGATAGTCAGTAGCAAACCTATGCAGATTTCTCCGCCAAAAAGTTACCCACAATAAAAAATGCCCCAAGAAATTCGCATCGCCCAAAAGCGTTGTACTTGGGAAATTCTGAGATAACATTTTCTGTTTCTCATCTGCGTGTTCGTAGAGTTTTTTCATTACGCGCGGGTCAATCGTAACTACCGTCTGTTTCTTGGCGGTCTTTGTCGTACTAATCATCTTCATCACCGTCTTGTATTGAATATTCTTCGTCCTGCTCGTTCGTGCCGAACTGTAAGTTTTTCAATGGGCGCGTGAAGAAACGTTTAATTATCTCGCCAATTCCGTCAAAGTCTTTATATAACTTTTGGTCTTTGTAAAACTCTGAAGGAGTATATTTTTCAATAGTCGCAATAGAAACCCCTGTAACAAAATCCTTGCTTTCAGTAGTGTCCTTAACGGTTTTTAATCCCGCCTCTTTGAACGTTCTAAGGTATAATTCAGACATATCCTTATATGTCTTTATATCGCCTTCCCGCAAAGATTTCATTTGTTTCATATAGGTATAACACAACGTCGTAATAAATATTTCTTGGTTACTATCGCAATTCGGGTTTGAATTTTTGAGGAATTTATAGTGAGAGTTCAGGATTGAGTAATCCATAAGGTCAAATCCGACTCCCCACTTTTCCAAATCTTTAGGGTTAATCTTTTCATCGGGTGCTTCTTCTTGTACATTGTCATATTCGTCAACGATAGCTACACGTTTACCTTTTACTTTCTTCCTGTCTCCCGACAATTCAAAAATGCCATCGTTCAAAGAATCCTCAAAAGTTTTCCCGCGATATTGTGTCATATTTAATTTTCTGAAATAGTTTCCAATAACTGTTTCGTTGTTGGTATCGCAACTATCGAACATATCCTCATTAAAATATATATCAAATAACATACACATTCTCTGCATAGCCATTTTGTTGCTTTTATATAGATTTCCGTATTCCCAAAATTTGTGGGAGAAACAATCCTTGCAAATCGGCAACATAGAATCTGTATATAAATTGCTATATGTTTTATAATATTTATTTAGTGCCAGCGGTTTACCGCAAGCGCAGCAAACCCGCTTTTCGTTTTGCTTCGGCATATTTGCCGCACCTCCATCTCAACTAATTTCTGCAATTTTAACTAAAAAGAGCCACCCAAACGGGTAGCTCCGATTTAATCATCTACATTATCATATTGGTTCAATATGTAACTGAAATAATCCAAAGCAGCACCTATTGCTTGAACTGCAAGCCTGCGTTCGCAGTTTGAACAATCTTCGCAACATTCGCCGCAATCTTCGTCATCTTCTTCAAAGAAATCATAAATTTCGTCGTCCTCATCGAAATCGTAAAGACCGTCAAATTCGTCATCAAGAAGAACGCTATATATATCATCGTCGTCATCTTCGTAAACGATTTCATACTGTTCGCAATTATTACCGAGCGCAATTTTATTTGAAACATCACCATCAAATAACATAATGTCTGTTTCCGCACTCAGCATTTTGCCCTCATCCATAAAAACAGGAACAATACTTAACACAAATTCGTTAGTAAGAGTAACATAATACTCTTTTTCATAATCTCCGTGGATAAAGATAACGCCAGTTTTAGTTTCATCATAATCAATAAGCCATTGCCACAATTCTTTCGCGCCTTCCTCAAAAACAACTGCGGTAATGGTCTTTCCGCCCTCGGCAACATCGTACATATGGCAACCGAGGTCTATAATGCTATCAAAAGTTTTTTCTTTCATTTTCTTATCCTCACTTTTCAGCAATAATATTTTTTATTGTATCGCTTACCTTACACCTAACAACTTTTGTTGCGGGGAATAATTCAATTTGATTTGTCGCGGGATTTCTCGCCTTTCTCGCGGCGCGGTCTCTAACTTCCATACTTAGGAAGCCTTTCCACAAAATTCGCTTTTCCTCAATCAGTGCATCGGTAAATATGTCAACGAGCGTATCGCAGACTTCCGAATATTTTTGCGTAGTTTCCTCGGTAATATTTCCGTCAATTCGCTCGGCTAATTGTTTAACAATCTCATTCTTTCCCATTTTTCTCTCTCCTTCTAATCAAGTGGAATATCGCATAATGCTTTCACTCTATGTTTTTCTGTAACCACAGTAACGGTTTGCTCTGGTGTGCCGACAAGTCTTGAGTCTATTGTGTAACTATCCATTCCGTCAACACAACCGCTCTGAATAACCTTAACATCGTCTATGGTTTCCATCGAATTTGTGTGTCTATGTCCTAAATAACACATATCCGGCAGCGGCAATTTAGCCTTCCGCGCAAAATTAGTCATATGATAAACCACATTTTTGACGGTATCTTTGTCGCCGTGCGTGGCATAAACCATATGTCCTCTAACCATAAAAGTAGCTATATCGCAATCAAGATAATTACTGACAAATTCAACATTCTCAACGTTTTTCAAGTCTTTCCCGCAAATGTAGGGAACTAATAAATCAAAATTCTCGCCTTTTATGGTTTCTTCTTTACTCGCGGTTGAGCGTGAATGATTTCCTGCGGTTGTATGTACTTCGACTTTATTAAAGACTTTACTCAGTTCATAAATGAAGTCGCTTATCAAATCTGTAACGACCATAATCTGAGTAATAATATTTTCTTTGGCTTCAATCCGCGCATTTAAGTGGATGATGCCGCTAATATTGTCGCCGCCCAAAATCAGGTAAGCATTTTCCGACTGATACATTCTTTGGATTTCAATAATCTCATCGAGATATTTTTGTAAACGCTCTTTCAAGATTTCAGTATTAAACTGATTCATTGGCGAATTGATATTAACTCCGCAATGAATGTCCGTTAAATGAATAATCAGGTCGTTATCGCCCTTCCGCGCAGTTGGCGGCTGATAGTCAAATCTAATCGGGCGGTATTCTTCAATGGCACGTTTTACAATATCAAACATTGATTCGCGACGAGCTTGTTCGCGGAGTGACTTGTTATAAGCTGTGCGCTCGTCGAATAATTGTTGCTTTGCTTTTCTGACCTCTTGCTTGGCTTCTCTTAATTCCTCGATGTACTGCTCTTGCGAAAAATCCTTAAACACGCCAGATTCATAAAAACACTTTGCTTGTTGATATGGTTTCCTATATGCCGCTTCACTACGATAATCTGAAATATCATCTCTAAATTCTTTATTCATAATATCGGCAATATCGTCCCAACTATATTCAACTAATCCATTGTCTTTGGCTTGTCCAAGTCGCCATAAATAACTCTGTTCGTTTTCATCCTCAAATCTTCTAAACAATCTCTTTCCACCTTTCTTGAAGTTTAGCGGAAAGAATATCCGCAAACCTATAAAATTTCATCCATATCACAATCTTGACCGACTATGTAATCCACAACACCAATATCTTTGCCTTCTTTGGGTAGGAAATACCATTCTCTCCGATAATTATTGTCGAAGCTATCCCCCGAAATCGCGGATTGTGCAATAACATAATCTTTGGTCATCTTCTCGATTTGATTAATTGAAAAATCTAAATAGTCTTTCACTTTTGCTGTGCTGTTAGCATCTGAACTTTGCCCGTCGTGCAATAGAAATTCACTGTGCGGGAAACTAAATCTCTTATGACCCGCCATAAAAACTAATAAAGCCATAGAGAAACACATTCCCAAATTGATTGTATAAACGGGCGTTTTTGATAATTTGATACAGTCAATGAGTGAAAAACCGTCAATTACTGAACCGCCGGGGCTATTTATATACAGCCTTATCGGTTCTCTATCTTCAATGTCAATATCTCTATCTAAACGATTGCAACGCATAATTTGATATACAATTACGTCAACCGCGCTTTCGTTTATTTCAGAATTAAGATAAATCCTTCTATCAAGATTATCTTCCATTATGAATTTATCGTTATAATCATAAGAAAACGATTCTTCTATATCTCGCATTTCTTCAATATTCTCAACCATAATGTATCTCCTATAAATGTATCATCATTCCCTTAAAGGATTGAATGACACGATATGTTTTATCATTTTTTGATATTTCTTCTTCTAATTTCTCAGCCAAACACTTTTTAGCATCTGCCGCGCCGTGTACCAAAACCAATTTGTTTGTATTCAGCGAACTTCCGTATTCCACCAAATCGTTGAAACTTGCGTGGCTACTGAAAGTCGTGAGATTTATACAATCCGCGCGGTTTGGCACTTGTTCGCCATTTATCTTAATGAACTTGTTATCACGATAATTCTTAATCCGATAAGACAAGTAAGATGGGTTATCGCCTGTGTAACCAGAAAAGATAACCATTGAGTTTGGGTCGCGTAAATATCTTTTCAAATATCCGACAATTCTGCCGTTCGTGCAAAATCCAGAAGAAGAAATAATTATCTTTGGCATACGGTTTGCAATAACATTGTTGGATTCGTCTTTATCTTCAATGAAATGCACATTCTCCCATTCAAAAACTTCCCGCCATTTTTCAGCGTTATCTCCATCGAGCAATCGTGAATACATTCTTGATATTTCACAACTCAACATTGAATCAATAAAAATAGGCGTACAGAAATTCTTCTGTGCGCCATAAATTTCGTATAATGTTGTAAGTAATTCTTGTGTGCGGCTAAAACTGAAACAGGGGAGAAGTACCGTACCTTTGCGCTCGATAACTGTATTTATCGCGGACTCAAGCAATTTGATGTCATATGAGCGTTTCTTTTTGGTTTGCCGTTTAGCCAATCCGTAGGTACTCTCTAAAAGACAAACATCTATGTGCCGGCTCGGAATTTCAGTATTCGTAACATAATGATTTTTGGATTTTAATGCTCCGATGTCTGACGTATATAAAACTCTTTTCGTTGAATTTTTGTCGCGGAGTGTTAGTAACAACTGAGCCGCGCCAAGACAATGAGAATTTCTTAACCATTGAAAACTTACATTGTCGTTCAAAACATAATCTTTGTTATATTCGTTATATACCTCAACCAATTCCAATGCTTTGTAAACATCTTCTTCTTCGTATAGAGGCTTATAATCTCGCTTGTATTTTCGAGATAAAATCCGTGCTTCTTCTTTAAGTATTGCACAGGAGTTTAATAACATTGGTTTTAGCAATTCCGCAGTTTCTTTTGTGGCTATAATTTTACCACGAAAACCCTCGCGGACTAATCTACCTATGCAACCTGAGTGGTCGATATGAATATGATTTAGGAAAACAAAATCAATTTCTGAGGGTTTGAACTGATATTTCGCGGAATTTGCTCGATATGATTCTATGTAATCGTTAGATTGAAATAATCCACATTCAAGCAAGCATTGGGTATGTCCGAATTTAATAAGATACTGAGAACCCGTTACATCCTCGGATGCCTTTCCCGTGAAGAATATGCCATTTGATTTTAGTTTCTTTTTAGCCATATACGCTCCTTATGTGAGTTTTTTGGCTATGTCTACATATTTGTCCTCTAAGTATCTTCTGTGGCGGGTACGATAAAATCCTACGATGTCGCCGTTTTGTTTAACATAACCTCTTGTTGAATTGCGGATAACACCTTTTTCAATTAGTGCTTCCATTTCCTTTTTTGTTATTTCTTTCAATTTTGGTGTAACCACCTTTTGTAAATTTAGCTTTCGCTATGTTTGGAGCTGAAACCGAGAGTCGGACTCGGATTAGTAGGTTACAAATCTACGGTACTACCATTATACTATTTCAGCATATTACCCTTGCGGGTATTAAGCGGCATTTCGATAATATGATGAATGTCGCGGGATATTATATTTATCGCACCATTTACGAACCGCATTGTCTGTTACTCCATATATTTTACCGACACTTACAAAAGAATTTTTTGATAGTAAATCAATTAATTCTTTCTTACTTGGTATATATTGAATTAATTGTTTGTTATAACAATCAGGACATAATAGTGTTTTGCATTTTCCACTTAATTTTTTACCACACTGCAAACACGCATAATCTCTTTTTACTCTAATAGAAACATCTTTATTTTCTTCTTGCCTTTGTGCAAAAGATTTTTTATTGTTTTTTATTGCAGTTTGCCTAATCGGGTATTGTTTATTGTCATCTTTCCAAGTATTTCCAACATTTATTTGAGAGATTGTATTAAAATGCAGTGAATACTTTTTTGCAATTTCATTTTCAGTTAAAATGTTTTCTTCTAAATCAACAATTATTTTATTAACAGTATCTTGATTTAATTTTTTATAGTATAGCATATCGCCTCCAGCAGTGAGATTATAACCATTTGGATATTTGGTGTTATATTTAGCAATATAATATATTTCTTTTTCTTTTAATTCTTCTTTTTTATATCCTTCGATAACCTCAAAATTAAAATTGTTAAATCCAAAATAGTTAAGCATATGATGAAAGTAAGAATTTTCTGTTGATTTACCAGTATCTCTTTTGACATCACTCTTATTTTTTATGTTGATTATATCTTCTTTTTATATTTGTACTTTGTCCAATATAAGATTCACCTGTTATTTTGTTCGTAAATTTGTATATTCCTATCATAATAAAACTTCCTTTCTGCAAAAAGATATAAAAAAACAAAGTTAGTAATTGTTGTTGCAGCAACAAAAAGAGAGCGACTCTCTGTCCTAACTTTGTATTTTGACAAATGTATTCGATTGTGAACAAAAAACTTTCGATTTCTAAAAACAATAGAAACAAACGATGTTTAATAAAATATCAAATCAGTATAACTCTACCAACTGAGCTACACGAGAATATATGGCGGCTCTATGGGGACTCGAACCCTAAACTCCGCCGTGACAGGGCGGTGCTTTAACCAGTTAAACTATAAAGCCATATGGTGGGCAGGAAAGGATTTGAACCTTTGAATCGTTGCCGAAACAGTTTTACAGACTGCTTGCTTTGACCAGACTTGCATACCTACCCATATGGTAGCGGATGCCGGAGTTGAACCGTGCGCCACTCGATTGAAAGCCGAGTATCTTGACCGCTTGACTAATCCGCCATTTGATTGAACTATTATGCAAAATATGTAAATCGCGGGAATTGCACAATCAATTACATCTACTCATACAACGATTAAATTGTAAAAGCAGATAGTTAGTCTTTTTTATAATGTAGATAATGTAGAAGGATGATTGTGTTTAGCCGCGTTGTTTTAAGATGCGCCGACGCAGCTTTTGCCGCGCCAACGCCAATTCTGAAAGAGAAAGATAAAGAAATGAGAGTATAAGTGGGTTATCCCCCACTCATATAAATAAAAGGATTCGTTTGTGTAAATTGCACAAAATACCCTGTAAACCCTCTAAAATAGGGCGTTTTTGTTGTGAAAAATGCACAAATTTCTTTGATTTCTCTCATATTTGCGCTATGAACAAATTTTATGCCTATACCGATATTTACGCTCTTTGTCGATTCTTTTTCTTTCATTGCGATGGCAAGTTTCACAACGAATTTGACGTGAGTGCGCCGATATAACATATTCTTTGCCACAATCAATACATTTTTGAATTTTGTATCTCTGCAATTTATAGGTTGAACAATAATCGCAATACTTTCTCGTTCTGTTCTTATTGTTCATAATAAATGAACCACACTTTTCGCACTTTGATACATTTTGATTACCCACATATTCTTCTAAGAGTAAATATATATTTTCATCTATCGTAAAAGAAGAAATTGTTTTATAAACATCGCAAGCACTTTCGTTAGCACAATAAGGAATACGGTAACGATTCCCATAAATCTCTATGTAACCATCATCCTCTAATTGCTTTATTAAATTCTGTCGTTCTTGCTTTTTAACTGATACCTTACCTAATTTACATATTGCAGAATTATTAAATTCAATGTAGTCGCAATTATTGTTTGACTTTAGTTTATAATAAATTAATGTTCCAAATGCAATCTTTTTTATTTTTTTATTCTTTATCCCGCAAATATAATTTAGCTCCGACTCGTACAAAGTAAACTTTGTATTACCTATAAAATCAACGATTTGAGATTCTGATAAACCATATATTTGGTCAATTAATTCTTGCATAAAAATATTTCTTCTGACATTATTTGTTAAAAATTTTTCTTTTGCCTTTTTGCTTATTTCAATCAAAATATCTTTAGCTATTGATTTAGAAAATCCATTTAACCGTAAATACATACAATAATACTTCAACTTGAAAAGTGTCCGACCTTGCGCCTTAACAAAATCTCTATTAATTTCTGAAATATATTTTTTAGGATTATATATTTCTGGGTGCTTTTTGAAGTTGCCAGGAGCAACAGCAGAACCAACGGCAATTCCTTCTCCGCCAGTTGCGAGATTATAATACATATCATCATCAATGGCGTTGCGCTTTTTAATTTCTTCTATTTCCAAATTAAACGCTTCTTCCTCTGAATCACAATGATGCAATATTTCTCTGCGAAAACTATTTCTGCCATATTTTGATATTGCTTTAGCAATTAGCACTCCACTACCTAAATAATTGTCATCTTCGATACTTTTATCGGTTGAATGTTTTCCAATATATTTCTTGCCATTCACTAAATTGGTAGTTAAATATACATAATGGTTCATTTCTTTTGTTTTTCCCTTTGATTTCTTCTATATTCACGGTAATACTTCCTTTTATACTCCAAATTACAAGTATCACATCTACAAGTACAGTTATCTTTGGAATTTACCTCAAACTCTTTGCCGCAATCAATACATTTAATGATTTTTACGAGCATTGGATTATATGATTTACAATTATTACAATATTTTTTATTACCATATTTATTCCCGCGAGTTAAAATCCCGCACTCAGCACATCGAATAAAATTGCCGCCCTTGTATTTCAAATACTCATATCCAAGTTCACGGAAGTCAGATACCAATAGCTTCTGTTCGCCCTCATTGTCGATGAATGTCACTCTCACACTGTTGTTTGCGTTTCGCAGCGGCAATTCAAGAAAACCATTATCGGTTAATTCACCGATACATAATTCACGGTCAAATCGTTTAGAGGAAACCCGCGCCATTTTGAAAATATCCTTTGTGCTTTCATTTACCCAGCCGTCACTATTCGGGTTTCTTAACTGCCCAAGTTTGGCAAGACATAAGATTGTAAACATAACCCGCTCTTTTTCAGGATTATCAAGCGTAGCTATTTTTTCAAGCTCAGATTCCGTGATACTAACTCCCGCGAGTTCAAGTAACTCATACCTGTTTACATTCCTAACAATTTTATCTATGGTTTCCTCCCAAGTGAGTTTATCGTTTTGATAGCCAAAATAATTTTTCTGCATAAACTCATTTAGCAGTTTATTGATTTTGCTTTTCTTATATCCCAAACAGTGATAATAATACTTCGCAATCATAGATAATGTGAAAAACGGTTTTTCGCCGACATCGCCACTTTCAAGGTGTTCGATAGCATAATCTTTCTCATTTAATACAATCATTCTTCGTCACCTCCTTGTAAATGGCTTTCTTTTTCATTTAGAGGGGGCGTAGAGGCACATTTTTTTGTAAAACTACCCTCGGTAATGAAATTATATTCCTCAGTACCTTTTCTCGGTTTATGCCCACTTTTATAGGGGTATAAAGGGCAAGTCTTAATATCGCACAGTTTTACCTCTGTTGGACTATCACAACAACAGTCAAGACACTTGGCGCGGATTGCCCTCATCGGGGTCAATTTTCCCATAATCCACCTCCAATTCTTTCATTGTAAACTGCCGACCACAATATTCAAACTCACCCTCGCCGGAAACCACTTGCGGGAAGTGAATTACATTATCATTTCTCTGTAACAGATTTTTGATAATAACATCGCCGCATACATCCCAAGCAAACTTCTTTGAATTTTCACTTTGATAGCATAAATCCAAAACGATATTACACATTTCTTCTTCACTCGGACAAATCTCAAAGCATTGCTTTCTGAAATGATTTATCATAATCATATAGTCCGCGAACTCCTGCTCTGAGGAAACCTTGCGCTCGGTTAGATTTTTCATATGGTTTTTGGTTTTGGCTTTATAATCATTAAAAATCTTTGAGATTCCTACATAGTCTGATTTGCTATATTCAGTTTTACTTTTCAAAATCGTATAATCAAACGGCTTTTGAGTTATTTTAATCATATATTCGCTGATATTAGATAAGCAATCTCTAAACGAATCCTCAAAAAACCAACAGATACGATTTATTGTCGAGTCGCCGCAATCAACAGGGGAGAGTTTGTCGTAGAATTTTATGAAGTCCGACATCTCAGGCGATTGCGCGGGATAGTTACGAATATCGTCTACGCACTTTATTCCATACTTACCATATTTGCGGATTGCTGAGTTATTATTGTTCTTAACGTATTTGTTGTATTCCGATTTGAGCTTGGGATAAACATAGCACATAAAGTAGGGTTTCTTTGTCGCGGCAATTCGCTCGTTGATTGTTTTCCAATCAATAACCTCTTGTGTATCATTTTCTTTTATTTTTAAGCTGCGCATTGAATACCAATACTCTGGCATAGACTTTGCAATAATTCCTTTGCATTTATCAATACAACACTGCTGAAAATGCTGCCCACATCTAATCCTGTATGTCAACATTTCGTATTCAACAGAATCTTTTGGAAATCTATCACGTACAACCGTCATTGCTGTAACGTGGTTTGTAACTTCGCCTATTTCATCACTAAACGCAAGTTTGTTGGCAGCAATAATATCTTCCTCTGAGGCAATAACCTTTTCTGCTCGTTTTTGTAAACAAATAATTGTAGGAAGATTATCGGTATTATCCAAAAGAACTCTATTATCCGTACAGAAGAAACTATCTCCGTCAAAATCGCACCCATTTTCCGCCTCTGCCGTAGAATCCCAATCATTGATAATGCAAGCCGTCTGAATATATCTAAACCAATAAGCAACAATATCTGATTTTACAAGTTTTAATTTCCTTATGTTGGAACTTTGACTCATTGGAGCGCGAAAACAAGCGATTTCCTCCGCTCCTTTATCAATCCAATATTTGTGATAAACTTCTCCTGCCTTTAGTAATCCTGTAATCTCCAAACCAAAGATAGATTGCAATAAGGCATAAGGGTCTCCGCTAACCATAGCGAAATTTGCATTAATGCGAATTGCTCCGCGTTCGCCCATTTCAATCCGCTTGCGAATCATACTGTATATCTTTCTACGGATGAATGGGTCGTTAATCATATCTGATTCAATCATTAACGCTTTAACATAACTCTCAGTATCTTTTGTGAAACAATTATCCTCAGTTAAACTAAATCCCGCGAGAAATGCTAAACTCTTTCTGTAATCCAAACCAATAACAGACTTTATTTCATCAACCGTCGGCTGACACAACTCTTTGATTTCCTCATCTGTGAATTGATAGGATTGCAAAAACTGATAGTTTGTATCTCTTACGTTTTCAAGCTCTTGAGGCGTGGTTTTAGTTACTGCAAACTCATAATTGTTTTTTTGACAATTCTCAAAGTAATCTTCCCAACTGTCATATGAATCCCACAACTTTAACATAGATTCCGTAAGGATAACATCTGCTTCGCGGACATCGCGCTTTTGCCCCCAAACATCTATGATTTCGTATGTGCCGGCAATTTTTTCCGCAAACTCCACAAAATCCATAGTATAAAGCATCCCTTTAGTCCAAGCGTATCTAACAGTCATACCCGACAGGGTATCTTCACACCCTGTCAGGTAGCCGTTTACTTCGCGGGAGTATGAGGGAGACATTAACCCAAACCCATCCGAGCCGTTGTGTTCAATTTCATAATCTTTCTCAAACGTCAGTTTTGGTTCTCCGTCACCGCTATCATCAATCACATAAACATCCTCTTTGAATTTCGTTATGCAATCCTTAACCACAATGAAACCTTTTGGCATTGGCAGCGGAATTGAGCCAGAACAGATAAGGGCTTGATATGCTTCGAGCTTGGCGGGAACAAGCTTCATATCCATTTTCCTGCCGTTATCTAATTTGCTTTTTATCTTGTCGTATAGAAGTTCATTGACATAGACAATAGTTGAGTTTTTGATACCGCCATTTGTGCCGAGCAAGCGGCGGTATTTTACTGTATGATTGTTTTCGTATGTAATTGAAAATCCTTGATTGGCGCGGTCGTAATCCTTTTTGGAGTTCATAACCACACAAACATAATCTTGTTGGAATTGAAGATGATATAGAGTGTTATAGTAATTGCCAATCAATCGTTTGTTTTCAATGCTTTTGGGTTTCTTCTTGATATTGCGGATTCTTCTTTGTAAGTTATAGATTTTCTCACTTACGTTTTCCGCGCCGTTGATTTCATCTATAAATCTCAGACATTGACTATCGTTCAGAGCCACAATAACGCTTGGACATTCTTTCCACGCGGTTTCAAGCGGGAGGTTAAGTTTCCACTTGTTCCGCTTCAACATTTTGCTCTCTATTTTGTATATGAGCTTATGTGGGCTTTTTTGCTCCACTCACATACCTCCCTCGCGGAGTTTAATTCCGTTCCGTCTTGTTTGTAACATTTGATTAATAGATAACCCTGCCGTTCGCCTTGAGGCAAAGTCTTGGTTAATTCAATATCATAAAATCCATCGCCGGGAGAAACGTTGCCCAACTTCCAAACAAGCTCGTCCTCGGCATACAAGTTCATTTGAAAGTAGCAGTTGTTTTCTCGCGGGTTATAAAGATTAACCTTCTGTTCTTTTTGGTTGGCAATAAAAATCATTTCTTTTATGCCGGGAACAGCGATGGCAGGTTTATTATCAACTGTTGGTTTTGATACTTCTTGCTCTCCGTTCCAAGTAACAGCGGCATCATCAGGATTTAGATTTTGCGCCGGCTGTTCGTTCCCGCATTTAGAAAACAATAGGATAACTAAAACCAAACAGGCGATTAGTAAGATAACCACAATGGGTATAAGTTTGTTCTTTTTCTTAATATCAATATTAAACATTTGTGCTATTTATTTTAGAGATATGCGGAAACAGCGTTCAGACTGTAACCATTGAACCTCTAACCTTTCTTTCTCATATTTTAGTAAATCCGCTATTTGATATATGTAATAACAGTAATCAACCTCTCCGCGCCGGATGTTCCTCAAAATGTTATTGATAAAGCTGCAATAATTCTGATACTGAGTTTTACCGTGATATGAACCATAAGAGGGAGTATCGGGGATTACCCTCATTCTGTCCTCTTGCGCGGGAATGACTGTTCGTTTAAGGTTTTCAAAATCAGATAGCCATTCTTCGTTCGTGTATTCTTTGGGCGGTCTATCGTTCAATCATAAGCACCTCCTTTCTTTGTTTGTAAATGTAGTCCCACCTCGCGGCGGTTTATTTATTCAATCCATAGCTATTGTAACACTTTACAAAAGTTTTGTCAATATGTTTTTTGCTATTTACATTAATTTTTTTTATTTTTTTGTAGAAGCCACAGAGGGAAGTCTGCGAACTCCGCCGGATTTTTGCATTATAAAGTAAATAGTATATATTAATATATATAATATATATATATATATATATATATATAAATTAAGACTATTCTTAAATGTTATATATAAATTAAGAATAGTCTTAAATTAATACATAGAAATTAAGAATAGTCTTAATTATTATACACTTTATTATATACTATTCATACATTAATGTATCTTTAGTATTAAAGTATATAATAAAGTACACCTTCCCTACCTGACGGTAGGGTATATTTTTAACCAACATTCGGATTATTTTTTGCATAAATTCGGAATAGTTTATCACGCAAATTTCGCGGGTTATCTGTTAAAACATAATCCGAAAAACCATATCAGCTAAATTCTGCGGGATAAGAAACCGTCTAAAATAGAGGGATTGTGATTACTGTTCTGATGTGGTTTTTATAGGTGGTTTTCGATAATCGAATTTTTTGGGCAGTAAACCCTCTATTTTCGCGGAGTAGCTATTAAGGAATGACTGTTTCGGTATGTATTGCAAAACGTCTATTTATGGTGACTTGTAATGAAAAATTTGATTTTTCGGTAAACCTCTATTTTTGAGGGATAGGATGGGGTTTGGTTAGTAGAAGAAATGTGGATAGAATGGGACACATAACACTCCTGACGGTAACGCTTTATCGCTTTACTATGTTAAAGCCCCCCTCTATTTTTGGGCTATTCCGGCGGTATCTTCATATTTGTGCATTTTATGAAGTTGATTTTTGACTATAAAACATTTATTTTATTGTGATATTATTCTATTTTAGCAATATACAATTTGTAATTCTGATTATATAACATTTTGTATAGTTTTAGATTTTTCGGGAAGGTGTAAAGTAAATTACTTTACATTGTTAAATTTTTAACAATCTTTTACAATATTTTATATTTGTTTACAATCTTTTACCGCTTTTTACATTGACAAAACTTTAACAATCTTTACCATCTCAATACATTGACAAAAAATTAACAATCTTTTGCATAACATTGTTATTAATTTAACAATCTTTTTAGCAGCAATAATATTTTAACATATTAAAGCGTTAAATCATAACCCGCGCGTTATATTGTTAATATTTTAACAATCTTTAGCATATAAATATATTTTAGCACTATACCATATTAAAATATTTATATCTAACCCGGCAGCCGTCCAGGAACTTATATCTGACTCCCGCGCTAAATATCCATATTATTCTAATATGCTTTTATTTTATTTGTATTGCGTTTTATTATTTGATTATATATTTATATTACTAATATATATTTAATATAAATACGCTTTGATGCTTGCACAAATAGAGCTATTTATATTTAGTTATACCGGCGCAATTATACCGATATAATAGAGTTGTGCATATTATACAATTACATTATACTTGCATTGTGCAATGTGACAAATCAATAATTTTTCAAAAAAATTTCAAAAAAAGTATTGACATAGTATTAATAGTATGTTATATTATAGGTACAGTAAATCACACAAAACATCTACACAAAAAATTATTAAAAAACTTTCAAAAAACTATTGACATACTATTAATAGTATGTTATAATTAAATCAAGATAAGAGAAGGGAGACAAACAAAAATGATTAAAACATTATTTACAATAGGCTTATATGATAAAGATACAGAAACACAAATCATAAAAGCCGGCGATGCTAAAAAGATTATAGCAAATACATTATTAAACCAGTATAATATTTTTGCATTTACAATGATGGATGCCGAAGGCGTTTACAAGATGGGCAGCACGGGCAATATTATTTTTGAGCCGTCCATCCGCGTAGAAATTGCAAGCGATGCCGATATTCCCGCCGCGCAAATTTGCGAGACGCTCAAAGAATTATTAAATCAAGAAACAATAATGACGGAGCGGGAGGAGGTCAATATTTCTTTCATCTAAAAGTAAATAGCACAAAACATATAAACAAATAACGCCGGCGCGATGCCGGTACTCCCGCAAAAATAGCAAGCCTTGACGCGGCGCGGGAGCTTATACAAACTAATTGCTATTAAATTATAGGAGGCTATTATGCAGGAATTAACAAGAAATTATTTTGATGCTTTAATTAGTATAGGGTACAAATATATTGTTACCCGTGACGGATGTTATTATTCAGAAATTCACGCCGGCAACGATGCCGAGGCAATAGAAAAATTTAATAATAGAGAATACTAAGGAGGTTATTACTATGTTAAATATTGATACTTTAAGAAATAAAGTTGAAACAAGGCAAGCCCGCAGCGCGTGGAGTCGCGGAGTTCGTGAGTATGCGCTTGAGCTTGTGGACGAATACGAGGAAGCCCGCAACTATAACGAACGCGATGCCCGCGATACTGCCGAGCTTAAAAAGTGGATGCTCAACGGCGCGAGCGACTGGGAACAATATTCTTGGGGAGGTTGCAGCCTGATTTATAACGGGGATATCGCAGAAAGACTCTGCACGCCGTCGGAGCTGAAAAAGACAAGAAACGGCGAACGCCGCCCGAACGCTCGGGAGGAATGGTTAGACACGCAAGCCCGCGCATTATATCAAGCCGCCGCCCGTGTGTGCTACGCCTTCCGCGAGATGATGGAAGAAACAACAAAATAAATATATACAAATGCAGAGCATACCGCGCGGGAGCGTGAGGAGGTGACAGACTCCCGCCGGTATAATGCAGCCAGGCGGAGCGTTGCAAGCCGCTGCCAAATTTCAAGGAGGTATTACTATGAAAAAATATACAATCTGGTGTGATGTCGTTTTTATGACATCGGAAGAAGTGGAAAACTATGCGCGAGATATCCGCGAGATTTGCGCGGAAATGGACGAGGAAACGCCGGAAGGCTATGCAATGGACGAACGCATCGCGGAAGATAATGCAATGCGCCTTGACGACGAGCGCGAAAATCTGGAAGGCATCGACCTGCCGGAGTCCATCCTCTGCGTTGCCGACATCGGAAGATGGAACGGGCGCGTCTGTGGTTATCGCGAATTTGATGACCTTGAAAGCTGCCTTTATTCAAACGTGGGCGAAATTTCATATTGTGAATGGTATGTTGACCAGTACGGAAATTTACGCGGAACAGAAGCCCATCACGACGGCACAAACGCCTATTTATACAGAATGTGGAAGCCCGGACTCTCTGACGGACAGAAGGAAAAATTGCTTTATAAAATCTACTGCGGAAAAGCAACAACGGCAGATATTAACCGCTATACGGTCAGACTCGGCGACTATATAGGCGCGGTTTACGGTTGGAAATTCCGCGGGACTGCTCCGGCGTGTGTAAGAGTATAACACGGAAAAATTGACAAGGAGGAAATAAATGGAAACTTTAAGAGTTTACGGAATGAAGAACGGCGCGGAGTCCTTATTATTCGCAAATCTTGCCGAACATCCAAACTGCATTGAAAATGCGAAAAGAACGGCAACGAAGAACGGCTACAAAATCAGCCGCGCGGTACGGATTGGCACACATCGTAATTGCTTTACTGATGAGGATGTCACGGAAAAATTCTTGACAGCCTAAAATAAATAGCACAAAACATAAACAAAAGAAATGAGGTATTTGAAATGGTTGGAAAAATTATTATCATTGCCGTCGGAATCGCTTATATCGTTTTTAACTGCATTGTCAGCAAGCGGATGTCGGCAAAGGAAATGGCGGGAAAGTTTATTGCCGGTCAGAATGTTGTCGGAAGAATCGCAACAAACATCTTTTATTCTCCGGCGTGGCTGCTAAAGGGTATCAAGTTTTTAGCGGTCAATCTCATTAAATAATTACATAGCTGTGCTATCGGCTTGACGGGCAAATTAAAACACAATTAAAGCGATTATATATTGACCGTTTTAATTATGGTTTAACGGAAAAATTCAAAGGAGTGAACGAAATGGCAAAGGGAATTAAATGTACAGTAATTTGCAATACAAAGTGGGGTTATTGTATGACTCCGCGCGAATGTAAGAGCATCAGAGAAGCCGTCCGATACGCGAAAGACCTGGGAATGGCTTATAGAGTATTTGTTGACGGAAAAGTTGTAAAATCAGGATGGTAAACAAGGAGGAATCACTATGTCATTAGCAGAACTTAAAAGACAGGCGCGAGCCGGCAAAATCAAATTTGAATTAACCGAACGCTTCGGCAAAACCGGTGATGAAATCCCTGATTTTTGTCGCGGAATCCGCGAGGTTGCAAGGGTCAATACAGTTGCAATTATTCTTGTGACCGCCGACGGAAAAGAAAGCGAGTTGAGGTTTAACGGCGCAAAGCTGGTTGAATATGATGGAAAATCTCTGACTATCTATGCCGCCGGAGAACGCGACGTAACACCGGAGGAACAGTCCGTACTTGACGGCGCACAGAAAATCCGTGACAGACATATGAAAGTAAATCCGTATGGTAACGGCGGATTTTGGGAGTGCAAACATTATTTTGCAAACAGCTCTTGTCCGTGGATGGCAGGATATGAAACGGTGCGCGGCAAACGCTATAACTATAACGGAAAAGTCGTTGACAATTCCGTAAGGGGTAGAGCTATTCTGCGCTATACAATCCATCAGGTTTAAGGAGGAAAATATGGCAAACAGAATCCCGCGACATATCACAGAAATGGACGTTGAATTTTTGACAGCAACATCCGCCGGAAATCCCGGTACAAAAATGAAAGCGAAAAAAGATGAATACGGCTGGCACGGCACAGATAAAAATGGAAAAAGTTGGTCATTATTTCCGTCACATCTCCGTTGCTCTGAGCTTTGCAGATTATCGAATATGAAATAATCAAGGAGGAAAATATGCTCGAACCCAGACAAAGAACGGCACTGGACGGCAAGGTTTGGTGGTGTGTGTTCGATACAGAGAAACAAAAGTATTCAACGCTTTTGTGTTTCGGAAAATACAAGAAAAAGCGCGATGCGGCATATGCAATTCAGAGAGCCGCAGAATAAGGAGAGGTGAGATTATGCCGCTGATTATTATTATCGGAATCCTCGCGGTTTGCGGAGCGGCGGGAGCTGCCGGCGCAGACCGACACAAACACTACACGCACAAAGACACGGAAAATATGCTAATCGAGATGACCGGCAAAAGCAAAAGAGAGTGCCGCAAAATCTTAAAACGATACGGCAGAAAATAAGACAAGGAGGGCAAAATGGATAGATGTATTCTAAAGAATAAGGACGTTGAGGCACTGTTCGCGTGGCGCGACAGGAATAAAGACCTTGTAAGGCGCGGCGCAAATCCGATGAAAGGCATCGAGGTCATTTTGCCCGACGTAAAATCAAGGGTCAAATATCTACGAACGGAAAATATATTAAACATCCATTATGTTGTGGCTAATGAATCATTCAATTATAAAATTGAAATCATTACAGGCAAATGGAAAATCGCAAAGCAGCCCGCCAAAGGTTTCGGCGCACAACAAACATTCATCGAGGATATTGTCGGAATGTATTTTGCGCTTATGGCTCTAATAGTCTATGGCGACGATGTGCAATATACAGAGCAGGAACTTGATATTATTGATAGCATCACAACGGAAAAATCGAAAGCAAAGCCCGCGCAAAAGCAAACACACATCAAGCGCGACAATGTGATTTATCTTTTCAACAAAGAGCCTTCGGGCAAACTGAGCGTAAAGCGGAAAGGCGAGAGACGTTCTCCGCGCGGTCAATTCAATGTGCGCGGACATTTCAGACACTTAAAGGGCGGTAAGGTCATTTGGATTGCCGAGTATAAAAAAGGAACAGGCACAAAGAAAAACAAAATATACAAGCTGTAAAGGAGCAGACAATGAAAAAATTAAAGCAGATTATAGACGGAGCATATAATGAGGGCAAAATCCCGCGAGGTTTGTCTCTGACGGATTTTCGCCTGTTAGAGAGTATCTATATTAACCTAACGGAAAAACGCTCATACGAGTTCATACAGGCGACTATACTGCCAATTCTTGACCGCTGCAAAATCAAATATAAGGTGCGCGGCATCGGTTGGATTGTCGGCGCATAACCCGCAAAATTTTTTCAAAAAACTATTGACATAATATTCATAGTATGTTATAATGGTTAGCGTAATGAGGGAGCGGAAATCCCCCTTGTATTTCAAAATCTAAAGTAAATAACACAAAACATTGCGGAGGTTGATTATGCTTTTAGAGTTCAAAACAAAGAGAAACACATACGGACATCGTAACTATCTGAGGATAGATACAGAGAAAAAAGAGTATTCAACGTTCTGCCGCCGGATTGTAGTTGACGGCGCGGAAATCAAGGCTACCGATATGAAGTCAATTTTAGCACAGGCAAAGGCGGACGGCTACACAGAGAACGATAATTATTAAAGAATAATACGACCTTAAAACGGGAGGTGGCAAAATGATTTGGAGCAGAAAAATTGAAGATATGATTTACCATATCTATTATATGCACGATTGCCAAAATCAAACAAAACAAATGGAAAAATTGAAATCAATCTGTATGAATGAAATCAATTCACATCCAGAATTAAAGCAAGCATTAACCGACGACAAAGCCATAGAATATTTCATTATTCAGATGGCGTTAGAAAACATAGCGTAAATAAAACAAGAATTTGATTGACATTAAGAGGTGATTATAATGACATCCCGCATTTTCGTAAGAAGATTAAACACAAAACACATATACATTTCTGAGCCGTTCAACATTGGCACAGAGGAAAATCGGGTTATTGTTTGCCCGATTGATAACGAAATCAAATATATAAAGACAGATGGCGGATATATCGTAAGTGGAGAGGGTTATATTGTTGATAACGACAACGATAAAATCTCTGCAACGAAGAAACGCCTCGGAACATTCAAAGACGTAACATATACGGAAAGCAGAACTGAGGACGAATTATTTTAAGGAGGTAAACAAAATGAAATTTAAGGAGTTTCAGGACAGGATTATGGCAGTTTATGCCGCGAAATTTCCTAAGAGTTTATGCACCTGCACGCTTATTAAAGGTTTCGGAAAATACATCATCATTGATTGTTACCTCGGTGCAGGTGATGACGAGTTCCCACACAGAATCGCGGAGAACGATGCAATTTACACAAAGTTGACAATCGACCTTCCGACGAGAAACTGGACGGAAGAAAACGAACTGCCGGACACGATGACCCTTGAGGCTATCAGAAATTCAATCAAGCACAAGCCGCCGCAGGATGAGTCATATCTTTATTGCAAGTACACAAAGGTTTCTTTCCGCAAGACAACAGGCGATGCCGAGAAGATAATCAAGGCGTTCACAAGGTTTGTTGACAGGCTTCACAATGAAATCTCCGAGCAGTATGCAAACGACAATCTGCTGCCGGACGATATGGAACTTTTTGCAAGAAAGTATGAGAGGTGCTAATATGTTAGTTTCTGTATATGACATCTGCTGCATCGTTGAACGAGAGGACAAGCAGATAATAAGATTAACCAGAGAGGACACGGGGCGCAAGTGTTTTGTCGGAGCAGCGACAGAAGTTAAGAAATCAAAATACTCTGACTATCGCGTGAGCAAAATCCGCGCGGATGGCGACAAACTCTGCATTAAGATTTACAAATTGTAAATAGCACAAAACATTCTAAAACGCCGAGAATCAAATGCAAGCGCATTTGTACTCGCATAAATAGCTTTATTTTTGCGAGAATTTGCCTGTATCGCATTTTCTCGGCAAGGAATATAAACATACTACCAACGGAAAAAATCGCGGCACGAGCCAAAATAAAGGAGTTTAGACTATGAAAAAGATTATTGCTATCACATTGATTATCATTATGGTTGTTTCTCTTGCAGCTTGCGGACAGGCAGAAACAACAGGAGCAACCGCAAAGAAAACAAACCTGACATTCACATTCAACGGCGCGGAACATACGGTATTGCCTTATTATCCCATCGAGGATAATTATGTAATGCAGATGGCAGACAAAGGATATAAAAAGTTTGATATTTACGATACAAAAACATTAACGGCGGAAATGCTAACCAACCGCACAAATCTTCAAAGGGCTATTGTCGAGCGTGTAATCGGAATTGTAACCAACAAGGAACGCAAAGGCGACGGCAGGATTCTCAACACGGATAGCGAGCAGTACAATTATATCAGTTATAACGGATGTGATTTAGAGTACACGACCGGCACAATAATCGTTACATATTTGATGTACAATCCAAACACAAACTACGAGGACGATATTATTGAGCGATACGATTATATCCTTGATAAAAAATTCGAGGATTAGTATTGACATAATATGAACAGTATATTATAATAACCATAGACGGAAAAATTGAGGTGATTATATGGCTTTACTTGCAGTCGTTTTAATTTTAATTGCTTGGGCGGTAATTGCTATTAGGGATGCTACTAAACCCACATTACCGCCGATAGATAACATTCAGGAGCATTGCAAAACAATTCAGCAGTTGCCGGACAAAAAGGCGCGGCAGAAATATCTTAAAAATTTATCCAAAAGAAAGTGAGGCACACTATGACATATATTGCTAAATTCTGGCGTAGTAATCCACAATTAAAAAATGGCGGGTATGAAACCACAAGAGAAATTGAGGCTACAAATGCTCAACAGGCACGAGCAAAAGCGCGGAAAATCAGTAACCAATGTTTGTATGGTTCTATGGATTTATTAAGTATATCCCGCGCGGAGGATTAAATATGGCGCAAAAACTATCAGACGAAGCGAGACAGCATAAAAACAAATACAATGCCGAGTATGTAAAGCAAACCAAAGGTGCAGCACAACGCAAATGGAACGAGGAAAACAAAGAAAGGAAAAAACAAAAATCTTTCTTTCTATGGTTGCCGCAAGACAAGGATATTCTTGACCATTTGGATGCTGTTGATAATGTTTCCGGCTATATAAAAGATTTGATTCGCGCAGATATTAATAGATAACCAAAATAGGGAACATTGATGTTGTGTGTTCAGCATAAATGTTCCCTAAACCATAGAAGGAAAATATCACGGCTTGCCGCGCAAGACGGGATTATAGTATTTATATAATATATATATATATATATAATTAAGACTATTCTTAATTTCTATGTAATATATGTAAGACTATTCTTAATTATATATATAATATTTAAGACTATTCTTAATTGTTATATATATGTAAGACTATTCTTAATTTCTATATATTAATTTAAGACTATTCTTAATTATTATACACTTTATTATATACTATTCATACATTAATTTATATTTAGTATTAAAGTATATAATAAAGTACACTTGCCCATCCGCAGTTTTGTAACCACAACAGAAAACTTTTGACGGATAGACAAGTGTTCTGTTGTTAAAGGATTATGTATAGCACGAATGATATTTGCAATTTAGCTCCTGCGGAACTAAATTGATTCTTCTAATAAAAAAAGATAGATTTGTTTAACACCGTTTCAAAAACCATAACACAAGATGTTCGATAAAAACAAGGTGGTAAACAACACACTATTATATACTTATATACTATTCACTATTATATACTGTTCAGTATATAATAGTGTTAATATAAATTAATACTATTCTTAATTTCTATGTATTAATTTAAGACTATTCTTAATTTATATACTCCTTTAAGACTATTCTTAATTATTATATATAACATTAAGACTATTCTTAATTTATATACACTCATTTAAGACTATTCTTAATTATATATATATATATATATATATATTATATAAGAGGATATTGGTGCGGCTTGCAGCCTTAATTTGTCTTGTTGGTTTACAGCATTGCCGGATTTTTCGCAACCAACAATCCAAATATCCTTCTTATGGTTAAATACCTTTTCTTTTTGCGAGATTTGACTTCTCCTGCACTTTTATCACTAAGTAATATCAATTCATTGCTAACATTAAAAATGCAATACAGACGATTCTGACGGATTTTAGAGATATATTAAATTTACGACTATATATCCCGCCATTTTCTCTTATGGTTTTATTTGCGTTCTGACGGACTTTTTATTCACTAATGTAATTTCATTCCTTTATTATAAAAACGCGATACAGAGCGATTCTCGCAATAACAGAGCTATTTCCTGTGGTTTCTTCATATCTAATGTAAATCACACAAAAAATTTTTCAAAAAGGTATTGACATACTATGAACATTATGTTATACTGGTTATTGTAATCAAGGTTTGGTTACAGAAATATAAAGGAGTGTATGTTATGAGAGATTTAACAGAGTACGTTGCAAGGCTATGGATATGTTGGATTCCATCGGCATTAAATATGGAAACATTATTGATTGCACTGTGAACACACGAGCACAAAAGCGTTGGGGTCAATGTAGAAAAGTTCCCGGCGGTTATACAATCAATATCAATGCTGTCCTTCTTGACGAGCAAAACAGCGAGGACGGTCTGATGAATACAATCTTGCACGAGCTGGCGCATAGCGTAGACGGATGTATGAACCACGGCGCAAATTGGAAAGCTGTTGCAAGCCGCATTTATTCAGCCTATGGTTATGAAATTAAAAGGACTGACAGCGCGGAGGATAAGGGAGTTATTGAATCCACAAGACAGATAGAATATAAGTATCAGTTCCGCTGTGAGAAATGCGGTAAAGTAATCGGCAGGGCAAGAGCGAGTAGGTTTACGCGCAATCCCGAAAGGTTTATCCATACCGGCTGCGGCGGACATTTTCAAAAAATCTAAAATAAATCTCACAAAACATATTGACAAGTTATAAAACTTGTGGTAGAATAGGTAACAGTAAAGGGCGGACATCCGCTCATAAATAAATCGGGTAAAATAAATATCACAAAACATTTTAGGAGGTTATCGCTATGACAGGATTAGAAAGAGCATATGACAACATTAATAAATTAGTTGAGTTTTGCAATTCAAAAGAAACAAACACAACCTTCGGTGAGAACGGCAAGATTATCCACCTCATCAAAGATACCGTCGGCAAGGCAACATACATCTATGGTGAGTATGGTTTCGACAAGGATTTCTTTGTTCATTTGGATAAGAAATTTGAGGTGGTTGCCATCGCTGCGGATAATGTGGTTTATATCGTTGACACTTATATGTTCAGCGACTATGAAATTACGAGGTCTGGCAAAGAATTACCAGATGGCGTGAGATGGCTTGGCGACTATTACAATGAACTCAATGAAAAACTCACAAACGAGTTCTTCCCGCGCTATTATGAAAACCTTGTTCCGACAGGCGTGGACAGCTATGAGGATTCAAGGCTTGAAGAACTTGCAAGGATTGAACTTCTCGGAAACGGCGAACCGCACAAAGGTCAGCTTGACAGGGATTCCAAAGTAACTGAATACGACATTGCGAAGCTCCTTGCCGGGTTTGAAAACGAACAGGAAATTTTCGCAGAATGTGTGAACAGAAGCGCAGGAATTTACAACAGCAGAAAGTCCCGCGAAGTTGCGACAGCAAGATATATCGCAGAACACGACGTTGTTAAGGATTACGAACTGAGAATTGCCGAGGCAATCAGGAACACCGAAGCGAAGAACGTTGTTGTGTGGTTTGAAAAGCACAACAAGCAGTCATCGGCAAAGATTTCTCCGCAGAACATTCAGAGAGTGTTAATCCGCAAGTTTGATTACTTCTCTACTTATGTATTTATGAACGGCGAAGAAGCAAAGAGAATGTTCTTTGAAATCGGCGCGACAGACAGAGGATGGGGAGAAAACCAGAACAGGCTGACAACAAAGGATATTGTCAAGATTATGTATCGCGGCAAAGCAATCTATCAGAGGGAGGAAGCATAATGGTAAACATTACTGAATATCAAAAATGTTCCTGCGGAGCAATCACGTTATATACGAATAACGGCGATGCTTATTCTTGCAAGCAGAAAAATCTCCGCAAGTTCTTCCCGAACATCGACCTCCGCAAAATCGAGAGGTTGCCGGAAAGTTACTGTTGCAATCATTGCGTAAACCATTTCGGACTTGACCTCTGCGGTTGCGGCTCTGGCGAAGAATTTGGAAAATGCGATGAGGGCTATCCCGAATGTAAACAGCCTATGCAGGTCGTTGGAAAATATACCCGCGTTTGCGCTGCTGATGCTTGGATATGAGGTGTGAAATGAACGACATTGTAAGTTTACAGGAAATTCTGCGGATAGAGCAATCAATATCTGAATTGCTCAAATCCGCGCGGGATGACATCATAAAAGAGACTGAAACCACGGAAATCGAGGGCGTAAAAAAGATAAATGATTTCTGTTGTGTGGTTAAATTATCCAAACTCAGAAACAATATTTGGTCAGCGGAATATTATCTGCCGCACGTTCAGGCATCATATGTCAAAACGGCACTTGCAAGTGTTAAAACTGCCGCAGCGTTCGTGGAAAAAGTCGCGGATATGGTAGAGAATAGGCGCGTGAAAATCGGAAAGAATGTGTACTATCTGAACGACACGACAGTTGGTATTCTTATGCGACACTATAAGGGCTTAACGGAGGAATTGTAATGTCAGAGATTACATCCGGCAGATATGTTTCAACGGAATATTACGAAGATTTCAGCACTGGAAAAGCATATACAACATCACAGGGAACGCCGCTTTTGAAATATCAAGTAGTCATTGATGTTAAGGTAACGGAAAAATCGTATATCTTTAATTTGGTTGACTTCATCGAAAATCACGGATATGCGCCGCAGATTGCCGATATGTTCAGAGATAACAAGCGCGTTGCTATTAGGCGCGATAAGCCGAGCAAACACGCTATTCATACTTGGTCGGGCAATTCATTTACGTTATATCCTTATCGGGTTGGCGTTCCCTATGTTTTCAACAAGGAGGAATAACTATGGTCTATAACTGTTTTGGATATTTTGAACTCTGCGATAAATTGTTTTTGGGCGTTCCATTGACGAATGACCATATGAACGAAGCAACGAAACAAATTTGTTCGTATATCCTTAAAACCGGCGGAGCAAAAAATATGCTAAAGCTCGGCGTTGGAATCCACACAAGAAGGCTTAGTGAATCGGATAAAATCATAAGACAGCGGTTAGTCTATACGAAGGGTAGTCGCGCGGGTCAGGAGTTAGAAATACACGAAATAAAAAAACTGGGACACTTCCTGCGCGATGGAAATTATGCCGACTATTACAAGAGAGAAGATATGAAGTAGATTGGAAGTGATAACCTTGCCATTTAATAAAAGCGACGAATACATTTCTGTGATTTGTCAGGATTGCGGAAAATCTTTTATGATTGACAAAAGCTATACAAATGTAATTAAGCGTTGCCCGATATGCCAAAGTAGGGCAAACAAAAATCAAAACAGAACTTGCGGATGCTGCGGACGGAAATTCCCGATGGATAGGCTGAAATATGTTTCAAAAGAAAAATCTCGCACATCGTATCTTTGTTATGAATGTTTTGGCGACTTTACAAAAAGCGACCATCGTTTGATTAAGTGGGCAGTTGAAAACATAATAAAGAAATACTGTAAACAGAGCGGAAAATCTTTTGAAAACGACATTGAAGGATATATAACTCTTTCAAGCGGAACGAAGGAAATCGAATCCGTCGAATACATTGATTATTTCTTTTGTCAAATGTTGGTGTATCAAGGGAAAAATGCGGTCAGGCAATTCGTGGAAAATTATACATACAATCCGGCGCAAAAGAAGCAGCCGGTCTAAGGAGAAATTATGAAATTCAAACTCTCAGCTAAAGACTTCAAAAACATTATCGAGCGCGTAGCCGTTGTTGCTGCGAAGAAATCACCTCTGCCCATACTTGAATGTGTGCAGATTATTGCTAACGATGACACTGTTATGTTCCGAACGACAGACCTTGAGGCGTATGTAACCATCACGGCGAACACTGAGGTAATCGAGAATGGAACTGCTATTGTCGAACTCAGCAGCATTAAGAAACTGTACACAGTCAGCGGCGATGTTACATTCGAGCGGGACGGCATAAAATTCAGCGCATCCAACGGAAAGAAAAAGAATGAGATACCTTGTTATCCCGAATCTCAGAATGAACTTATGCCCGAGTTTCCGAATAATCCTCCGCGCGAATCCGCGATTATGACCGTGCCGGACAAAGCAGACTTCATTAAGGTTTTGGAAAATCTCGCGCCTTGCTTGAGTCCTGACCCCGCAAGAGTTATTTACACGGGATATAACATCAACAGCGGCAAGTATGGAATTATCGCAATAGACGGTTATCACGCATTGAGTTTCTTAAACCCGTGGTGCGAACAGGGAAGGACATTCGACACTGTAATTCCCGGCTATACATACAAAATGTTGAAGAAAGTTTCCAATATCAAAGCAGAAACAAATTCGTTGGAACTTTACTATGAGGACGGCGGCAAATATATCTTTTATGTTGGCTACGATTATGTCCTCGCAACGAAGGTTATTGATGGAAACTTCTGCGTTTTTGCGCGGATTGTCGATGGCGACGGCAGTTATAAACACTCATTCAGCTTCAGCGCGGACTCTGCGGGATTGTGTGCTATTGCAAAGGAATATGCTGCGGTTTCAAAGGATAAAACGCATATTCATTGTATTGAGCTTAACGGAAAACTTGCGACGACCACGAGGACGTTTGATTTCCGAACGGCAGGTTGTGTGGATATTTTGGGCGGGAATTTGCCCGAAGGATTCCATATTCTGTTGGATTCCAAATATCTGTATGATATTATGAAAACTTTCAATGGCACAGATATTACCATTGAGTGCGGAACAGAGATTACTCCGTGGAAATTTTACAACGACAATTATGTTGGATTGGTCGCGCCGGGCAGGATGGAAGGCGACGTAAAAGATGATGCAGAATCGTATGTGAGGAACGCTTTTGCATAAATGGCTTTCTTTTCGATTTAAGCGTGTCCTACGCGCGGTTTTTGCGGAGAAAAAAAGTTAGGAATGATATTATATTCCTAAATAGTTTGTCCGTTTTTAGTGGGTTTTATGGGGGGGGGAAAACTAAATGAAAACATACATCCATTATGGCTCAAAACAATTCGACAAAGAGCGTTTTACACCAATTCAAAATTGTTATCCGCGAAATAAGCCTATTGGCGGGTTATGGGCTTCCGAAGTTGGTGCTCGATACAGTTGGAAACGATGGTGTGAAGGTGAGAATTACCGTACCGACCATTACAGAGCGGATAATTATTTCAAATTCACGATTGCAGAAAATGCAAAAATCCTTACTCTACTATGTGCAGATGATGTAAAAGCTATGCCAATGCTCGGCAAAGCTGGAATCGTTGATTATAAACCTGATTTTGAAGAAATAATGTCTTTGGGTTATGACGCTATTGATTATCGTCTGAGCGATGAAGTTGGAGCATTTGCATTTGATAGCCTGTATTGGTGTCTGTACGGCTGGGATTGTGATAGCATTTTGATACTAAACAAAGATATTGTTATACCAATTACGGAGGAATAAACTATGGAAAATTTTATAGGAATAGCTACTTGTTTCCTCTTTGGTGGAATAATTACAGGGGCATATATTATATTCCGCTTATTGATTGAATTAATACTTGATAAAATCAGTTTTTTGGAATCAAAATGGCTATTAATCACATTGATTGTGATGTTTGGGTTATTTTTGCTTGTACTTTTAACAATACTATGTGGTGTAATAATCACTTTTGTATTTAATGCAGGAGGATAAAATGAAAGATTCAAGAAAGAAATCACATAGACACGATAAAGCTGTAAAGGCTGCGTATAACCTTCTTGTGAGTTATCGGAAACTTATGGAAGAAAAAGGTTAAGACGAATACGCGGCTGAAATTGAATCGGCATATAAAGATTTATGGTGTGAATGTTTGAATGAAAAAGCACCGTGGTAATGCAAAGAAACGAGGTATATAAATGACTAACACTCTTTATGATTATGACCCGACCAAAGCCGAGCGGAAGGCTCTTGGCTACGATTGGGCGGAAAAAGCAAGACGGCAGTTTGAATTAGATAAAATCAACCGTGAGTTGAAAATAGGAATGGTAGTGTTCTTTATTAGCGGTTCAATAGGTAAACGGAGAGTTGATTTTGGAACTATTGACTTTCATTATCCCGGCGCGGTCAGCCTTGCACTATATGACGTTCCGCGTAAAAGAGCCATAGACGGCGTTCCTATTGACCAAATGCAATTTCCTACGCCATTCAAGAAATTACCGAAGAACTGGACGTATGACACGGAATTATATAAGGTGACATATTTGCCTTACCCGCCCGAAGTCGCGGAAGAAGCTAAACATCTTTCTCCGCGCAAAGCCGAGGATGTTAGGCGAGCTATTGACATCGGATTTATCGTTAATCGTCGCGACGTGGATTATAGTAATATCGAAACCAACTTTTCTAAAGGTGACGGATGGCAGATTGTCAAGAGAAGTACGCCGTTTTCTACGCCATTGCTAAATACATATAAGGCAACGTATGAGATTTACCAAACATACGAAGAAGCCGAGGAAGTAATCAAAGCAGAGGAGCGACAGTTACAAATCGAGTCCGAGATGTCGGATGAGGAATGGTCTATCTATCAGATTGACAGAACCTTGTCGAAAATCTCTATGTCGGAAACGGATAGGGAACAGTACAGAAAATTTCTTTTGTCTTTGGATAACATTGAGGATGTCGTTGTCCGACTGAGCGACGGTACGATTCAGTGGAAATATGACCGAAACAAAAGATGGAATAACATCGAGGTATAACTAAAATAAATAGCAAAAAACTTTTATATTTCTATTGACATTCGCGGAAAACCGTGATATAATAATAAAGACCATTAAGAGTGCGTAAGGGAACAAGCCCAATGACCGTACACCAACCTACCGAGTGGCAAGGTGGTAATGCTTGTCTGTATCGCTACAATGATATAGAACCAATGGGAATCTTTTACACCTCTAATGAGATAAATTAGAGAGGATTTGAAACAATGACAAACAACAGAACAATCAAAGAATTAAGCAAAAAGAATGGCAGAGTATATGTATTTCTTGCCAATGTAGAGGTCGGCGAGCAGTTCCTTCAGCAAGCCGAAGATGAGGGTTTTAACTTCGCGGACGGCGCAAAACCCACGGAACGCTGCTATGCTGAGATTATGGCGGTCAACGGAAACAAGACAATCAACTTTGTCGGCGCGAACGGCAGGATTGCTTTCGGCAGCGGAGCGAAGAAGATTGGCGACCAGAAGTTAATCCGCGTGGACTATGAGAAGTATCTAACCGGCGCGGAAAACTATGAATACAAGCAGTAATATCAAGGTCAAGCAATGCCGAAGATTCAGCGTAGAGGAATAATATTCTTTATCGAGAAAAATATCCGTGGTGCTTGGGTTATCTATGGATTGGAAGGAATTAAGCAATACTATGGATATACCAAAGAACAGGCACGGCAAAAATATCTTGATGAAGCGCGAACAATAATAAATGAGAAATGAGGTTATTATGACAAAACTGAGAGTGTGGTGGATTCCGCAAGTTCCAATGGAAGCCTTTTACATTCCTGTCGAATCGCCCGAAGAAGGTCAAAAGGTAATGAATATCCTTGCGACCTATGACTGTTTCCGGTATAACCACAATGTTAAGCCGGATTATGCCAACACGGGCGGCTTGGAATACTTCAATGAAGAAAGCGGCGAGTGGGAAGATTGGTACTTTGAGGACGAAAATTCCTACTATGACAACCTTGATGAATACATTGAGGAACAGTCCGACCGCGCGGCTGAAATTGAAGCTCAGAACAAGGCTTTACTCGAACAGGTGTATTTCGATTAAGAGGTGTTATGAATGTTAAACGTTGAAAGACGGACAGACAAAAAATTTTTTAACTGCAATAATTGCGGAGCAACGAATTATGAATCGGAATGGAATGATACTGTTGATTATTTAACGCATATTTCCACCGAAAACGGCAGCGGTTCATTTATTTGTATTAGGCTTTGTGATAAATGTCTTAAAGAGTTGAAAAATAAACTCAACGATATTCAAACGGACTAAGAGTTGTTTGCGGTGGCGGAATAGGTAGACGCTATAACGAGAGGTAGAGACAGACAGTGGTTCGATTCCACCCTTTGCAACTTGTAGGCGTAGTAGCCATAGCAAAGAGGCTCGTGTTGGTAATAATCGGTCTTATGTGAGGTGCAAATCCTCACCCGCAAATGACTGCAAATAAAATATGTTTTTTATCGACGGAATAACCACAATATATAGTGGTATAAGAAAAACCAAACACAATATATAGTATGTGGGCGGGACGTGTAATCTCGTCCGCAAATAAACGCAAGTAAAATAAATAGCACAAATGATTGTGAGATATGTTTGTATATAGATATTATAATATAATGACAGACCAATTTGAATATGTTGGCGTGAATTTTGGGAATACGATAAACGAATTGATGAGGCGTGTATATAACCATAATTACCAAGATGATTGGTGTAAAAATGGATTTTATCGCATTGATTATATCGAGGTGATAAATAAAAGCGAAGCATATGCTTTAGAAAGCCATTTGATTTCATTATATGAAACATTTCTCCGTCAAAATAAGGATAAATCTAATTATGGTATAAATAGTTTATTGCCAAAACATTTTGAATGGATTATATTGCGCTATGTGCGTGATGGCAAAGTAGTTGTTGTGCCTGAACTTAAAATTCGACAAAGACAATGCAAAAGTAATGTTAAAAGGGTTTTAGAATGGCTTGATAAAAAGTCTATTGGCGAAACATTTTATATTAAAGAGATGTTAGCCGATTTAGAGTTGAGCCAGCAGCAGTTAAAAACTATAAAGCGTGGTAATTTATACATTAAAAATCTTCTTGCGAAAATGAGAATAAATCAGCGAAAAGGATTATATCAAAAAATCTAAAATAAATAGCAAAAAACTTTCATATTTCTATTGACAAATGAAAGAATCGGAGGTATAATGTAAATAGTAAAAAACATTTAGGAGTGATTATAATGTTGAACGCTAATACACTTACAATTACATCTCCATTTCTTTTCCCGAATCAGGAATTTTATATGGAAGCTCCGGCGGAACAGCCGAAACTCAAAAAGGACGGAACGCCCAAGCGCGTAAAGTGCAACAAGCAGCGCGGCAAAAAGTCTGAGGTTTATCCCATTCAGGTCAGCGACATCCGCAGATTTATGGATTGGTTTGCAGACCACGGCAAGTGGGAGTGCTACCTTGCTTTTGTCATCGGTATCAATATGGCACGTCGCGCAGGTGATACGCTTGCACTGAGATGGGAGCATTTCTTTAATGCAAACGGTACATTCCGCGCGGATTTGCTTGAAATCGTAGAGGACAAGACAGATAAACTTGCTAACCCGCACATCAACTCGGCAGTAAGAAAAGCAATCAATCTGTATGTCGAGAAAACGGGCGTGAATCCTGCGGATAACGGTTATCAGAACTACGTATTTGTTCAAACGAGCGGAAACTACAAAGGTAGAGTTATTTCTTATAATGCTTATCGCCTTTGCTTGAAGAAAGCTGCGGACGAACTCGGTGTTGAGTATAACGTCGGAACGCACAGTACACGAAAGACTTTCGGTATGGTTTCTCGTATGCTCCACGCGGGCGATTATGACTCGATGGAACTTCTGCAAACTATCTACAACCATTCCGACACAAAAACCACAAAGAGCTACATTGGATTAACCAAGAAGAAGGTTGACCAGTATTTCGACGATATGGGCGAGTTCTTTGATGATTATGTGACGGGTGAAAAGACATTCACAGAAGTCGCGGAAGCTCCTGTTGTGAGTATTGACGTAAACGACCTGCGAGATGTTATCAAGATGGCTTATAAGGCTGGCGCGGATAATGCCGGAACGACAGACCCCGCCGTTCACCTTGAGGCTATGAATAATCTTCTCGCTATGATTGACGGATTGCAGAAATGAGGTATATTTTGTATGTATAATAATTTTTTACTTGATGGCTGTATTTATAGCGAAAACGAAAAATACTCTTTGAATACTCCATTTAAGTGGAAGGACGAAAGAATTAGCGTTGAGTTTGATTTAATTAGAGAGGGTAACAATGTTTCGTTAAAAGCGATAATCCCTGCGAATAAATACTCTGAATTTCAGTCTATGAAAGGCACTATTCGTTGTATTCAAAGGGTATCTGGGAAAGAATTTATTATCACATTTTTGCCGGAAGATATAATTCGCATTATCAGTGATGATTATGAGGTTGTCAATGTTGCATATCAAAGCAAATGTGAAAAATATCTTATGGATAGAGAAAAGAAATGGCTTGCAAAAGAGGAAGAAGAACGCAAGCAAAAAGAAGCAGAAGAAGCTGAGCGTATGAGTCATTTTTGGTATCGGTTATTCCATCGCAAAAGTGAGGTGAGATAATGAAAGCATCAATCGCTCTGATTGTCCTTGCACTTGTTTTAAGTGTGGCTGCAACTGTGTTGTGTTTATATGTTGGGATTGCAACAGACAGACCTTTCCAAATCGTTTTAGGCGGGTTAAACGCAACGCTTGTGCTGTTTAATACGGCAAATCTAATATCGGTTATACGGAGGAATAAATGACTGCAATCGCAGGAATCCCGAAAACGGAAACAATATGGGTGACATACACCTCTGAAAAAGGCGAGGTTTACCATATCACGGCGAAAACCAACAACAGAGATTATTACTACCTTTATAAAATAGTTGATGGCAAAGCACAGAAACTCGGACGAGCAAGAACACCTACGGAACTTGAAGAAAAATTTTTGAAATAAATCTCACAAAACATATTGACAAAGTTGTTACCTTGTGTTACAATAGTGTTACAAGATAACCCGACGGGTGGAAGGAGTGTTAATGCTTTTCAACTGACAACTGAATAATTCACATAGAGGCACTAAATCCAGCCTACGCGGGTTACATATTCTTACACAAGGTAGGTGCGGATTTATGTTAAAGATTAATGAAAAGATTCGCCCTCGATTTGGTGAAGTGTGGATGTGCCATCTCACAGACAAGGGCGGAAGCGTACAGAGTGGTTATAGACCTGTGTTCATTCTGTCTAACAATCAGAATAATACATATAGCTCCACGCTAAATGTTATTCCTATTACATCCAAGATGAATAAGAGGAAACTGCCAGTTCACGTTGAACTTTGGAATTACGCAATATTCGGATTAAAAACTCCAAGCACAATGATGGTCGAACAGACGACAACGGTTTCCATTGAAAGTCTTGAAAGAAAAATCGGAGCAATTAGCGACCACGCAATCTTGGCGAGCATCGGCAGGGCGATTATCGTTCAGTTCCCGATTTTCGCGGGTTGTTAAAAACAATAGCAAAAAAGATTGACATTTATAATCGGCTTTGCTATAATGTATGTGTAATAATCTGTTTGAGGTGTGAATTATGGGTAAAGTGTCAACAGAAAAGTTATTAGACCGTTTCTTTGGAAGCCCCGAAGGTGCGAAATACGCAAGTAAACGAAAACTAATTAGAGAAGAACAATTATATGAGTATGAAATGGAAATCGGCAAAGAAATTGTCGATATGGATGCTGATGAGATAATTGGCTTCTTGTCTAATATGAAAACACGCAGGAACAGCGCGGAAACGAACACAGTAATGAACAATTACTCGTTAGACCAAGTGTTAGTCATATACCGCAAAGTTTTTGATTACTACATTGAAGAATTTGAAGTTATAAAAAATCCATTCCGCAATCCCAAACTGCGCGGCACAGAGTTGTATAATCGGCTCTATGAAAACAAGGAACGCTTTTCTTGGGAAATGGTTGAGGATATTATATGCAAACTTCACTCAGGCGACAATCAAGCCCGCGCGGATTATATCGAATTGATTATGTTGCTCTACTATAACGGATTTGAGAACGCAACTGAAATCGTGGAAATGCAGGAACAAGATGTAAACCACAAGATGAAGGCTGTTCTCCTGCCGGGCAAGACAATTCATTTGTCGGACAGATGTTATAATTTGCTTACAAAGTTTAATTCAATGACCGAATTAGAGGGTTGGCGGAACTTTGTGTTGGCAAGCTGGCACGGAAGTTATTTCAAGTTCATTGTTAGAGCAAGCAAGGCGGATGAGATTGATGAACGACCGCTGAAGGTTATGCGTGAGAATATCAATGTTTATCTATGCAAGTATGTAAACAATGAGTATAACACGCATATCAATTATAGCAACCTTTATTTGCTTGGATTCTATGATTATTTGGTCGGCAAATTTGGCGAGGGCAGAGTTAATGAAATGCTCTTGTCTAATTATGATAGCGAAGCCGTTCAGCAGTTGCAGCAAGCCGCGCGTGAGTATGGTTTCAAATATGAAAACGTATCTCATTTGAAAAGGCGGCTGAGAATGTTTGTTAAACCAGAAGAAGAATAAAAGTTGGGCTGTCGAAAGGCAGCCTAACACAAACAAATTAAAATAAATATCACAAAACATTTAATACGAGGTGCAGAAGTTGGGATATTATGTATTGACAAATGGAGAAGGAAGTTACATCACGCTTGATAAGAGCGGGAATAAGTATATACCAATAAGAAGCTCAAACGCGGCACATAAGTTTCCTGACTTGAAACGCGCAATGAATGTTCTCAATAACTCAATTACAACGTCAATCCGCAGCCATTATATGCCCGAGTACCACAAGACAGAGGAAATCGTTGAAAAGATTGAAACGGAGCGGCAAAGCGAAATTTGCTTTCGTGAAATTGAAAACAACGAAATCGCGGATTGGCAAAAGCGGATTATGCAGTTGCTTGACCTGTTCGGCGGGACGGATAATCGCACAAGTGAACTCTCCGAAAAACTGAGCGACGTGGACAAAAAGATTGTAGATGTTGAGCATTATATAGAGTTTGGTAAGTTCAATGCTTATCAAGGTTGGATATGTTTCAAGATGTTGCAGAATCTCCTTCAGCAACGCCGGCAATACAAGAACGAAATGCAGGTTTTGCAAAAGATAAAGAGCTGCCCAATATCCAAAGAAGCAATCAAGGCACTTTCGGACAGCGTGGCGGAGGCACAGAATAAAGTGTATAAGCCGCGCAAATTCACAGAGTTATTTTCGGGGTGGTCGGAACGAAGAAATTAAAACTATGGCTTTATTATAACAAGCCGCGAATCCAAATATATCCACATATGTTGTACATAAGATGGCGGGATTACGAATGGATTATTCCGCGAAACAATAATTACTATCGTTAAGGAGAATTATAATGTATGTACCAAAGCCTGTCGATACGGCAGATGTTACACTAAGTCCTGACATTGTTGAGTTGGGCGAGAAAATTACAGAGAGCGTCCACGATGTATGGACGGAAGGTCGGGTTAAAGAGGGATGGACATATGGCGAAACGAGAAATGATGAACTAAAGCAACATCCTTGTCTTGTTCCATATGGAGATTTGTCCGATTCCGAAAAGGAATACGACCGCAATACCGCGATGGAAACACTCAAACTCATTATGAAGTTGGGCTACAAAATCGAAAAGGTATAATAATACATAAGGAGAACAGAGAATGAAAAAAATTACTTGTTGTTGTAGATTTTCAGAATGACTTTATTGACGGTGCGCTCGGAACTTCCGAAGCTGTGGAAATCGTGCCAAACGTGGTAAACAAAATCAACGATTGGGATGGCGACATCGCTTTTACTGCCGACACTCACGGCGAAAATTACCTTGAAGCCAACGAGGGCAAGCATTTGCCGGTCGTACATTGCGTACAGAATACGGACGGTTGGGAACTTCGCGCGGAGGTTGCAAAGGCTGTCAAAGAAAAGATGGATGCAAAGGTATTTCAGGGCGTTTCATTCCTAAAAGATACTTTCGGTTCGCTTGACCTTATGAACTACATTAGCGCAATCGGTTATGAGTATGTTGAGTTTATCGGACTATGCACGGACATTTGCGTTGCAAGTAACGCGATTATGGCGAAGGCTTTTCTGCTCGAAGCCCAGATTGTCGTTGACCCGTCTTGCTGCGCGGGCGTAACTCCCGAAACCCACGATGCGGCACTTACCACAATGAAGATGCGTCAGATTGATATTTTGGAGGTAGCAAAATGATTAGGATTAAGGGCGACGAAATCACTTTGTCGAGATTTCCCGACGGAACTCTGCGCCTGATACCAAATCTTCCCAATATTTCGTTAGAAGAATCATCATAAGCGTATGCTCTCATTGCTTGGAACTACGAGAGCGATGAGGAAATGGCGGCAATCCTATTCTTGACTAAGCACCTTAAAAATCTTGGATATAATGTCAGTTTGGATATGCCGTATATCCCAAATGCTCGGCAGGATAGAGTAAAAGGAGAAAATGACGTATTCACACTCAAATATTTCGCGGAGTTCATCAACTCTCTTGATTTCGATAGAGTATTTGTGTTAGACCCTCGTTCTAATGTTAGCGCGGCACTGATTGATAAAATCATCGTAGAATCTCCCGAATATTATTGTGATAAGGCAATACAGAAAATATATTATGAAATTGAGTTTAGTCCGCTGATGGCTTTTTATCCCGATGAGGGCGCAACGAAACGATACTCCGAGAGCTACGGCTTGGAATGTGCATACGCCGCGAAAAATCGCGACTAGCAGACTGGCAAAATCCTCGGATTATCGGTTTCTCATATGCTGTTCTGAATAAGTATATCCGCACAGGAGTATGTGCAGACAGTATTATAAGAGAGCGAATTGTCGCTATGCACGAAAAGAATATATTTAAGCTGTTACCAATGCCGACATTTCCTTATAATGGGAAAATAACGGTTTATGTGGAGTAATTAATATGAAATTTCTTAACAGAATTTTAAAAAAAGAGGTATATAATATGAAATTTAATGTAATCAACAATTCGTCCAACGTCAATGTTGAGGTTAAAGATAATTTGGACGGTTCTGTTGCAATTATCGTAGATGTTAAGCCAAATGGCAAACCGCTTTCAGAGTATAAGCCTGGTGAAACCGCAACTATTGGCGAACGTGAATACATCGTCCTCGGTCACGCAAACGAAACAACTGCGCTTGTTACAAAGGATATTGCGAAAACAATGGAGTTTGGTACTTCCGGCGACTATCGCAAGAGTTATGTGCGTGATTATTGCAACGGCGAATTTTATAGGGGACTTGTAAAAGCTGTGGGAGCAGACAATATCATTCCCCATACGGTCAATCTTATGTGTGATGATGGTTCAAATAAGGGCATTGTATGTAAGGATAATGTATCAATTCTTACTATGGCTAATTATCGCCGCTATCGTGAGCAGCTTCCCGCGATTGGCAAGACGTTCTGGACAGCAACAGACGTAACTGTTCTCGATAAGGATTACGCTCGCAGCGTTTGCTGCGTCCGTTCCAGCGGTGTTCCGAGCTGGTGTGGCTGTGGCTGGACTTGCGGTGTGCGCCCGTTTTGTATCTTGAAATCTTCTGTCTTGGTATCTTGACATCTTGAACTCTTAAATGGACGAATCACAATTTGAGATAGGAAATAAGGCGGAAAAGTTGTATTTTGCGGTGTTTGATGCTACAACCAACCGCCATCATTATCCTGTTAGATTTCGCAGGTTGTCGGACAAGTTGCAAGAATACGCTCTTGATATATATAGTAATTTAATTGATGCTAATTCATTCAAGGCGGATACTCTGCAACACCGAACAACAAAATATGATTTACAAACTAAAGCAATTACGACTTGTAACAAATTTTTAAGTTTAACAAGATATAGTTTGCACGCAAAACTAATAAGTTTTGCAATAAGCGAGGAATGGACACGATTAGCACACGATGTTAAATTTATGTCGCTCGCTTGGAGAAAAACATAAATTAATACATATAGGTTATGCGCTGTTGCTCGCAACGTTTGCTACGTCAATTCCAACGGTGTTCCGAACTGGAATGACTGTGGCTGGACTTACGGTGTGCGCCCGTTCTGGTGGATTAGTGAGGACTATAAATCGCAACAACAGCGATTACAAGGAGTACGCCACATCATCAAAAGAGCGCATAACCTTTCTCACGGAGGTTGGGATAAATACAAAAGATTATTATGGATGATTTTCAAACACTTACTGATTTTGGGAATCTCTATAATTCTTACCTTGTTTCGTTAAAAGGCAAAGGTAAGATAAAGAGTGCGGCGAGATTTAATATTATGGCACTCGAAAACCTTTATGTAATGAAGCAACGTCTTTTAAACCATACATATCGAATTTCGCCGTATTCAGAGTTTGTAGTTAAAGAACCAAAAGAAAGAATTATAAAATCTGGTTCATTTCGCGATAAGGTATTACAACATTGTTTATGCGATTATGTGTTGATACCAAAACTTAATAATGAATTTATACTTGATAATTATGCCGGACAGATTGGCAAAGGTACTTTGTTTGGTTTGGATAGATTATCGAAGCATCTATTAGATTTCTATTCCGAACGCGGTTGTAATGGTTATATTTTAAAATGTGATATAACTAAATTCTTTTATTCAATTAACCATAATGTAATGAAGAAATTGATTAAAGAATTATTTACTGATGAGGATATTCAATGGATTTGTAATTCATTTATTGACAGTGTGGATGGTGATGGTCTACCTCTCGGAAATCAAAGTAGTCAAGTTTTCGCACTTATATATCTTAACGGTCTTGACCATTACATAACCAAGGAATTAGGTTGCAAGTATTATGGTCGATATATGGACGATTTTTATTTACTTTCTGATGATAGAGAATATCTCAAAGAATGTTTGGCTAAAATTAAAAAATATTTGGCTAATCTCAAATTAACATTGAATAACAAAACCGAGATTGTTTCAATGAGTAAGGGAATACGATTTCTCGGATTTCATACATATCTTACCGAGGAGGGCAAGATTATCCGCAAACTTAACAGTGATAACAAAAGACATATTAAAAAGCGTTTGAGAAAATATGCAAAGTTAGTTTTTGATGGCAGAATGGAGAGAAAACGCTTTAATGAGATATATCAATCGTGGCGAAATCACGCTTCTCACGGTAATTGTTTTAAACTGATTTATGAAATGGATTTATTTATGGATGAATTAATGAATGAGCAGAAAACAGAATTAAGAATAATTATTGCCGGAAGTAGAGATTTCAATGATTACGAATTTCTAAAGAAACAACTGTCTAAATTTATCAAAGACCACCAGAATAGGAGATTTACTATTGTTAGTGGTGCAGCCCGTGGAGCAGACCAACTCGGAGAGAAATACGCAAGAGAGAAATGTATTCAATTAAAGCGTTTTCCTGCGGACTGGAATAACCTTGGACGGAGTGCAGGATATATTCGCAATACTCAAATGCTGGATTATATCAAGCAAAATGATTGTGAGGGATATGTATTGGCATTTTGGGATGGTCAGAGCAAGGGAACACGGCATATGATTAAAACCGCCAAAAAAGCGGGAGTGACCGTTGAAATAAAATTTTTCAAAAAAAAATTAATGTAAATAGCAAAAAACATATTGACAAAATTTTAGAGTTGTGGTATAATTCTAAATGTAGTCAAGAGAAGCCGATGTGGGTCGGCAATTCTTAAAATCTTTAATGTAAATAGCACAAAAAATATAAATCGAGTAGTGAGTATAGAGCCATATGAAGTGCGCCGCGACGTACAACCGTTAGCTGAATCCGTACAAATTCGCTATCGGGCGGCAGAGATTAGGAGCCTTGTGTAGTTTGGTTTAGCATCGCGCGATAGTTAGCGCGGAAAGCAGGTTCGATTCCTGCTGGTTCTGGCTGAAAAGAAAATCTCTTAAAAGCACAGATTATGAAAAAGTAGTGACAGGAAAATGAGAATAGAAGAAAACCGTTGATGATACTACGCGCGGGTTGAATCAACCTCTACTCCCATAGGTGAGAGTCCTATGGCTCGATTTTCAATGGGCTATGGTGTAGCGGTAACACAGCGGACTTTGACTCTGCCATCTCTGGTTCAAATCCAGATAGCCCAGCCAGAGGTCGAACTGCCTTTAGCCAAAAGAGTTTGTTTTCATACTTTTGTTTATCGGAAGTAAGGTTTGCGCGTTTTACTTAATAAGAGCGTGGAGTACGGTTTCAATTTAAGCCGAGGGAAGTTTATTCATTCTGACCTATGGAAAGCGAATGGGTAAGGCAGGATTCGTGCCTTGTATATCGGAGATTACAAGTAATCATATTCCGGGTTGGCTGCGAGATATTGATTACACAGATTAGGATGACAACCTACTTTCAACCGCAAAAGATAACAATAGTCAATAAATTTAATGGCTCGCGGCTCGCAAAGAGCGACCACATATTATGACTTTGGCGGAAGTCGCGGGTTATATGGCGCGGTAATCCTAATTGGTAAGGAGTTGTCCTGCTAAGACAATAGTAGCCGGGTTTATCTCGGTGTGTGAGTTCAAGTCTCACCCGCGCCGCCAATGGTTCTCGTTGACCCAGAATAACGAGCGATGCCCAATGAGAAGCGGGCGTGAAGTCTGTCAGTCAGACAATGCTGAGATAGCGGCTGCGTGTTAAAATGCTTGGATTTTGCGGTTTTTCGCAGAGGATTTCGCGTGAAGAAATGGAGTAAGAAAAACCGTATATATGGGGCTGAAATAGATTCGACAGGGCGCAGAAAACATATAACTTCGCAGGAATGTAACATCCTTAAAGTACATCTTAAAAATAAACGACACTACTGTTGTTACGCTTCATCCCGCGCTTTTAGCAGTTCTCGGTCAGAGAGCCGTAGCGTGAGATTCCGATAAGCACCTGCTATTCGGTCTAACTTATCGGACGGAAATAGAATAGCAAACAACGGTTTCTTGCCTCCGTAAAAGGTAAGTGTTGGAGTGGGTGTAATTCCTTACATCTCCATTCGTTTCCCGCGAATTAAAACAATGTTGTGGTTTGCAGATTGCCACGGAGCAAAATCGGCTATTGCGTGAAAAGAGTTAGTGTGGGTATGTGTTTTGGACACGGGTTCGATTCCCGTCAGTTCCACCAGTTATAGGGTTAGGCAATTTGTTAGTGTGCTTTCCTAATTTGGCATATTACTGTAATGCCAAAGGGAAATGAGGGTTTTGCCAATGCCGGATAGAAAGAGGTTGATTCCGGCTATGTTTCTAAAGGATGCGGTGCGGAATAGCAGGACTGATATAAGTGATGGAGAAGAAATTCAGAGAAGTTGCTATATGTCGAGGATAAGTAGTCCATCCTGTTCCTTTTGAAACGAGAATCGACTAAGGGCATCAGGGACTCCCCCGATTGCACGTATTTCGTGCATTACGAAGGCAATAAAGTTAGTAATAACGTGAGCAACTATGGTGAGGGAAGGGAGTCGCTGGACAGTGGGAAAGTCCAGGTTTTGAAGAAAGATGAACCAAATCCACATCTATAAAAAGGATTGGTGGTAGTGGAATCTTTGTATTCACCCGATGAACCTAACTCACATCGTTAAAAAGAGTTGGTGGTGGGTGTGTTGTTTTTACGACTCCGGACAGCCCGGAAAGACGGGCAATTTGCAGATATGATGTAGCTGGTAGCATATCAGCCTTCCAAGCTGAATGGGCGAGTTCAAATCTCGTTATCTGCTCCAATGCTGATTGAGCTGGTGAAAGACCTCCCCAACTATAAGGGGTGAACTGTTCGGCTCGTATAATTAGCAGCATAGTTGGTAGCACTACGGTCAAGAAGCTATCCGCGATTGGTGGTTGACGTAGGGATTTGACAACCAATAACCATCTGACACCTCGGAAAGACGAGGCATATATGTGGCGGGTTAGTCAAGAGGTTAAGATACGCGGCTTTCAATCGCGTGACGCTGGGTTCAATTCCCGCACCCGCTACCATAAGTTCATTTTGAACTTCTTCTCATTAGATAGTTTATTCTTGGATTCGGAATAAATTCATCTTGGCGGCTCGGAAAGACGAGCAACCTGCGGATATGATGTAATGGTAGCATATCAGATTCCCAATCTGATTGTGAGGGTTCAAATCCCTTTATTCGCTCCATATAGGTTGGTGCTGAAAATGATTGAAATAATAATTACATTTGTTGTTCCTATATTACTGAATTTAATAATCATTATTAGTGCAATAATCCAAAATGAAAAAGAGAAACAATGTCACGAACACTTACTTCATAGTATTCCACATACTCCTGTTATGGATAAAACTGTGAATGGCGATAGCGATATAAATGAGTTGTTAGAAACTTGTCTCAAATTGGGTTGTAACGGATTTACTATGAATGAAATGAGAGAGATGCTTAATATAGAGAAAGTTACAAATGATAATATTAGCAAGCCAAAACATTATCCAACAAATTGTGTGAACTGTGGCGCAGTATTACACGGAAATCAATGCGAATATTGCGGAACGGAATACAATTAAATATGTGGTTGTTGGTGTAACGGTAGCACGGTAGCTTGTGACGCTATTAGCGTAGGTTCGACCCCTACACTTCCACCCATATGGCGAGATAGTTTAATGGGTAAAGAACACCACCGGAAGGGTGGAGGCGCAAGTTCGACACTTGCCTCGCCAACATAAAATTTGTGTGGTGCGTTGCCGAAAAATCGGAGGAAAGCACGATGACCGCGTGGAAAGTCGCGTTGACACTTTGGAAAGACAAAGGTATACGCCGATGTAGCTCAGTCAGGTAGAGCAGCGGACGGATAATCCGCGGTGTCGGTGGTTCGATTCCACCCATCGGTTGGGCTTTAGAAGGTCATACGCCCAACTCACAAGACCTCTCACAGTGATTCGCGACATTGTGGATGCGAAACAAGTGTAATACAACTTGGTTGAGTGCCAAAAAGTGTTGGGCACCTCGGAAAGACGAGGAGTATACTTGTGCGTATAGCAAAATTGGTAATGCACTTGACTTTTAATCAAGAGATTGTCAGTTCGAGCCTGACTACGCACACCATAGACGGCTATTTGTAATCTTCCTTCTATCATTGGACTGTAAATCCGATACCACTCATAGATTGCAAAATTCCCGTTACCTTTTTAGCGGCTATGTAGAAACTTCCTTCTTCCGTCTCACATACAGAGGTGGATTTCGACCATATGAAATTATAGTTTTTGCAATTCCCGCGAAATTAAAAAACAAAAAAGGAGAAAAAGAAATGAATGTATTAAATGAAATTTTGTTGAGAAGAAAAAATCAGCTCATTCTCGAAAATGTAAACCCGGATTATGGACAGACCGACAGTGAAAAGGCAATGGTCGGCGCAATCCTCAAAAATGTTCAGTCACTTGGATTTACGTTTGCCCGCGATGTGCTTGAAATTCTGTTTCACTATAACCGCGCGGAGTTAGAGTCATTCTATCGTGACCTCATTCCCGAGTTGAAGAAACTTGTCGGCGCAGACGTTCAGTACAATCCTATGTACCCGAACTTCCCGCAGCAGGTAATGGAAGCAAGCGATGCGGAACTGTTCATTAACGCCATTATTCATTATTGGTCGTTTGGAACGCTTCTCCCGCAGTACGAGAAGCAGGAAAGACTGCCTTTAATTGATGACAATAAAATGACGGTTTTATCGACAGGAAATTGCAAGAACGTAGGCGAAATCTTGCAAAATTTGCTTAAATCTCCTACAAATCTGTCTGAAAATGACAGAAATGACATAGCAACTTGCATAAAAAATATGCCAAATTATGCAGAATTTTTGCCGGACGAGATTCCGCTCAAAGAAAACGTTGCTTTCTTGGGAAAACTCATTATTGAGCAAACTCCGATTAAAACCAGCCGAAATATCGAAAAATATTTCAAAACTGCGACAGATGTTCTTCGTTTGGTCACTGCATTGTCTGACGGCGACATCAGCCTTGCGACAAAGACTCAGTACAGAAACCTTCGTCGAGCAGAACGCAGGATTATAATGAACTTACTTGCAAATTGCGGAAATATCTTGGAGGATTTGTACTGCTATAAGTATGAGTGGTTGTACATTGGCAAAATGCTCCACGTTGGCGAGTATTGGTATATGAAGAAGTACAACAACGTCAGAGGTGCTTTCTATACCTTCCGCAACGAGAAGAAGCCTATGTTTATGGCTGGCAAGGTTCAGGCAGCTATTCTCAAAAACGATATGCTTGAGGCGGCAAATATGCTGAAATCAAGACCCGGCGATTTTGCAAGACAGCTTGACAAGTTGCTCAGAGATAGCGATGAAAAGCACATTGCATATATCACGGCTGCGTTTGCGGAAGTCGCGGAGAAAGTTTCAACTCCTGTTCTGTTGCAGGTCAGAGAACACTTTATCGAGCGCAAGGGCGAGAAAATGCCTATAAGAGTGTTCTTCCCGAAGGGCAATGTTGCAAAAGCTATGGTTATCCCGAATGACCTGCCGGCAATTTCTGTCACCGCTTGTCAGCAAATTGTTGATACTTGCAACAAGGCTTTGGTCGCGCAGTTCAAGACGAAAGAGCCTATGGGTAAGGTTTATATCAATCCCGATTTCAAGAACTATCTCGTGCCGTTCAGCCAGAGAAGCGCAAGTTCCGCGAATAAAATCGTTGTGCGCGGAAGTAAGTTGCCCATCAATCCAAAGGCAAAAGCTGTTCGCGGATTTATTTGGTGGACAAATATGGGTAGCAATGATATGTACGATGGCAGAGTTGACATTGACCTTTCAGCGGCAATCTATGATGAGAATTGGAACTACGTTGAACACGTTTCCTATACTAATCTCCGCTCTAAGAAGTACAACGCTTGTCATTCCGGCGACATCACGAACGGCGGGTCTGTAAACGGCGACGGCGTGGCTGAGTTCCTTGATGTGGATATTGATTCCGTTGCAAGAAATGCAGGAAGATATATCGTCTATCAGGTTTACAGTTTCACAAGGCAGAAGTTCTCTGAAATGCCCAACTGCCGATTCGGTTGGATGGAGCGTGAGGACGTTGATAGTGGTGAAATCTTTGAACCAAAGACGGTTGAGATGAAGATTGACCTCACTTCCGAGAGTGACGTTGCAATTCCCGTTATCTTCGACTGCGTGGAGCGCAAATTCATTTGGTGTGATATGAACCTCCGCATTGCACAGACGAGATTGGGCGGCAATAACCTTGAAAGCAATCTCAAAGGTACAACTGCTACTTGCTATGCGCTCACTCATTTCAACAAGCCCAATCTGTATGAGTTGGTTTACCTCAATGCTTTTGCAAGAGGTGAGATAACCACCGACAGAAACGCGGCGGATATTATCTTCGACAATGATAAGACGATTCCTTATGAGGTTGTCGAAACCGTTGACGAGGTTACGGGATTACCTTCTCGCACACTCCGCGACAAAACGGAAGTTCCGATTATAGACAGCTATAACTTCGATTTTCTTGTCGGAGAGCTGTTATAATACAATTTGGCGGCTAAGAGATTCCATCCTTCTAATGATAGGTTCAACTCCTGTTGTAAGTGTGGTTTACAATGTAGGAAACTCAATTTCCGCAATTACACTCATTTTTGCGGCTAAGTGCAATCATCCTTCTATTTTTACATAATGAAGAAAATAATGCTAACCGTCGTGGTTAGCCCCAAAATTTGATTGCACAATTCCCGCGCTTTAATTCACATCCTGCGGCTAAATCATAACATCCTTCTAAAAAAAGAACTTGCGCTTTAGGCGCGACTAAATACATAAGATTTTGTTACGATAATTTCCGCAAAAAAATTAATGTAAATAGCAAAAAACATATTGACAGAAATATCATTCTATGATATAATCTTAAATGTAAGTTAAACAAACTATTGTGGCTAACAAAATTCATCCTTCTACCCGTATGGGAACAAAATTGGTAGTTTGTCTATTGAATTTTGAATTTCCACTTTTACATAGTTTAATCGGCTAAGAAACATCATCCTTCTAAAAAGTGTTAATCTGTTTGTCGTGGGTTCGAGTCCCACCACGCTACGAATGTAGGGTGTAGCTCAGTTGGTAGAGCAACAGCGAAAAGTCGATGTTTCAATTTCCGAACAATAATTGAATTTGGGCGGCTAACGAGTATCATCCTTCTTACAGCTCCAAACTGCAATCGCGGGTTCGATTCCCGCTCATCCAACCTTTGGGTGGTGGTCAAGTGGTAAGACAGCAGTTATGTACGATATTCAAATTCCCGCAAAATAAATAGCACAAAACATAAATGCGGATATGGCGGAATAGGTAGACGCGCGTGATTTAGGTTCACGTGTCCCTGTGGCGTGTGGGTTCAAGTCCCTCTATCCGCACCAAAATTAAGGAGAACCATATGAAAAAGATTTTGAGCATTATGTTCACGGTAATTGCAATAACTGGTATAATTTTCACTTTCGCAAGAGCCACAGCGATTGTCGAAAGAGGAAGTCAAGCATTTGGCGGCGAAATGCTCATTCTTTTAATTCCTGTTATCGCGTGGATTGTTTATTGCAATGTTAATACTACAAAGCAGGAGTTTAAGGATTACAAGTTGACAGATGAAGCCGAGGGCGCGGGTTATATTGCAAATCCTGATTTCGGTGGGTCAATTCAAATCACAGACATTAACGAAATTTCGATATGATAATCACCTCCTTTAAAGGCAAAGCGGAAAGACGTTTGACAGCCGGATAGACGGCAAAAATGCGGGTGTGGTGGAATTGGTAGACACATCGGGTTTAAGCCCCGATGGGCGTTTGCCCGTGCAAGTTCGAGTCTTGTCACCCGCACCATATGCTCCGATAGCTCAATAGGTTAGAGCGTTCGCCTTATAAGCGATTGACGATTGGTTCAATCCCATCTCGGAGTACCACAAACATAGTCAAAATCATTTAAGGAGAAGTTTGCGTTGAGTACAGATAAGAAATACTATAAAATTTCACAATATACAATGAAATGCCGACTTTATCCGAATAAAACGGTTGCTAAAGGTTTTGATAAGGCAATTCAAGCTATTCATTGTTATCATAATTGCCTTTTATACGATATTTTTAATGGAAACATTGAATCTACTGCAAAGCCATATAAGCCAAAAAAGGAATCAAAGCCTGAGAAAAAGAAAAATGAAAGCGATTTTGATTATCGGCAACGTCTTTACTCTTATGAACAAAAGCAAAAGTACAAAGAGGGCGATATAATTCATTTCCCGAATTTGAATTACGCATTTTCCGCAGAGTATAAGAACAAGTTAATCGAAGAACATCCCGTAATCGCTAATGCTCCGGCTTCTGCAATCACAGCAAAGATTGGTCTTATGTCCGATGTTAAGAAATCGCTCGGCAAACTTCCAATCGAATTTCAGAAACCAAAGTATTATAGCAAGAAAAAGCCAAGACAGAGTTTTTCTTATCAAGATGTATTAGGTAAATTAGTTGAAACCGATAATAAAAATGTATTGTTTATTAAACTGCCAGAGAAATTTGGCGGCACACGCTCAAATCCTGCAAAGTGTAAAATTCGCGGTTGGAATAAAAAAATTCGTTTTGATAGATACGGGGAAATAAATTTTATAGATTATTTCAAATCCAATCCAAACAAAAGGATTACTATTAAAATCGAAAAGGATAATTGTGGTGATTATTGGATTGTTTTTTCACTGACCAATGTTTATAAGTCAATGGCAAATCCACAAAATACATTTGGTGGTATTGATGTTGGAATAAAAGATATTGCTATTCTTTCTGATAATACAAAATTTGAAAATCGAAAATTTAAGGATGAAGAAAAACAGCATATTAAATTTTTGAATAGGCGATTGAGCAGAAGGCAAGGTTGGTCTAACGAAGAATTTAGAGATGGCTATAAGCAGAACAAAGATATGATTGTATCAAAAACATATCAGAGAACACAGCTTAAACTTTCTAAATTACACAGAAAAATCGCTCGTAAGAGGGAGAACTATAATCATAATATAACCACAAAGATTATAAATACATATTCGTTCATTGGTATTGAAACTCTGAATGTAACTGGTATGTTTAGAAACAGACATTTATCAAATGCTTTGTCGGATGCCGCTATGGGAGAAATTTTGTCAATGCTTAAATATAAAGCAGAATGGTATGACAGAATCATTCAACCCATCAGTCAATGGTCGCCATCAAGTAAACGGTGTAGTTGCTGCGGATATATTAGACCAAAGTTGGGCTTACATATCAGAGAGTGGCAATGTCCAAAATGCGGAACGTTTCACGATAGAGATGTAAATGCCGCAATAAATATTCTTTACTATGCTTTGTTAATTTATTACGGCGAAGAAAAAGGCAAAGAAATTTTTGAAAAATTGAATAATAATTTTCAATTATTATGTGCATAGCACTGATAATAAAAGGGTTGCAGGCACAACGCCGCCCTGTGCGAGCCACAAGTAACCATAAATTATGTGGGAGGTTCGCACCAAGTAGGCATAAGAAATCGGTAGTATATGCTGTAAAATCGGCAATACAAAGTAGATATTGCTTATGCAATCACTATATATGCGCGAATTGAAATATCAAACACAATATGTTGCGGTTATAACTCACGGGTATATATGAATTGTGAGGCTTAACCGCGAAGAACTATTCCAACTCAAATGGTTATAACTCACGGATATATGAATTGTGAGTCAAAAGGCTATCAAGTATTTACTCAAACGTCTTGTTATAACTCACGGGTATATATGAATTGTGAGCTTTCTTGACACCAATAATTTTGTCGGTTATAAGTTATAACTCACGTGTATATACGAATTGTGAGCACAAATGGCAATCGTGATAATGCTGTTTCAAGGGTTATAACTCACGCATATGTATGAATTGTGAACCCATTCTACTGTATATATGAATTGTGAGTAAGAAAGTCAGAGCAACTGCAAGCAAGGTTTGGTTGTAACTTGCGTATATGTGTGAATTGTGAACTTTCAGAAAATCCTATTACGATAGGTTGACAAACTGCAACTCACGTGTGTATATGAATTGTGAGTACCGATACGTTAAATCAAGATATCACAAATAGCAGGACATTGAATAGTGTTTAGGCATTGAGTAGGAATTATCCCGTTGGAGCGGTATTGATGACATTTGCGAGCGTGACGGAACGGGTAGACGTTGCAGATTCAAAATCTGTTGCCGAAAGGCGTGTGGGTTCGAGTCCCACCGCTCGTACCAGCCGTTGTTGTTCGTTGTTCGCAGCGGCGGCGTTGTTGTTGTTGGCAGAGAACGCGGAAAACTCTGTACAAAAAATATCCGACAAAGGGCAGGGAGCAGAGCCTATGGCGCGGTGATAACTCTATTCCGCGCACTACAAAAGAAAAGGGCGATTTTTATGACCACTTACGAAACAAGGCGAGAATCCAACAAGAAAGTTGACCGGCAAAAGCGATACAATCAAATCCTGCACATTCTAAAAGGTCGCACGATGACCGCGAAGGAAGTAGCAGTTGAGATGAACAGGCGCGGATTAACGCCGACATCGGAACGAAATTTTGCGGCTCCGCGATTAACAGAGCTTGTGAATGATGGCTTGGTTGAAGTAGTTGGTAAAACTGTTTGCGAATATACTTCCAAGAAAGTGGCTCAGTATAGATTAATTTAGTCCTTTATTATTCATTCATATGAGTTTCGGACGTTCTCACCAAAAACGTCTACACATACGGGCATAACTCAGTTTGATTAGAGTACCTGCTTTGGGAGCAGGGGGTCGCAGGTTTGAGTCCTGTCGCCCGTACCAAAATTAAAAGAGGGATTGAAATGAGTAAAAAATACAGTGAGTTCGACAAACGTATGAAAAAGTATGAATATGTCACGCGAACATATTTGACAACACGAACTCCCGCAATCATTAGGATAGATGGCAAAAGTTTTCATATATTCACCAGAGGGTTTAAGAAACCATTTGATGATGTCCTTTCCAACGCTATGCAAGCAACAATGAAATATCTTTGTGAAAACATTCAAGGTTGCGTTCTTGGATATACTCAATCAGATGAAATCACATTGGTTTTAGTTGATTATAAGGGTATTGATACTTGTGCTTGGTTTGATTACAACATTCAGAAATGTGCGAGTGTTGCCGCAAGTATGGCTACATTGGTATTTAAGCAGTTTTTTGATTATCAAAATAATTGTTGGTATGAAAAATCAGATAAGGGTAATTCATTTACGAGTTCGGATATAGATATTTATAATCGACATTGCGAAGCACTTTATAATAAAGGTGCAATGTTTGATGCCCGCATTTTCAATATTCCAAAAGAGGAAGTGTGCAACAACATCTTATGGCAACAACAGGATGCGATACGCAACTCCATCCAAATGGTCGGTCACGCAAATTTCTCCGACAAGCAAATGCACAGCAAAAACACAACCGAAATCAAAGAAATGCTTTTGAGTGAAAAGGGCATTAACTGGAATGATTTGCCGACAAAATTTCAGCGCGGGAGTTGTTGTATTAAAACCGTGAACGAGCAGACCGGCAGAAGTGAATGGAGAATCGACAATGAAATCCCGATTTTCAAAGGCGAGGGTCGTAACTATATCGAGGGCTTGATTTATGTCTGAGGTCGAAAAGTTCATTGAGCGTTTCCGCACGAAAGAAACAATCGAAGTTTTCACTCGCGGGTGTTGCTATTGGTTTGCGTATATCCTCTGTGGCAGATTTCCGCAAGCAGAACTTATGTACGACCTAACTGAAAACCATTTTATGGTTGAGATTGATGGTCGGTTATATGACATCACGGGAGATGTAACGGGTGAATATACGCCGATTCCGTGGGATTTCTATGACGATATTGTTCATAAAAGGAGGATTGAGCGAGATTGTGTGCTTTTCGCAAATTTGAAAGATACATAAAAACAATGGGTTTGTCCGATAAAATACTACCAAAAGAATTGCGTAAAAGCACTTTGCTTGGATATTGGGCACCGCCCGAAGAAGAAAAAGAAATGACAGCAGAAGAAGTAACAAAATATGCGCGCAGCGAAATTAGAGCGTATCTTAATCCAAATCCTGGATTTGTGCGTGTTGTGGATGGCAAAATTCCAAATGATGCGCTTCTCACATATTACAATCAACACAAAGAGGAATTTAACACAATGATTAAGGAGAATGAAGAAATGAGTTATGCTTTAACAGTAACGGGAAACAGAATGATTAAAGAGGACGGTGAGGTAAAATTTGCTTATATCGTCTCTCCCGGGCTATTTGATATTGTCACGGATGCGGTTATTCCCGAAATCGAGGACGTTCAATCTATCAACAACAAGGTTGTAATCGTCAAGTTTGCCGACGGCACTTCCGAAAAGGCGGTTCTAAGCGAGAACGACACCTTCTCTCTCGAACAGGGTGTGTCAATCTGCATTACAAAGAAGATTTTGAACAAGGTGCTAAAGGGCGCGAGCGGCACTTCCGCGTACAACAAGCTCGTTGATTATGGCTTAAAGGTCTACGACAAGAAGCAGAAAGAAATCAAAGAAGCAATCGCGGCGAAAAAGGCTGAGAAAGATGCCGAACAAAGGAAGATTGACAGAATCCGCAAAAAGAGAGCAAAGCACAAGGCAAAGCTGAGAGAGGAACAGATTGAGATTCAGGCAGAAGCGTACCGCCGCGCGATGAAGTCAGAGTAAATTTGAGGGAGCGCGGATAGCACTCCCTTATTTTATTGAATATTTACGAATAAAGAGAGAGATTAAGTTTGAATAATATAGGAATAAAGCGAATGAATAATGTTGGGCAAATGATGGAAATTATTGATTATCAAGATTGTCATAATGTTTTTGTGAAATTTGATGATGGAACGATTGTAAAATGCAGTATGAATAGTTTCCGGGCTGGTGGAGTAAAAAATCCTAATAGCATTTCTGTTTGCGGAGTAGGAATTGTCGGGAATAAATATCCTATTCGTGAAAATAAACAACTTTGTAAAGAATATTTAGTTTGGTCAAAAATGTTGGAAAGATGCTATAAGAATAATAGAAGCAATAAAAATAAATCATACATTGGATGTTCTGTTTGCAAAGAATGGTTGTATTATCCGAATTTTTACGAATGGTTACATAGTCAATCAAATTATGAAAAGTGGAAAACAGAAAAATATACGATTGACAAAGATATTATACAAAAGGGAAATAAAATATATGAACCTTCAAAATGTTGTTTAGTGCCATATTATATAAATCTGTTGCTTACCAATCACAAAAGCGCGAGAGGCGAATATCCAGTTGGTGTAATTTATAATAAAAGAGATGATTGTTTCGATGTGATAGTTAATGATGGCATATTGACTGATAAGAAAAAAATTCATTTATATGGATTTCAAAATCCAACTATTGCATTTTATAAATATAAAGAATTAAAAGAAAAAATAATCAAAGAAAGAGCAAAACAAGAATTTGAACTCAAAAATATAACGGAAGATTGTTATAACGCATTATTAAGATATAAGATAGAAATAACAGATTGAATGGGGGTGTGGTACAATTTTATACATCAGCGGCGATACCCACGCTGAGTTTAATCGTTTTAGCACAAAGCGATTTTCCGCACAAAAGGAAATGACAAGAGATGATTACGTTATCATTTGTGGTGATTTCGCGGGAGTTTGGGATTACAAGTTATCCTCGCCGGAAGAAAGTTACTGGCTCGATTGGTTAAACAACAAACCATTCACAACATTATTTGTTGACGGAAACCATAGTAACCATACGAGATTAAAAGAATTTCCGCGCGTAAAATTCCACGGCGGGATGGCGCATAAAATCAGGGATAACGTCTATCATTTAATGCGTGGTTACGTTTTTGAGATTAACGGTAAAAAGATATTCACGTTTGGCGGCGCAAAAAGCCACGACATTCAAGACGGTATTCTTTATCAAAAAGATTATGCAAGCCTGAGAGATTTAGTTGACGATTATAACAGACGAACCAAAATGGGTGAGATGTTAAGGATTGACGAAATTTCTTGGTGGAAAGACGAATTGCCGACAAGTGCTGAAATGAAGCGCGGAATAAAGAATCTCGAAAAGGTGAACTGGACAGTTGATTATGTTATCACGCATTGCCCGCCGAGGGAAGTTTGCAAATGGTTTGGATATTACGATTCCGATAAATTGATTGATTACTTTGACGAATTGTTAGAGCGCGGGTTGAAGTTTAAGGAATTTTGGAGCGGGCATTTGCACAAAAATGAGTATAATATTTTTGGAAAATATAATGTTATTTTTGAAGATATAAAAAGGATTATATGAATAGTAAAAGAAAGATTTATCGAATAGGTGAAAAGAATATTAATAAACAGGGATTGCAAATGGTTATTATCAATTATCGAGATAGACATAATATTGATGTAAAATTTGATAATGGATATATAGTTAATGAAACTACTTATATGGAGTTTTGCAATGGTTCTATATTAAATCCATTATTCCCAAGCTATTTGAATAAGGGATTTCTGGGCATCGGTGAATATAAAACAAGAGAAAATGGCATTAAGACATCTGCATATGTAAAATGGGGTTCAATGCTTACAAGATGCTATTCGAGTAAATATAAAGAAATTACTTATCAAGATTGTTTTGTTTGCGATGAATGGATGAATTATCAAAATTTTGCCAAATGGCATTATGAGAATTATTACCTTTTAGAAAATGAAAGAGTTGAATTAGATAAAGATATATTAGAAAGGGATAATAAAGAATATTGCCCACAAAAATGTATGTATGTTCCTCATAAAATTAATTCTATTATTTGCAATAGGAGTAATAATAGGGGGTAAATACGCAATAGGTGTTTCGCAAACACCTAATGGAAAATTTATTTCAAATTGCAATATAAATGGGAAAACAAAATATCTTGGTTTATTTACAACTGAATTAGAAGCATTTTTGGCTTATAAAAAGGCTAAAGAATCCGAAATATGTCGCCTTGCTGAAACATATAGAGGTAAAATACCAGATAAAGTCATAGAAACAATACAACAATATAAGGTAAGGATAAAGGACTAAAGTTTATGTTGCATACATTAAATAAGGCTTGGACGAAAATTTTAGCGCGGCGTACCGATAAACACATTATGTTTGTTTATTCTACTCAGCAAGAACAGGATATGCTCATAGATACATTCACCGAGGTTGAAAAAGAAATCGGAGATTTGTGTTGTATGTGGGTAACAAATGAGAACGAGATAAAGAAAATGATGAATGATGGTATTGATATTGCAATGCAGGACGACATTCTGATTTCTCACGACATTCACGATGTTATGCTGAAGGATTACCTCGCGCGGCATTGCAAAAGGAAGTGCTGCTAATGTTTATGCGAGAAGAATGTAGGTATTATGCTCCTTGCGGGTTATGTACATATTATGACAAGCCGTGCAGTAAGATGCGGAACAAAAACTAAATACGTAGGTTCAAGCGCACTTACTCCGACAGATAATCCTCCGCACGAAAAGATAATACCATTTAAGAAAGAAAGGGAATAAATATGGGTTCAAAAGATTTTATTTTTAAGGTTAAGGAGCTTGTTGCGGAATATGCTAATGAGCATTTGGACAAGTCCGATAACAAACAGATTACAGTAGATGATGTCTTTATTGTTTGGTTTTGTAAAACCTTGCAGAACAATAAGGCACTCGCAAGCACCACGCTTTTCGACGGTATGTACTACGAGATTACATACAATGGCGACAAGAACGAAATCTACTTCGATGCGTATAAGAAGTGGGAAAACAAGTGTATCAAGTTAGGTGAATGATATGGCAAATCTTAATTTTGGTATCGGTTGCAGTTTAGAGATAACCGAAGATACGGCGGAACTTGCATTAAAGGCTGTTAATCTTTACTGCAATAAAAACGATTTGATGATTGAAGAATCAACATACGAAGATAGAAGCGGCACAAAAATGAAGTTTGTTCCAAGACCTTATGATTTTTATGAAAAGAGGAATAAGAAATGATTTGTTTTTATCACGCCGATAATGACGGCAAATGCGCGGGATTTTGGGTAAACAAATGTGGACTTACAGATAAGTACGGTAAAAATTTCTTTAAGATTGATTATGGCATTGATTTCCCGTTTGATATAATTCATAAAGATGAAAGAGTTTACATTGTGGATTATTCTATCCCGCCCGAGCAGATGGACAAACTTCTCGAAATCACGCCCAACGTCGTTTTTATTGACCACCACAAGTCAGCGATTGAAATGTACAAGGATTATGATAAAGAGATTGCCGGTCTGAGATATGACGGAATCGCGGGATGTATGCTCACTTATATCTATCTCAATGAAATGACAAATTCAAATGGCGAGATTATCCGCGATTTTAAGCCAATGTTAGATAAAAATGCTCCGTGGTTTACAAAGTTTATCGCAGATTATGATGTATGGAAATTTGAATACGGAGATAACACAAATTTTTTTGAAAAAGGATTTTCACTTTTCCCACACGAGCCGGAAGATGATATTTGGAAAACTCTTTTAACAGAAGATTCTTTGTTCAAGATTAAATATCGCGGTTCAGTTGACGAATGGAATTTGCCAAAAAATATTCAAACAATAATTGATAATGGTAAGACTATCACGGCATACCGTTATAACTATATGCAAGACTATTGTGAGAAGAAAGGTTTTGAAACTGACGCGCTTGGCTACAAGGCATTTGCTGTCAATATGGCTTTAATGGGAACAGACGATTTTGTTATCCCAAATGTTAATGACTATGAGTTGTTGGTTTCGTTCTCCTATGACGGCAAGGCTTGGAATTACTCATTACGTTCGGAGAAGGTTGATTGCGCAGAGCTTGCGGGTAAATTTGGTGGCGGAGGTCATAAAGGAGCTGCCGGATTTAGCACGGAATCGCTGATTTTTTAAGGAGAAAATAAAATGGGAGTTTTATTGATAATTTTTGGTATAATTTTGTTATTTTTCTTCATAATTACCCTATTTTCGTGCTTAAAAATGGCAAAAAATTGTTGACGAAAGAATGTATGAGCAAATAAAAGCCGAAGAAATGAAAGATAAGGCGGAGGATTGAGAAAGGAGCGCGATTTTTGAAGTTAGCTCTAATAAAAGGAATTATAATAGCAGTTATGTTCTTGGCGATTGCGAGTGCATCCATCGTGGCGGTAAACACTCCACATCCAGAAGTGGTTACACCCGATGAAGCCTCGACACCCGACCAAGCAACAATAGATGAAGTAACAACAACGGCGACGGTTCATATGACGACCGCAAAAGCGATTGAAACGACCGTCGCGGGAACTACAAAACCAACAGAACCAAAACCAATAGAGGCGCAAACTACTGAGCCGATTGTAACAGAGCCGCAAGAGGAAGAACCAAAAAACGCAGATTCGCAGGATAATGAGGTAGAAGAAGTCGCGGAAACCGAGCCAAAAGAAGTAGAATATCTTTTGGATATTGACAATCCCGACCCAAACTACACTCCACAATCCTTCAGTTTATCGGATTCCGAGCGATACCAAATTGCTTGTGTTGTTATGGGTGAGTTTGGCGGCGGCGGATTTACAGGTTGCGCTTTGATTGCACAATCCATAAGAGATGCTATGGCTGAGTATGGCTATTCCGCAAGCTCCGTCACTTCAAGTATGGGTTATTACGGATATAACGGCGACCCAAATTCAAGCAGTTACGAAGCTGTTGACTGGATATTCGACGGAAATGCGGCGGTGCAGCATAGAATATTATATATGAATAATTCTCCCGGCGGTTGGCACGGAACACAGCAATACATATTAGATTATCAAGGCGTTTGGTTCTTTGATAAATGGTGACACGATGAAAAAGAAAAGAAATATTCCTGTTAAGATACTGAGAGGAAAAGAAGCAAGAGAGTTCTTCAAAAAGATTCCTCTTGACAGTGAGAAGCCGAAAGAGCCAAAGAATTTTCGTTTTCAGTTGTCGGACGAGCAACAAAAGAAGTATGATAGATGGCGGAAGCGGCATAAATGTTCTTTCCGCAAGAACGGTATTAGATACGTCGGAGCTGCCGGCGGCGCAGATACATTTCACATCACAGGCACAGGACTCGGATATATCGTAAGTGTTGAATGTTCGTGCGGAAGTATATGTGATTTAACGGAGGGGTTCTAATGTGGTTATTGCTAAAAATGTTATCTCAAAAAGAGAAAGAAGCAGAAAAGGAAGAAATTATAGTTTCAGATAATGATGTCTTAACTGAATTAAAGGATATACAAAAACAAATAATCGAAGTGAAGTCTGCGCTCGATATTATAGAATCAAGAAAGTTCCCAATGATTCGAGAATGGTGTAATTCCTTTTTTGGTGCGCTCCCATATCCACCATCGCCATATCGTTATGAGGCTTATACTGAGATGATAATGGAGCGTATGGCAAATGAACTTACAAAAGGAAATTTTGATTTTGATGAGTTTTGCAAGGAAGTTTCGTGGTTGCTAAAAACAGGAGAAAGCAAACAGGCATTAAATCAGCAATTAGAAGAATTGAGAAAAAGAGAGAAAAGAATAAAAGATAAATTGGGAATAACGTAAAAATAAGGTGGTGATGTAAAATGAGCCAGAATTTTTATATTTCTGACTTACATTAGCATTTTGGTCACGCAAACATAATCCATTTTGACGGTCGCCCATTCAAAGACACGCTTGAAATGGAACAAACGCTAATCAAGAATTGGAATGAGAAAGTAACCAAAGAAGATGTCGTTTACATACTCGGCGATTTTTGTTGGAGCAAGGAAAAGAGTGAATGGCTCAAAATCCTCGACCAACTGAATGGCAGTAAATATTTGATTCGCGGTAATCACGATTTGAAGAACCCGCCGGCAGCAGTCAAAAACAAATTCTGCCAAATCACAGACTACAAAGAAATAACAGACAACGGCAAACGTATCATTATGAGCCATTACCCGATTTTGTTCTATCGGTCAAGTTATAACGAGGGTGTTTGGCATTTTTGCGGGCATACGCATAATCGCACAGCCGAGGAAGATTTAAGGCAAAATTATGTTTGTGATATAATTGGTGAACGTAAACTGGCAAAATTGGCGGGTCGAGATTATCAGCATTTGAACAGAGGTCATATTATCAATGTTGGTTGTATGATGGATTATATGAACTACACTCCGCGAACTGCGGACGAGCTTATTGAGTGGTGGAGAAAACACTATTGATTGATACAGAAATAAAACTATATGCCGTTCGCGATAAAAAGTCCGGCAAATTCGTAAATAACATAACTAATCCAAAACATAAATTTTGGGAAAAGAAAGGTAGTTGCGAAACCGCACTAAAAACCTATGCTATTCGTTACGAATATTTAATAACTGAGGGAAGTTATAGAGGTAAATTATCTCATCCCGACGATTTGGAAATTGTTGAGTTATTCTGCTATGAAAAGCCAGAAGCGTTAAAAATCGCGGAATCGCTTCTCCCGCCGATTGAGGAAATGAGAGATTTCACACCAGAAGAAAGTGCGGCATATAATAAACACATTGAAGAAATCAGCACCCCAATTATCGGAGCTGACGGTAAGCCAGTAAATTTGATGGATATGTTGAAGTAACTGAGGTTATAAAATGAGTAATTCAGATATTAAACCGGTTGACATTACGGTAAAATTACATAAGGATTTGCACGGCAACGAAGAAATCTGCCCTACCTGCAATGGTGTTGGGCTTGTTATTGCCAACAATAGTTATGGTTTAGAAGATAGTACAAACAATAATCATTTGCCAACGTTCCCATACAAACATCAATCTTTAAGATTTTGCTCGGACTGTTATAATGGCGTGGTTCATCGGTGCGAATATTGCGGCGAAATTATTCCAAGACATCGGACAAAATGTAATTGCGAAAAACAAAGAGAAATTGATTTCATCGAATTGCAAAACAAAGAAAATGAAAAATTGATGAAGGCATTTGAAGCTCCGCAGGAAGTGTTAGAAAAATCGTCGCTTTTCTATTCCGAGGACTACGGATATGACGATGGTTACTTTTCCGATTGGGAAGATTTCTTTGAGTGTTGGTATGAAAATCATAGTGTAGATGACCCGCGACCAGAATATGTATGGGCAACAGAACCATATAAAATGTCGATTAGCGCGGATAGCATTATCGAAAGGGCAACAGAAGATTTATATGAGGATGCTATAAGCGATATTTCAGATGAAAAGTTTGATGAGTTGCAGGAGTTCTTGAATAATTGGTGTGAAAATTCGGGAGTGAAAACAACATATTATCAATCAAAATACAAGGTGAAAATACCGTGGGAAGAAGATGAACATTAACAATGAGGGTTTATAATATAAATAATATTTCAATAGGTATTCTCAGCCGATTTCAGGCTTCTGAATACTGTCAAATCAAGCATAAAACCGATTCTGTGATTATCTCAATCTCCACGCCAAACGTAGATTATACTGGCTATCCTATTGAAGCAGACGACGAAAATAGAGTTATTGCTATTCTTTCGATTGAATTTATGGATGCTGACAATCCCGGCGATTACGACGTTTATGGCTCTATAACAACCATTGACGACCTTATGACCGACGAGGATGCCAAAAAGATTGTTGCGTTCGTTGAGCAATACAAGGATAAGCGTATTTTGGTGCATTGCGATGCCGGCATTTCTCGTTCTTCCGCAGTTGTAGCGGCAATCCTCAAACACTATACAGGAAATGACGATATGATTTTCGACAGCCGTTGGTATAATCCGAACAGATGGGTTTACCGCAAAGTGCTTGAGGCGTTTGAAATTGACAATGGAGAGGTAGATTGATATGGCAAAAATAACTTTTACTTTAGATTTAGATTACATTGATGAATTTGAAAATTTAGACGATGATTTGCGAGATGAGATTACTGATACGGTAGTAAACAAGATAATATCTAAAATTGATAATTCGATTGAAGATGAAGCCAAAAAGAAATTAGAAGAAAAACTTTGCAAGGTCGATGAAACTATTTCGAAAAGGTTTAATCAAATAATTGTGAACTTTTTTTCTACGCCGAAAACCATTACGGACGCTTATGGCGATGTTGTTGAAAAAAATGTAACAATAAACGAAAAACTAAAAGCTCGTTGTGATTCATTCCTAACGGAAAAGGTGGATTCAAGCGGAAATGTTACAAAGGGAAGCTCATATCGTCCTACAAAGCCAAGATATGAATATGTACTTAATCAAATTGTTGATAGCAGTCTAAAATATGAAATTGATAATATAGCAATCAAAATACGAGACGAAGCAAAAAAGATGATTGAAACCGAAGTGAAATCGCGGATTGGTGAAAAACTGGCTGATTTAATAGATATTAATGCCGTTATAAATAAAGCGATAGGAAATTAAGGAGCAAAAAATGAATAACAAATGGATTAGGGTTGCGATTCCCGCGCTTTTGATACATTGCTCCGTCGGCACGGTCTATTGTTGGTCAACGTTCAAACAATCCATAGCTGAACAGATTGGTATGTCGCCTTTTGCTGTCGGCTGGGCGTTCTCGTTGGCTATCTTTTTCCTCGGAATGTCGGCGGCTTTTGTCGGCAAATTCGTGGAACGTGACATACATAAGTCATCATTGATTGCTTGCATCTGTTTTACAACGGGAATGATTGGCACAGGATTGTCAATTCAGTTTTTGACAGGCTGGGCGGCAATGATAGGAATATATTTATGCTACGGCGTAATAATGGGTATCGGACTCGGTATCGGTTACCTAACTCCCGTGAAAACTCTTATGTTGTGGTTTTCCGAGAATAAAGGACTTGCAACAGGAATTTCAATTATGGGATTTGGACTCGCAAAAGCCATTGCAACGCCTATTATGGAGTGGTTGCAGGGCAGTTTTGGAATAGCACCAATGTTTATAATACTTGGCGTGGCATATTTCTGCTTGATGTTCCTCGGACACATATTACTTAAAAAGCCCGAAGTCTGGGTTGAACCACAGACAAACGAGGGATTCAACGCCCTCACTATATTTAAGAATAAGCAATTTATCGGCATTTGGTTAATGTTCTTCTTGAATATCCATTGCGGGTTAATGATTATTTCTTATGAAAAGCAGATTTTGAGCGTTACATTCGCAACTGCGGCAAGTTTGGCACTGATTTTGAGTATCGTTCCTTCGTTTACCGCAGGATTTAATGCTCTCGGGCGGATTGGCTATTCAACACTATCCGATAGACTTAAGGAACGCAATTCAATTTACATTATCATTTTCACAAGCTGTATAGTAATTTCTTCTATGGTCGTGCTATTCCACGCGGTCGAAGGAGCAACAAATATCGCACTTGGAATAATGGTAATCGCTTTTCTATTTATTATCAACGCAGGATATGGCGGCGGTTTTTCGACCTTACCAGCACTTCTGTCAGAAAGATTTGGAATGAAGAAGATAAGCCAAATCCACGGACTTGCTTTGTCTGCTTGGGCTATCGCGGGATTAACTGGCAATAACACCTCGGAACTGATTTTGAATAGCACGGGAAGTTATACGAGCGTTGTTCTGATTGGCGTGATATTATATACGGTTGCGCTGGTGATTTGTGTATCTTTAGTCGGCAAGAAAAGAGGTAATACTATTGTTTGATGTCGCGGAAATGAAAGAACTTGTTGAAAAGTTAAACAAGTACCGAGATGCTTATTACAATCAAAATACGAGTTTAATTACCGACAGGGAATACGACAGTTTATATGATAAACTCTGTCAAATGGAAGTGGAGAGCGGGTTGATTTTGTCAAACTCGCCCACTCAATCCGTTGGATATACCGTATCAAGCAAATTAGAAAAGGTTAAGCATAACCATCCGTTGCTTTCTCTTGATAAAACCACGAAAATAAACGAATTTGCTGATTATTTCAAAAGCAGAGATTGTCTGCTTATGGCTAAATTAGACGGGTTGACTTGCTCTATTACCTATAAAAATGGTAAGTTATTCCGCGCGGAAACTCGCGGTGATGGCGAAATCGGAGAAGATATTACCGTCAATGCAAGAGTATTCTCAAATCTTCCTCTAACAATTCCCTATAATGGTGAATTAGTCATTGATGGGGAATGTATTATTTCTCAGGAGGATTTTGAACGAATTAACAATCCTCTTATTAAAAAAGCAGAGGTAGAGGGTAAAGCGAAAGGTCTGCAAGGTAAAGATTTGGCGGATTATGTACACAAAAATTCGTTCGCCAACCCGCGAAATCTCGTGAGTGGCACTGTTCGGCAACTCGATAACAAAATAGTCAAAAGCAGAAATGTCAAGTTTTTGGCGTGGAAGTTATATTCAATAGGGAAAGACAAGAAAATAGACTCGCATTATCGCAGATTGATTGCCTTGAATAATCTTGGATTTGATATTGTGCCTTGTGATTATTTTGATACAATGGTAAACCAAATCAATGACGAGAGTTGTCAATTAGGAATTGAAGTAATCAAGGATAAATGTAAGTCTATGAGCATACCTATTGATGGTATGGTTGGAATGTTTGACGATATTAAATATGGTGAATCGCTCGGAATGACGGGTCATCATCCGCGCCATTCTCTTGCTTTTAAGTTCTATCAAGAAGAAAACGAAACCACGTTAAAGGATATTGAATGGGCTACGAGCCGCACGGGGCAAGTTAATCCTGTTGCTGTGTTTGAGCCGGTCGAAATTGACGGTACAACTGTTTCGCGGGCAACGCTGAACAATGTGAGTTGCATAAAGGAATTTGAGCTTGGTATAGGCGATACAATTACGGTCATTAAGAGTAATCAGATTATTCCTATGGTTACTCAAAACCTTTCAAGAAGTAATACATATAAAATTCCCGAAGTTTGCCCTTCGTGCGGACATCCAACTGTTATCAAAAATGATAACGGCAGAGAAATGCTTTATTGCACAAATCGGCAATGTAAAGCTGTGCTGCACGATTCAATAGCGAATTTCGCAAGCAGAAACGCTATGAATATCGTCGGTATCTCAGACGAAAGATTGCGGGTTTTGATTGACGAAGGATTTATCGAGGATTATGCCGACCTATATGATTTGAAATACCGCAAGGATGAGCTTACCAAACTGTCTGGCTTTGGCGAGGATAGCGTGAATAATATGCTCCAAGCCATAGAAAATAGCAAAGATTGCGAGATGGCAAATGTTATTGTTGCGATTGGTATTCCGAATATCGGCAAATCCACGGCAAAGATTATCGCAGAGGAATGTGCGCGAAATTTCAATCCTATCATAGATAGAAACGCTATTAGCACTCTGATATGGTTAGCAACCGGTGAATACGATTGGAGCGAGTTGCCATCAATCGGCGAACTGACGAGCAATGCAATTAATGACTATGTATTTGCTAACGCGGGTTTAATAATGAGGTTGAATAATAATCTAAATGTCAAAATGCCGGCACTGAGCAAAACAAATCAAGATGATTGGCGGAGTGGCAAAACATTTTGTATCACAGGTAAGTTAGAGCATTTTGATAACCGCGCGGCTTTGGTTTATAATATTGAATCCGCTGGCGGCAAGGTTGTTTCGTCTGTGACTAAAAAGACAGATTATTTGATTACGAATGATAAGACCTCCGGCAGTTCTAAAAACAAGGCTGCGGCAAAATACGGAACGAAAATCATCACCGAAGCAGAGTATTGTTTGGGAGATAAAAATTTTTAATGTAAATAGCAAAAAACATATTGACAAATTTTTTGAGAAGTGCTATAATAGCCTTGTAAACGAAAAGAGGTGAAAAGAAATGAGAGTAAGAATTGAATTAACCAACATTGATGATGTAAAGAAGTTCCACGAAGCAGTTTGTAAAGTTAAGGAAGATGTAAGAGTTAAGGGTAAGGATGAGAATGGTATGCCGTGGGAAATGTCGGCAAAATCTTTGCTTTGTTCCTTGATTCTTTCGCAGAGGGCGCAGGAGGGCAGAGAGCACACCGCGCACGATGTTGACTGGAACACCATTTGGTGCGAATGTGAGACCGATATTTATTCGCTTATTCAGGATTTTGTCGTTCTCTAAAGTAAATAGCACAAAAAATATTCACAGTAAATAAAATATTGTTTTTATTGCACATATATGTCTTAAATTACCTATCTTTCTAACTTTTCTTTTGATTTATTGCTTAATCCGAAATATTAATCATACGCAACCCCTCAAAAATAGAGGGGTTACTATGCTAAAAACGTCTATAAAAACAATAATTCAACGACACACGGATATGAACTTACGAACTTTTGCGAATTTGATAAATACGCAGCGACAAGTTATTGTGCAATCCACGGAGCAGATGAAAGTCTTAACCTCGGAGATATAACAAAGGTCGATGAAACCAAAATCAAACCTTTCACAATGATTTGTGGCGGAAGCCCGTGTCAGGATTTCAGCGTTGCGGGCAATCAAGCAGGAAGCAAATGGAAGTGCAAGGATTGTGAACACGAATATAATCCTTTGACCGTGCATTATTCTGAGCGGCACAAATGTCCTAATTGCGGAAGCGAAAACCTTGATAAGACACGCAGTTCACTCTTAGTTGAATGGTTGCGTGTCATTCGCGCAAATAAGCCTAAATGGGGCATTTATGAAAACGTCAAAAATATTGTCGGTAAAAAGTTCAAAGATACATTTCAAATGTTTATTGATGAACTTAATGAATACGGTTATAACACCTATTATCAGGTTCTCAATGCTAAAGATTATGGTATTCCTCAGAACCGCGAAAGAGTATATTTGATTATCATTCAAAAAGATTTGGATAATGGCAAGTTCAAATTTCCCGAAGGATTTGACAATGGACTTCGCCTCAAGGATATGCTCGAAGATGAGGTTGATCAAAAATACTATATTAACACCCAAAAAGCACAGGAGCTAATTAATGATTTAGTTAGCAGCGGTAAATTAGATAAGAGTTATTCTAATGCTGTACGCGCCGGGGGGGAGAGGAAGTATAGACCGACACCAATGGGATGCGATTCAAGTGTAAAATCAATGGGATTTATTGATAATGGCACAGGAAAACACCAATCCAATATGGTTTATAGTAAAAACGGTCTAAGTCGATGTATTGACGCTACTGATTATAAACATTCGCAAAGGATAATATCGAATGATAAAAGAAAATCAAAAGAATCTATCATTTAGTTCAAAGAATACCGACAAACCACTTTTAGTCTGTGGTTTTGGAGAAATAAATTTTGGAAAACAATATCGGCAAGGCAACAGAGTTTATGATTCCGAACATATTGCTATGGCGTTAAATTCATCTCCTGTCGGTAATACTGGCGGATATACATATTTATATTTGGTGAGAGTAAATGATAAACAAAGATAACACCGTCCTCTTGGGCAATGTTTATGGTAAACAGTTCGGTACGGGATATGCCGGTAATGTATGGGATAAAGAATACTATTGCCCGACAATTCGTACTTGTCAGGGGGGAGGAAATCAACCAATGGTTATCGTGAAGGAAGAAAAAGATGAGAAAAGATAGTGGAATCGAGGTTATTGGTTCGCTTAATCCGCAAAAAGAGGTACAGGATAGGGTTCGCGTTCTCTCGTTCGGTGGAGTTGCCAATCTTTAAGAGCGACAGATTACAAAGAGCCGCCAAAAGTTTTGGTGTTGGTTCAGGAGAAATCAAATGAGAATACCGATATGTTTGTTGACTCCGAATAATTTCGCTCATAAAGCAGGAGATGGCACAAAAACCAGAAAAAGAGAGATTAGATTTATTCATCCCGCGCTTCAAGCAAATTGTGGAGCAACACAGGCAACGTATCTATTAGAGCGTTGGGTACAAGAAATAAATAAAGAAATTATCCAAATAAAGGACAATTAGTATATGGATTTAAGACATACAGAACTCCCTTGCTTTTATGACGACCGCGACATCGGCTGGGGGGGAGAAAACGACAGATTTTTGTCCTACACAAAGAGCAAGTAGGAGTGGAATAAAAATGATAAATAATTCTTCCGATGGTTTCAGAATCAGAAAATTAACCCCAAAAGAATGTTTTAGACTAATGGGATTTTCTGATGAGGCTTTTGAAAGAGCAAGAAAAGCACTGAACGATAAGTTTTACAAAGGCAATGATAGGTCAAGTTCTCAGCTTTATAAACAAGCAGGAAATTCAATAGTTACCGATGTATTGTTTTACATATTTTATGAACTATATCAAGCAATGCCTTATCTATTCGATGATTTGAAAGTGAGCAGTTATTTCTCTGGGATAGGAGCTTTTGAAATTGCACTCGATAGATTGTTTGATGTGGTTCAGAACGGCGATAGTGCTGTTATTCCCGCGAAATCCGGGGGAGAGAAACAATAATTTATGATGACTATAATAGCAGAGTAAGAGATGACCAGAACACAATAGGTACTCTAACCACAAACATTGGTAGTAGTGGTTTAAGAGCAGCATATAAAATCATTGAAAATGAGGAAAAACAATGTATTCAGAATACGGAAAAGTAGTCGTAGGTTATCAAGGCGTTGGCAAATCAACTCTTGCATTTCACAATAATCGTGTGATTGACCTCGAAAGCAGCAACTTCTTTGTGGATGGCGAACGTCCCGCGAATTGGCACATCATCTACTGCAATATTGCACGAGCATTGTGCAAGCAAGGATATATCGTTTGCATTTCATCTCACAAGGAAGTCAGAAAGGAACTTGCGCGACATCCGGCGAGCAAACAAGTAATCGTATATCCAACTCGCGCTCTAAAAGATGCTTGGATTGCTAAACTTCGTTATCGTTTTGACGAAACACAATCTATGAAGGATTTTAAGGCATTAAAGAACGCCGAAGATTGCTTTGATAAGAATATCGTAGATTTAGAAAATCAAGAGGGTTTTGAAAGAATCGGGTTTTCTACTATGGATTATGACCTTGCCGACCTTTTGGAATTAAATAGGAGATAAAAATGAGTTGTAAGCACAAAATGAAATCAGTTTTAGGCAAAGAATACACACGTTGTCGTAGAGACAACTCTGTTCATAGAAAGCCGTGCAAATGCCCGAAATATGAGCCGACCTTACGAGAAAGAATTAAGAGGTTCTTTAGTGGTCGTAAATAGAGTTTGGGCAATGCCGCACAAAAATACATTCAAAATAAAACCGATTGGCGAACTTGTTGAACGCTACGCTTCGGGGGGGGGG
>FMUV01000043.1 GCA_900101355.1 Ruminococcus sp. YE282
AAAACTTCCTTTCAAGCTTTAATTTTTCTGTTTCCATTATTGCTTGAAAGGAAGTCTATTATTCACTTTTACACAAACTTTTCGGCGGTCTCCAAAAAGGTGTGTTGACTTTTGCCAACACACCTTTCGTTTGAAATTTAATATTATTCATCAAAGCCTAATTTCTGAAGTATCTCCTTTTCAACTTTTTTCAACTCATTAATCTGATCAGCCAAAGCCATCTTCTTCTGTGCCCATTCTCTGTGTTCCTCTGTAAATGTTCCGTATTCAGCTGCTTTCCTTGAAGCTTCCTCATACTGTGCATAAAGCCCCGATAGCTGAGCTCTTACATCTCTGAGTTCCTCTATCAATTCGCTGCGACTATCGTTACTTTCCAACAGTTTTTGGCGAAGTTCTTCAATTTTCTGCGTAACTTTATGAAGTTCATCTGACAAAGCCATTTTCTGCTGATTCAACTCGTAACGTTCCTTAGAAAACTGGCTGTACTGCGAAGCCTGCTTAGTAATTTCATCAATCTTAATTATAAGCTCCTGAGCCTTAATCATAGCGTCGCGATACTTATCTAATATTTCTTCTTTGCTTTCATTTATAATATTTACCGAACTGCTTACACTAACTGAATTGTTTTCTGCTGCAAATGCCGATGTTGAAAATGCTGCTGCTGTTGTTGTCATTGTGAGAACTACACATACCGTTGCTATTACCTTTGTCATCTTTTTCATTTTAATACGCTTCCTTTACATCAGTTAAGTTTGTTTCTTGACTGTGATTAAAGTATATCCGAAAGGCATAAAATGATAAACACTAAATAACTTTTAATTTAATTTTATTATGTTTTTTTATTTTTGCTCTTTAATTTAATTATACTAATTTTATCCTATATTTAATTTATTTTAAACTTTTGCTTTATTCTACTAAATTATTTTGTCAATTTCAGCTACCATATCGCATATTATATCATATGAATTACCCTTTGTAACCGAGGCAAGTAGGGCATTTATATTTTCTTCAAAATTTTCCGGCAGAATACTGCAATGTTTTTTACAAAGAGATACAAGCCTTTTTTCGCCGGGATGCGTTAATCTGTTAAGCGCAAAAATAATATCAAAATAACTTGCAAGAAACTCAGTGATTCTATTATTAACATTTACAAAGTCGTTTCTTTGTGCGGCCTTTTTGATTTGCATATCATACGACGGAAGCACGCCGCTGAGCAATTTTCGATTTTTTGTGATAATGTTTTGTCTCAATTTTTCGGGATATTCTGCACTGTATTTTTTCTGTAATTCAGTAAATTTTCCCGATTTGTCAAATAGGATCTTGCTGTTTATAATATTGTGCAAAAAGCAGGTTGTGTACCCGTTGAACGCGATATTTTCATCAACTACATACTTTAAATATCCGGTTATCATCTCAAACCTTCGATAAATAACATCAATGGAAACGCCGTTATTCAGCACGCAATTATCTTCCGATTCCCAATAATAATTGCCGATTTCCGTAACGCTGCAAAAAGGTTTTAGCACATCGCCCTTCTTTTCAGGTGACAATTCAGCAGAGCAATATACATAAATATCATAATCCGATTTGGCATCACTTTCGCCCGTTGAGCGTGAGCCGCCCAACACAACCGCATCGACTTCATCAAGTTTTTTAAGCCCGTCAATTACCGAAGTGAAATACTCATCATTGAAATACATTTTGTACCCTCTTTCATAAAAAAATATAAAACAAAAGGTCGAAACACCGTCTGGATATACAAGCGGAGCCTCGACCTAAATTATTTAACAGTTAATTACTTTAAAGCCTCATAAACTGCAACTGCACAAGCAACTGTTGCGCCTACCATTGGGTTGTTACCCATACCGATAAGACCCATCATTTCAACGTGAGCAGGAACTGAAGATGAACCTGCAAACTGAGCGTCACCGTGCATTCTGCCCATAGAGTCTGTAAGGCCGTAAGAAGCAGGACCTGCACCCATATTATCCGGGTGAAGTGTACGGCCTGTGCCGCCGCCGGAAGCAACTGAGAAGTACTTAACACCGTTCTCAATAGCCCACTTCTTGTATGTGCCTGCAACAAGGTGCTGAAAACGAGTTGGGTTAGTTGAGTTACCTGTGATTGAAACACCAACGTTTTCGTGCTGCATAATTGCTACGCCTTCACGAACATCGTCTGCGCCGTAGCAGCGAACTGCTGCTCTTTCACCGTCTGAGAAAGCTCTTTCTTCAACGATTTTAAGCTCTGAAGTAAAGTAGTCAAACTGAGTCTTTACATATGTAAAGCCGTTGATTCTTGAAATAATGTATGCAGCGTCTTTGCCAAGACCGTTAAGAATAACTCTGAGAGGTTCTTTTCTTGCCTTGTTAGCGTTACGTGCAATACCGATTGCGCCCTCTGCTGCCGCAAAGCTTTCGTGACCTGCAAGGAATGCAAAGCACTTTGTCTCGTCTCTTAAAAGCATTGCGCCGAGGTTACCGTGGCCTCTGCCTACGTTTCTCTGCTCTGCAACAGAACCGGGAACGCAGAAAGCTTCAAGACCGATACCGATTGCTTCAGCAGCCTCGGCAGCTGTCTTTACGCCCTTTTTAACTGCAACCGCACAACCAAGTGTGTAAGCCCAACCTGCATTTTCAAAAGCGATAGGCTGAACACCCTTTACGATGTCATATGGGTCAAATTCCAAGTCGTTGCAAATTTTTCTTGCCTCTTCAAGATCTGCAATACCGTATTCGGCAAGGCACTTCTCAATTTTAGGCATTCTTCTTTCCATACTTTCAAACTGTACTGCCATTGTTGTGTCCTCCCTACCGAATTATTCTTCACGCGGGTCAATGTACTTAGCGGCTCCGTCAAAGCGACCGTACTGACCGATGTTATTTTTATATGCTTCATTTGGCTCAACACCGTGACGAATGTCTTCAAGCATCTTACCAAGCTTTACGAACTGATAGCCGATAACTTCGTCATTTTCATCAAGAGCAGTCTTGAGAACATAACCCTCAGCCATTTCCATAAAACGAACGCCCTTTGCGTTTGTGCTGTACATTGTACCAACCTGTGAACGAAGTCCCTTACCAAGGTCCTCCATACCTGCTCCGATTGGAAGTCCGCCCTCTGAGAAAGCTGTCTGGCTTCTGCCGTAAACGAGCTGCTCAAAGATGTTCTTCATAGCTGTGTTGATAGCATCACAAACAAGGTCTGTGTTAAGGCACTCAAGGAGAGTTTTGTTAGGTAGAATTTCAGCAGCCATAGCAGCTGAGTGAGTCATACCTGAACAGCCGATTGTTTCAACCAAAGCCTCCTGAACAACGCCGTCTTTTACGTTAAGTGTGAGCTTGCAGGCACCCTGCTGAGGTGCACACCAGCCTACACCGTGTGAAAGACCGGAAATGTCTTTGATTTCATAAGCTTTTACCCACTTGCCCTCTTCGGGAATAGGTGCGGGACCGTGCTTTGGTCCTTTTGCAACAGTACACATATTTTCTACTTCTTTTGAATAAATCATATGTACTTCTCCTTTCAAATTTAGTTGAGCCAAAATTATTACTCAGTTACTGATATTATACGCTATTATCCCCTATTTTTCAAGTATTTTTTTATAACCGACATATATATCGACAGATTTTACAAGTAGCACATAATCAGTTTACTTCAATAAAATTTTGCTTTACCTGAACTTACTAAAAAAAGCAGCAGGGCGTTTGCCCTGCTGAAAACTTATTCTGTGATAGACTTAATTAGTCCGCCTTTTTTAATGATATTCTGGATAAACTCAGGAAACGGCTCTGCCTTATAAGTTTTGCCGGTAGTTTCATCTGTAATAACGCCCGTGTCAAAATTTACGCTGACTGTGTCGCCGTCCTTAATTTCCTTTGCAGCCTCATCACATTCCAGAATCGGAAGTCCGATATTTATTGAATTTCTGTAAAAGATTCTCGCAAAGGTCGAAGCAATAACGCACGAAATTCCGCTTGTTTTAATCGCAATCGGGGCGTGTTCACGTGATGAACCGCAACCGAAATTCTTTTCGGCAACCATAATGTCGCCCTCTTTAACCTTATTTACAAAATCCTTGTCAATATCTTCCATACAATGTGCCGCAAGCTCCTTGTGAGAAGCCGTATTAAGATAACGAGCCGGGATAATTACGTCTGTATCAACATTGTCTCCGAACTTATGAACAGTACCTCTTGCATTCATATTGCACACCTTACCTTTCTTAGAGCTTTTCCGGGCTTGTAATGTAGCCTGTTACCGCACTTGCAGCCGCAACAGCCGGGCTTGCAAGATAAACTTCACTGTCAACGTGTCCCATTCTGCCGACAAAGTTGCGGTTTGTGGTTGAAATTGCCTTTTCGCCTGCGGCAAGTATGCCCATATGGCCGCCAAGACATGGTCCGCATGTTGGTGTTGAAACAACTGCACCTGCATTAATAAAGATGTCAAACAATCCCTCGTGCATAGCATCAAGCCAAATCTGCTGAGTTCCCGGAATAACAATACATCTTACGCCCTTGGCAATTTTTCTGTCTTTAAGTATCTCTGCAGCCGCTCTGAGGTCTGTTATTCTGCCGTTGGTGCAGGAACCGATAACGCACTGGTCAATCTTAACTTCCTTTTCACCGATTTCATCAACCGTTCTTGTGTTTTCGGGAAGATGCGGGAATGCAACTGTCGGGCGAAGTTCGGACAAGTCGATTGTGCATTCTTCATCATACACGGCGTCTTCATCTGCGCTGTACTCAACCGGAGTGCCTTTGTATCTTCCGTTGCAATATTCACGTGTTATATCGTCAACCGGGAAAATTCCGTTCTTTGCGCCTGCCTCAATTGCCATATTCGCAATCGTGAGTCTGTCGTCGATACCGAGATATTTAAGTCCCTCACCTACAAATTCCATTGACTTATAAAGTGCGCCGTCAACGCCAATCTTTCCGATGATATGCAAAATTACATCCTTGCCGCTCACATACTTTTGTGGCTTGCCGACAAGGTTAAACTTAATAGCCGACGGAACTTTAAACCAAGCCTTGCCACTTATCATTCCTGCAGCCATATCGGTTGAACCTACACCTGTTGAAAATGCGCCAAGCGCGCCGTATGTACAGGTGTGAGAATCCGCTCCGATGCACAGACATCCCGGACCCACAAGTCCTTTTTCAGGCAAAAGAGCGTGCTCAATGCCCATTTCACCAACGTCCATATAGTTCTTTATATCATATTTGTTTGCAAAGTTTCTTGTCTGCTTAACCTGAGTTGCAGCCTTGATATCCTTGTTAGGTGTAAAGTGGTCCATAATCATTGCAATTTTGGTGTTATCAAAAACTGCTGTCGCTCCGTTTTCTTCAAAAACATTGATAGCAACCGGAGAGGTAACGTCGTTGCCGAGCACCATATCAAGCTTTGCCTCAATCAACTGACCTGCCTTTACCTCATCAAGCCCTGCGTGAGCCGCAAGAATTTTTTGGGACATTGTCATACCCATAATATCACTCCTCGGAGATTATTGATTTTTCTTAATGAAATGCGGTTCTTTTATTATAGAACAAAATTGTTTATTTCGCAACAGCAGGGCGAACGCCGCTGTAATTTAAATAAATCAAATCAAGCGTACGCAGCCGCCCCTGCCGAGTTAATTATTTTACAAGTTCTGCAACCGATGTCATAAGGTTATTGATGACAGCCTTTTGAGAATGACCGGCAACAGTGCCGTTAATCTCTGCAACATAACGTTCTCCGTCTGACGAATAATACTTTACAGTATCTGTCGAATCGTCCGACGAATATGTGTAGGTAATTGAAAGTGCAGGACTGCCGCTTGCTTTTTCAATTTTTCCGTCAGCAAGCTTTACAAGAGTCAAGTCGTCATATAAAGTTGAAAAATCTTCTATTGCAATTTCCTTGTCTTTGTATTTAACCGTTGTGTTTGTGGATGTAGTCTCGCTTCCGTTGTCATCGGTTGTTGTGACCTCTTTTGAAGTTAATTCAAATTCGTAGGTCTTATCACCGTTGTCTATTGAAATTTTTGAAAGCGAAGTCATCTTTGGATACAAAACGTACTCGCTGAATAATTTTTCGTAGCTTGTTGAAACCCACGGAAGATTTGCAGACGCCATAACATAAACAACCTTGCCTCCGCCGAGCATAACATTAACCTTGCCGTCACTGTCAGGCTTAGAACTGAGAACATCAACAGTTGTGTCGGGATATACGGCTTTTACCTCCGCATAAGGCTTTGCAAGACCAAGGTCGCTAAGCTGTGATTCTGACGGATTAACCATCTTTACGCTTTCGGCATACAGACCTCTGATTGCTCCGTCAACTTTGCTGCTTTCGCTCTCGTTTGCATAACATTCAACCGGTTTTGTCATACGGTAGGATGCAGAAACCTTGTCACCAGAGTATGGCTCAAGCACAATTTCATCCGGGAATGCGGAACCTGAAAGACTGATTGAAGAAGCCTTTGAGTTGTCCGAATCCGAAGCGGCAGTATTAATAGTAAGGCTCATAAGGTCGGTAAGACCGTAATCAAAAGCAGATACCTTATCTGAATCAACAAGGTAAATTGCATCGCCGTCGCCAAACTTTATGTATGTTCCTGCACCCTGCGGTGCATCGTCTCCGACTATAATAATAGCCTTTGTATCGTCTGTATAATTTACCGTTACCGTGCTTCGAGGTTTGTCAAAACCGAACTCTGACGAATCTTCTTTCTTTAGGCTTGCAACCTTTTTAAATTCAATTGAAGCAGCACAGTTTGCAATTTCGTCAGGTGCGCCTGACTGTAATGCGTAATCTTCATATCCAACCAATGTATAGGTTGTAGCTTCGGAACTTCCGTCATCATCTGTCGGTGTTTCAGACTCTATATCAAGCGTTCCCTTTGAATTTTCAAGGTGAATAGTCGATATTTTTGCCGGAACATAGTCCATCAATGTTCCGTAGCTGTTATTCTTTATATTGCCGTTTTCATCTGTATCTATCTTTACCTGATGAACACCGTTTGAGTCGGTCATTGTTTCCATTGCAATTCCCTCGTCAACTGTTGCGGTATCATCCGAACCGCCCTTTGGCAGGAAAATAAGTAAAAGCATAAGTCCTATCAAAAGTACTGCGGCTATTCCGACAATAAGGAGAGTTTTTTTGTTCTTTTTCATTACCTGTTCCTCCTGCGAACCCATACAATGATGCCTGCAACAAGAATACCTATCGGAACTACAAATGCAAATATTATCAAAACAACAAGTCCGGGAGCAACTTCAGTAACGCCAAGCTCTGCGCTGTCGAGTGATTTGCTTTCAATTGTGATTCCCACGTCATCCTTATCTGCAAGTGTGTTTACAATATTCATCAAATAGGCCGAGTTATTAAAGCTGTTTATCTCCATAAAGTTCTTTGTGAACATCATATAAGAGCCAAATACTATAACATTTGATGAAATATCGTCGCTGTTGGTTTTAACGCCCTCGGCAGCAACATTTAATGCCTCTCCCGAAATTGCGTCGTTATAGTTCCAGTTATCATCTGCATCGTATGGGTAAACGCCTGCTTTGGTAGAAGTTGTAAGCAATGCATGTGCCGTTGATTCGTCTTTGATGGTAATATCGTGTGTGTCCGAGGTTACAACAGGAATTTTGGAGTTCTTCAGATTATCCTTATAATAATCAGCATAATCAACAATGAATGCATAAGGACTTGAATTGCTTACAAGATAATCGTTACTTGTTTCAAAAACATATCCGTCGTTAACCTGCATTCCCCAATCTGAAAGCAATTTGTCAAGATTTGGAGTATCAACTTTGTCTGCACACGGAATATAAATCAAAGTTTTGCCGTTTTTACCGTCATTATCAAGCCAAGCCGAAAGCTTGTCGATTGCGGCGTCGTCAAGGTCTACCGAAGGAGCAAACAACACTGCAAACTCTGCGTCATCATCCATTCCGCTTGTTGCAAGCGAAACTTCGTTTACCTGATATGCGTTATTTTCAAGCAACGAGGTAACTGACGAATAATCCTGCTCTCCGTTGCCCTTAATCATATCAACAACAATCTTATTTTCTGTTGTAACATTAAGAATTGCAGTAACAACAGCCTGTTCGATTTTTGTTCCGGTAAACTGATATGAACCGTAATAACTGTAATACTGTGAATCGTATTCAAAGCAATCTTCAAGAGTCAATGCTTTGTACTGGTCACCGCTGCTGACAAGAATAACGTTGCTGACTTGGCTGTCCCAATTCACGTTAGGATACTGAGATGCAAAATTCGGATTTGAAGAAAGGTCAACATATTTTAGACTGAGCTTTCCGTCAGAGGCACTCTCCATTTTATCAAGCAGGTTTTCTGCCTGAATAAAGTATGTGCCGTTATTTTCAAAATCCGACTGTGATGCGAGAATATTAATTGTTACATCCTGCTTGAGGTCAGAAACATAATTTAATGTATCTTCCTGAAGCTCAAATGCGCTGTTTGCCGTTAAATCAAGCTTCAAATTCGGGAAACGGTCTACAAGCAAACCGCAAACAATGTTAATTACAATTGTTATAGCAATTACAACGGCAACTATGATGATTGCAATTGAACCGTGTTTTGCTTTTCTTGATTTCATAAAGGACTTTATTTTGCCCTCTTTTTTCTTCTTTTTGTCTTCAGTCTTGGGTGCTTCAGCTTTTTCGGGTTCTTCTGTCTTTGCGGCTGAATCAACTGCAGCTTCAGACAAATCCAAAGCATCATTTTCCTGTGCTTCGGGGGCTGATGTGTTCAAATTCTTGTTTTCTTCGCTCATTATTGTAACCTCCCTCAGCTCCAACGTCTTTTTTCAAGAGCACGTACCGTAAAGAAAAGGAACAGTGCGGTTACGCTCAGGAAAAATACTACGTCAACAATGCTTAAAATTCCGTATGTAAAGTTCTGGTAATATTCCATAAAGCTGATTGCTTTAAGCGCATTTGAAATCCAGCTTAGTGAAATCATACTTGCAAAATAGCTCATCATGCTTATCAAAAGTCCGACAGCCATACCGAATACTGCCGCAATAATCATACTTTCTGTCAAAACGGAAATAAATACGTTTATTGCAATAAGCGATGCACCGAGCAAGACTACACCAAGAAATGTGCACAAAATAACCGACCATTCAGGTGTTGTAAAGAATGAGATTATAACGGCATATACAAGGTAAATGCAGCTGCAAATCAGGTAAAGTATGAATGCGCCCAAAAATTTGCCGAGCACAATTTCCGTAAGGCTTGTAGGAGCGGTCAAAAGTGCCTGGTCGGTTTTTTGACGTTTTTCTTCGGCAAATGTTTTCATCGTGATAATCGGTATAATAAACATAATTATGTAGAACATATTTCCGTATACGCCTGCAAGGCTTGCCGAATTATAGGCAAAACAGTATGTATAGAAAAACAGTCCCGAAAAGAAAAAGTAAACTGCCATTACCACATATGCTGTGGCTGAGTTAAAATAGGAGGAAAGCTCCCTTTTTAGTATTGCACCCATCAGTTTTTACCTCCATCGTTCAAAGACTCGTCACGGGTAGTAAGGTCAAGGAATACGTCCTCAAGAGTCTCGTTGCTTGACTGCATATCAAGAATTGCTGCTCCTATTCTGACAATTGCGTTAAATACTTCCTTGCGGATATCCTTGCCGTTTTCATAACGTACAATATATTTTGCGCTGCCGTTTGCCATATCACGCTCTTTTACAACACGCACAACGGCAGGAATCTTTTTTATTGAAGACAGCACATCGGCGCTGTTTCCCTCAACAACAAGTGAAAGTCTTTGCTCGCCCGCAACGGCTGTTGAAAGCTCGTCTGTTTTTGCGTCGGCAACAATTTTGCCCTTTGAAATAACTATGATTCTGTCGCAGGTTGCGGAAATCTCTGAAAGCACGTGGGAAGAAAAAATAACGGTGTGCTTTTGTCCCAAGCTCTTTATAAGTTTACGAATTTCTATAATCTGCTTAGGGTCAAGACCAACAGTAGGCTCATCAAGAATGAGTACAGGCGGATTGCCCAAAAGTGCCTGTGCAAATCCTACACGCTGGCGATAACCTTTTGAAAGGTTTTTAATTACACGCTCAGACTGCTCCGTAATTCTTACAAGGCGCATTACTTCTTCAATATGCTCCTTTTTTGGCAGTTTAACCTTCTTAAGGTCAAACATAAATTCAAGGTACTTTCTTACTGTCATATCCACATAAAGCGGCGGCATTTCCGGAAGGTAACCGATTTTTGTCTTTGCCTCTTTCGGGTCTTCAAGAATATCAACACCGTCAATTGTAACTGTGCCCGACGTTGAAGAAATATAACCCGTAATCATATTCATTGTTGTGGATTTTCCTGCTCCGTTAGGACCAAGAAAGCCCAATACCTCACCGTTTTCAACGGTAAAGCTGATGTTGTCAACGGCCTTTATGCTGCCATAACATTTTGTAAGGTTTTTAACCTCGACCATTCGACTTTCACTCCTTAATATTAGTCTGAAATTACCCAAAAATCCGATTCGGATAAAACTCAACATTATGAATTATACTATAAAAAACGTATTTTGTGTAGTAAAATATGCAAAAAATCAGTATTAAATCACAAATTTTCAAAATTCCGTCACACAATATTTTGGGCGGTTGGAATTATTCAACAAATTTTGAAAATAATATTTATTGATAATGATTACAAACTTTGAAAGAAGTGTTTTTTATGCAATATATTAACGCCTTTTGGGTCGGCGGACTGATATGCGTAGTCGGTCAGATTCTTATAGACAAAACTCAGCTCACACCCGCAAGAATACTCACAGGATTTGTGGTCGCAGGTGTAATCCTTGGTGCGTTCGGGCTTTACGACCCTTTGATAGATTTTGCCGGAGAAGGTGCGGCTGTGCCGATAAGCGGCTTTGGGTATCTGATGTGCAACGGAGTTAAGGAAGCGTTAAGTTCGGACGGCGCACTCGGAATACTGACAGGCGGACTCACAAGTGCCGCAGGAGGTGTGTCGGCTGCAATATTCTTTGGGCTTCTTGCCGCTCTGATTACACGTTCCGGAGACAAATAAACCTAATAAAACTTTATAAGTCCAAACAAATAGGGCGCCGAAAATTCGGCGCCCGTTGTTTTTATTAGGTTTTATAAAACTTACTCTGCGTCTTTGCCTGCAAGGTGAAGAAGGTGTGCATACTTATCTTCTGCAACTTTTTCAGCCTTTTCAAAGAGCTTTTCTGCTCTCTCAGGGAATGAGCGTGTAAGTGAGTTATAACGAACTTCGCCCATAATGAAGTCACGGTAAGAAGCTGAAGGAGCCTTTCCGTCAAGCATAAACGGATTCTTGCCCTCGTCTGCAAGACGTGGGTCAAAACGGAAGATATTCCAGTAACCTGCGTCAACAGCTTTCTTTTCTTCAAGCTGAGCAATGCCCATACCGCCCTTGATACCGTGGTTGATACAAGGAGCATAGCAGATTACGAGTGACGGACCGTTGTAGCTTTCAGCCTCAACCATAGCCTTAATAACCTGGTTGTTATCTGCACCCATAGCGCACTGTGCTACATATACATAGCCGTAGCTCATTGCAATAGCGGCAAGGTCTTTCTTCTTAACAGCCTTACCTGCAGCGGCAAACTGTGCAACCGAACCGACAGGTGTAGCCTTTGAAGCCTGTCCGCCTGTATTTGAATAAACCTCTGTATCAAATACAAGGATGTTTACATTTTCGCCGGAAGCGATTACATGGTCAAGACCGCCGAAACCGATATCATAAGCCCAACCGTCACCGCCGAATATCCACATTGACTTTTTAGCAAGCTCGTCCTTATCAATAAGGGTTTTCTTTGCAAGCTCGCCAACCTTAGCGTCATCTGTATTTTTCTCAAGTTCTGCAATAAGTGCGTCTGTTGCAGGACGACTTGAAGTTGAATCTGTTACTGTGTCAAGATAGTTTTGGCAAGCATTCTTGAGGTCAGCATTGTCTGTATCCTTTTCAATGTTCTCAACATACTCAATAAGTCTGTTGCGGATAGCTTTTTGACCGAGAGCCATACCAAGACCAAACTCTGCGTTATCCTCAAACAATGAGTTCTGCCAAGCAGGACCGTAACCCTTCTTGTTTCTTGTGTAAGGAGTTGCAGGAGCCGAAGCGCCCCAAATTGATGAACATCCTGTTGCGTTGGCAATAAACATTCTGTCGCCAAAGAGCTGAGTTACAAGCTTTGCATACGGTGTTTCACCGCAGCCTGCACAAGCACCTGAGAACTCAAGAAGTGGCTGTTTGAACTGGCTTCCCTTTACTGTTGAGAACTTGAACTTCTCGGCAACCTCAGGCTTTTCTGATACTGTAAGTGCATAATCAAACAATGCCTGCTTTGGACGCTGTGTGTCAATTGGCTTCATAACAAGAGCCTTTTCACCCTTCTTGCCCGGGCAAACGTTAGCGCAAGCGCCGCAGCCTGTACAGTCAAGAGTTGAAACTGTCATAACAAACTTGAGGTCCTTAAGTCCCATCATAGGGATAGCATTTGTCTCTTCGGGAGAAGCGGCAACTTCCTCGTCTGTCATTGCGATAGGACGAATTACAGCGTGCGGACATACAATTGCACATCTGTTACACTGAATACAGTTGTTGCTGTTCCATTCGGGAACATCAACGGCAATACCTCTCTTTTCATAAGCGGCAGAACCGTTCGGAGCTGTACCGTCAACGTGATCCATAAATGCGGAAACAGGAAGCTTGTTGCCCTTATATGCATTTACAGGCTTTAAGATGCCGTTTACATATTCAACGAGAGCACCCTGACCGTCGATTTTGTCTTCCTTAGCGTCATCAACAGCGTTAGCCCAATCAGCAGGGATATCAACCTTTTTGAGGTCTTCCATACCGCGGTCGATAGCGGCATAGTTCATGTCAACAATAGCCTGGCCTTTTTTCATATATGATTTCTTAGCGGCAGCCTTCATAAGCTCTTTAGCCTTGTCGGCAGGAATAATGTCGGCAATCTTAAAGAATGCAGACTGAAGAACCGTGTTGATACGTCCGCCAAGTCCGATTTCCTTACCGATTTTAATACCGTCGATTGTGTAGAAATTAATCTTTCTGTCAGCAAGAATCTTCTTCATCTTGCCCGGAAGTCTCTTAGAAAGCTCGTCAACGTTCCAAGGACAGTTAAGCAGGAATGAGCCTCCCTCTTTAAGGTCGTCAACTATATCATACTTATCAACATATGACGGGTTGTGACACGCAACGAAGTCAGCCTTTGAAATATAGTAAGTTGACTTAATCGGCTGGTTACCGAAACGAAGGTGAGAAACTGTAAGTCCGCCGGATTTCTTTGAGTCATATGCAAAGTAGCCCTGAGCGTACATATCAGTGTTGTCACCGATGATTTTGATTGAGTTCTTGTTTGCGCCGACAGTACCGTCTGCACCAAGTCCCCAGAACTTACAGCTGTGTGTTCCTGCAGGAGTTGTGTCAGGATTTTCAACAATCGGAAGTGAAAGATTTGTAACATCATCTACAATGCCGATTGTAAATCTTCTCTTAGGAGTTTCGCTTTCAGCGTTTCTGTAAACAGCGATAATATCGCCCGGAGTTGTATCTTTTGAACCAAGGCCGTATCTGCCTGTGTATACCTTTACGCCTGCAAAGTCAGAACCGTTGATTGCTGCAAGAACATCAAGATACAGAGGTTCACCGATTGAACCCGGTTCCTTTGTTCTGTCAAGAACAGAAATTGTCTTAATTGTCTTAGGAAGTTCTGAGAGCATATAGTCGGCAACGAAAGGTCTGTAAAGTCTAACCTTGAGCAAGCCAACCTTTTCACCTGCTGCATTAAGGTAGTCAACAACTTCTTCTGCACAGTCACAAACAGAACCCATAGCAACAATAATATGTTCTGCGTCTTCTGCACCATAATAGTTGAACGGCTTGTAATTAGTACCGATTTTAGCGTTAACCTTGTTCATATATTCAACAACAACTTCAGGTACTGCGTCATAATACTTGTTGCAGGCTTCTCTTGCCTGGAAGAAAATATCATCGTTCTGTGCGGTACCTCTTGTTACAGGGTGCTCAGGATTGAGTGCACGGCGGCGGAATGCCTCAACTGCGTCCCAATCAAGCATATCTGCAAGGTCAGCATAATCCCACTCTTCGATTTTCTGAATTTCGTGAGAAGTTCTGAAACCGTCAAAGAAGTGGAGGAAAGGTACTCTTCCCTTAATTGCGGAAAGATGAGCAACCGCTGCCAAGTCCATACATTCCTGAGGACTGTTTGAACACAGCATTGCGTAACCTGTCTGGCGACAAGCATAAATATCGGAGTGGTCACCGAAAATTGAAAGGGCGTGGCTTGTAAGCGCACGCGCCGAAACGTGAATAACGCTTGGAAGCAACTCGCCTGCCATCTTGTACATATTAGGAATCATAAGAAGCAAGCCCTGAGAAGCTGTGTATGTTGTTGTCAAAGCGCCTGCTGCGAGCGAACCGTGAACAGCACCCGAGGCACCACCCTCAGACTGCATTTCAGTTACCTGAACTTCTCTTCCGAAAAGGTTTTTTACGCCCTGCGCCGAAAACTTATCTGTAAGGTCAGCCATTACAGAAGAAGGTGTGATAGGATAGATAGCAGCAACATCTGTAAACGCATAGGAAACGTGAGCAACAGCGCTGTTACCATCCATTGTTTTCATTTTTCTTGCCATTGGATTTTCCTCCTTTGATTAAAACGTCTCATCCGAGTCGTAAATACATTAAGTTATTTACACTTAATCACTTTAGATTGTATCATTATTGACTTCATTTGTAAAGACTTTTCAACTATTTTTTGCGTTGCAAAGGCAATTAATTTATATCATTTATATAATATTTTCAACTTTTTAGGTTAAATAAGACGGTCGGGCAAATTTGTTCTGTCCGACCGCTATATTCATAATATGATTCTGAATAATCCGATTTATTCGTATTATTTATCTGCTTGAAGCGTTATTTCAACTTCACCGTTTGAGTTATCGGAATATCTGTAATATTTAAGTTTTATCTTGTCACCGTCTTTGTGATTTTCAAGAATTTCATAAACTTGTGAGAAATTCGTTACGCTCTGACCGTCAACCTCGGTGATAATATCATTGGTTTTAAGTCCGGAATTTGCACACGGACCATCTGCCGAAACAGAGGCAATCAAAATTCCCTGCGGAATATTATATTGGCTTGCAGCCGAAGAGTTTACCGCCTCGCCTGTAATACCTATCTTTACTCTGCCGTCAACATAGCCGTTTTTCATAAGGCTGTCAACAATATCTTTTGCCGTTGCGGAAGGAATAGCAAATCCCATGCCCTCATACTTTTCCGATACGATCTTTGAAGTGGCAATTCCGATAACCTGACCGTAAAGATTTACAATCGGTCCGCCTGAATTGCCGGGATTAATTGCCGCATCAGTTTGAATATATTTTACAAGACTGCTTGAGGAACCCTCGCGATTGATTGCAGAAACTACGCCCTTTGTCAGTGAATTTTGGTAATCAAGTCCGCCGGGGTTTCCTATTACTATAATATCTTCGCCAAGTTCAACATCGTCCGAATTTCCGAATGTTGCGGGGGTCAGGTCTTTGGCGTCGTCCATTTTAAGCACGGCAATATCTGTACGTGAATCTACGCCAACCACACCTGCGTTATAAGTCTTTCCGTCAGCCGTAACAATCTGAATCAGATAAGCTGTCTTGCTGTTTCCGACAACGTGTGCGTTTGTAACTACGTAACCGTCGGAGGTAATAATTATTCCGCTTCCCTGTGAAGAACAGTTGTCAACGCTTGTAACTTCGTCGGCATAGCATACAACACCGACTACCGAAGAAGAAGCCTTGTTAAATGCATACTCTGCGCTGTAATCACTGCTTGAACCTGCGTCTTTCGGCTTGCTTTCAAGTGAAAGACCGCTGTAATCGGAAATTGTCTTGTCGCTGTAATCTGATTCCTTGTGGCTGGACTGAGGTGCCGTTGTTGTCTGCGGCACTTGATTGTCACCGCCCTGCGGAAGAGTAAAACTGAATGCGGGTGCATTATCGGTCTGATTATTATTAGAAGCATTTGAAATATTTGAAGTGATATACACACATATTCCCACAATACTACCCAAAAGCAATACCGAAAGTACAATTATAACAGCAATCAAGCCCTTGTTGCTCTTTTTGGGAACAGCGGGCTGCAAGGGCATCTGCGGAATATTGTTAGTAGCAGCACTTCCGTACTGAGGAATATTTGAATTACCCTGATGATAAGAATATCTGTTATAATTTTGTTGTTGCGGCTCAGAATATCCATTGTAGCCGTTCTGATTTGGATTATAGCCTGCTCCCTGATTATATGCAGAATTAGGCTGATAATTGCCCTGGGGTGCATTTGAATAATAATTTTGGTTTTGCATTGGAGGGACATTACTACGGTTCTGCTGATAATTCTGTTGATAACTCTGCTGAGGCGAATTATAGGACGTTGAGTTTGTAAACGCACCGTTAGCATATGACGAAGTGTTTTGAATCGGATTAAACGGTTCTTCATCTTCGGCGTTCTGTTGGTCAACCTCGGGCCGAGTATTTGAAGCTCCGTCATCAGTATGATCTTCGGGTTTGTTTACAAGCGGCTGTTCGGGCTCAAAGTCAAAATTCTGCTGTGCTTCCGCATTATGCTCCTGCATTGGCTGCTCGGAAGTCTTTTCGGTAAACGGCTTTTGCGGTTCCGAGTTGTAATAACCGCTGCCGTAATTGTTATCATTATTATTATCCATAAAAAGCTCTCCTTTTATGCTCTTAATCACTCATAATTAATAAACAATTATATTATCAGTTTTGTATTAATTATATAACGTAAAAATTTTAAAAGCAACCAACTTATGTAACAATATTGTGATTTTATTATGAAAATTACGTGATTTTTGAAGTGCAAACTGAAATCGTTAAAAAATTATCATAAAATTTTTGAAAACACTTTAATTTTAACAAAATTTATTGTATAATAAGTTTAACTCGGCAGGGAAAGACGTTTTTCTGTTGAAATCTAATACTTAAAGGAAGATAAAAATGCCATTAGTAAACGCTAAAGAAATGCTTACAAAAGCAAAGGCAGGACACTACGCAGTAGGTCAGTTCAACATCAACAACCTTGAATGGACAAAGTCAATTCTTTTGACAGCTCAGGAGCTTAACTCACCTGTAATTCTCGGTGTATCTGAGGGCGCAGGAAAATATATGTGCGGCTTTAAGACAGTTGTCGGTATGGTAAACGGTATGCTCGAGGAACTCAACATCACTGTTCCTGTTGCTCTTCACCTTGACCACGGCACATACGAAGGCGCAAAGAAGTGCATTGAAGCAGGTTTCAGCTCAATTATGTTTGATGGTTCTCACTATCCGATTGAAGAGAACGTTGAAAAGACAAAGGAACTTGTTGCTATCTGCAACGAAAAGGGACTTTCAATTGAAGCAGAAGTTGGCGCAATCGGCGGCGAAGAAGACGGCGTTATCGGCGAAGGCGAATGTGCAGATCCACAGGAATGCAAAATGATTGCAGACCTCGGCGTAACAATGCTTGCAGCAGGTATCGGCAACATTCACGGCAAATATCCTGCAAACTGGAAAGGCCTTAGCTTTGAAACTCTTGATGCTGTTCAGCAGCTCACAGGTGCAATGCCACTCGTTCTTCACGGCGGCACAGGCATCCCGGCTGATATGATTAAAAAGGCTATTTCACTCGGCGTTTCAAAAATTAATGTAAACACAGAGTGCCAGCTCGCATTTGCTGAAGCTACAAGAAAGTATATCGAAGCAGGCAAAGACCTTGAAGGCAAGGGCTTTGATCCAAGAAAGCTCCTCGCTCCGGGCGCAGAGGCTATCAAGGCTACTGTTAAGGAAAAAATGGAACTCTTCGGTTCAGTAAACAAGGCTTAATTTCCCTATTCGGTATAATACATAATGTTAATTTAAAAGTCCCTTTATGGTTAAATTAGATTAACCGTAAAGGGACTTTTTTAATAATATTTTATTATGATCAAGCAATAGAAACAAACAGTATTAATTATCAATTTTGGTTGTAACATCAATCCAAGACTTATAATTTGAAGTCTTTTCTAAATTATCAATACTAATCTCAATTGCAGAATTAGGAGAACCGCAGGCGGGAAATACAGTATCGTATTTTTTTAATGAATTGTCAAGATACACTTGAACATTCTCAGGCAAATCAAATGGGCACACACCACCTACTGGGTGGGAGGTTAATCTTTCAACATCATCAAACGGTATCATTTTAGCCTTTTTATGAAAGAATGCCTTATACTTGTGATTATCAATTTTTGAGCGTCCTGAAACCACAATTACAACAACATCATCTCCGACTAAAAATGATAAAGACTTTGCAATTCTGTCTTCATCAGTATTTAAAGATATTGCAGCGTCATGAACGGTAGCGGAACTATCATTTACTTCTATTATATCGTTATCCAGACCAAATTTTGCAAGATAACTTTTTACACCGATTAAACTCATATATAAAACCTCAATTCCTATTAATCATAGTAATAATGTATGTTTACATTATATATTCAAAAGAAATTAAATACAAGCTTAATGTTAATAAAAGCAAATACCAAAAATTTATAGCAAAACTTAGTTTTAAGTTATAACTTTATAACCGGATTTTATATTATGAGACAAAATTTAACTTTAGGAAATTAATTATATTCTTAATACCCACTGCGCACACTAATTTTCAAAATATCAGTATAGTTTTCATATCGAATTAGTACATTGAACGATTCCAGCATAATCGATAAAACAAACTTAATCTTAATCACACCTAACTTACAATTAATGCCGACTCTATAATGAAAGTTTGAGTAACAAAAAATTGAGCATATTTTATCAAAGAGAGTTAAAATAGAATTAATATAAAACAAAAAATAGATATCAAAATATGCCCTACAAATATTTTACATATATTTTGCCTACTAAAAACAACCGGTAGCTCACAAACCACCAATTACCTACATCTATCATTTTTCGGCTATACTCAAATATTTACACTAATATCAAATCTAAGCAAATTTACAAAAAAAGACACCACAATTGTGATGTCTTAATTAACTCAGGAAACGCCCTGAAAACTGAATAAAGAAGAAATAAAGAGAAACAAAACATAAAGACAAAAGAAATATGGTCAAGCCCTCGACCTATTAGTACTGCCAAGCTGAATGCCTCACGGCACTTACACACGCAGCCTATCAACCTCGTAGTCTACAAGGGGTCTTACTCGTTAAAACGATGGGATATCTAATCTTGGAGTCGGCTTCACGCTTAGATGCTTTCAGCGTTTATCCGATCCATACATAGCTGCCCAGCTGTGCCACTGGCGTGACAACTGGTGCACCAGAGGTATGTCCATCCCGGTCCTCTCGTACTAAGGACAGAGCTCCTCAAATA
>FMUV01000044.1 GCA_900101355.1 Ruminococcus sp. YE282
AAACAACATTTACTGTATACTGAGAATCAAATGAAGTTGACTGACTGTAATCTCTTCTTACAGTAATCGGAGCTGAGCCAATTACTTCATTATGATAATTGTTTCCGTTATTATTATCCCAGTACTCGTTGCCGTCTGAAATGTATTTAATTGCGTATTCATCTTTAAAGCTGGTTATAGAAGCTTTGAAGATTTTTGAACCGTCTGAAAGGGTTGTAAAGTATTCAGCCTGTTTGTCTCTCCATTCTTCACCGGACATATAATTATAGTGAACATAAACTTGTTGAGATGAAGCATTATCTGTTGTTTTGATATAGATGTTGCGGGTAACCATACCGTATTTTACAAATGTTACGTCGCTTGAATACATGCTTACTCTGTCTGTAACAGCGCCAACATTTGTTTTTGACATTATGCAGAACAGGCTTAAAAGCATTGTAAATGCTAAAGCCAATGAAACGGATTTTTTAAATACATTTGTTTTTGTCATCGTTAAATCTCCTTATTTTGTTCTTTCGTAAGCGCTTACAGGTATATTATAGTACGTTGTTTGTGAATATTTAGTCGAAAGTTGTCGGAAAATACAAAATTGTGAAAAATATTAACTTGACTATGATTTTTTTGCAAAATAATTTTGTTTACAAGTTGCATTATGCTGTTTGTTGTGATATATTTCTATTGATTGATAATTTCTGTATTATTTAATGAAAGTGGGATTCAGAGTAACTGATATAGGTGAAATTATGGATTTTAAACTTATTGCATTAGACATTGACGGCACATTGCTTAACTCAAACAAGGAGCTTACTCCGCACACACGTTACGCTCTTATTGAAGCCCAGAGGCAGGGTAAGCGAATTATTATTGCATCGGGCAGACACCCTGTTGGTGTGGTTCCGCTTGCAAACGACCTTATGCTCGGAAGATACGGCGGATTTATTATGGCATTTGGCGGAGGAAAGATTATTGACTGCACAACAGGCAAAACCGTTGTCAGCAAGCTTTTCCCAAAGGAATATCTGCCTGATATTGTGGGAGTACTTAAGGATTCAAATATCACTGTTATGGTTCACGATGAAAGAAAAATTTTTGCAAACAACCGTGTTAATGATTATACCTATGTTGAGCGTGATATATTAAAAATGGATATGATAGCGGTTGATGACTTTATTTCTGCCGTTAACTTTGATATTAACAAAATTTTGCTTGCCGGCGAACCGGACGAACTTGATAAATATCAGGAAATTCTGTCAAAGAGATATGACGGATTGCTCGATGTATATAAGAGCGCGCCATACTTCCTTGAAATTATGCCGTTTGGCGTTTCAAAGGGCTCAATGCTTCCGCTTTTACTTGAAAAACTCGGAGTAAATAAGGATGAGCTGATTGCATTCGGTGATAATTACAATGATATGACCATGATAGGTTATGCCGGGTTTGGTGTAGCAATGAGTAATGGCGAAGAGGAAGTCAAAAAGATTGCAAATTATGTTTGCGAGTCCAATGATGATGACGGAATAGCTAAAACGCTTGAGAAATTTGTTTTGAAATAAAATAATAAATATTTTGAGGCAATGCTGCAATTTTTGCGGTGTTGCCTTTGTTCTTTAACAGAAAAAATTTTGTAAATGACAAATTAAACGGCTTTTTGGTGAAAATACCTAAATTACCGTACAAATTTTTGTCAGTGAAACAATCACTATAATTCTTTGAAAAAAATATACATTTTGAATACTACTTTATAATTAGCTTGTATTATTTTATTCAGTTTTTAAGGAGGAAAATCTATGGCACACTTTAAAAAGGTTATTGCTTTAATCCTGACGCTTTGTGTCGTATGCACTGCCGGAATCATTTCTGTTAATGCAGCAAACATTGATGACGACAGCGACACTTCTGCGTCAAGCGGCATTACCGTGCACTATTACAGCGAAAGCGGAACTCCGTATGTTTATTACTGGAACAGTCTTCCGCAGAATATTGAAACACAGTATCCCGGTAAGGCAATGATTGCTGAAGGCAACGGATATTACAAGTACACATTTGACAATGTTACAAAAATCAATCTCATGTTCGTTGTAAACGGCAAACAGTCAAAGGAACTTACACGTAAAACAGGCGAATGGTGGTATAAAGACGGCAGATGGTCAAGCACCAACACTCCGTATGACCGTGCAGATTTGAGAGAAGATTCTATCTACTTTATTATTACCACACGTTTTTATGACGGCGACACAGGTAACAACGTTCACTGCTGGGCTGACGGCGAAGCAAACAACCCTGACAGCGACCCTGCATGGCGCGGCGACTTCAAAGGCCTTATTGAGAAGATGGATTACATTAAGGCTCTTGGATTCTCCGCAATTTGGATTACACCTGTTGTAACAAATGCATCCGGTTACGATTATCACGGATACCATGCATTTGACTTTAGTACAGTTGATGTTCGTTATGAAAGTGATGACACCACATATCAGGACGTTATTGATGCAGCACACGCAAAAGGCTTGAAAATTATTCAGGACGTTGTTTGGAACCACTCAGGTAACTTCGGCGAAAAGACTCTTTGCGAAATGTTTACAAAGGAATACAACTCGGTTCAGGATCTTGCTTCAACAGACAGCATGAAGGTAATCGAGGGTTCTGAGCTTGATAAGGCTTATCCTAATTATGACAGTATGAACGGCGATGCACAGTTCCAGGCAAGACTTGACATAATGAAGGACCTTAAGAACAACGGTCACGATAAGCAGGAAACTTATCACAGAGAGCGTAATATGGGTTACGGTACCGAGCTTGAACAGCAGGGCTCAATGGCAGGCGACTGCGTTGATATTAACACAGAGAACCCGGTAGTTGCAAACTACATTACAGATACATATCTTGATTACGCAAATATGGGCGTTGACGCATTCCGTCTTGATACAGAAAAGCATATCAACAGATGGACACTCAACAGCGCTTATTTCCCTAAGTTTAAGAACATTAAGAACTTCTACATCTTCGGCGAAGTTTGTGCAAGATGGAGCGAGTTTATAAATGAGGGCGGCGCTTCTGACTCTCCGTTCTTCTTCACTTGGGCTGAAACCGAGAGTGCTTGGAAGAACAATTGGGGAACAAACTTCTCGGATTGGAATACCAACAACGAGAATTCAAAGAAGCATTATCAGACTCATATGTTCAAGAGCACAGACCAGCTTGAGAAGAGCAACAACGTTTACCTCAACGGTCTTACATATCACACACCTGATTACAGCAAGTCAAACGGTACAGGCGTAATTGACTTTACAATGCACTGGAACTTTGAAAATGCAAGTAGCGCATTTGGAACTGCACTTGGTGAAGATCCATACTTCAATGACTCAACATGGAACGTAACCTACGTTGATTCACACGACTATGCTCCAAACTCATGTCAGTATGTTCGTTACAATTACGGCACACAGGCTTGGGCTGAGAATATGGACCTTATGTTCACATTCCGTGGTATCCCATGTATTTATTACGGTTCAGAAATTGAATTCCAGAAAGGTCAGAAAATTGACGACGGAACAAATATTCCGCTTTCAAAGTCAGGCCGTGCATACTACGGTGACAACATTGAGGGTACTGTAACAGCTTCTGACTTTGGTAAGTATACAGCAAGCGGAAAGGTAAAAGAAACACTTTCTTCACCGCTTTCAGTTCACTTGCAGCAGCTTAACCTTATCAGACGTGCAGTTCCTGCTCTTCAGAAAGGTCAGTACACAACTTCAAGCAACTATGTTGACGGTAATATGGCATTTGTACGCCGTTACACAGCAAACGGCACAGACAGCCTTGCTTGTGTTGCAATCTCAGGCGGCGCAACATTCAAGAATCTTCCTAACGGCAAGTACATCGACGCCGTTACAGGCGATGTAAAGAATGTTACCAACGGTACTCTTACCGTTCCTTCAATGGGAACAGCAAATATGCGTGTTTACGTATGCTGCGCTCCAGGATTTACAGGAATCAACGGCAAGATTGGTACAAACGGCACATATCTTAAATAAGATTTACTCTTAAAATTCTTCAGGGCATTGCTTTTGCAGTGCCCTGATTTTGTATAATATCATGCCAATATAATTGAAATCACAATTGATTCTCTTTTCGGTAGAATTAATAATATATCTCAAAAGAATTTGTATATTCTTATTGCAAAAATTACATAACCTACCTATAAATACACCTTGAAAACAAACAGCTTTTATGATAAAATTATTAACATAAAATGTGAATAAATGGGTAATATGCATTTTGTCAGATAAAAACGAAAGGATAGGGAATATAATGTATAAAATAGTTAAGAAAAAAGCTCTTAACCCGACTGTTACATTAATGGAAGTTGAAGCTCCGCTTATCGCCAAAAAAGCAGAGCCGGGACAGTTTATTATTCTCAGAGTAGACGAAAACGGCGAGCGTATTCCGCTTACTGTTGCAGGCTATGACAGAGAAAAGGGTACTGTCAGAATAATTTTCCAGATTGTCGGTGCTACCACAAAGCTTTTGAATGAACTTAATGAGGGAGACTACATTCACGATTTTGTCGGTCCTCTCGGACAGCCGACTCATACCGACGGACTTAAAAAAGTCTGTGTTGTAGGCGGCGGCGTTGGTTGTGCGATTGCACTTCCTGTTGCTGAAAAGCTTCACGAAATCGGTTGTGAGGTTCACTCAATAGTTGGATTCAGAAATAAAGATTTGGTTATTCTAGAAGATGAATTCAATGCCTGTTCGGATAAATTCGTGGTTATGACCGATGACGGCTCATACGGCAGAAAAGGCGTTGTTACAACTCCGCTTGAAGAGCTTATAGAAGCCGGCGAAAACTACGATATGGTTATAACAATCGGTCCGCTTATTATGATGAAATTTGTTGTTAAGACAACAAAGCCGCATAATATTCCTACAACTGTTTCTATGAACCCGATTATGATTGACGGCACAGGAATGTGCGGCGGCTGTCGCTTAACGGTTGACGGCCAGACAAAGTTTGCTTGCGTTGACGGTCCTGATTTTGACGGATTTAAGGTTGATTTTGACGAGGCTATGAAGCGCGGAGCAATGTATAAGGAATTTGAGCGTCACGCATATGAAGAAACCTGCAATCTTTTGAACAAGGAGGTTGAGTAAAATGCCTAATATGTCACCAAAAAAGGCTCCGATGCCTTCGCAGGAGCCGAATGTAAGAAATAAAAACTTCCTTGAGGTTGCTTTGGGTTACACTCAGGAGGTAGCAGTTGAAGAGGCTCAGCGTTGCCTCCACTGCAAGCATAAGCCATGTGTATCCGGCTGTCCGGTACATATTCAGATTCCTGATTTTATAAAAGAAGTTGCCGAGGGTAATTTCGGCGCAGCATATGACGTTATCTCACAGTCAAGCTCACTTCCTGCCGTATGCGGTCGTGTATGTCCGCAGGAAAGCCAGTGTGAGTCAAAGTGTGTAAGAGGAATCAAGACCGAGCCTGTCGGAATCGGCAGACTTGAGCGCTTTGTTGCCGATTGGCACAACGCTCAGGAAAATGTAGTTGTTAATAAGCCACAGCCAAACGGTCACAAGGTTGCCGTTATCGGTTCGGGCCCTGCCGGTCTTACCTGCGCAGGTGACCTTGCAAAGAAAGGTTATGACGTAACAGTATTTGAGGCACTTCACCTTGCCGGCGGCGTGCTTGTTTACGGTATCCCTGAATTCAGACTTCCTAAGTCAATTGTTCAGAAAGAGGTTGACACTCTTAAGGCACTTGGCGTTAAGGTTGAGACAAATATGGTTGTCGGCCGTGTAATCTCAATTGACGAACTTATGGACGACTACGGCTTTGAATCGGTATTTATCGGTTCAGGCGCAGGTTTGCCAAGATTTATGAATATCCCGGGTGAAAACTACTGCGGCGTATATTCGGCAAATGAGTTCCTCACCAGAACCAATCTTATGAAAGCATACAAAGACGGTTCTACTACCCCGATTATGCATTCCAAAAAGGTTGCGGTAGTCGGCGGCGGTAACGTTGCTATGGATGCGGCAAGATGTGCAAAACGTCTTGGTGCCGATGAAGTTTATATAGTTTACAGAAGAAGCGAAGAAGAGCTTCCTGCCCGTAAAGAGGAAGTTGAACACGCAAAAGAAGAGGGAATCATCTTCAAACTGCTCAACAACCCGATTGAAATTCTCGGCAACGAGGACGAATTTGTTACAGGTATGAAGTGCATCAAGATGGAGCTTGGCGAGCCTGACGCAAGCGGCAGACGCCGCCCTGTTCCGGTTGAGGGAAGCGAGTTCGTTATTGACGTTGATTCTGTAATTATCGCAATCGGTACTTCGCCAAATCCGCTCATCAAGTCAACTACTAAGGGACTTGAAACTCAGAAATGGGGCGGAATTATTGCTGACGACAACGGTGCTACTTCACGTGAAGGTGTTTTTGCCGGCGGTGACGCAGTCACAGGTGCGGCAACGGTTATCCTTGCAATGGGTGCCGGTAAGACCGCAGCAGCAGCAATTGATGAATATATTCAGAATAAAAACAAATAATTGAATCCGAATTTTTAAGGGAACGGCGGTTGTCGTTCCCTTTTTTAGCGGCTTTTTGCGGCTTATTGTTTTATCCTATAACTAATAATAACTTTTTGGAATGGCGAATCCTATTTACAACCGAGCTCAATTATGGTAATATACAACGCAAAGGAAACACACCAATATGGTATGTAATTGATAGGGGTATATTATTATGTTAAAGCTTTTGGTAGATCTCCTGAGACAAAATTACAGATATGAACGAATGTGTTAATAAATTTGATGATTATTACAAACACTGAATTTAAATCTATAATTTTTAAGGAGATAATGAAAATGAAGAAAATTTTATCAATCATATTAACATCAGCACTCGCACTTACATCAGTTGCAGCTTTTGCAGGCTGCTCATCAGATTCGTCATCAAACAGTGACAGCTCTTCATCATCATCTGAGAGCTCAAAGGTAGAGAATGTTACAATCGCTGTTCCTAATGACACAACAAACGAAGCAAGAGCACTTTTGCTTTTGGAAGAGCTCGGATACATCACTCTTGACAAAGATGCCGGAATTACTGCAACAGTTAAGGACATAACAGATAATCCGCATAACATAAAGTTTAACGAGGTTGAAGCAGCTCAGGTTCCAAACGTACTTCAGGATGTTGACTACGCAGTAATTAATTCAAATTACGCAATTGAAGCAGGTTTGAATCCGGTTAAAGATTCACTTGGAATCGAAGGATCTTCATCAGCTTACGGCAACATTCTTGCCGTTAAAGAGGGCAACGAAAACTCAGATAAGATTAAGGCACTCAAGGCTGCACTCGAAAGCAAGCAGATTGCAGATTTTATTTCAAGCAAATATGACGGCGCAGTTGTTAGCACAGTTGATAATCCGACAGACGGCTTTGACAGCTCGGTAGATTATGATTCACTTAAGGGTGAGAAGATTACAGTTGCAGCATCTCCGACACCTCACGCCGAGATTCTTGCAGAGGCTAAGAAAATCCTTGCCGAGAAAGACATTGACCTTGAAGTAACCGAGTTTACAGATTATGTTCAGCCAAACAATGTTGTTGAAAGCGGCAAATTTGACGCAAACTACTTCCAGCACCTTCCTTATCTTGAGGACTTTAACTCTCAGAACGGAACTCAACTTGTATCGACTGCTACTATCCACGTTGAGCCAATCGGAATTTACGGTGGCAAACAGAAAACCCTTGACGCTTTAAAATAATACAAATTATTAGAGAGGAGGACTTTCGGTGATTGAAATAAAAAACGTGTCAAAAACTTTTAAAGTTGACGGCAAAGATTTTGAAGCACTAAAAAATGTTTCGCTCAAAATTAATGACGGTGATATTTACGGAATCATCGGAATGAGCGGCGCAGGAAAAAGCACACTTGTAAGGTGCATCAATATGCTTGAAAGTCCTACCTCGGGCGATATAGTAATAGACGGCAAAAGTATGACTGCGCTTTCGCCGTCGGAGCTGAGAAAAGAGCGCTCAAAAATCGCTATGATTTTTCAGAGCTTTAACCTGCTCATGCAGAAAAATGTGTTAAAAAACATCAGCTTCCCTCTTGAGCTTGCAGGCGTCAAGAGGGCTGACGCGCGTAAAAAGGCATTGGAATTACTTGAACTTGTAGGACTTCCAGACAAAGCAAATGCTTATCCGGCTCAGCTTTCCGGCGGTCAGCAGCAAAGAGTGGCAATAGCCAGAGCACTTGCCACCGACCCGAAAATTTTGCTCTGCGATGAGGCTACAAGCGCACTTGACCCAAAAACAACAAAGTCTATACTCAACCTAATTAAAGAGATAAATCAAAAATATAACATAACTGTTGTTATTATTACCCACGCAATGTCGGTAGTTGAGGAAGTTTGCAACAAGGTTGCAATTATTTCTGACGGTGTTGTTGCCGAAGAGGGCGAAGTGGTTCAGGTATTTGCTCATCCACAGTCAGAAGTCGCAAAACATCTTGTTAATCCCGATTATGAGGAAAATCAGGTGAATTTATCTGCATATAAAAAAGTAATACGCATTGTTCTTAACGGAGCAAACATCGTTGGTATGCCGCTTATTTCCAAATTATCGCTTGACCTAAATATTCTTGTGAATCTGGTTTCGGTATCTACCAAAGAATTGAACGGCGTTTTGTACGGTAATATTACTATCGGCGTTGACAGTGATGAAACGCTTTTGAAAATTCGCAAGTATCTTGCTGAATTTGACGGAATTGAAGTTGAGGAGGTTCGGTAATGTTTAATGATTTATTTTCGCAGGAAACCCTTGCCGAAGCTTGGAAAATAATCAGCAGTGAAATGCTTTTTGCATTGTGGGAGACCCTGTATATAACAGTTCTTGCCACTTTGTTTTCAATAATTATCGGTCTTCCGATAGGCGTTATTCTTGCCACGGGAGATAAGGACGGCGTTTTGCCGCTGCCAAAACCGTTAATGGTAGTAATTAATTTTATAGTTAATATACTGCGTTCCGTGCCATTTTTGATTTTAATGATAATGGTATTTCCTCTTACAAGACTTATAGTCGGTACAACAGTCGGTACAACCGCATCTATTGTGCCTCTTGTTATTGCGGCGTTTCCGTTCGTTGCAAGACTTGTGGAGGGAAGCCTCAGAGAAATCAATCCAAATATTATAGAAGCGGCTCAGAGTATGGGTGCGTCACCGTTTCAGGTAATTGTCAAGGTGATGATTCCCGAAAGCGTTCCGTCGCTTATTTCAAACTTTACGATTGCCATAACCACGATTTTAAGCTATACCGCAATGAGCGGCATTATCGGAGGCGGCGGCCTTGGAAAAATAGCTATTAATTACGGCTATTACCGTTATAAGTATTTGGTAATGTTTGCGGCGGTTGTTTTGCTGATTGTGCTTGTTCAGGTGTTCCAATCTGTCGGTACACATCTTGCCATAAAAACAGATAAACGTCTTAAAAGATAATGCACACTAACCCTAAGTATTTCAGGTTTGGAATACTTAGGGGGTTTTTAATTTTGGTTGGTTTTTATAACCTGAATGCAGATGCCTTCGCTTTTAAAGCGTGTGCCGCATCGAGGTTTGTTCCTTTGCACTGACTGCAATTCGTTGCTTTTTAATGTTGTGGTTAATTTATGCATAACCTAACGTCAAGCTTGTTATAAAGAGATTTTGAAACTATTAAACGGTTATATTGCCATAAATGAAATAAAATTTACCATATGTGTGTTATTATAATAACGAATATGATTTATTCGGGAGGCTAAAATTTATGTCAGACGTAATCAGAATTTTTGTTGAAAAACGTGACGGCTTCAACGTTCTTGCAAAGCAGACGTTGTGGGATATTCGTCACAATCTCGGAATGAAATCCGTTACAGATTTGCGCTACATTGTCCGCTATGACATTGAGGGATTGTCAAAGGAAGAATATGATAAGGCAAAGGGAATTGTGCTTTCCGAGCCTAACGCAGACGTGATTTATGAAGAAACATTGCCTGTTGAGGACGGCTGGAAGGTATTTGCGATGGAGTATCTCCCGGGCCAGTACGACCAGCGCGGCGACTCTGCCGAGCAGTGTGTTCAGCTCCTTACACAGGGCGAAAGGTGCAAGGTGCTTACCGCACGTGTTATTGCACTTAAGGGCGATATTACTTCTGACGAACTCACAAAGGTTGAAGAATACCTTATCAACCCGGTTGAAAGTCGCCTTGCTTCCCTTGAAAAGCCAACAACGCTTGATATTGAAACTCCTGTACCCGAAAATGTAAAGCGTGTTGAGGGCTTTATAAAATGGAACGACGATGAGATGGAAAAATATTACGGTTCAATGGGCTTTGCTATGACGCTTGATGATTTAAAGTTCTGCCGTGATTATTTTCGTGATACCGAACACCGTGACCCGAGTGTAACAGAACTCAGGGTTATCGATACATATTGGTCGGACCATTGTCGTCACACCACCTTCCTTACACGATTAAGTGAAATTGAAATAGAAAAATCAGCACTCGGCAAGGTTATCGAAGACGCTCTTGCTGAGTATTATCAAACACGTGACGAGGTTTACGGCAAAGACACAAAGAGAATAGTATCTCTTATGGACATGGCTTTGATAGGTATGAAGTCGCTCAAAAAGAAAGGACTTATTCCCGACCTTGATGAAAGCGAAGAAATCAACGCCTGCTCTATCGAAGTGCCTGTTACAATTGACGGAAAGACAGAAAAGTGGCTTGTTCAGTTTAAAAACGAAACTCACAACCACCCAACCGAGATAGAACCTTTCGGCGGTGCGGCAACTTGCCTTGGCGGTGCTATTCGTGACCCGCTTTCGGGACGTGCTTATGTTTATCAGGCTATGCGTGTTACCGGTTCGGGTGACCCGACAATCCCGTTTAAGGACACTATGCACGGAAAACTTCCTTCAAGAAAAATCACTACCGGTGCTGCCAACGGTTACAGCTCATACGGTAACCAGATAGGTCTTGCAACAGGTCAGGTAACAGAACTTTATGACAAGGGCTATGTTGCAAAAAGAATGGAAATCGGCGCAGTTATCGGTGCTTCTCCAAAGGAAAATGTTATTCGTGAGGTTCCGCTTCCGGATGATGTTATCGTTCTTTTGGGCGGAAGAACAGGACGTGACGGCTGCGGCGGCGCAACGGGTTCTTCAAAGGCTCACACAGAAAGCTCAATCGAAACCTGCGGAGCAGAGGTACAAAAGGGTAATCCTCCGACAGAGCGTAAAATTCAGCGTTTGTTCAGAAATCCGAATGTTGCAAAGCTTATAAAGAGATGTAACGACTTTGGTGCAGGCGGCGTATGCGTTGCAATAGGCGAGCTTGCAGACGGTCTTACGGTTGATTTGGACAAAGTTACAAAGAAGTATGACGGACTTGACGGCACGGAACTTGCAATTTCCGAGAGCCAGGAAAGAATGGCAGTTGTTTTGGACAAAAAAGATGTTGACAATTTTATTGCAGAAGCCGACAAAGAAAACCTTGAGGCAACAGCGGTTGCGGTTGTAACAGAAAATCCAAGACTCACAATGAATTGGAGAGGTGACACAATTGTTGACCTCAGCCGTGAGTTTTTGAATACAAACGGTGTTACTCAGGTTGCCAAGGCTTATATTACTGCTCCTAAGGCAGAGTATTGTTACCGTGAAAAATGCCCCGAAAAACTCGAAAATCTTTCATTTGACGAGGCAATAAAAGAAAATATGGGTAGACTTGAGGTTTGCTCACAAATCGGACTTGCAGAGCGTTTTGACTCATCTATCGGTGCCGCAACGGTAATTATGCCGTTTGGCGGAAAAAATCAGCTTACTCCGCAAGAGGCAATGGTTGCAAAGATTCCGCTTGAAAAAGGAGAAACCGATGACGCAACCGCAATGAGTTACGGCTACATTCCGGGAGTATCACGTTGGAGTCCGTTCCACGGTTCGGCTTATGCGGTAGTTGAATCGCTGTCTAAGCTGCTTGCAATCGGAGCAAATCCGCTTACTGCACGTTTGACATTCCAAGAGTATTTTGAAAGATTAAAGGACGTTCCCTCACGTTGGGGCAAGCCTGCCGCTGCACTTTTGGGTGCAATGGAAGCTCAGCTCAAACTCGGTCTTCCGTCTATCGGCGGCAAGGACAGTATGTCGGGAACTTTTGAAGATATAGACGTTCCGCCAACCCTTGTAAGTTTTGCTGTTGCTATGACAAAGGCTTCAAAGACAATTTCAACGGAATTTAAGAAGTCGGGTTCAAAGGTTATCTATGTTCCCGTTCCGGAAAACAAGGAAACTTTAATGCCTGATTGGGACAAGCTTATTGCAATGTACAAGGCGGTTTATGCTTTGGCAGACAGCGGAAAAATCCTATCTGCATCCGTTGTAAAAGAGGGCGGCGCAGCTGCAAGCGTTTGCAAAGCCTGCTTTGGTAACGGAATTGGATTCAAGTTTGCAAAAGAACTTACAAACAAAGAATTGTTTGCTCCGCTTTCCGGTTCGCTCGTTATTGAGCTTGCCGACGGTGCGGCACTTGACGACAGCGTATTAAGCTATGATTTGGGTGTGACTACTGATGACGGAAAAATCTCGATGGGTAAAGACAGTGTTCTGCTTTCTGACATTATTGACAAGTGGACTGCTCCTCTTGAAAAGGTATTTCCAACGCAGGCGGACTGCCCGAAAATGGCAGTTGATGCAGGATTATTTACAGAAAGAAATCAGCACTCTCCTGCAATAAAGACAGCAAAACCAAAGGTGTTTATTCCTGTATTCCCCGGTACAAACTGCGAAGTTGATACCGCACGCGCATTTGAAAAAGCAGGCGCAGAGGTTGAGACTCTTATTGTTAAGAACTTAAGCTCAAAGGGAATTGAAGAGACCATTGATAAAATGGAAGAAATTATAAAATCATCACAAATGATTATGCTTCCGGGTGGTTTCTCGGGCGGTGACGAGCCGGACGGTTCAGGTAAATTTATCGCAACAACATTCCGTAATCCGAGAGTTGCCGAGGCTGTAAATGAGCTTCTTAAAAAACGTGACGGTCTTATGTTAGGAATTTGCAACGGCTTCCAGGCACTCATAAAACTCGGTCTTGTACCGTACGGCGAAATCAGAGAGCTGAAGCCAACCGACCCAACATTGACCTTTAACACAATCGGCCGTCATATTTCTCATATGGCGTACACAAGAGTTACTTCGGTAAAATCTCCGTGGTTTGCCGGTGTTAATGCAGGCGATGTTTTTGCGGTTCCCGTTTCACACGGTGAGGGTAGATTTATGGCTGATATCCAAACCGTTAAGCAGCTTGCTGAAAACGGACAGATTGCAACACAGTATGTTGACCTTAACGGCAAGCCAAGCGAAGACATTACCTACAACCTCAACGGTTCGGTTTGCGCAATTGAGGGTATTACCTCTCCTGACGGAAGAGTTTTGGGTAAAATGGGACACAGCGAAAGAAAGGGCGAAAACCTTTATAAGAATGTTCCGTTTGAAAAAGACCAAAAGATTTTTGAAAGCGGCGTAAACTACTTTAAATAATTGAAATAAAATGATTGACTGCCGCAGAGACTTTTGCTCTGCGGCAGTTTGTGATTTAATTGACATATATGTTATCAGATTATCATATTGTATTGTTATAGATATATAACAAGTTGCATAAATATCACACTGTTCACTATAATTAAGCAGCGCTGAAATATATAAATATGCATAAACACCAAATATGTGAAGTAATATTGACTTTTACAGATTTTATAAATATAATATTATATTGAAAATATTATAGATATGAGGGGTTATAAAAATGGCATTTTGCAGTAATTGCGGTGCAAAACTTGACGATAATGCAGAGTTTTGCTCATCTTGTGGTACTCGTGTTCAAAAGAAAGCAGAAAACGTTAATCCTCAGCAGGCATATTCAAATCAGTCTTATCAGAACCAGAACGCCCAGCAGGCTCAGCCGTTGGACGCTGATGTTCAAAACAACAAGGTAATGGCTGTTCTTGCATATATTGGTTTGCTGGTATTAATTCCGATATTTGCAGCCAAAGATTCAAAGTTTGCCCGTTTTCATTCGGGTCAGGGATTAACTCTTATGATTTTTTCTGTTGCATATTGGATTTTGCAGTTAATTATCAATGCAATTGTGGGAACAATTTTTCCGCCGACATGGTTCGGTGTTCCTAGCGTTGTTGCATCATTGGTATCGGCTATCCTGAGCCTTGGCGGTATCTTCTTTTTGGTTCTTGCAATTATCGGAATTGTTAACGCTGCAAAGGGAACTTTTACTAAGTTGCCGATTCTCGGACAGATTGACTTTATCAGTAAGCATTTTGAAAAGTAATAAGCAAGATGTATTCATATAATCAGGAGGAGCAAAGTATGAATAAAATCAAAAAAAACCTTGCTGTTTTGATGACAGCATGTGTGGCAGTTTTAGCATCGACCGTTACTTCATTTGCGGCAGGTTCCGATAAAGTAATTGATAACGATTACCTAAGACTTGGCGTAGACTCAGGCAGATTTATCGCTTATAAGACAGACGGTACTTCGTCAACAGATAACGACCAGCGTCTTCTTTACGGAGATTCAAAACTTGTTTACGATGCACCGTACGGAACTTCAAGAGTTTATTTTTCGGTTGACGGAAGTGTAAGCTATCGCACTTCTTACGAGCAAAGCATTTCTGACGACGGAAAAACTATTACCGAAAGTTTCAATTATGATGGCGTTGAGTTTGCAAAGTCATATGAGTTTGTAAATAACAGTGTTACCGGCAAGGACGACGCTTTTTCTGTTACAATGAAAGCTACCAATACATCCGATGAGTCAAAAAATGTAGGTTGCAGAATTATGTTTGACACAATGCTTGATGCAAACGACAGTGCTCCGTTCAGGGTTCCCGGCATTGGTCCTGTAACAACCAGAACAAGACTTGTCGGCGACCAAATTACAAAGAATTATCAGGTGTTTGATGATTTGTCAAATCCGACAATCACTGCGTCAGGCTCGTTTGCAACCGGTTCCGGCAAACCTGATGAAGTTCAGTATAACAATTACTTTATTAGCTCAAGCGATGTGCTTGTTCCTGATGTAGACAGCAGTTCCGCCATCGGCGACAGCACCGTAAACGGAATTTGGTATGAGAAAGCTCTTGCACCTGGTGAAAGCAGAACATACACGGGATACTATGGACTTGGCGAAGTTATCGTAAGCAGAAACGGCAAAATTTCAGTTGGAGCAACCAAGGTAGAACAGAATTTTGAAGTTAATGCAGACGGAACAGGTTATAATCTGGTTTCACTTATGGGATATTTGAAAAATTCCGGAGATATTGACCTTAACAATGTAAAACTCGGTATTTCACTTCCAAGCGGAGTAGAGCTTGCGTCAGGTGAAAACACCATCACATATTCTCAGCTTTCTTCTAACGCAGAACAGCAGACAACTTGGCAGTTAAAGGCTGATCCAAGTAATGTGGAAAGAACAGTTACGGTTACAATCAGCGTTGATTCCGACGAAACTTCAGAGCCTGCTTCTGTTGAGGTCAGCTATGTTATCCCTGCAATATCAGGTGAAGTTATTGATAATACAGAACCTGTAACAACTGTTCCCGAAACAACAATTGCACCGACAACAGTTGAAGCAAGTTCAACTGCTTATGCGGCTACTGCAGATACATCAACAAAGAAAGCTACCGCCGACACAGCCGATAATAACGCTGTTCAAACAGGTAATACAGGATTGGTTTCCGCTGTTGTTGTTTTGATTGCCGGTTTAGCTTTTGCCGCAGTTATGTATTATAAGAGAAAGATAAATCTTTAATAAAACACAATAGTATTTTGTTAGGAGCACTTGTCAAAGACAGGTGCTCCTTTTTGCAGTGTATTTATTAATGTAAGTTTTATCAAACCCGACAATTATGGTGATTTAATAATAAGTGTCCTTATGAAATTAAAGTGGACAAATCCCTTATTAATAGCAAGAGGCTGCATTCAAACGAATACAGCCTCTGTGAGCTTAATAAAAGGTAGGAGTGTGATAATTTCCAAAATTTAAAAAGCTCTTATAGGAAAGAAAAATGAAATAAATTTTGTATAATAAAACATAATAAATATGTTTTATGCATTTTTGGATTTATTTGAGTTAGAGGTCAAAACCTTTTTAGCTATCAACAGTGCGGCAATAATAACTATTGCAACAATGGCAACTATTAACAAAGCGGTAAAGTTGGTGTTTGCAATTCCTGTGATTGCAAAGTCGCCTGTTTCTGCATCCTGAAGATTCGGGAAAACAAGGATTGAAACTGCTGTGATTGCGGCAAGAAGTACAAGTCCGGCAATTCCGCTGAGTATATAAGAAGCTGTTGGAATATCGCTCTTTTTTGCGGCAGCGATTTTTGGCTTTGAAAAGTCAATTACCAGTGCAATGTAAACTGCGGCGATAACAGTTATGATTGTTTCCGGAAGCATATATGTTGCATTGTAGGCAAGTGAATAAACAAGACCGTCCGAACTTGGAATAGAAACGCCTGCCCATACTGTGCAACCCGAAATTACGTGGAATATGTATCTTACAACACAGGCAAAAAGTGCACCACAGCCCATTGCTGTCGGAGCATTTTCCATCTTTCTGAAAACTGCACCAAGTGATGTTGCGGCGAACGCAAACAAATAGTCAAGCAGGATAATTGCAATTGCTGCGCCGAAGCTTGTTGCATATGACAGGTTGTTAAGACCAAACAGCATTTGAACAAGACCATACACAAAGCCTGTCAGCGCACCCCACGGGAAGCCGTAACGATATGCAATGATAATCAGCGGAAGCATTGAAGCAAAAGTTACGCTTCCTCCGTAAGGCATATCAATTACCTTAATAAGGCTGAGAATGGTTGCAAGCGCAATCATAACCGCACTTTCGGTCATCTTTTGTAAAAGTTTTACGTTTTTCATAAAAAATCCCCTTTCTAAAACACCGCTCAAATCCGAATAATGAAAATCATATTGCGCTGTTTCACACAATAAAAAACACCATACGTATCGTATGGTGCTAAAATCTGCTTACGCAAAAATATTGTGCTCCCTACGACGGCATTATCCGTATCAGGTTAAGGGTTTTGAATACAATAATTCAATCTCAGCCGACTTATGTCAGCACCCCTGTGGTATTTTATATCATATAATATACATCCAAAGCCGAATTTTGTCAAGAAATAAACATATAGATATAAATTTTGTTATGTATAATTAATTTATACATAATCTTGTGTAAATTTTGCTTGACAAATGTAATTATATACTATATAATTGTAAAAAAATGTTGTTTATAGTCTTTTTTAACTAAAATTCACAATTTGTGTATAAAATTATTAATTTATAAATTTTAAATTGTTTAACAGTTAATATATTAGGCAATAAAATTGAAAATGCAAATTAAATCTACTATAACATAGCAAAATATTATAAATTAATAAAATAATATACTGATATATTATTATGAAATCAAATTACTAGTAAGGAGAGATATAAGTGGATATTCATTATAAGGAAAAGGATCCTAAAAACACGGTTGCGTTTTTAAAAAATAAATTAAAAACTATGAATTTACAAACAGAAGAAGCCTGTTTTAACGCGAGCGTTATTGGAACAAATTCTGTGAGAGTAGTTTTTAAGGGTACCAGGATTGGAACAAATGGTAAAGGAGTTAATAAAGATTATTGTATGGCCAGTGCATACGCTGAGTTATTTGAAAGGTTTTCTAACAACTTTGTAAATCCAGTTCCTGATTTTAGGGATAATAGTTCTTACAGCTTTAGAAATTTCCAGATGAACAATATCTAAATGCATTTGATATTGTAAAGCAGGACAATGCGTATATAAATCGTTATTTTGAAAATAGAAATAAAGAAAAGTTATCTATCGAAGAAAAGTCTATACTGTTTGAATCAGTAAATGTTCCGGATAAGATAGAAAATAATGAAAAATACTATTTAACGGTTCCTTTTTTTGATGTAAGAAATAAAAAGACTACTTACCATATAGTCTTTTTATTCATAATTTTGGTAGTAATGGAATGTCAGCGGGAAATTCTCCTGCTGAAGCCATAGTTCAGGGATTAGCTGAGATAGTCGAAAGGTTTATTCAGAAAAAGATTATCGTTGAAGCTTTACAACTACCAAATGTTCCAGATGATGTAATAAAAAAATATCCGTATGTATATTCTATGTTCAAAAGAGCTTGTTCATTTGAAAATTTGAATGTTTATATGAAAGATTGTTCTTTAGGCGGAGAGTATCCGGTAGCGGGCTTATTAATGATAGAAAAAAATACGGGGAAATATGGTCTTAAATTGGGATGTCATCCAGATTTTGGTGTAGCCATGGAGAGAACACTTACTGAAGCTACACAAGGAGGAGAGATTACCATATATTCAAATCGAAGCTATATGGATTTTACCAATAAAAGTGTATATACTCCACATAATTTGATGAATAGCTTCGCTACAGGGAAAGCGCAATACCCTTTTCAGTCTGTTAGTCAGTCTGCCAATTGGAAACATACTTTTATTAAAAACAGGAGTCTCTGGCGAATTAATAATACGTGCACTAATAATTGCAGCATTGGTTTTATCTATTTCCTATATTTTATCGTTGTTATCAATTAACCGAAATATAAATAATTATATATTTTTAATAAAGAATAATTCTAATATTACTAAAAAGGATAAAGTGAGAAATATGCAATCAAAAAATAAGCTAAAATCATTTCCCCTAAATATTTCGACTATTTGGTTTTACTTAATAGGCCTATTTTTCATTCTTTCGTTACTATCAATTTTTGTTAGTAATAAACTGATTTTTATTTGGAATATCATCTTTGCTCCCATTGTAATTAGTGATTATTTTGAAACAAAAGAAAGAGATAGTTTAAAATGCACAGGTCCGTAAAAAACGGACAATAGAAAAAACAGACCCCCTATGGTAGAATAAAATAAACTACCATAGGGGGATTTTGTATGCCAAGAGAATATCGACATATACAACAATATGAAAAAGAAATAATAGAGCTTTGGGAACAAGGAAAGACATTAAGAGAAATTGCAGAAAAATTTGGATTTAGCAAAAATCAAGTACAGGAATTTAAAACAAGATATAACCGTAAGCAAAGGAAACTTGCATCGGGTATAGTAATTAAACCCAAAGGTAGACCACGAAAAGATGGAACTTCTCTACCGCCATCAATACAACAATTAAGCAAGTTGTCTCAGATGCAATACGAAATT
>FMUV01000045.1 GCA_900101355.1 Ruminococcus sp. YE282
CGGTTTACCCCAACTATTGACATTGAGCCTACATATATTTTCTCTTCAATCTGTCAATTGTCAAAAACAAGCGACAGCTTGACGCTATCGCTTGTTTTTAATATTTCATTCATTTTCATTTTTTGGTTTACCCCAACTATTGACAAAGAGCCTAAATAAAAAAGACCACCGTAATCTAATACAGTGGTTTTTTGGTGCGAGTGACCGCGACATATGGCTTAAAGCCTGAACTTTTCGCGGTTTGACTGCACTTTTGACTGCAGTTTGTGCCAATCCTGCATTTTTTCACGCGATTTGCAGGTTATTGGCTTTCATGTATTCGTCGGCGACGGCGAGGTGTTCATTTCGGAATTTCTCGAAAACGGAGCAGTAAGTGTTCAGCGTAATGTTGATATCCGTGTGTCCCAAAATCTTCTGCAACACCTTTGCAGGCATTCCCGATTCGATACACCTTGTGGCATAAGTGTGTCTGAGCGAGTGCAAATCCACTCTGCCGTACACCGTTTTATCAACGATTCCGAACGACTTTAAAGCCGCCGAATAAGAATAGTTCACCTGATTGGTGGTAATAAGATTGTGATTGCTCGACATAAAAAGCAAGCCGCTTTTCTTTCTGCCAATAATGGTTCTCAGAAAATCTGCCACATCGTCATTGACAAATAGTGTTCTCGTTCCAGCCGAGGTCTTAGTTTCGTTGAACACGTTTTTTCCGTATTTGCCGCGTGCAACCGTCTTATTGACGCTGATAGTTCTGTCGTCGAGGTTGATGTCCTCTACCATCAGAGCACAACACTCACCGACTCTCATGCCCGTAAACATCGATAACAGCATAATATCACTGTAGCGAATATCCTCGTTTTTGAGCACGTTAAGGAGCTTCTTTTGCTCGTCAACCGTCAGTGCCCGAACGGGGATTGTCTTTTTGTTGGACTTCGGGCATTTGATTTCCTTGATCGGATTGTCCTCAATGATTTTTCGGTGTGTTGCCTTGCTGAGCACCGCGCCGAGGAGCTGATACATCTTGTTGATACAGGACTGCGAATAGTCGAGCTGTGTTTTGAAAAACGCGATAATATCATCCTCGGTCAGCTCGTCAAGCGGTTTGTTGGAAATTGCAGAGAGCATTTTCAGCGTTTCCATTTTCCTGTCATAGCTCGACTGCCTGATTTCATTCAGCGCAAGCTGTTCGTCCATCATCTTCTCAGCATACTGGAAGATGGTAGGAACAGGCGGCTTCTTGCCGTGAAGATTGCCTGCAAGCGCTTGGATTTGCAGCTCCTTGAGCTTGTTGCGCGTTTCACGCTCTGTCTTGCCGTAAACGGTCTTACGGACGTGCTCGCCGTCAATCACCAGATTGATTTGCCCGGAATACCGCTTGCGGCTCTCCACATAATAAATACTACCGTCACCATACGGTAATTTTATCTTCTTTGATTTTGTGCCTTTGGTTTTCAAAATGAACCGTCCTTTCTTAACCTAAAGACACTGAATCGTTTTTGACTACCTTTATGATAACGCAAAAACGACTCAACGTCAATATGCTTTTTTACTTTAAAGTATTAAATTCTTCGTTTTTTACTCCACTCTATGAACGCCTGCTCGCTGACCTTAAAATTCTTGCCCACTCTGACAAGCGGAAAATCTGCTCTCATCATAATATTCCTTGCTGTCGGCAGGCTGCAGCCGAGTGCCTCGGCAACCTCTTTTGTGCTTAAAAACTTGATTTTTGCTTCCATAATTTACCTCCGTTAATTGCCGTATAAGCCGTCGGCTTCCAGTGTATCTATCGAATTATAGATTGATGTCAGCATATAGGCTCTTATATTCTTTATTTCGGTTGTATTTCTTTCAAGTGAATTGATCACATATTCAATGTGTTCAGCGGTCAGCATTGATAATCGCTGTCGAACGGTTTGTATCGTAATCTCGCGCTTACCAATCCGTACATAACTCTCGGGGGAGCAATATGTATCGGTTATCATGCTTACAATTTCATCCAGAACGCCGCCGTAATCACGCTGCGCAAGCACATCATATTCGATTTGCTCCTCAATCTCCTCTTTCACCACACTATAGGAGATAGATTGATTGATATGACTATCTTCAGTATGGATATATTCAGTATTGATTGGTGGTGATTTTCCGTATTCCGGAATGTTGGTTTTCGTTACTCCTGAATGTTGATTATCATTGTTCTTGAATAGTGAATTTGGAGATTCTTCAAGTTGATTAACATAAATAGCATCCGGCTTACCTCTGCCTTGGTTTCTCCGATAAATCAACCTAAATTTTTCAAGCTCACGAAACAGCTTTGTCGCCTTTTGAGAACCACAGTATAGTGTTTTGCACACCTCGCTGTTAGTAAAATACACGAATACATCGCCGTAACTGTCCAAAAAACCATTCTTCTCAGACAGCGTCAGCCTGTCCAGCAAAAATGCGTATAGTAGCTTTGCTTCAACAGATAGCTGTGAATACGAATCCGAAAACAAACATAACGGTACCTTTAAGAACCGATAACTTGATTTCATAATAATCATTCCTCCTTGTTCGGTATTTGGTAATTTGAAGAAAACCCTCTCACCCTTTTATTCCACACTTTTTTTTAATTTGTTGCAAAGAAATTTTAAATTTCTCTTATTAAACTGCCTTAAAGCTTTCAAAATCATCTGAAACGTATGCAATACAGTCTATATAACCTTCTATTACTGTATTGCTGACTTTTTTTTAATTTGACAACCTATTATTTTTTTCAACTATCTAATATTTTAAGAAAAATCCCCTCACCCTTTATTCCACACTTTTTCAGATTTTTTTGCAAAGAATTTAAAGAATTTTAAAAGTTCAAGTATCAAATTGCTTTAATGCTTTCCAAATCATCTCAACGTGAGCCATTCTATCTAAAAAACCTCTCTACTTTCTAATGCACAATTATTTTCGATTTGGCAACCAATTAATCAAAATAAAAATATCCAATCTTCATATTCGCAAACTAAAATAAATATTTTTGCTATTCATTGCAAATACTTTACATATTAAGATTTTTATGCTATTATTATTTAAAAAGGAGGCGGAGTGTATGATACCGACGAAAAGATTAAAAAAGCGCGACCTTTATTTGAATAAACTGATTGCCTTTCAGGACACCGAGCCTGTTAAGGTTATCACAGGTATTCGACGCTGCGGAAAGTCGAGTTTAATGAAGTTAATGGCAGCACATTTGCTTGAAAGCGGCGTTTCGTCTGAGCAGATTGTTGAAATGAATTTTGAATCCTATGATTTCAAGGATATGACCTCAAACGGGATTTACGAGTATATTCAATCAAAGCTGCTTCCCGAAAAAAGAATGTATCTTTTCTTCGACGAAATACAGCGCGTTGAGGCTTGGGAGGACGCGGTCAACGCACTTCGCGTGGATATCGACTGCGATATTTATATCACCGGCTCTAACGCTTTTCTTCTGTCCTCGGAATACTCCACCTATCTTTCGGGCAGAAGCGTTGAGGTCAAAATGCTTCCGCTTTCCTTTGCGGAGTTCATAGATTTCCACGGATTTGAAATACGCGAGAGCACAAGCGCGCTTGGCGGAACACACAGACGTGCCTATGATTTGCTGGGCGAAAGCTATGAACTGAAAGAGTTATTTGAGGCTTATCTTCGATTTGGCGGTATGCCCGGCATTGCGGATGTCGGCTTGGAGCAGGAAAAAGCTTTGATGCTTCTTGACGGAATCTACTCAACCGTTATCGTGCGTGACATTCTCGAAAGAGAAAAGCGCAGAGGCAGACGTCAGATAACCGACGCCGTACTTCTGCGCAAGATCATTCTGTTTTTGGCGGACAATATCGGCAGTTCCATCTCCGTTTCGTCCATCGGAAATACGCTCGTCAATGAGGGCTTGCTCGACGACGGCAGGAAGAATAAACCGAGTGCGCACACCGTTCAGGCGTATGTCAACGCGCTGCTTGAAGCATACTTTTTCTACGAAATCAAACGCTTTGACATCAAAGGCAAGGACTATCTGCGCACGCTCGGCAAATATTATATCGTCGATATTGGACTGAGAAACTACTTGCTTGGTTTTCGCAACCGAGACAGCGGACACATCTTGGAAAACGTTGTTTACTTTGAACTTTTGCGCCGAGGATATGACGTTGCAATCGGCAAGCTTGGCGATTCCGAGATTGATTTTATTGCTTCAAACGCCAACGAAAAGATTTATTTTCAGGTCACGGAATCCATGAACAGTGAAGCTGTTCGGAAGCGCGAGCTTGCGCCTTTGCAAAAAATCAAAGACAATTATGAGAAGATAATCCTGTCACTCGACACAGGATTGGAAAAAGAATTTGACGGAATTAAGTCGGTCAATGTGATTGATTGGCTGCTTGAATACTAAAGAAAACCAAAAAATTATTTAGCTTTGAGTATAAAAAATCAGCTGCCAATCGTCACCGAAACACTCCTGCAAACCGTCCTCAAAACCGTCAACATGAAGGTACGAAGCAAAGAAATTGTTGAGTTAATCATGAAAAGATACGCAATGATTCAGAAATAAAATCCAAAGAAAAAACGACCTGCGAGACTCACTTGCAGGTCGTTTTTTCTTAAAATGTTTTAAAGTTTTAGGCAAGGGGACTTAGGGGTTCTCCCTAACAAACGTTACTGTTTTCGCCGAAAGGAGTAAAAACAGTCTGCTTGTATAGTCGTGACATCTTCAAAAAGAAATCTTCATGTTACATCTAAACAAGCAGTGCATTTTTACTCCTACCCGTAAAAACACGCTCGCAAGGGATACCCTTGAACCCGATTTTAAATACAAACATTTTATTTGAAAAAATGGAAATTTATTCTGTTAAATATTGTTATTATATCATCAAGTATCTAATTTTATAAAAAGCTTAAATGAATATAGAATCCAAGGAAGCAAGAAATCCCTTTACAATAAAAAAGTCTTGTATTATAATTTATGATAATGGGAAACTAAACTTGATCATAACAATTAGTGACATGTAAGGGGAAATTATATGGCATCGATAATTGATAATCGCAAAAAAACAATGCTTTCGTCATTGAAGAACTCACTCAATCAAGCTGAAAGAGTAGATATATTAACAGCGTTTTTCTATTTCTCAGGATTCAATGCGCTTGCAGATGAACTGAGAGATAAAAAAATTCGTATCCTGGTAGGTAATTCAATTGATCCTGAAGCGATTGAAGAACTATGTTCTGCGGTTAAAGATGGACAGGATGAATCGCTGGAAAATTATGCAGTTAGAAGATTTAACAGCATGAATAACTCACAAAAAAAGAATAAATACATTGATGGTTTCGTTGAACTATTTAATAAATCTGCCTTATCCGAGGAATTTGATTCTTCTGATAGTCAGACAGTATTCAAAATGTTTGTCGAAAAAATCAAGGACGGTTCTTTGGAAATCAGACTAACTGCAAAACAAAATCATGCCAAAGCGTATATTTTTACGAACAAGCCAGAGTTCTCTTGTTTTGGAGATCAAAAAGGGGTAGTATTTACAGGTTCTTCAAATTTCACTTACAATGGTCTTCTTGGACAAGGCGAAATGAACGAACGTTTCAGCGATAACGTAAAATACGATGAATATGAAGAAGAGTTCGAGTCTTTGTGGAATGATAGCAAAGCGATTGATATTTGTGTCAAAGATGGTAACGATGATTTTGAAAAGGAACTACAAAATAGACTTTGGATTTTTGCGAGACCTTTACCATTCCATATATATATACGTATTCTGTTCGAACTTTATCATTCAGTAGATAACTGTAATATTTTTACTCCTGCCGACATTACTAACGGTAAATTCACGAATTTAAAATATCAAATTGATGCTGTAAAGTATGGCGTTGACTGTATCAATAAGAATAACGGAGTCATAGTTGCGGACGTTGTTGGATTAGGAAAATCGGTAATAGCTTCTGCAATAGCTTATAATCTTGATGTAAAGAAAACCGTTATTATTGCTCCTCCTCACTTAGAAGAACAATGGAACGAATATCAACAAGATTTTGGTTTAAGGGGAGTAAAGGTATATAGTAGCGGTAAACTTGAAGAAGTATATAATACATATGCAAGTGATTCTAATCCGATATTATACATTATTGATGAAGCACATAGATACCGTAATGAGTTGAGTGATTCTTATCAATGGTTACACCAACTTACCAGATCAAATGTTGAGAATAAAGTAATTCTGCTCACCGCGACACCATATAATAATAGACCTCAAGATCTTTTTGCATTAATCAAGCTGTTTCAAACTCCTAGTCGTTCTACAATAAACTCAGTAGATAATTTAGGTGTTAGATTCAGAGAATTGATTGCACAGTACAATAAGCTTGAAAAAGCAGGCAAGAAGAATTTAACAGAGGCTATAAAAACTGAATTAAATATTCTTAGCCAACAAATGCGTTTGTTAATTGATCCTGTGATTGTTAGACGCAGTCGAATCGATTTAAAAGAAATAAAAGAATATAGCAATGATTTGAAAATGCAAGGAATACAGTTTCCTGAAGTTGTTGGCCCGGAACTAGTGGAATATGATCTTGGAAAAATCCGAGAACTGTATATTTCAACCCTAGACAAGTTAAGTAATCAATTTACTTGTGCTCGATATAACCCCTCGGCATACTTGATAGATCCGGAAGCATTTAATCAAAAATATGGTGAGTTATTTAACGAGATTAACATCCAGCAATTTCAAGGGAACTTGGCAAAATTTATACAAAGACTGCTGGTTATGCGATTTGAAAGTTCAAAAGCAGCCTTTAAGTTAACACTTACCAGTATTATACGATCTTATGAAAATATTGTAAAATGGTGGAATAAAGGGTATGTTCCAATAAAGAAGCGAGGTTATTTACCTGATCCTAATGAGGAAGAAATACTTGAGACTTTAGAAGAAATCGAAAAGATAGACAATGAACCCATTGATGTTGATAAGATAAAAAAGAAAGCAATCCCATTTTCAAAGGAATTGTTTAGTAATACTTATATACATTCAGTAAAAAATGATATTGTTTTGCTTAAAAACATTTATAATGAATGGTTTGGGCAGGACGAAGTCGGCGAAGATCCGAAATATAATGAGATAAGCAATCAAATTAATAAACTAATCAGAGATAATCCCAGTAGAAAGATTGTTATTTTTTCAACATATTCTGATACCGCTGCTTATGTATATCAAAAATTGAATAATGACGGGTTTAATGCTTTGCTTTACACAGGTGGTGCATCAAAACAGGACAGAATCATAGTGCGTCAGAATTTTGATGCTTCTTGCCCAATTACCGAACAGGCAAATGATTATGACATAATTGTAGCGACAGATGCGCTTAGTGAGGGTTTTAACCTTAACCGCGCAGGAGTCATTATGAATTATGATATTCCTTATAACCCCACAAGAGTTGTTCAACGTATAGGCCGTATAAATCGAATTAATAAAAAAATGTTTGATAAGATTTATATCTTTAACTTTTTCCCAACGGATATAGGTGAACAAAACACCTTAATTAAAGGCATCTCTACATTAAAAATGCTATTAATTAATAATATTGTTGGCAGTGATACTCGTACACTTACGCCTGATGAAACACTTCAAAGCTACTTTAAATCTCAGTATGAAGATGCCAATGAAGAAACGATAGAAAAAAGCTGGGATAACGAATACAAAAACGCTTATAATTTAATTAAGCACAATTCTAAATTGATGGATATTGTTTTTAGTATTCCGGAAAGAGCACGAATCGTCCGAAAAAAGCAAGAACAACCATGTGCTATTTCATTTGCCAAAAGAGGAAACAATGTTCTGTTTGCATTAGCGCATGATTTGGAACCAAAAGCTCGAATTGTTTCCGCTGAACAGGTTCTTGGCTTATTTAAAGCTGATGCAGATGAAAAAAGCTATGAGTTTGATCGGGAGTTAGATAAAAAGTTCAAAATACTTCGAGATGAAATAAAGAAGCCGTATTCTAAAATTCCTTTAGACAGGCGCAAAGGACAAGCAATTGAAAATCTTGAAAAACTCAAGGCGATCTATCCTGTAGAAAAAGACTATATTTTCGACTTGATCGAAGTTATAAAAAACTATGATGACTTAAGCGATGGTGAGCTAAAGTTTTTAGCAAATGTGGTTGTAAAGCCTGATACAGTAGCTAATGTAATTGCCGAGATTAAGAAAAAGATTCCTGTGCACTATATCATTCAAATTAAACAGAAAGCTGAATCGATAGATGCTCAAACCGAAATAATAATGTTTACGGAGGATTTAAGATATGATAACGATTAAAGAAGCCGAAGAAATATTAAAAAAAGAATATCATATCGAAAACTTTGAATATTTAATGGGTGAAATTCTTCTTCCTGATTATACAGTAGATAAGCATGAAGTTGAATTTAATAATGAACTATTCTCCAAAGTAACACTTCTTGGTGAATCCAAAAGATGCGACATAACAGTTTTTGAGGTATATATCAATGAAGGCTGTCAGAATAGACGTGTTGGTATTACACAGGAGATGTTCCGTATTCTTAGAAATTTGCAAATCAATAACGCTCTTGTTGCATTTTCTAATGCAGATGCTCAAAATTATCGCATCTCACTATTGACAAGTAAGTATGAGTTTGATGGAGATAAGATTGTAAAAATTCTCTCAAATCCAAGACGTTTCTCATATAGCTTGGGATTTGGAACGAAGACTAAAACTGCTTATGAATTTCTAATTAAAAAAGGTAAAGTTGATTCTCTTGATGAATTGATTCAACGTTTTTCTGTTGAGGTTGTAAATAAACAATTCTACGCTCAAATTGCAACGGCGTTTACAGAATTAGTTGGTGGAGAACGAAACGGTAAAAAATATGAAAAGTTGCTTAATTTACATGGAGTAGTTGAACACAACAAATATGCTGAGTTTGGCGTGCGTTTGATTGGACGTATCATGTTTTGCTGGTTTCTAAAAGAAAAGCGTAGTGAAAACGGCATTTCTTTGGTTCCTGATGATATGCTGTCTACAGATACTGTAAATAATTCTGTGAACTATTATCATCATATTCTTGAACCGTTGTTTTTTGAATTGTTGAATACCAATCAGCATTGGAGAAAGCGTGAATTTCAAAATGATTATTATAATCAAGTACCTTTTTTAAACGGAGGATTATTTAGCCCTCATACCGACGACAGATACAAGTATGATATAGTAAACAAATGCGGTAAGTATGGTGTAGTATCAATTCCTAACGAGTGGTTTAATAATCTCTATACTGTATTAAATGAGTATAATTTTACTGTTGATGAAAATACTGCATACGATATAGAACTATCAATCGACCCAGAAATGCTTGGTAGAATTTTTGAGAATTTATTAGCTGAGATTAACCCGGAAACAGGTGAAAATGCTAAAAAGAGCACAGGTAGTTTTTATACTCCACGTGATATTGTGGATTATATGGTTGACAGCAGTTTGTGTGAATACCTCAAAAACAAAACCAATATCGATGAAGTTAGATTATCTGCACTAATCAGTTATACAAAAGAGGATGATCATCTTGCAGTTTTTAATAAATCGGAAAAGAAAAGAATAATCAATGCACTGTATACTATTACTGTTTTAGATCCTGCTTGCGGCTCAGGTGCCTTCCCCATTGGAATGTTACAGAAAATAGTATACATATTACAGGAGCTTGATCCGGGAGCAAATCTATGGTTTGATAAAGCAACTGAAAATGTCAGTATTTTTATCAAGAAGGAATTTGAGAAAAAATTCAACTCGGGATCACTTAACTATATTCGCAAATTAAGTGTTATTCAAAATTCAATTTTCGGAATTGATATTCAGCCTATTGCAGTGGAGATTTCAAGATTAAGGTGTTTTCTTTCTCTAATTATCGAGGAACATGTACACGACAATGAAGAAAATCGCGGTATTAATCCCTTACCTAATCTTGATTTTAAGTTCATTATTGCAAACTCGTTGTTAAAATTACCGGAGGAATCAAAAATAAACGCCCCAAGTGATTGGACACAAATGTCTTTATTTGAAAACCAAGATTACATTGATGAATTAAAAAATGTTAGAGAAGAGTATTTCAATGCAGAATTAGGAAGAAAAGCAGAGCTAAAACTTGAATTCAGCAACATACAAAAACGGATGTTTCAAGATATTATAGACAGATTAGGAAAAACACCTTCTGATCGATACAGAGCATTAGTGGATTGGTCTCCCTTTGAAAATGAAGTGACAAATTGGTTTGAACCAGATTGGATGTTTGGCGTTAAAAATGGTTTTGACATAGTAATAGGCAATCCTCCGTATATTCAATTACAAAAAAGCATATCATCTAAAAACTCTCAAAAAGTTGGTTATTTATACAAAAATCAGAATTATTATACATTTGCAAGAACCGGTGATATTTATTGCCTTTTTTATGAAAAAGGTAATCAATTATTACAGCAGGATGGACTTCTATGTTATATTACCAGCAATAAATGGATGAGAGCAGGTTATGGTAATCGTCTAAGAGGATACTTAGCTAATAATACTAACCCAAAATTATTAATAGATTTTAGTGGAAAAAAAGTATTTGAAAGTGCGACTGTAGATGTGAATATTCTCTTATTCCAAAAGGGGAAAAATACATTTAACACTAAGGCTTGTATTATAAAAAACAACTGCTTAAATAATATGAGCGATTCTTCGCGGCAGAGATATTAAACGTTACACGTATAGTTTTGACAACTTATGGCTTATTGCAACTTTTCCAAGCCGACACTATGATATCGAAGAGTATCCAGCTGTTAAAAATCACTTATTATCTTATGGAATAGAGAGACTTGAACAAACTGGTAATAAATACTTTACTGATGGATTAGAAATCAAGGCTCGTAAGAAAACAAATAATAAATGGTATGAAACTCAGGATAGCATAAGTTATTGGAACGATTTTTCTAAACAGAAAATTGTTTGGGGAAATCTTTGCCAGGCCGCACAATACACACTTGTGGATAAAGATTATTTCATAAACGCTCCATCTCCAATGATTGTGCCGGGCAACAAGTACATTTTAGCGGTTCTTAACTCTCATTTAGGTGACTGGTATATTCGTCAATTAGGCGTAACTCGAAACGGGGGATACTTTGAATATAAGCCAATGTTTGTTGAACAATTGCCGATTCCAAAAATTCCCGAAAAAGAACAAGCTGTTTTCATTGATATAGTAGATAAAATTCTTATGGCTAAAGAAAGCGGAGAAGATACTTCGATTCTGTAAACAGAAATTAATGATCTTGTATATAAATTATACGAACTAACTGTAGAAGAAGTTAATTTTGTTGAAAACACACAATAAGAATAAAACATATTATTTGATGATAAAATTTGTTTCCTCATCAGTGAGTCCATATAAAAAACAAAACAGTTTATCAATATCATTATCAACATCACAACCTCTTTGTCGAAGATTGTAGAGTTTCTCTAATTTCTCTTCAATTTTATCTGTAGGTTGAATAAGTAGAATTTCATTTAAGAATCCTTCACCTTTCCCACCTGTAGCATTCGCTTTGGATAGCACAATTTTAGAAAACAATTTGCTATTTAAGAATGAAAGAATGTATATTAAGTGCTCTCCTGTTATAAGATAGCATTTATTATTTAGCATATAGTCTGCTTCAACCAAACATGCATCCATTGCATCGCTAATCTCACGGTATACGATTTTTTGCTTATAAAATTCGTTCCAATATTTTGCACCCCATCTTTGCAGTGCATACCATTCATATCTTATACCGGTTTCAGCTTTATTTCTTCTTGATAGTTTGTCTTTGAAAGAGCACAAATGTTGATAAACAGCTTGATAATTACTTGAGAATTGCTTTTCTGCATCTTTAGATGGTCCAGTAATAGTTTCGTCATCTTGTAGTGGAAAATGCCACGGCACAAATATTAACCATAAATCTGAAAACGAATACTGATATCGTTTAATATCTCTGCCGCGAAGAATCGGTCGAATTATTTCAGCAGATTTTGGATCAGCTGAAATCAATTCATCTTTCTTCTCTGTTGAGATAATAAATGCTTCATTACATCCAGTTTTAATTCCATAATTAATTGAGAGATTCCATTTTGATAAAGGGACTCCTTTTGTTCTCATCTTTGTGCGAATACTGTTTTCAACAGGTAAAAGAATTACCCAACTTTCAGAATCCCAAAAACTATTTATCGAACTATTCTGCTCAACATAAACGCTCCTTAAAAATAATCAAAAAAAGGAGAATTAAGATTATGTTTTATGGGTACATTAGAGTAAGTAGCGATAAGCAAACTGTTGAAAATCAAAGATTTGAAATCAAACGTTTTGCAGAAGAAAAAGGGGTGGAAATCGACGGTTGGATTGAGGAGACTATTAGTGGAACCAAAAACTACGATAAACGACGTTTAGGGAAATTATTAAATAAAGTAAAAGCAGATGATGTGATAATTTGTTCTGAACTATCCCGTTTAGGGCGTAATCTGTTTATGATAATGGAGATATTGAATATTTGCATGAACAAAGGCTGTAAAGTTTGGACAATTAAGGATCATTATCGTTTAGGTGATGATATTGAAAGTAAGGTTCTTGCATTTGCTTTTGGATTATCTGCTGAGATAGAAAGAAATCTTATTAGTCAACGTACAAAAGAAGCGCTTGCTCGAAAAAAAGCTGAAGGGATAACTTTAGGACGTCCTAAAGGAAAAAAATCCTCGCGCGTAAAACTTAGCGGAAAAGAAAGAACCATTCGTGATTTACTTGACGCCGGTGTTTCTAAAAGCGAGATTGCACGAATATTTAAAGTGAATCGTATGACTGTTTCGAACTTTATTAAAGAAAGAATGCAAGAAATATAAACATAATAGTATAATAAAGAATCGAGGGTAACAATATGAAATGTGCATATTGCGGTCAAGTTACAAAAGGCACAAAAGAACATATTATTTCAAGTGGAATACTGGATTTGTTTTCTGAGTGCTATATTACTTTTGATGAAACGCGCAGAAAAACTCATTTATCTGATCCTATGGTTAAAGATGTTTGCTCGGAGTGTAATAATAAACGGATATCATACATTGATAGTTATGCTAAAAACGTTATATCAAAGTATTTTGTAAAAGAATACAGAGAAAATGATAAAGTTGAAATAGAGTATGATTACACTATGATTCAGAAAATGTTATTAAAATATGCTTTTAATGATATGAGAGCACATAAGGATGATTGTTCATTTTTTGATGAGGAAATAAAACACTTTCTTACAGATTCTGGTGATACGACTCCCAAAGAGTACATTACTGTATTATGCGGATTAGCTGTGAATGTATCTCCAATACCGGATGCGTTCATGGGAAATCTAAAATTACGTTGGGCCAAGGAACCAGTTTTTTTCTCAAATGGCACAATTGACTATATTGATTATGAAACTGGACAAGTACACATAAATAACAAAGTTGAAAAACAAACTTTTATAGATTTACGTGTATCTTATGTTTTTAGATTCAATAGTGTACAATTTCTACTTTTATGTTGGGATAAAACATCAGCTGACATCGAACAGAACAAGACTATTCTAAAGTATCAGTATCCCTACTACTTAATGAACGCAAATGATAAAACAGCAATTATACCCATTTGTACGGATGAGGGTAATTATTTTCAATTTAATCATATACATGTTAGCTGGGATCTTAGATTTGAAGTGGGTAAAATGCGCAAGTTGGCAAGTGGTGGTAGATTTCAGTACAAAGAACTATACGAAGAAGCTTGGAAGGAAGAAGAAAAACGAATTATTGATGAACATCCTCGTGGAGAGTAGAAAGAAAGTTAACGTTATTTAAAAACCAAGGAGGTCAAGGTAATTACCCTGACCTCCTTGGTTTTGCTTAAAACGGCGTTTTTAGCGGTATAAAGTTTTAGGTGTAAATTAACTCTCTGTTGACGATTTCGGTAGCTGTGAGGCGGATTGCGTTCATTTTGCGCGTCCATTCAATCGGGGTGTCTGCTTTTAGCTGTTCGGTAAGGTTTCCCTTTTCGGAAAGCTGACGGATGAGCAGATCGTACATTTCATTTGCCTGAGAATCAATGTCGGCGAGATATGCCGCGAGCTTACACGAGGTAAGCAGGTTGAAATAGATTAATCTGTGGTGCTCTTTCAGATAGTGTTTGTGCCTTTGTCCGAAAACGCCGATTTCGACCTTTGGCTGTTCGGGTAACTTCAAATTGGGAAGAAGATAATCGCCCTGTTTTGTATATGTAATAGTTGTTGGCATAATTCAAACCTCCTGGATCTTGATTTTCTTGACCTTTGCCTTTGTGAGTTCGACTATCAGCTCATCAACGCCATCAGTGTATCTGCCTTGTAAAATAAGGTCGTTTTTCAAGCAAATCAAACTGTTGATAACGGTTCGACGTTCGTTGTGCGTTAGATATAGATGATATTTAGGATTTCTCATTCGCTCTGCTCTTTTAAGAAATCCTCGTACGGTGTATCTTCATTTACAAAGGTATCGAAAATCAACTTTGCGCCTAATCTGAATCCGACGATGAAGCTGTCGAGTTCTGATTCTCCCAAGATAACGTCAGAAGCATTTACAAAAGAGAGAAACGCTTTCTTTTCTTCGCCTGTCAGCTTTTCGGTCAGCATCGCTTCGCTTTCCGAAAGGACTGCCATTTGCTTTTTCAAAAAGCTACCGTTTTTGAAACCGCGCGCCTGCGGATCAATGTTGCCGTAATACAGTTCCGAGATTACATTTTTCATTATGATATGACCGCCGAAAATAGATTTGTCAAACAAACGATTCAGTGAATTAAGGTCATTTTCTTTAATTTGACAGCACTTTTAAGCTGTCCGGTCTATATGTTTTCACGAAAAATCTATGTTTTTGACTGTATTCGTGACTGCAGTTGACTGTAATTTTGACTGCACTTTAACTTGTCTTAACCGATTTCAACCTTTCTCAACTTAACTATGCAAGTGTTCAAAAGCCCAATGTTTAAGCCATTTTCAGGCATTTTAAGAAAAAATGGCAAAACAAAAGAGGCAGTTAAAAACTGCCTCAAAATGGTGCGAGTGACGGGACTTGAACCCGTACGTCGTAAAACACACGCCCCTCAAACGTGCCTGTCTGCCTATTCCAGCACACTCGCAAATATTTAATTGTTTTGTCGTCTCTCGACTCAACGCTTGTTATTATAACACAGGCAATATATGTTGTCAATAGTTTTTTAAAAAAATTTGTAGAATTATATAATTACAAAAATTAAGAAAAATGTAATATTTTTACTTTTTTGTCATAATTAGAAAATAAAGTTGCTAATTAAGAATAATATGAAGTATATTTTTTGAATAAAAACAAAATAATTCTTCAAAGCTATTTACTAATATATCAATGTTTGTTATACTGTATTAGATGATGAGTTCGTATGTTTAATTGGTTTATAATGTGTTATAAATCATATTATTATATTAAACACTCATATTCATAAATAAGCTAATTTATATTTTTATATAGCACTAAAATCGAGGTAGTATTATGATTGCAATAATCAAAAAGCCTATATCAATTCTTTTGTCTGTGCTGATAATATTACTTACTGTTTCCGGAGTAACTGCGGTTTCGGCAGACAATAAAAAGCCAGATTTTGATATTAATACAGAAGCTATGTATTTGATTGATGAGCAAAACGGCGATGTTCTTTATTCAAATAACGAAAATGATAAACGTCCAATTGCTTCATTAACGCAAATTATGACTTATATTGTTGCGGCAGATAAAATATCATCTTTAAATAAAACAATGATAGAAATAAACCAAAAACCGCTTGAAGCCGTTGATGAAAAAGCTCCGATTGTAGGATTTAAGGATCATATAGGAGAAAAGTTTTCTGCACTTGATATTATGTATGGAATGTTGCTTGTTTCGGGCTGTGACGCAGCGCATATTATTGCAGATTACGTCTGCAACGGTGATACAGACAAGTTCGTTGATATGATGAATGAAAAGGCAGAAAAACTCGGTTGCGAAAATACTCATTTTAATAATGTAGACGGCTTTTCTGATGATAATAACTATTCCACAGCAAAAGATTTATATTCGATTACCAAATATGCAAAGACTCTGTCGTACTTTAATCAGGTAGTTAATACCGAGTCCTATACTTTAGCCAATGAATCAGAGCCGCTTATTAATTCCAATTATATGATTGATAAGGTGAACGGCGGCAAGTATTATTACCAATACGCAAACGGAATTGATTCGGGCTATACCGCTCTTGCAGGGGACTGTCTTGTTTCAAGCACTTCAAAGGGCAATACTTCGCTTATGTGTATAGCATTGGGTGGAAAAAACACCGATGGAGACGACAAAGACAATCATGCGATGATTGATTCAAAAAATCTCTTTGAATGGGCTTTTAAAAATTTCTCGGATAATATTGAGATATCTCTTGATAAGAGATTTAAATCAATACAACTTGGCGAAAGCGCGAAGCTCAGTGCTAAAGTGGGCGACAACAATACAAAATCAAAACCTGCGGTTGAATGGAGTTCATCGGATGATTTAATTGCAACGGTAGACCAAAACGGTGTCGTAACGGCACATTCGCTTGGTCAGGCAGATATTACGGCAAAAACCCAAACAGGTAACTTTGACGTGTGTACTGTTTCCTGCGGATTTTATAACGGTATTGATGTAACGCTAAACACAGGTGATTATTCAACCGGAGAAAAAGCTCCGCTTGATTGGAAAGTATTGAAAAATATCGGAATAGACTTTGCCATTATCAGGGCTGACGCGGATTCAGACGGCGATTCTTCACAAAATTATGAAAAATTTGCAAAAGATGTCAAAGCCGCAGTCGAAAATGATATACCATACGGTATCAGTTTTGTTTCAAATGCAAAGAACGCAAACGATGCAAAAGAAGAAGCCGAATACTTAGTAAAAAAACTTAAAGAATACATACCTAATTATTTGGATAAAATGTCTTTGGCAATAGCTTATGATATGACCGATGTTCGTTTTAAGGATTATTCAACAGATGATAATACTTCTATTGCTCTTGCTTTTAACGAAGTTATGTCAAAGAACGGTTATTCGGTATTCTGCTGTTCAAATAAAGAAGTGTTCGGTAAAATCAATATTGATAAATTGCTGAAAGCCGATGTTAAATTACTTTATTCTTATTATCTACACAAGGCAGACCTTTCAAAAGAAATCAAAATAAACGATAATTACACACCTGATATATGGCAATATAGAAATAACGGTTACATTCCGCAGGCGTCTGATAATTATTGCACACGCCAAAATCTATATTATATGTTGTCATCTCAGATAGACAAGTATTCTCCGGTAACATTATCGGCGAAGCTGAGCGATGATAATAAGAAAGCTAACCTTAATTGGAATGAACCTTCATATGACGTTGACGGCTTTGAGATTTACCGCTTTGCACCCGGTGATAATGAGTTTGTAAAAATAGCAGATGTGTCTTCGGATACCTATTCATATGAAGATAATTCGCTCAAGTTAAACGGAACATACAAGTATTATGTTTCTGCAAAGCTTTCGGATAAACTTGATGATTCTTATACTCAAACACTTGCAAGTAATGTGGTAGAGCTTTCTGTTAAAACAGGCGAGCAGGAGACAGGAACTACCGGATTGGATTATACTATTCCGACTTGCCTTGCAAACAATGTGGCTGCAAAAAGCACAGTTTTGAATCCGCACCAGCAGAACGGCAACGGTTCAGCAAATTCTGCCACTATTTTTACAAATTCCGACGGTTCTATCAACACCGGCACAACTTCTTACTTTGTAATTGGCTTTATAATTATTGCTGCTGTTGCTTTTGTTGTGTTCTACCGCTTTAAGGGAAAGTCGGCAAAGCAAGATGCTAAGCATTTAAAGTAATTAAAATAAAATTGATTTCTTAATAACTTTAAAACGATAAATTAAAGCAGATTTTAATGAAAAAAAGATGTACGCAAATTGCAATAGCAAGTTGCAACAATTTTTGAGTCTGTAGTAGATCGCCGCGAGTTTTTCGAGGGAGGAGCGTAGCGACGAGCGAGGAAAACTCGCGGCGACGCGGCTCACGCGGCAGCATATATGCGGTCGAGTTCCTGCTCGAACAGCTCTTCCGGGGTTCTGTAGCCCAGAATCTTTCTGGGCAGGTTGTTGATCTTATCCGCAAAGTAGAGGATGTCATCAGCGCTGTAGTCGTCAATGCTTTTGCCCTTCGGTATAAATCTGCGCAGCATTTTGTTGTGGCACTCGTTAGTTCCTTTTTCGTAGGACGAA
>FMUV01000016.1 GCA_900101355.1 Ruminococcus sp. YE282
ATACGGCATAACGCCGTCAATGTCAAGGCGTGGTAATCCATATGACAACGCTTTAGCCGAAAATTTCTTTTCAATTCTCAAAACGGAATGTATCCACAGAGTAAAACTTTCCGGATATGAAGAGGCTCGCCTCTTCATATCCGAATACATCAATTTTTACAACAATTACCGTATTCAAACTAAAACAAAACTGACTCCGCTTGAAAAACGAAATCAGTTTGTTGCTTAAAATTTTATTTTCTACCAATTAGGCTGTTTTTGTACTGTCTGCTCAATCTGGGGCAGGTCAAAAAACGACAGGTGCAGTATTTGTATGCTTAGATTTTTCTATAAAATGAGCGAAAATCTGCCTCATTTTAGTGGAATATCGGGCGTTTGCACGTAGATTATAATCTGACAGGGATTCCTTTTTTGTCAAGATATTCTTTAAGTGTTGGAATCGGAATTTCTCCAAAATGGAAAAGTGAGGCTGCAAGCACTGCATCGGCTTTGCCTTTGGTGAATGCGTCATAGAAATGTTCAAGCGCTCCGGCACCTCCGCTTGCAATAACCGGAATGTTAACTTTTTCCGATACAGCCTTTGTAAGTTCAATATCATAACCGTTTTTCTGTCCGTCTTCGTCCATACTTGTAAGAAGTATTTCTCCTGCGCCAAGTTCTTCACATTTTACTGCCCATTCAACGGCATCAATGCCCATCGGTTTTCTTCCGCCGTTTACATATACTTCCCAGCTTGTACCTTTGCGTTTAGCGTCAATTGCCGCAACAACACACTGACTGCCGAATTTATAAGCTGCTTCGCTGATGAGCTCAGGTCTGTATACAGCGGCTGAATTTACGGAAACTTTATCTGCTCCGGCACGCAGAAGAACGTTAAAATCATCAACGCTTCTGATACCTCCGCCGACAGTAAACGGAATAAAGATAGAATTTGCCACTTTTTCAACCATATCAATTGTGATATTTCTTGAATCGCTTGATGCAGTAATGTCAAGAAAGACCAATTCGTCTGCGCCTTGTTTGTCATACTGCTTTGCACATTCAACAGGGTCGCCTGCGTCAACAAGATTTACAAAGCTCATTCCTTTAACAACTCTGCCGTTCTTTACGTCAAGGCAGGGAATTATTCTTTTTGCATACATAACTTATCCTCCTTAGCCTTTTACAATATCGGCAAAGTTTTTCAAAATTTTAAGACCGGTTTCACCGCTTTTTTCCGGGTGGAACTGGGTTGCAAATACGTTATCCTTTTCAATTGCCGCATCAATTGTAACTCCGTATTTTGTCTGAGCTGAAACAATATTTTTATCCGCTGCATTAAGAAAATATGAGTGAACGAAATAAACGTACGGATTTTTGTCAATACCTTTAAATAGTCCGTCATTCTTTTTTATTTCAAGACTGTTCCAGCCGATATGGGGGATTTTTAAGCCATCGCCTGACGAAATTTTTGAAATCGTTCCGTCAAAAATTCCAAGTCCTTTGGCATCCGGACTTTCCTCACTTTTGGGAAACAAAAGCTGAAGTCCAAGGCAAATTCCCAAAAACGGCTTTTTGCTGTTAATAAAGTCAATAACAGTATCTTTGATACCGTATGAATTCATCGTATCCATTGTGTCTCCAAATGAGCCTACTCCCGGCAAAACCGCACCGTCAGCCTGCAAAATTTGTTCTTTATCTCTGGTAATAAACGCTTCACAGCCTATATATTTCAAAGCCTTGTTTACACTTTGAATATTTCCTGCTCCGTAATCAATAATAGCAATCATAAATTCATCTCCCAAAGCGATAATAGGATACCTAATTTTAACATAATGAATGTACTTTTGCAACAAAAACAAAATAATCTCTCAAATCGGGTCAAAATTTTACTAAAAATAATCCATCAATCATTGAATTATGCAAGTTAATGTGTTAAAATGAAAGAGTATTTAAAAATAGGGAGTATCATACAATGATAACGCATCTTCTTACAAGAATAGATTTAATGATGAATTCATTTTCAAAAGGACAAAAAAGAATTGCCCTTTATATTGAGGAACACTATGACAAAGCCGCTTTTATGACGGCTTCAAAGCTCGGACAGACAGTCGGTGTGTCTGAAAGCACTGTTGTCAGATTTGCAACCGAGCTTGGATATGACGGCTATCCGTGCCTTCAAAAAGCTATGCAGGAGATGATTCGCAACAAGCTGACTTCTGTTCAAAGAATAGAAGTTACTTCAAGCAGAATCGGAAACGAGAATGTGCTTGACAGCGTTCTTAACCAGGATATTGAGAAAATTCGCCGAACCATTGAGGAAACTTCTAACGAAGATTTTAATCGTGCCGTTCAGGAAATCTGCAATGCTGAAAGAATATATATTTTCGGTGTTCGTTCAACCGCCGCTATTGCAAGTTTTCTGGCTTACTATTTTGAGTTGATTTTTGACAACGTACGTCTTATAAATACCACAAGCGCAACATCAACCTATGAACATATCTTCAGAATTACCGAAAAAGACGTTATAATCGGAATTTCATTTCCACGTTACAGCAGTATGGCAATTGAAGCGATGAACTTTGCACGTTCCCGCGGAGCACATGCAGTTGCGCTGACTGACAGTATGGCTTCGCCTCTTGTTCAGTCTGCCGATTCCGTCCTTATAGCACGCAGTGATATGGCTTCAATCGTCGATTCGCTTGTTGCACCGCTCAGTCTTATAAATGCACTTATCGTTGCAACCGTATTAAAGAAAAAGGAGGAGGTTTCCGAAACATTCCGTAACCTTGAACAGGTGTGGAATCGTGAGGGCGTTTATACAAGTCACGACAGGGAACATCCGATAGCGGCTGATGAAGATGAAAAATAAATCTGTTGTTGTAATCGGCGGAGGAGCGGCAGGACTTATTGCCGCAGGTACCGCTGCCGAAAATGGGGCTTCCGTTAACCTGATTGAAAAAAATAATCGCGTCGGCAGAAAAATAATGATTACAGGCAAGGGCAGGTGTAATATTACCAATAATTGTGATGTCCAGACTTTTATAAGCAATGTACCTGTAAACGGAAGATTTTTGTATTCTGCCATAAATTCGTTTAATCCGTGGGAGGCAATGAATTTTTTTGAAAGCCTCGGGCTCAGCCTTAAAACAGAGAGAGGCAACCGTGTTTTTCCGATTTCCGACAAGGCGGTTGACGTTGTCGATTCACTCAACGGTTATATTGAGCAAAACGGTGTAAAACTCATCAACGACACTGCAACAGCGCTTGTAATCAATAACGGAAATTTATGTGCTGTTAAATGCAAAGGAAAAACTTATGAAGCTGACTGTGTGATAGTTTGCTGCGGCGGAAAGAGTTATCCTTTGACAGGCTCAACCGGTGACGGATATACTCTTGCAAAGCAGGCAGGACACACGATAATTACGCCAAAACCGTCGCTTGTGCCTCTTGAGAGCTGTGATTCCGAATGTAAATCCATGCAGGGGTTATCGCTGAAAAATGTTTCTCTTAAAATAATTAACCGTTCAAACGGCAAAACATCATACAGTGATTTTGGTGACATGCTTTTTACCCATTTTGGAATGAGCGGACCGATGATTCTTTCCGCAAGTTCACATTTGCGTGATATAACGGCAGGAAAATACTATGCAGAAATTGACTTGAAACCTGCGCTCGATTTTGAACAGCTTGACAAAAGAATCAGACATGATTTTACTGAAAATTCAAATAAAGATGTGTCAAACTCATTTTCAAAGCTTTTGCCGAGAAAAATAATTATTCCCGTGCTAAAGCGCTGGGGCGTTCCGTTTGATAAAAAATGTAATGTAATAACAAAGGAAGAGCGCCGAAAGCTTTGTGAAATTCTTAAAGCTTTTACGGTTGATATAAGCGGTTTCAGACCGATTGAGGAAGCCATTATTACCTCAGGCGGCGTAAAAACCACAGAAATTAATCCCAAAACTATGGAAAGCAAGCTTTTAAACAACCTGTATTTTGCTGGTGAAGTTATTGACTGTGACGCATACACCGGCGGATTTAATTTGCAGATAGCTTGGAGTACGGGCAGACTTGCCGGTAATTCCGCCTCAATCTAAATATACTTGAAAACTGTATAATTCTAATTTAGAAATATTATATTAAAATAAAACACAAGGAGAATTTATATGTCTGTTGTAATAGCACTTGACGGCCCTGCAGGAGCAGGAAAATCCTCAATCGCAAAAAAAGCGGCAAAAGCTCTTGATTATATATATGTAGACACAGGTGCACTTTACCGCACAATAGGTCTTGCCGCAAGCCGCGAAAATGTTGAGCCAAAACCGTCAAAAGAAGTTGAAGAACTTTTAGACAAAATTAACGTAGATTTAACATTTAATAGCCTTGGTGAACAGGTAGTTTTGCTTGACGGCGAAGATGTGTCAGGTGAAATTCGTACTCCTGAGGCTTCAATGATGGCGTCAAAAATATCGGCTGTTCCTGCGGTAAGAGCATATCTTCTTGACTTGCAGCGCAATATGGCTAAAACCCATAACGTTATTATGGACGGACGTGATATAGGTACGGTGGTTCTTCCAAATGCGAAAGTAAAAATATTTTTAACAGCGTCACCCGAGGCAAGAGCTCAGAGAAGATATAAAGAGCTTTGTGAAAAAGGCATGGACGTTAAGTATGAGGATGTACTTAACGATGTAATACAGCGTGATTATAATGATACTCACCGAGATGTTGCGCCACTTAAGCCAGCCGATGGCTGTGTAATTGTCGATACGACAGAGCTTGATTTTGAACAGTCTGTTGACAAAATAATTTCAGTAATCAAGGAGAATATTTAATGGGACAGTCAAAAGTTCTTTACTCAATCGGACGAGTAGTTTGTACTCCGATATATAAACTCTGTTACAGATATAAGGCTATTAACAATCACACAATTCCCGAGAGCGGAGGCTGTATTCTCGCATGCAACCACATTTCTTTTGCAGACCCTGTTCTTTTAGGCCTTTGCCAAAAACGCAGACTGTTTTTTATGGCTAAATCCGAACTTTTTAAAAATAAATTTTTCGCTTCGGTTATACGTGCCCTCGGTGCGTTTCCAGTGGAAAGAGGCGCAGGAGATAACAAAGCCATCAAAACAGGCGAGGACTTAATCAAAGACGGCGAAGTTATGACTATTTTTATTGAGGGCGGCAGAACCAAAACCGGCGATTTAATGCGCCCACGTTCGGGTTGTGCGCTTGTTGCTCAACAGATGCAGGTGCCTGTGATTCCCGCATGTATTACCGTTGTCGGAAATCCAAAGCACAGGTTTTCAAAATGTGTTGTACATTTTGGTGAGCCGCTTACTCCCGAACAATTGGGGCTTACTCCCGACGGAGGCAGGAGAGAGCTTAGAAACGCCTCAAATAAGATAATGGACGAAATAAAAAAGATGAGGGAGCAAGATTTACGTGAGTATAAAAAAGGCTGAGTCGGCAGGCTTCTGTTTTGGTGTAAACCGAGCCATTAATATTGTGAATGATTTAATTGTAAACGATGTTAAAGTCTGTACCCTCGGACCGATTATTCACAATATGGAGCTTGTGCGTGAATTAAAAGAAAAGGGATGCCGACCGATAGATGATATTGATGAGCTTAAAGACGGTGAAACGCTTGTAATACGTTCACACGGTGTCCCAAAGTCGGTAATAGATAAGCTTGGCGCAAAGGGTATTGACTATAAAGACGCAACTTGTCCGTTTGTAAAGAAAATTCATAACATCGTGGCTCAGGCAAATCCGGATTATGATATTGTTTTGATAGCGGGTAACAAGAATCACCCGGAAGTGCAGGGCATAATCGGCAATTGCCTTGCCGAGTGCTATACTTTTAATAATGAAGCCGAGCTTGAAGAAATATTGCCTATTATTCTTAAAAAGAACAATACAAACTTAAAGGTTGTTGCACAAACCACTTTTGATACAAAAGAATGGGAAAAATCCGTAAAAAAGATAAAAAAACTATGTACAAATGTAAAAATATTTGATACAATATGTAATGCTACGTCAGTTAGGCAGAGTGAAGCTGATTTAATTGCTGCTCAGTCGGACTTTATGTTAGTTATAGGTGACAGACACAGTTCAAATACGGCAAAGTTATTTGATATTTGCAAAAGGCGATGTTCTGATACCGTACTGATTGAAACCGCCAGGGAACTTGATACGGCAAAGGTTCGGGCTGCCAAAGACATAGGCGTGACTGCCGGTGCGTCAACACCGACAAGGATAATAAAGGAGGTACTGGATACAATGAGTGAAATTAAATCCGGTGAAACAAATGTTGAAGAATCTTTTGAGGAGCTGCTTGAAGAGTCCCTCAAAAACTTAAATACAAATGAGAGGGTAATGGGTACAGTAATCAGTATTGCACCTAACGAAGTTCAGGTTGACGTCGGCAGAAAACAGACAGGCTTTATTCCTGTTTCAGAGCTTTCAAACGATCCAAACGCTAAACCTGAAGATATTGTAAAAATCGGCGATAAAATCGAGCTTCTTATCATGAAGACTAACGACCAAGAGGGTACAATTATGCTTTCAAAGCGCAGAGTTGACGCTCAGAAGGGTTGGGAAGAACTTCAGGGCAAGGTTGAATCTCAGGAAATTCTCACAAGCAAGGTTACAGAAGCTGTTAAGGGCGGCGTAATTGTACTTTACAACAACGTAAGAGTATTTATCCCTGCTTCACAGGCTACTGCAAGCCGTGACGAAAAGCTTGAGGATCTCGTTGGTCAGGAAGTTAACTTCAGACTTATTGAGGTTTCACAGCGCGGCAGACAGAGAAGAGCAATCGGCTCAATCCGCAGTGTACTCAAAGAGCAGAGAGCTGCTCAGCGTGAAGAATTTTGGAAGAACTGCGAAATCGGCAAGCGTTACAAGGGCGTTGTTAAGTCACTTACAAGCTACGGCGCATTTGTTGATCTTGGCGGTGTGTTCGGAATGATTCACATCTCAGAACTTTCTTGGACACACATCAAGCATCCGAGCGAAGTTGTTAACGTTGGCGACACTGTTGATGTTTACATAAAGGACATCAACGAAGAAACAAAGAAAATTTCTCTTGGCTTCAAAAATGCCGAAGACAATCCGTGGGAAATTCTTAAGAGAGATTATCCTGAGGGAACAGTAGTAAAAGCTAAGATTGTTGGCCTTACAACATTCGGTGCTTTTGCAAATATTATCCCTGGTATTGATGGTCTTATCCACATTTCTCAGATTGCCAACCAGAGAATCGACAAGCCCGCTGACATTCTTTCAGTTGGTGAAACTGTTGAAGCAAAAATCACAGCAATTGATTTTGACAAAAAGCGTGTAAGTCTTTCAATGCGTGCTCTTCTTCCTGAAGACGAGCAGGCTCCTACAAAGGAAACAGCTCCCGAAGAAGCTCCTGCAGAGACAGAAAGCGCTGAATAATTCTATCGATTAAGGGCACTTTATAAGTGCCCTTTATTTTTTTACGGAGGACATTATGACGCCACAAGAAGAATTTATCGCAATCTATAATGAACATATCACACGCCAGGGTGCCGATGATTTGCTTGAATGGCTGAAACGCACCGACTTTTTTACCGCTCCTGCAAGCACAAGGTATCATTGTGCCTGTGAAAACGGATTGGTAATGCACTCGGTAAGTGTTTTTAACACTATGATGGAAAAACACTTTGATGAAGAAACCGACAGTGTTGAAAGCTTTGCAATTTGCGGTTTGCTTCACGATTTATGTAAGGCACAGTTTTATAAGGTGTCTTCACGCAATGTGAAAAATGAAACTACGGGACAGTGGGAAAAAGTTCCTTATTATGCTGTTGACGACCAATTTCCGTACGGACACGGAGAAAAATCGGTATTTCTCATTGAACGAAAAATGCACCTTAAAATTGATGAAGCCATGGCGATTCGCTGGCATATGGGTGAGTTTGGCGACAAAAACAGCAATACCATCAGTCAGGCTTACGACCGCTATCCGCTTGCCGTAAAATTGCATCTTGCTGACCTTGAATCAACATTCTTGCGTGAAAAGGGAACATCTGCCGTTAATAAATAATCGCTGTAATTCAATTTAATTAATGCCAACTGAATAATCTCAATTATCCGATAAACAGTGCAAAACCTGTCAAAACGTGGTATAATAAATGCAAGGAAAACGGTTGAAAAGCCGCAAAAAGCTTGTATTTGGAGATGGATGGGATGTATAAATTCGATAACGGACAGATAAGTCTTGAAGATTTCGGACAGCCGGTTGGCATGAATCTGAAAAACAGTAATCGATGGGTGAAGCGCGCACAGATGATTCCGTGGCTTGAGATCGAGAAGAAATACGCGAAGCTTTTCTCCAACAAGAAGGGCAATGTCGCGAAGTCGCTTCGTCTAGGTCTCGGCGCGAGAATCATTCAGGCGGAGTACGGCTACTCCGACGCGGAGATCCCGCTTCAAATCCAAGAGAATCCGTATCTCCAATACTTCTGCGGCTACAAAGCCTTTGACGACAGCAAGCCGCCGTTTGATCCATCGATGATGGTGTACTTTCGTAAGCGCCTGACACCTGAGATCATCGGAGAAATCAATGAAATGATAATCTCCGCCGAACAGGCGAAGCTTGAAAAAGAGAAGGAAGAATCACAAAAAGACGAATCCGACGATTCCGATGATATCGATAAGAACAGCGGAACGATGATCGTTGACGCGACCTGCGCTCCGTCGCAGATTTCATTTCCGCAGGACATTTCGTTGCTCAATAAGGCTCGTGAGTGCAGCGAGAAAATCATTGACGAGCTGCACGTGAAAGGTGAGCAAAAGCCGCGCACATACCGCAAGAAAGCGCATAAAGACTACACTTCTTACGCCCGCATCCGCAAACCGAAAGCAAAGCAGACGCGTAAGGCGATCGGAAATCAACTTGGTTATCTCAAAATGAACATCGGTCACATCGAAAAAATGCTCGCCGGTGGAAAAACATTTCCCGCAAAATTCGAGGAAAAGTTTTCCACAATCCAAACGATCTACACCCAGCAAAAAGAAATGTACGATAACCGTACGCACAGTGTTAAGGACAGGATCGTCAGTCTGAGCCAGCCGTGGATCCGACCGATCGTGCGCGGAAAAGCCAAGGCGAAGGTAGAGTTTGGCGTAAAGCTGGATATTAGCGTTTGCGAGGGCTGGACGCGTCTCGAAAGACACAGCTTTGACGCATACAATGAGTCCACGGGCTTGAAGGATATGATCGAACAGTACAAGGAGCGTACGGGACATTATCCCGAGCGTGTACTTGTCGATAAAATCTATCGCACCCGCGAGAATCTGAAATACTGCAAACAGCACAAAACCAGGCTCTCCGGACCGGCTCTCGGCAGGCCGAAAAAGGATGCCGAGGTCGACAAAAAACAGAATTATATCGACGAATGTGAACGTGTTGAGGTTGAGCGTAAGTTCAGCCTCGCCAAACGCAAATGCGGCATGGGGATGATAGTGACAAGACTGAAGGAAACGACTTGCCACAGCATCGCTATGTCCGTCCTGCTCCTCAACCTGAGAAGGATTGAGAAGCTGAGGGCGGAGATATTGTTGCTCTTTGCCTGCAGTTTGAAATTTGGGTTTGTTCAGTAGATATTAATTAATTAGCTTAAACAGGAGAGTATATATGGATATAATATTGGCTGAACGCCGCATAAAAGAATTAACCGAACAGCTTGAATATCATAATAATTTATATTATAACAAAGACGATCCTGAAATTTCTGATTATGAGTACGACAAAATGCTTAGAGAACTTGAAGAGCTCGAAAAGCAGTATCCTCAGTTCAAGTCGCCCTTATCGCCGACAAGCAGGGTTGGAGGCATGGCAGGTGAAAAGTTTTCTCCTGTTGTGCATACCGTACCGCTTGAGAGCTTGCATGACAGTTTTTCTCACGCTGAAATGCGTGACTTTGACCGCAGGGTGCGTGAGGTCGTACCTGACGTAACATATATAGTTGAACCGAAGTTTGACGGCTTGTCAGTTGCCTGCGAGTATCAAAACGGCGTCTTTGTGCGAGGTTCAACACGGGGCGACGGCATAACAGGCGAAGACGTTACCGATAATCTTATGACAATTAAAAGCTTGCCAAAGCGTATTCCTAACGCACCGGAGTTTTTGGAAGTCAGAGGAGAAGTTTATATGTCGTTTAAGAGCTTTGAAGAGCTTGTTAAGCGGCAGGAAGATAATGACGAAAAACCTGCAAAAAATCCCCGAAATGCTGCCGCAGGTTCACTCAGACAAAAAAATGCAAAAATTACAGCGCAAAGAAAATTAGATATATTTATTTTTAATGTTCAACAGGTGACAGGAACAGAACTTAAATCTCACAGACAAAGCCTTGATTATCTTTCCGAGCTTGGTTTTCCAACATCTTTTTACAAGGTGTGTGACACGATTGATGAGGCTCTTGAGCAAATTGAGCAAATCGGAAACAGCCGCGGCGAATTTGACTACGCAATTGACGGCGCCGTTGTTAAGGTAGACAGTTTTGAGGCACGCCGTGCTTTGGGAAGTACGGCTAAATATCCCAAGTGGGCGGAGGCATATAAGTATCCTCCGGAAGAAAAAGCAACAAAATTGCTTGACATTGAAATAAATGTAGGCAGAACAGGAGTCTTGACTCCTGTCGGAATTTTTGAACCGGTTTTGCTTGCAGGCACAACCGTCAGCCGTGCAACTCTGCATAATCGTGATTTTATTGAAGAAAAGGGGATTTGTATCGGAGATACGGTTGTAATTCGTAAAGCTGGCGAGATTATTCCCGAGGTTCTTTCCGTAAGTGAACATCCGTCGGATGCAAAGCCGTTTGTATTTCCGACAGTATGTCCTTCCTGCGGAAGTCCTGTTGTGCAGGATGATGAAGCCGCTACACGCTGTACAAATACCGATTGTCCGGCTCAGCTTATGAGGCATATGATTCATTTTGTAAGCCGTGACGCTATGGATATTGATGGACTTGGTCCCGCATTTCTCGAACAGCTTTTAAAAGAGAAACTCGTAAAATCTCCCGCTGATTTATATCGATTAAAGACGGATGATATATCTGCCTTTGAGCGCAAGGCTGAAAAATCTGCCAATAACCTGATAAATTCAATTCAGAAGTCAAAGGATAACGAGCTTTACCGACTTGTATATGCTCTCGGTATACGCAATATAGGGCTAAAGGCGGCAAAATTATTGTGTGAGCATTTTCTTACCGTTAACGATTTGATGAACGCTAAAGCCGAAGATTTTGAGAGCATTGACGGGTTTGGCTCGGTTATGGCACAAAGCCTTGAAAATTATTTTTCACTTGAGAGCACAAAACAGCTCATTGCTGACCTTAAAGATTTGGGTCTTAAAATGAAACCCTCCGAACAAAAAATTTCCGGAGGAGTTTTTGAGGGCAATACTTTTGTTTTAACAGGAACTTTGCCTACGATGACAAGAAGTGAAGCCTCCAAAATTATTGAACAAAACGGCGGAAAGACCAGTTCTTCGGTGTCTAAAAAGACTTCATATGTTCTTGCCGGAGAAGAGGCAGGCTCAAAGTTAACAAAAGCGCAGAAACTCGGAATTGAAGTCATTTCGGAAGAACAGTTTTTAAGTATGATTGATAAATAATAAGCTAATATCAAATATTTCCTTATTTGTAGGCAGAGATTTTCTACTGATAACACAAATCTAAATATAATAATATTTATGACCACGGTTAAAAATCGTGGTCATATTTTTATGCTTGTCAACATAGTAATTAGTGTAATGATTTTTGGAGGAATGTAAAATGACAAAGATTGATGACAACGGACGACTTCGGCAAGCATCAGCCTGTCTTTCGGCTTCATTAAGAAAAAAACTTTTGCCGTTTATTAACCAACTTGAGGGCACGGCAATGGAAATCAGGTTAAGGCTTAATCGCCCTTTAATGATTATATGCATAAATTCCAAGTATTACATAACTGCCGACGGCAATCTGACGAGCTCAATTAACGATAAATATATGCTGACGGTTACAAAATCTGATATTGAAGAAACCTTTCAAAGTATTTGCAATTATTCGGTTTATACCAGACAAAACGAAATTGTCAACGGTTTTGTTACTATGCAGGGCGGACATCGTGCGGGCATATGCGGAACTGCCGTAATAGGCAACTGCAAAATTACAAATATCAGAGATATTTCATCAATAAATATACGAATTGCACGGCAGCATCGCGGATGTGCACAAAAGCTGTATAAGCAATTAAAAAATGATGACGGCGGAGTTTTGATATGCGGTGCACCTTGTTCGGGCAAAACTACTGTTTTAAGGGATTTGGCAAGAATATTGTCTACCGAATCGGAAAAGAATGTTTCACTTATTGACGAACGAGGAGAACTTGCCGGAACTTGTTCAGGAGTTTATCAGAATGACATAGGAATGTGTGATGTTTACGACTGCTATTATAAAAGTGACGGCATGATTCAGGCAATCCGAAGTATGTCGCCTGATGTTGTGGTATGCGATGAAATCGGTTCATCAGACGACGTAATAGCAATTGAGCAGGCTATAAACAGCGGCGTTAGAATTATTGCTACCGTCCATACCTCAAACGCTGAAGAATTGAGGCAAAAGGAAAATATAATGTCGCTGTTAAGATTCGGAGCATTTTCAAAAATTGTTTTTCTTTCCGATAGGACAAAAATCGGTCAGGTATCCAAAATATCAGAGGTCGGTGAATTTCTTGATACTTAAAATTTTAGGAAGTCTGTTGCTGGTATCAGCTTGCTTTGTGACGGGGTGTATAAAGTCTAAAGCATTATACAGGCGCCGTGAGTTTTTGGAAAATTTGCTTGTATTCATATCTTTGCTTGAAACAAATCTAAGGTTTAGCGGCTCTGATATTTTTACTCTTATATCTGCTTCGGCAAATTCTGATGATATGAGATATTTGATCGTTGATTCGAGCCAAACAGATAAAGCTTTTTCAGAATTGTGGAACGCCAACGTGTCAGAACTTCCGAACTCTTTGGCGCTCAAAGGCGAGGATAAAAAGCTTTTAACAGACTTTGGCTCAGAGCTTGGAAAGTCTGATTTAGAAGGTCAAATAAAGCATTTGCAGCTTTATCAGTCGATGTTTCAGCGACAACTTTTGTCTGCTCAGAATGAGATTGCAAAAAAATCAAAATTATATAAAATAATGGGGCTTTTTGTCGGCGTTTCAGTCGCCCTGGTTATGATATAGAGGTAAAAATGGATGTTGAACTTATTTTCAAGATAGCGGCAATAGGCATAATTGTAGCCGTTTTATCTCAGCTTTTAATAAGAAGCGGACGTGAGGAACAGGCAATGCTAACAACGCTTGCAGGACTTATTGTAGTGCTTACATTAATAATTACTCAAATCAGCAATTTATTCACTACAATAAAGCAATTGTTTGGTTTTTAAAATGAATGTTATTACAATTTGCGTATTGGCGGTTACAACGGTTATTTTTGTTGTTACGCTAAGACCAAAAAACGGAGAAATTGCATTGATGCTCGGCATCGCCTGTTCGGTAATGATGTTGCTATCCGTGTTGTCGCAGGCATCTGCAATTTTTTCTACTATATCCAACATAATTGCCGTGTCGGATATAAGTACAAGCTATGTTGTTATTTTACTAAAGGTAATCGGTATTTGTCTTGTTACAGAGTTTGCTGTGAATACTTGCAATGATGCGGGAAGCAAGGCTCTTGCTTCAAATGTTTCACTTGCAGGCAAAATTTTGGTAACTGTCACCTCGCTTCCGCTTTATGCGGACATACTTAATGTGGTGCTGTCACTTTTAAAAAGGTGAGGACGTTAGTTTGAAAAAATGGACTGTTATAATTTTCTTAATTATCGCTCTTTTTTTCTCTTCTTCAATTACCGTAAATGCAGAGGAGAACAGCAATATTCAATATGATTTTTCAGCAGTTTACGAAAGCTTGTCTGACGAAGCAAGGCAGAGTCTTGAAAACATCGGTGCTGAATCTGTTGATGTGCAAAAACTAAGTCAAATTTCTTTTGATTCGGTCGTAGGTGAAATTTCAAATATTGCTGCACAAAATGCTGAAATGCCCCTTAAGGGACTGATTACAATCATAGCGTTATTGCTTTTATGCTCAATATTGTCTGCATATCGCAACACCCTCAGCAGTGATGTATCAACGGCGATAAATATAGTGTCTGCACTTTGTATAACCTGTGCGGTTGCAATGCCTGCAATATCGGTAATTGATTCAGCTGCATCGGTAATCGAAATTTCAAGTAATCTTATGCTTTCATATATTCCGATTATTACGGTTATTATGGCTTCATCGGGACAGGCTGCGAGTTCGGGGGCTTATTATGCTTCAATGATAGCCGCCGGAGAGGGAGTGGGCCAAATTTCTTCCAAAATAGTTGTCCCGTTCTTAAATATGTTTTTAGGTTTGAGCATAACGTCAAATATATCTCCCGACATAAACCTTGGCGGTTTTACAAATATAATTGCAAAAATAATCAAATGGCTGCTTGGATTTGCAATGACAATCTTTACATCTATACTTGCCGTAAAGCAACTGATAACCGGTTCTCTTGACAATGTTTCGGGCAGAGCTGTTCGATTTGCGTTGACTTCGTTTGTGCCGATTGTGGGACCTGCTTTGTCAGACGCATATCGCACTGTTCAAGGCAGTGTATCAATGCTCAAATCCGGAATGGGAGTTTTCGTTATTATAGCGATAGCTGTGGTATTTATGCCTGTTATTATCCAAAGTTTTATGTGGGTAATAACCCTTTGGGTCGGCAAATCAACTGCCGAGGTACTAAATCTTTCTCAGACTGCAAAACTTTTACAAAGCGTTTCAACCGTGTTTACCACCCTTATAGCTATTCTGCTTTGCATAATGTCAATTTACATAATATCAAGCGCAGTTGTTCTGCTGGTGGGCGGTGGCGACAGTTGAAAAGTCTAAGTGCAGTTGCGGCGGTAATTTGTGCGTCTTCGCTTATTTGTACGCTTGTTTCAACCTTTGTGTCAGAAAGCAGTACGAAGAAAATGATCAATCTTGTGTTAGGGGCTTTTATTATTTGCTCGCTTATAATTCCCATAAAAAATGCATTTGCGGATTTTAATTTAAATTTATCTCAGTATGAGAGCAGCGACGAGCTTTCGGCGTCATATGATGAAGCATACGAAAAGCAAGTGGTTAATCAAACTAAGGCAAATCTTGAGAAAACGCTTGAACAAATTCTTGAGCAAAACAGTATTAAAATCAATAGCTGTGAAATAATTTTGTCTGTAAAGGGTGATAACAGCATAATCATATCTTCAATAAGCATATATATAAGCAAAGAGTACACGCCTTACTCCGATAATATAAGCAGCATAACCCAACAAAATTTCGGAGTAAAGCCAAATGTAATCACGGAGTAGAATATGGAAGAAATCAAAAGTATTGGGAAAATTAAAAATATTTTTAAACCCGAAAAAATACGCAGCATAATTATTATTGCGGGTATTATCGGAATAGCGTTAATATTTTTATCATCATACGTTGATTTTGGTTCTGCTTCCGGAAAAAGAAAGGATGAGGAGTTTTCGGTAACAACTTACAGTACGGAAATTGAAAGCGACCTTCAATCGGTTTTATCGCAAATTGAGGGCGCCGGAAAAACAAAGGTGCTGCTCACTATGGAAAACAGCGTTGAATATGTTTATCTTAACGACAGCACCACAAAAACAAAGGAAATTCAACCCCTTATCAGAGGAGTGCTTGTGGTATGTGAAGGTGGTGACAGTCCTGTTGTAGTTGAGCGGATTACCCAGGCAGTGACAAAGGCACTTGACATATCAACAGCAAAAGTATGTGTTACAAAATTATCAGAATAAAGGTCGGGAGTATTATGAAATTTCAAAAGGTATATATTGTATTGGCTGCACTTGTATTGGCACTTGGCACGGCAGTGTATGTAAACTGGCAGTTTGGCGGAGGAAAAACCGACACAAGCGCCAAAGAACTTGGCGCAGCTTCGTATGTAAATGCAACAGTATCCTCGGCAACTGAGGACGAAAATGTGCAGACGGCGGCACTGTCCGAAAAACAGGAGAGTTACTTTGCAAATGAACGCACAAAGCGGCAGTCACTCCAGGATGAAGTTATCGACAAAGCAAATGAGATTTTAAAGCTTGAGGACGCTTCTGATGATGATATGACCGAAGCTCAAAAAGATGTTGAGAAAACCATCAAGAATTTTACCATTCAAGACAGTATTGAAAGTATTGTAAAGGCAAAGGGATTTTCCGAATGTTTGTGTTACATAAGCGATGACGGGGTAACGGTTGTTGTTCCTGATACCGAACTGAACGATACTTCGGCACTCGTGATTGACGATGCGGTAACATCACACTATGAGGTATCATATGACGACATCTCAATAGTGGGAGCATAAATTTGCTAAATTGTTTACTTTTGAAATCTGCTGTGTTATAATTATCCTGAATTAAAATGTAAAGTTGGTATATTATGGATAATGAATCTAACAACAGTCAGGTTACTCTTTCAAGAAGTGAAGCAAGAGAACAGGCGTTTATGCTTTTGTTCTCAGGTTCCTTTGATAATGAACCGGCAGAAGCAAAGATTGAAGATGATACTCAGCTTTTTGAGGGCGGAGTTTGCGGTTATGCACATTCGGTCGTAAGCGGTATTGAAGAAAAGCAGGCTGAGCTTGACGCTGAAATTTCAAAATATCTAAAAAAAGGCTGGACAATTGCAAGAATTTCAAAAGCCTCTCTTGCAATTCTCAGACTTGCAATTTATGAGATAAATTATGTTGACAGCGTTCCCGAAAGTGTTTCAATCAGCGAAGCGGTTGAGCTCGCAAAAAAATACACAATTGATGAAAGCAAGTTTGTCAACGGAATTTTAGGCGCATATGTCCGCAGAAAAGCAGGGGAAAAGCAATGAGTTTTTTTCTCGGGATTGATACTTCAAACTACACCACCTCAACAGCTGTTTTTGACAGCAATACCGGAAAATTCTTTCAGCAGAAAAAACTTTTGCCAGTAAAGCCGGGGGAGCTTGGCTTGCGCCAAAGTGACGCTGTGTTTCATCATACTGCTCAGCTTCATTTGCTGTTTTCAGAGCTTGTAAAAGATATTGATTCTAAAGATATAGCCGCAATCGGCGCATCGTCAAGACCGCGACCGGTTGACGGCTCATATATGCCGTGTTTTACTGTTGGAGAGAACACGGCTAAAATTTTATCATCGGCACTCAAAGTCCCTTTATATACTTTTTCTCATCAGGAGGGTCACATTGCCGCGGCTTTGTATGACTCTAAAAGTGAGAATTTATTTACTGAAAAATTTCTTGCGTTTCACGTTAGCGGCGGAACTACGGAAGCGGTAATTTCAAAAGGAAACGGATATGGATTTTCACTTGATTTAGCTGCCAAATCACTTGATTTGAATGCCGGACAAGCTATTGACAGGGTGGGGCTTATGCTTGGACTAAGATTTCCGTGCGGAGCAGAGCTGGAAAAACTTGCTTTGAAGAACACAAAGAAAATTTCTGTTCGTCCTACTCTCAAAGAATGCGATTGCTGCCTTAGCGGACTTGAAAACATTTGCAGGCGATTGCTTGAAAATAATGAATCCAAAGAATATATTGCCGCATATTGCATTGAGTATATACGAAAGACCTTGTCGCTTATGACCGATAAGCTGCTTTTAAAATACGGAACAATGCCCGTGCTTTATGCAGGCGGGGTTATGTCCGATTCCATTATACAAAATTCGTTTAAAGAAAAATACAATGCGGCTTTTGCACAGCCGAGCTTGTCTTCGGATAATGCCGTAGGCATTGCATATCTTGCATACAGGAAGTATAAAAATGTACACACCGAATTTTAAGACCCCCTCAATATTGAACGTCTCACAACTAAATACCTATATAAAATCACTGTTAGAAAATGATATAAAACTCAACACTGTCTTTCTTGCAGGGGAAATCTCTAATTTTAACGTTAACAGCAAAAGCGGTCATGCGTATCTGACTTTAAAAGATGAAAGTTCGGTTATTCGCAGCATAATGTTTGCAGGTAACCTCAGGTATCTGAAATTTATGCCTGCAAACGGAATGAAAGTAATTTGTCGTGGCAGGGTAACGGTTTATGCTCCGACAGGTCAGTATCAGCTTAATATCGAAGATATGCAGCCTGACGGTATAGGTGCATTAACGCTTGCCTATGAACAGCTTAAGGCGAAATTGTCTCAAAAAGGACTTTTTTCTGTTGAGCATAAAAAGCCATTGCCTCGCTTTCCTCAGACTGTCGGGGTAATAACCTCTCCGACAGGAGCGGCAATACAGGATATTAGAAAAACTCTGTTAAGACGTTTTCCTTGCGTTGACATTGTTCTCTGTCCTGTCCTTGTTCAGGGCGACGGTGCCCCCGAGCAGCTTATAAGAGCTGTAAAACTGCTCGACGAATACAATCTTTGTGATGTTATCATCATCGGCAGGGGCGGAGGTTCGGTTGAAGATTTGTGGGCGTTTAACAACGAAAATCTTGCTTATGCAATTTATGACTGCAAAATCCCTGTGATTTCTGCTGTCGGTCATGAAATAAATGACACCATATGTGACTTTGTAGCCGATAAACGTGCAGCAACACCAACCGCCGCAGCAGAGATAGCAGTGCTGGACCAAAATGAACTCAGAGCATTTTACCGCAATCAATTTCAGTATGTAACTTCATCGGTTAATAATCTGTTAAATAACAGCAACTTGCTTGTGTCAAATCTTCGTCACAGGCTTTCAGCCGTTTCTCCGAAAACTGTAATTAATGAATATGAGTTGAATCTGAAAAACACTTCTAATGTCATTTCGGGAAAAATGGATGAAAGGCTTAATTTTGATTTATCCAAAATTAAAAATACGGCTTCAAAGCTTGACGCACTTAATCCGATTTCTGTTCTTGCAAGAGGATATTCAATAGCAGAAAAGGACGGCAAGGTAATAAGCTCAAAAAAACAGCTTCATAGCGGTGATAAATTTACGCTTGAATTTTCTGACGGAAAAATCACAGCAACGGCAGGTGAGTAAAATGGCTTTTTCACATTTACACGTCCACACCGAATACAGCTTGCTTGACGGTGCGTGCAGAATAAGTAAAATTGCAAAAGCGGCAAAGCAGATGGGGATGAACTCTCTTGCAATTACAGACCACGGAGTTATGTACGGCGTAATTGATTTTTACAGGGCTTGCAAAAATGAGGGAATAAAGCCGATAATCGGGTGTGAAGTATACGTTGCTCCTCATTCAAGGTTTGACAAAACTACCGCTTATGAAAAGTATTATCATATGATACTTCTTTGTGAGAATAATATCGGCTATCAAAATCTTATAAAGCTTGTGTCTCTCGGATTTACCGAGGGCTTTTATTCCAAACCGAGAATTGACGATGAACTGTTAAAGCAGTACCACGAGGGCTTGATTTGCCTTTCTGCCTGTCTTGCAGGTGAAATTCCGCAAAAGCTTCTCAACGGAGATTATTCTGCCGCAAAGCAAAAAGCTGAATTTTACAGAGATATGTTTGGCAAGGATAATTTTTTTATTGAACTTCAAAATCACGGGATTCGGGAAGAATCCGAAGTTCTTCCGCAGCTCGTCAGGGTTGCAAAAGAAGTCGGGGTCAGTATAGTTGCCACCAACGACAGTCATTATATTCAAAAATCCGACAGCCAAATGCACAGTATACTTTTATGCATACAGACCAACGGTACTGTTGATGACAGCAACAGAATGGAATTTCTGACTGATGAGTTTTATCTTAAATCAGAGCAGGAAATGCGTGAATTGTTTTCGGAATATTCCGAGGCTCTTGACAATACCCAGCTTATTGCGGACAGGTGTAACGTTGAATTTGAGTTTGGTGTTCGCAGGTTGCCTCGTTTTGATTTGCCAAACGATGAAAATCATCTTGATTATTTTCGCAGAAATTGTTACAGAGGACTATATTTGCATTACGGCGAAAATCCCGACAAATCCATAATTGACCGACTTGAGTACGAAATAAATACGGTTTCACAAATGGGTTTTGTGGATTATTATCTTATTGTAAATGATTTTGTTCAATACGCAAAATCAAAAAATATCCCTGTAGGACCCGGAAGAGGCTCAGGAGCAGGTTCACTCTGTGCCTATTGCATAGGAATCACTGCTGTTGACCCAATAAAACATAATTTGCTTTTTGAACGTTTTTTAAATCCCGAACGTGTAAGTATGCCTGATTTTGACATAGACTTTTGTCAACGCCGTCGCAAAGAAGTAATAGACTATGTAATCGAAAAATACGGAAGCGACCATGTAGCACAGATTATATCCTTTGATACTATGGCGGCAAAAGCGGCTTTACGTGATGTGGGCAGAGCCTTGGCTATGTCATATGCCGCTGTTGATTCAATAGTAAAATTGATTCCAAACGAACTTAATATTACAATTGACCGTGCTATGAGTATAAGCTCGGAACTTAGAAGACAATATGAAAATGACGAACAAACAAAAACGCTGATAGACATTGCTAAAAGTATTGAGGGAATGCCTCGTCATTCAACAACCCATGCGGCAGGCGTTGTAATTACAGATAAACCGGTTTATGATTATGTGCCGCTTTCCAAAAACGACGATGTAATTGTTACCCAGTTTCCGAAAAATGACCTTGAAGACCTCGGATTGCTCAAAATGGACTTTTTAGGACTTCGTAATCTTACGGTTATTGATGATGCGGAAAAACTGATAAAACACAGCAATCCAAACTATTCGCCCGATGATATTGACGAAAACGATAAACAGGTTTTTGAAATGTTTTCAAAGGGAAACACCGAAGGGGTCTTTCAGTTTGAGAGTCAGGGAATAAGGAATGTTTTGGTTCAGTTAAAACCAGATTGTTTTGAAGATATTCTTGCGGTTGTCTCACTCTATCGTCCCGGACCTATGGGAAGTATTCCAACTTATATTGACTGCCGCCATAATCCGTCTCATATACATTACAAGCATCCTTTACTCAAGGATATTTTAAAGGATACCTACGGTTGCGTTGTATTCCAGGAGCAGGTAATTCAAATTATCCGCAAACTTGCAGGGTACAGCATTGGGCGTGCGGATATTGTGCGCCGTGCAATGAGCAAGAAAAAGCACGATGTAATGGAAAAAGAAAGAAGTATTTTTATCAACGGCCTTGTTGATGAGCACGGCAATATGGTAGTTGACGGTTGCGTAAGACGTGGTGTTGACGCCAAGACGGCAAATGCTATTTTTGATGAGATGGAAAGCTTTGCTTCATATGCGTACAATAAGGCGCATGCCGTATCATACGCCGTTACGTCATATAAAACCGCTTGGTTAAAATGTCACTATCCACGAGAGTATATGGCCGCATTGCTTTCAAGTGTTCTCGGCAGCCAAAATAAAACCGCTCAGTACATTACCGAGTGTAAACGCCTTAACATCAATGTTTTGCCTCCAAGCGTAAATGAGAGTAATCACGATTTTACAGTAAGCGGAAAAAACATCAGATACGGATTGTTGGCTGTAAAAAATCTTGGCAGACAGTTTATTGACCGCATAATAGCAGAAAGAAGTTCGGGCATTTATACATCGTTTTTTGATTTTTGCAAACGCCTTTACGGAAAGTATATGAACAGCCGTGCAATAGAAAGTCTCATAAAATGCGGTGCTTTTGACGGAATGGGGGCTAACAGACGTCAGCTCTTGGCTGTTACAAAAACGGTTCTTGATGACCTTGACTATGAATCAAAACATAATCTTAACGGTCAGCTTTCGTTTTTTGAAATCGGTGATGATAATCATCATAAATCTTCAATGCCAAACCTTCCTGATTTACCTGAATTTCCCAAGAGTGAGCTTTTGCATATGGAAAATGAAATTGCCGGTATGTATCTTAGCGGACATCCCATGGACGACTATGCGGATTTTGCAAGAATTACAAAGGCGGACAGAATCGGTGAAATAATTTCAAATGACAGTGAGTTGTACTTTGACGGAAAAACCGTTACCGTTGTGTGTATAGTAAAGTCTGTGAAAGCTCAGCTTACTAAGACTAACAAAATGATGGCTTTTGCGGTTGTCGAAGACAGATTCGGTACAATCGAAGTTGTTGTGTTCCCGAATGTTTACGAAAAGTGTGCAATGCTCTTAAACGATTCTAATGCTTTGATAATCAGAGGACATCTCAATTTTAAGGAAAATGAAGAACCGAAGATAATTTGTGATTCGGTAGAAAAGGCACGAACAAACGAAGAGTGCAAAAATTTCGATGTCAATCGCAACGCAGCGCCAAATTATCCTGTTCATAATTTAAATGCATCATCAAATAACGCTGTACCTGCTATTCCTAAAGCACTGTATTTAAGAATTGACGATTTAAATACCGAATTGTATCATAAAGCCAAAAGGGTTCTTGATATTTTTGAGGGAAATACTCCTGTTATTTTTTATCTCACAAATTCAAACCGCAAGGTCAAAGCTCCTGTCAATATGTGGGTAAGCCTTAATGATGTGATGATAAAGGAACTCAAGTTTCAACTTGGTGATTCCAATGTTGTAGCAAAATAGACAAAAAGAGATACTTGATATTATAAATAACGTATAAATATTTTAATTGCTATTGAAAATCTTCCTGTTTTTTTGTATAATTATCTAAGTTAGATTATTAACGCATAAAAGTGTAAAAGCACTAAAGCTTTTAGGAGGATTATTTATGAACAAGACAAAAAGAATAATTGCGGGTTCACTTGCTGCACTCACAATCTCACTTGGTTTTGCAGGCTGCGGAGAATCAGCTTCTTCAAGCTCTTCTGACTCAGGTGATGCCGCTAAAGTTTACAATATCGGAATTTGCCAGCTTATTCAGCATGATGCGCTTGACGCTGCAACAAAAGGCTTCAAAGACGCCCTTACTGAAAAACTCGGTGCAGATAATGTAAAATTTGATGAACAGAATGCTCAGGGCGATTCTCAGAACTGTATTACAATTTGCAATCAGTTTGTTTCTTCTAATTATGACCTGATTCTCGGAAACGGAACAGCCGCTTTACAGGCTGCTTATACAGCTACCGATACAATTCCAATCTTAGGAACTTCTGTAACCAACTATGCTACTGCACTTGAAATCAGTGATTGGAAAGGCTATACGGGAATTAACATTTCGGGAACTACCGACCTTGCTCCGCTTGACCAGCAGGCTGAGCTTGCAAAGGAACTTTTGCCTGACAAAAAAACAGTTGGTATTCTCTACTGTTCTGCTGAGGCAAATTCAAAATATCAGGTTGACACAATCACACCTTATTTTGAAAAAGAGGGATATACTGTTAAGGAATATTCATTCTCCGACTCAAATGACCTTGCCGCTGTAACAACAACAGCATGTGACGAAGCTGATTTTCTGTATATTCCAACAGATAACACAGCAGCCGCTAATGCCGAGAATGTAAATAACATTGCTTTTGAAAAGAAAATTCCTGTTATTGCAGGTGAAGAGGGAATATGCAAAGGCTGCGGTATTGCAACCCTTTCTATAAGCTATTATGACCTTGGTAAAAAGACCGGTGAAATGGCATATGATATTTTGGTTAACGGAAAAGATGTTTCTACAATGGAAATTCAGAATGCCTCTACTACCAAGAAATATGATGCAGACAGATGCAAAGCTTTGGGAATAGAAGTTCCTGACGGCTTTGAAACTGTTGAGTAAATTAAATTTGTCTAAAAATTATTGGGGTGTTGTAAAACGCACACCCCAATGTTTTATTTTAAGTATGGTATATGGTGAAATAACATGGATGTAATTATATCTTATTTTTCATCCCTAAATCCTATGAACCTGTTATCACAGCTTCCGGGCAATGTTGCACAGGGCATAATTTGGGGAATAATGGCTCTTGGCGTGTTTATCACGTTTAAACTTCTGAATTTTGCTGATTTGACAGTTGACGGTTCTTTTGCAACCGGCGGTGCGGTTACTGCAATTCTGCTTATCAACGGTGTTCCTGTATGGATTGCGGTTATTGCGGCTCTTGTAGCAGGAATTTTGGCTGGTCTTATTACCGGACTTTTACATACTTTGTTGGGAATACCCGATATTCTTTCAGGTATTCTTACTCAAATCGCATTGTATTCAATCAATTTGAATATTATGGGAAAATCTAACCTGCCGATAAGTTACAGAAATTATACTCTTGTAATTTCTGCAAGCAACATTAATATGGCAATATTGGTTGGTTTGATTATTTCTGCAATTATAATCACTCTGATGTATTGGTATTTTGGCACAGAACAGGGTTCAACTATCCGTTCAACGGGCAGCAATCCTTCAATGAGCAAGGCTCAGGGAATTAATATTAATGTTGCAAAGGTAATCGCTCTTGCACTTTCAAACGGCCTTGTAGCCTTGGCAGGTTCCTTTTCGGCGCAATATCAGGGCTTCTCAGACGTAAATATGGGCAGAGGTGCAATTGTAATCGGTCTTGCCGCTGTAATCATCGGTGAGGTAATCGGCGAGGCATTGTTCCGCAAGCGTATTAATTTTGTCATCAGATTAATTTTGGTTGTAGTCGGCGGAATTTTGTATTATATCGCAATGGGCATTGTACTTTGGTTGAAGATGCCTACGGACGATACAAAGCTTTTCACTGCCGTAATAGTGGCAATTTTCCTTGCAGTTCCGTATTTAAAGGGAAAATCCAAAAATTCGTTTAAAAAGCTTGCAAAAGAAAACTTAAAGAATCGTATGGGCGGTGGCAAAAATGCTTGAAATTAATAATATTTATAAGACGTTTAACGCAGGTACTGTCAATGAAAAGCGTGCCCTCAACGGCGTTAATCTTAAACTTAACGACGGCGATTTTTGTACTGTAATTGGCGGAAACGGAGCTGGCAAATCTACTGTTCTCAATTCAATTGCTGGTGTATGGCCGGTGGACAGCGGTGAAATTTTGATTGACGGAAAAGACATTTCGGGACTTCCGGAACACAAACGTGCTCCGTACCTCGGAAGAGTTTTTCAGGACCCGATGACCGGTACGGTAGCCGATATGGAGATAATAGAGAATCTTGCTATCGCTGCTCGCAGAGGTAAACGCAGAGGTCTTTCATGGGGCGTTAAAAAATCTGAGAAAGACAAATATCGTGAAATGCTAAAAGAATTTGACCTTGGTCTTGAAGACAGAATGACCACAAAGGTTGGATTGCTTTCGGGTGGTCAGCGTCAGGCTATAACGCTTCTTATGGCTACAATCCAAAAACCAAAGCTTTTGCTTCTTGATGAGCATACAGCGGCGCTTGACCCGAAAACTGCCGCAAAGGTTCTTGAGTTGTCTGATAAGATAATTGAAGAAAATCACCTTACTGCTCTTATGGTTACTCATAATATGAAAGATGCCATCACACACGGCAACCGTTTGATAATGATGTGTGACGGCAAAGTTATATTAAATATTGAGGGCGAAGAAAAGAAAAAACTTACCGTTGAACACCTTCTTCAAAAATTTGAAGAAGTAAGCGGCTCAAAAATAGAAAACGACAGAATGTTGTTAAGCGAGTAAAAACTAAGGCAGCCTTTATGGCTGCCTTAATTAATATACATTATTTATTTTAATTCATTATTCATTGTTCTTTTTGCGTGCATATGCAAAGTAAAACGGAAGTCCTACAAAAACCATACCTCCGATTATGTTGCCGATTGTAACGAACAGCAAGGATTCACAGCCCGAGAGGTTTGCAAGATTTTGACATTGCTGCGCTGTAATGCCGTAAAGCTCCTGTGCTTTTGCAACGTATTCTGGATTCATAGCTGCCATAACACCGGTTGTAATATAGAACATATTTGCAACGCAGTGTTCAAATCCACAGACTACGAATGCACAAATAGGGAAAAATACACCGAAAATTTTGCCTATTGCATCTGTTGCGACCGTTGCCATAACAATTGCAAGGCAAACGAGAATGTTACAAAGTATTCCGCTGACAATTGCCGTTGCGGGATTAATTGTTGTTTTGGCAAGCGCAACCTTTATTGTGAAAGCACCGAGTCCGCCGTTTGAGTAATTAAGTTGTCCTGAAAAGGTGATGAGCAAATCAATAATCAGTGCGCCGACAAAATTTGATATATAAACCGTAACAAGATTTTTTATCATTGAAGAAATCTTGATTTTCTTTTCAAGCGTCGGAATAATCATAAGACAGTTGCCTGTGAAGAGTTCGCTTCCGGTAAACACAACAAGCATAAGTCCCACGGGAAAGATTACGCCTGCAACTACTCTTGCAAGCCCGACATCTGCAATTCCGTGCATTGCAACATTGCTTGCCGCACCGCCGAATGCAATAAAAGCTCCTGCCATAAGTCCGAGCAAAATCATTTTTGGCAGAGAAAGCTTTGATTTTGCCACACCTGATTTTGACACCAGCGATGCAATTTCAGCCGGTGCATTAAATCTGCTGTTCATTAAAATTCCTTCTTTAATTTGTTTTTTTAATCGTTGAAGTTATATCGCAAAAATACGATAACATTCAAATTTCAGAAAATATCTTATCACAAAAGCAAAGTATTTGTCAATTAACTTCAGGTTATCCGTAATGTTGCACACAAAAGATTTTGTAAATTATAAATACAGTTTATAATTGAAAATATATTAATTTCAACATAAAAAGTTTTTATCAGCTGAAAAAAACCTTTTTAACTGCTAATTAATAATGAAAAAAATCCCCAGATAAACTGAGGATTTTAAAATTTATATGCTATTATATTTTGTATTAGTCAGCTGTTGTAGAAGCGGTAGTTGTTGAAGCGGATGTGGTGGTGTTACTTGTTTCGTCAACTTCCCATATATCATCTGAATTAATATCATCACAGGCTTTTGTACCCATTTTATAGTTTGTTTCTCCGTTAGCAGTCCAAATGTACAGGTTATAAATGACTAAACGTTTTTCTTTATCATAATAACCGGTTGATATATCGTTCTTGTCTTTTGGACGAACAGGAACCAAATCTGCAAAATATTTATCGTAATACTCTTTTACTTGCTCTTCGGTTTCTGAAGTTTTAAAGTGAATGGTTTTGTTACCGTCTTCATCGGTTGCTGTTGTCATATAATATGTATCATCAACGGTTTTTAACTTTGCTTCATAGCCGTCGTTGTATTCATATGGTAGTTCATAGCCGTCTGCAGGTACAAGAGGATGGTCATTTGTTGATGAACAAGCAGTTGCAGAGGCAGCCATTATTAATGCGAATGCACCGCAAAGAATTTTTGCGACAACAGATTTCTTTTTCATAAATAATCCCCTTACTTTAATATGTTATATTTTCATTTTAATATAAAACTTAACCTCTGTCAACATTAATTTACATTATGTATACTATCGTATATGTACACAAAATGCAGGGTTGTCCATAAGATTTAAAAAATATTTTAATTAAAGGTCAAAAATAGTCAAATTACTCTTGACATTTAGAAAAAATGGTATAAAATAGAATTAGCACTCAAGAAGTACGAGTGCTAATTATTAATTATAGATATCTCAGGAGGCAGTTTTATGACTATCAAACCATTACTTGACAGAGTAGTATTAAAAGTTGAAGAGGCAGAGGAAAAGACAAAGAGTGGTATAATTCTTTCGTCAGCTGCACAGGAAAAGCCTCAGTTTGCATCTGTTGTTGCAGTAGGCCCGGGTGGGGTTGTAGACGGCAACGAAGTAAAAATGTATCTGAATGTCGGAGACAAAGTAATTGCAAGTAAGTATGCAGGAACACAGGTTAAAATTGACGGCGAAGAGTTTACAATCGTACGTCAGTCAGATATTCTTGCAACTGTTGAATAATTTTTGGAGGTAAAATCTTATGGCTAAACAAATTGCATATGGTGAAGAAGCAAGAAAGGCTCTTATGAAGGGCATTGATCAGCTTGCTGATACAGTAAAAATCACACTTGGTCCAAAGGGAAGAAACGTTGTACTTGATAAAAAATACGGCGCTCCGTTAATCACAAACGACGGTGTTACTATCGCAAAAGAAGTAGAACTTGACGACCCGTTTGAAAATATGGGCGCTCAGCTTGTTAAGGAAGTTTCAATTAAGACTAATGATGTAGCAGGCGACGGTACAACTACCGCAACACTTCTTGCTCAGGCTCTTATTCGTGAGGGTATGAAGAACGTTACTGCCGGTGCAAACCCAATGGTACTTAAAAAGGGTATTGCTGATGCTGTTGATGTTGCTGTAAAGGCAATTGTTGACAACAGCCAGCAGGTTGCAGGCACAGATGATATTGCAAGAGTTGCAACAGTTTCTTCACAGGATGAGTTTATCGGAAAACTTATTGCCGAAGCAATGGATAAGGTTACAACAGACGGCGTAATTACAGTTGAAGAGTCAAAAACTGCCGAGACATACAGTGAAGTAGTAGAAGGTATGATGTTTGACAGAGGCTACATCGCACCTTATATGGTAACAGATTCGGATAAGATGGTTGCCGAGCTTGACAATCCGCTTGTTCTTATCACAGATAAGAAAATTTCAACAACTCAGGAGATTCTTCCTTTGCTTGAACAAATTGTTCAGTCAGGCAAAAAGCTCCTTATCATCGCAGAAGATGTTGAGGGTGAAGCTCTTACAACTCTTGTACTCAACAAGCTTCGCGGAACATTCACTTGTGTTGCTGTTAAAGCTCCGGGTTTTGGCGACAGAAGAAAAGAAATGCTCCAGGATATTGCAACACTTACAGGTGGTACTGTAATTACATCTGATCTTGGTCTTGAACTTAAAGACACAACTATGGATCAGCTTGGTTCTGCACGTCAGGTTAAGATTGAAAAGGAAAATACAATCATTGTTGACGGCGCAGGTGACAAGGATGCTATCAAGGGCAGAGTTGCTCAGATTAGACAGCAGATTGAAACTACAACTTCTGACTTTGACCGTGAAAAGCTTCAGGAACGTCTTGCTAAGCTTGCAGGCGGTGTAGCAGTTATTAAGGTTGGTGCTGCAACAGAAGTTGAAATGAAAGAAAAGAAGCTCAGAATTGAAGACGCTCTTGCTGCAACAAAGGCTGCAGTTGAAGAAGGTATTGTTGCCGGCGGCGGTATTGCATGCATGAACGCTATTCCTGCTGTTGAAAAGTTTGTAGAAACCCTTGAGGGTGACGCTAAAACAGGCGCAAAGATTGTTCTTAAAGCTCTTGAAGAGCCGCTTCGCCAGATTGCTGCAAACGCAGGTCTTGAGGGCAGTGTAATTGCTGAAAATGTTAAGAAAGCTAATAAGGTTGGTTACGGCTACAACGCACTTACCGAGGAATATACAGATATGGTTTCCGCAGGTATCGTTGACCCGACAAAGGTTACCCGTTCAGCTCTTCAGAATGCTTCTTCAGTAGCTGCAATGGTACTCACAACGGAGTCACTTGTTGCTGATATTAAAGAGCCGGCTCCGGCTGTTGCTCCTGCTGCACCTGATATGGGCGGTATGTATTAATTTGTACTAACGTAATATATTTTCAGGGGTGTTGCATTAATTGCAACGCCCTTGCTTTTTTTATATGTTTATATTATAATAAATTGTATAATATTATGCGAGTTGGTGTAAATATGAAGATTAAAGAGGACTTTATTCTGCGAAAAGTTGCTGATTCTTATGTTGTTGTGCCTGTCAATGATATGACGGTAGATTTCAACGGTATCATAAATTTAAACGAAACAGGCGCATTTCTATTTGAAATTCTTCAAAAAGGTGCCGATAATCAAGAGCTGCTGGATAAATTGCTTTCTGAATATGAGGTAACTTCCGAAAAAGCCGAAGCCGATATTGATGTTTTTATCCAAAAGCTAAAGGATGCGGATATTCTTGAATAAAGAAGTAACAATTGACGATATTATCGAAATTCTTGTTGAAAAACTTGAAAACGGCGGAACTGTAACATTTTCTCCGAGCGGAACAAGTATGCTTCCAATGCTGAGAGACGGGGAAGATGTTGTTGTATTGTCTAAACCCAAAGGACGATTGCATTTATTTGACATTCCTCTATACAAGCGCAAAGACGGTTCATATGTTTTGCATAGAATTGTTGATTTTGATGCTGACGGTGGCTATGTTTTGAGGGGTGACAATCAGTTCACAAAGGAACATGGCATTTATGATGAAGATATTTATGGCGTTGTAACTGCTTTTTACCGCAAAGGTAAGTCTTATACTACAAATTCACTTCCATATAGAATGTACCTTAATCTTTGGTTTTACAGCAAGGTTTTCAGGCATTTGTATTTTATTGTAAAAAATAAGATGGCAGGATTTTTTGATAAAAAGGATAAAGCTGACGATGAAAACAAAACTGAGCAAAATTGAAGAAAAAGAGTTCAGCTATATTATAAATGTAGTTGCGTCGGCGGCAAATAATACGCAGATTCCGATTCCGTTTGCAGGAATTAATTGGCAGAATATAATCTCAAATGTTAGGTATTGCGGACTTTCGGCAATATTTGCAAATACTGTCCTTGGGTTGCCAAACAGCTATATTCCCGATTCAGTCAGAAGTAATTTAATCGGCATAAAGGGTACAGAACTTTTGCTTGATACTAATTTGAATTATGAAATGGAGAAACTGTTAAAAACGTTTGACAAATACAAGATAAAAAATGCACCTGTAAAAGGATATTTTTTAAAAAAAGAGTATCCACGCAGTGATTTTCGCTCAATCTCGGATTATGATATTCTGTTTGATGAGAAACAGCTTGACAGCGTTAATGTTGCATTTGCGGAACTTGGATATTCATTTCTGCGCAAAGACGGTGAAAATCAGTATCATTTTCAAAAAAAGCCCTATATGTACGTTGAAATGCATAAGACTCTCGTTCATAATTATGAAAGCTTTTATCCATACCTTTTTGACCAACTTGACAAAACAGTTAAACGAGAGGGTTATACTTATTCGTACCGACTGTCTCCTGAAGACCATTACGTTTATCTTCTTGTCCATTCCTCAAATCACCTGAGAATAGCAGGCTTGGGTATCAGAATGATTCTTGATATTTATTTTTATTATAAAAATCATCAGGCACAGTTTGATATGGAGTATTTAAATAAAAGACTCGAACTGCTAAATCTTGTAAAATTTGAAAATCGTGTGCGAGAAATAGCTTTCAAATGGTTTTCAGACAGTTGCTCGACTTTTAAATTTGATGATTTTGAAACACTTATTTTGCTCAGTGGTCGCTTAGGAAGAGCAAGTGCGGGTACTATGATTAATACATATAAATACCTTGAAAAGACCAAAAGCGAGGGAAAAGGCTCTGGAAAACTGTCTTATCTTATTTCCTCTGTTTGTCCAAAAAAATCATCAATGATACAATCATATCCGTATTTAGAAAAAGCTCCGTTCTTGCTTCCTTTCAGTTGGTGTTGTATGTGGTTTAAAAGAATTTTCATTAAGAAAAATATAAGTATAAAAGCGGGACTGAAAAACAGAATTGATTATAATCAGGAAGATGTTAATTATTATAAAGATATACTTAAAGAAGTCGGATTTGATGACTTTTCTAATATAGGTTAAAAAACAACGGGATGGAAAGTAACCATCCCGTTGTTTTATGCCTGTTTGTTTTCAGGTATCTGTTTTAGTTTATCAATATATTTATGAAGAGTAGTATATTTTCCCTCCAAAATACTGTTCATTGCGTATGCCGCTGTCGGTATCATAAGCGGAATGTATGTCAAAACATACTGCGATTTTCCTTCAAACAACAGGTGATATCCAAATCCGCCCAAAATTACAAGAGGCAGCAATATTGTGCATAAGTTTGTAGATTTCCTTATTATAAGCAGACATAATCCAATAGCAAAAAGCGAATATAGAATTTGAATATAGAAATTAAAATGAAGCTCAAACAATTGTCCTAAGCTGCCGTCATATACGCTTTTTCCGATAGCATTAATATCGGTGGTATGTTGTTTAACTTTGCTTATCCATATGCTTTCAAATGTAGGTTCATTCCACTGACTAAGAATCTTTTTGCCGAAAAAGTCAATTGTATATGAAGCGTTATTGCCAAATTTCTTAAGTTTTTGATTTATATCATTCCAAGCCTGAGCATTTGCAGCTTTGTCATTAAAGCTGTTGTTAGCGTATGTATCTTTAGCAATTGTTGTGTACCAACCGGGTGCCATATATGAATCGGAAAGCCCCAAATCAAGGTACAAAACCTGTGAAACTCCGCTTGAAAATTCATTGTTTGCTCTTGATTCATAAGACATAATAACAAGCTGAATCGAACCTAACGAAGCAATGCAAATTGCAAGCGCAAATGCAATACTTTGCCATTTTTTAGCCTTTATTGTGTGTACAATAAGAATGATTGCAAAGGCAATAACATATATCATATTGTTGTACTTCACAAGCACGGCAAATATCAAAAGAAGTCCGCTTGGTATCAACATTGTGTATTTAGAAGTCTGAAAATATCTGATTAAGAAGAAACTTGCCCAAACGGCGCAGCACATTCCGATTATATTGCCGTATACAAAAGTACAAAGCAAAACGGGCTGGATAAATCCTGCAAGGAGCAAAATTGCAATAAATTCTATTGAGCGTCTTTTAAACAGATATTTTGTTATTTTTGCTATACCGAGATATGCAATACCGACACATAAAACGTTGATAACCTGAATCGGCATTGAGCTTGTGGTACCGAAGATTCTGTAAATTACTTCACTGAATAACACAAAGCCAAGTTGAAACGGATAATAGTTAAAGTATGAATAACCTTTATAGAAATCCTTATTATAAAAGTCAGTGACGTTTTGCATTGCACTGTAATCGCCTTTTGCCGCTCTTGTTGCGGCTTCAAAAAGGCTGTAACTGTCGGCACCCGGTACCGAGGTGACAGACAAAATCCAAATTAGACCTATAATTATCGGAAACGCAACAATTGCAATTTCCATATATTTCATATTTACTTTTGCAAAAAAATTGAAATACCGCTTTAATTTGAACAATAAGAATACAAACAATGCGGTGAAAGCAATATTCAAAATTATGTTGTCTGTTTGATACAAGACTACCTCAGACGAATATTTGCTAACATCAAAAACGCTTGTCTGAATAAAGCTCATAATTGCAATGTAACCAAACGCAAACATTGTAAGAAATGCAATGATATTTACAATAAAACTCTCAAATTTGCTTTGATTATTAATGGTACTAACCGTGCTTAATGAGCTTTTTTTATTAGGAGTTTTTGAGTTACCCCTGTTTTTAGACTTACTGTTCATAAAAACACTCCCAAGTATGTATTAAAATTCTTTTTTTACCGAACGTAAAAACAATTTTCCGATTGCTTCCTTAACGTCCATATCATTAAACAAAACATTATATATGCTTTCTACAATGGGCAATTCTACATTATTTTCTTTGCCAAGCTTGTAAAGAGCCTTTGAAGTCATCACACCTTCGGCAAGTTTGTTGAAGGTGTTGCCTTTAACATATTCTTCTCCGAACTTTCTGTTGTGACTCCATTGTGAAAATAGGGTTGCCTCATAATCTCCAAGGTGGCAAAGGCCGTATGCGCTCATTTCATTTCCGCCAAGAGCCTTTATAAGTCTCGAAATTTCTCTTGTACCCCTTGCCATAAGAGCACCTTTTAATGATGTGTAATTAAGTCCGTCAAGAATACCCGCCGCAATTCCGATTACATTTTTTGCGGCTGCGCCTATTTCACTGCCTATCAAGTCTGTTCCAAGATAGAATCGTATAAGCTCACTTGTAAATTCATTTACAAGTTTTTCTTTTACTTCTTGATTATTACTGTCAATAACCATACAGTTTGGAATACCTTTTACATAGTCCTGCGGATGTCCTGGACCAACCCATACTGCAACGGGCGTTTTGCTTTCATCGACAAAATCTCCGACTACTTCGCTCAATCTTTTGCCTGTTGTTGCCTCAACGCCTTTCATACAAAGCACGATGATTTTTCCGTCAAGATTATATTTAGAAATATCCTCAAAATATGAACGAAGATATTGAGAAGATATAGAAATAACGATTACCTCAGCTCTTTTAACAGCTTTTTCAAGGTCTGATGAAACTTCAATGCTGTCGGGAAAGGTCAAGTAGTCATTCTTATGATACTTTTCAAGCTGTATAAATTCGGGTGCGTCCTTAAGACCGCAACTTAACACATTGTGACCGATTTTATCAAGATACCAGGCAATACAGCTGCCCCATCTTCCGCAGCCTAAAACTGAAACATCCATAATTTTCTCCTATGTATAAAAAACATAAAACCCGCCCGACCGTAAGATTTAAATAATAACCTGCCTACAAAAAAGCAGGTGGGTGCCCTCCTTTGAGCTTCAGGCTCCCTTCTTCCAAACTGGGAGGTCTGCACACCGCTCAAAGAGCCAGGCTCCCGATTTAAGTGTTGTAGGGTTATTTTAAAATCATACACGTATCGGGCAGGAATTTTAATTTTTAAATTATATTATTAACGATGTCTAATTTATTATATGAAGTCGAAGCAAATCTACTCACAATTTTCAAAAAGCAAATTATTGTATCGTTCCTCAAATATTTTATAAACTTCTTGAGCTGTGTGCTCGTCTTCAACCTCAATCAGCTTTTCTTCACCGTCGTCGTTGACAACCTCAAATATATAGTACTCAAAAGCTCTGTTAAGCGCATCACTTGGATTATCAAAATGATGCGACAGGACGTAATAAGTACTTTCTCCGTAATCAACAGTATCGAGAATCTCAAATTCAATTTCTTTACCGTCATCGGTTAACAGTGAAACCAAATCAGGTGAAAACTCGTTATTCATAACACAACTTCCTTACGCATTTAATTTTACATTTTTTTAGCCTCGAAGTCAAGTATTTATACACTTAAAAACAAATCTATAATTTTTGAATATTTTACCAAAAATGTGTTGACATTACACAAAAACTGTGATACTATATATCCATAGAAATTCAATAATTACTTTTTAAAGATTGAATTTCGTTTTAACTAAAAAACTTCATGTGTTTGGATCACTCCATAAAATTACATAAAAACCGACGGCTGCATACCGTCGGTTTTTACGTTATGCCGTAAATTATGAATGTTTTGACATATTTGTTGAAAACAAAAGTTAAAAAGGATATAATTATCTGTAATTGTGTGAATTTAGGAGTTGTTTTATGAAGTCATTTTCTAAACTTCCGCCGCAGTTCAGGTGTGATGAAGTAAAGGAATATTATAATATCCTCAGCCACAAGAACGGCAGCCTTATTTTAAAGCGCGCCTTTGATATTGTAGTTTCATTTATATTGCTAATTTTACTTATTATTCCGATAATAATAATTGCTTTTGCCGTAAAACTTACTTCTGAGGGTCCTGTCTTTTACAGACAGGAAAGGGTTACGACTTATGGCAAGATATTTAAAATATTAAAGTTTCGTACAATGGTACAAAACGCTGACAAAATCGGCACATTGGTAACTACTGACAGTGATTCTCGTGTTACAAATATTGGACGTTTTTTGCGTAAATACCGTCTTGATGAGCTTCCTCAGGTTTTTAATGTGCTTTCAGGCAGTATGTCAATTGTCGGCACTCGCCCGGAAGTGCCAAAATATGTAAACGAGTATAAACCCGAGTATTATGCCACATTGCTTATTCCTGCAGGAATAACCTCGCTTGCTTCTATTATGTACAAAGACGAGGAAAAACTTTTAAGCTCAAGCAAAGACGCTGACTATGTATACATTAATGAAATTTTACCTGAGAAAATGAAGTATAATTTGCAGTATACTAAAAATTTTGGCTTTTTTTCCGATATTAAGTTAATGTTTAAAACAGTTAAAGATGTATTTTGTTAAATTATTAAATGAACATTGTTACAATTACGCATTTGAGAGGTAAAAATGGTTGCTTTTAAAGAAAAATTAAAAGATACTTCGCTGTTCAGAACGCTTTACATTATTGATTTGTTTTTTTGCAACGTTTCTTTTCTTCAAATTCCTGCGTATGTTTTTCTTGTGCCGCTTTTTCTGTGGGGTGTTCGACTTGTGATTTTAAATCAGCGCAGATATAATACCTTTTTTAAACTTCGATTTGGTTTGTGGATTGGCGCATTTTTGGTAGTATCACTTGTCACAATTTTATTTAATTATTCCATTACTTTATTTTACAGCTTGTTGATGCTTTTGCATGTGCTAATTTGTTTTTTTGTTTTTTACGGAGCGCACACCGAGCCTGACTTTGATTTTAGAAAAGAACTGTATTTTATTGCAAAACTGATTATTTATATTACAACGATAGCTAACATTTTTGGAATGTTTTGTCTTATGTTTGGTATTAGCTTTTCGTGGGTATGGGTAAAATTTCCTATTTACGAAAATCGTTTTACCGGTGTGTTTGTAAATCCCAATCTTCTCGGCTTTTGTTCGGTTGTTGCAATAGTTTGCTGCCATATGCTTTCAAAATGCAGCTTCCTGAGCAATATAAACAAGCCGAGTATAAACCGGGTATGGCTTGCAATTTGCATAGTTACAAATGTTTTTTCGCTTGTTTTGTGTGATTCAAACGCGTCTTTTGTGCTTATGATAGGATATGCCATTGTATATATAACATATATATTCTTTGCCGATAAGCTCGGGCTTACCGCTTCAAAGGTTGTTTTAAAGATAGTGTCTTTAATTTTAATAGCTTGCTTTATAATTGGTTCTTCATTGATGTTCAGGTCAATATTTAAAGCCGGTTTCTCTGTTGTAACGTCAAAAACAAATGCTATGATTGATATTTTGTTTGATGATGATGAAATTATTTCTGAAAAAGAAAATAATTCTTCAAAACAAGAAACAAGTAAAGCGGTCACTTTTGACCATCAAAACAAGAATATTGACAGCGGTCGTTTTAAATTATGGAAAGAATCTATTGATTTGTTTAAAATTTCTCCGTTAATCGGTATTTCTAACGGCAATATCATCTTTTACAGCGGCGAATATTTAAACGGAACGCTAAAATTTTCTTATCATAACAGTGATTTACACAATGGATTTTTAACTATTCTTGTGTCAACTGGTATAATCGGATTCAGTCTGTTTGGTGTTTTCGGATTCAGGTTTGCAAAGCACGCTGCTCAGCATTTGTTCTTACGAATAGATAAAGTTTTCAGAAATGATGTCTATCCCTGTTTGTTCTCGTTCTTGTTTGCGTATTTGTTTTATTCGCTTTTTGAAAAGGCTTTGCTCTACGACATATCGTTTATGGTAATGTGGTTTTGGCTTATGATGGGATACACAAGCTGTTATATTGCAGGCTTTGAGCCTATGCTTGAAACTCAATATTTATTCCACAGAGACAGACTTACCCGCACATTGCTGTGATAAATATAACATAGTGCAGATATTCCCCGCCTCTTAGGCGTCGGGGGAATATCCGGGCTTTCGACGGAGTTATAATCTCCCACCGAAAGCCCGAGGAGCTAACGCTCCTTTTACCCTTGCAATCTATCGCACGCTCTGCTTCTTGCAACCAAAGCAGAGCGTGCTCCGATTTAAAATCGGCTAAGTGCTTGTATAATTATATGTAATGTTGTATAATAACCATAGGTATATCTTACCTGTGGTTATTATTTTATAAAGGGTGAGAAGATGAAATACGGCTTTGTAAAAGCTGCGGCGGCAACCCCTAAAATCCGTGTTGCCGACTGTAATTATAATGCAAATCAGATAATTGATTTTGTATCAGAGGCATGTAATAATGGTGCGGAAATTGTTGTTTTTCCTGAACTTTGCGTAACGGGCTATACCTGTTCGGACCTTTTTCTGCAAACAGCTTTGTTAAAATCAGCTGAAAACGCAGTGCGTAAAGTGCAAGAGTCATCAAAGTCTCTTGACACTGTAATTGTAATTGGTGCGCCGATTGCTGTTATGCAGTCACTTTATAACTGTGCGGTTGTTATCTATAAAGGTGAAATTCTTGGAATTGTTCCCAAGGTGAACATTCCGAATTACGGCGAGTTTTATGAGGTTCGTCATTTTGCAAGCGGTAAGGATGTTTCTGTTTACATTGATTATGCAGATTCAGAAAATATTTTGTTATCACCTTATCAAATTTTTGAATGTGCAGATATGCCGGATTTTAAATTCGGAATTGAAATATGTGAAGATTTGTGGGTAGTCTCATCTCCGTCAGTTGAGCTGGCACTGAACGGTGCAACCGTTATATGCAATCTTTCATCATCTGATGATTTGATTGGCAAGGCGCAGTTTAGACACGAACTTGTAAGAATGCAAAGCGGAAAATTGTACTGCGCATACATTTACTGTGACTCGGGTTTTGGAGAAAGTACCACCGATATGGTATTTTCCGGACATAACATAATTTCCGAAAATGCGTCAATTCTTTCTGAAAGCAAAAGATTTACGCAGGGGATTATATACGGAGATATTGATGTTGAAAGGCTGCAATATGAACGAAGACGTTCCACGACTTTTTGCAATACATTTAACGGTAAATATGTGATTAAAAAATTTGCAATGGCAAAAAGAGCCGTTAATCTGGAAAGAAAATTTTCTCAAACACCGTTTGTTCCGTCAAGCGCAGGCGACCTTGAGAGTAGATGCGAAGAAATTATCACAATTCAGTCAACCGGATTGGCTACCCGTCTTGCCCATACAGGCATAAAAAATGTTATGCTTGGTTTGTCGGGCGGACTTGACAGCACTCTTGCTCTTATTGTATGTGTACATGCTTTTGACGCTCTTGGTATAGACAGAAAAAATATTCATACAATAACAATGCCCTGTTTTGGAACAACAGGACGAACAAAATCCAATGCAGAAAAACTTGCGCAGGCGTACGGAACATCCTTTGAAGATATTAATATTACCCTTTCTGTCAGGCAGCATTTTAAAGACATCAATCACGATGAGAAATTAACTGATATAACGTATGAAAATTCACAGGCAAGAGAGAGAACTCAGGTGCTTATGGATTTGTCAAATAAGTACGGTGCGCTTGTAATCGGTACAGGTGATTTATCCGAGCTTGCACTTGGTTGGGCAACATATAACGGAGACCATATGAGTATGTATGCCGTTAATGCATCAATTCCCAAAACCCTTGTGCGTTATCTTACAGCTTATGAGGCAGATAAATCCGATGAACCGTTAAAATCCGTTTTGCTTGATGTTTTAAATACGCCTGTAAGTCCGGAGTTACTGCCTCCGGATAATAATGGTGAGATTGCCCAGAAAACAGAAGACGTTGTAGGTCCGTATGAGCTCCACGATTATTTCCTTTACTATTTGGTACGCTGTGGGTTTACTCCGAGTAAAATATATTATATGGCAAAGCTTTCTTTTTCGGGCAAGTATGACAATGCTACAATAAAAAAGTGGCTTACTGTTTTTGTAAAAAGGTTTTTTGCTCAGCAATTTAAGCGTTCTTGTTTGCCTGACGGACCAAAGGTGGGTTCTGTTACGCTTTCTCCACGTTCCGACTGGCGAATGCCGAGCGACGCATCTGTAAATGTTTGGCTAAATGAATTAGATAATCAAGAAAATTAACTTTCGGTGATATATATGAAGCTTTTTATAAAGAGAGATGATTCCGCATCAAAGGCTATATATACCGTCTATGATGAACTTGGAAACCCTAAGTATTATGCTTCGTTTCAAAAAATGAAACCAAAATCAAATGTTACCATTGTTTTAAAGGATACACAAAATAACGTTATAGCAAAAATTCGTCAACTGCCGATTGTCGGAACCAAGACCTTCGTTTTTAAGGTTGGAAAATCTCATGTGACTTTTGTAACCGTTCTGACGCAAAAAGGAATACATTCTTATTTTTACGGAAATAACTGGCACATCAAAGGCGAGGTTATTACAAAAAATTTCAGTATCATTGACGTTGATAATTCGGTCATTTTGTCACAGAAAAATTGCGGAGGTTCTTATGAGCTGACAATTACAGACAGTTCAAACGAACTATACTGCATAGCAACGTCAATATGTGTAAGTCTTATTAATACTGTTGACAATTTTGCCGTACAGGCAGTATAATATCTGAAAAACAGGAGGAATTATATATGGATAAACTATTACAGCTTTTAAGTACAAACTCCGGATTTACTACATCCGAAATTGCCTCTATGCTCGGAGAGCCTGAGGACTACATAAAAGCACAAATAAAAGAATATGAAAATAAAGGAATAATCAAGGGTTATCAGGCTGTTGTAAATTGGGACGGTTTGGACGACAACTTTGTTGAAGCACTTATTGAGTTAAGAGTAACTCCTAAAAAAGAAACAGGCTTTGATGAAATGGCTGAAATGTGTATGGCATTTGACGAGGTTGAATCCGTTTATCTTATGGCAGGTGTTTATGATTTTGCTCTTATTGTTAAGGGCGAAACAATGCAGGATATAGCTATGTTTGTTGCCAAAAAACTTTCAACTATTGACGGTGTGCTTTCAACAGGAACACACTTTATTATGCGCCGTTATAAGGACAGAGGAATGAATTTGATTAATTCCGATAACCAGGTTGACGAGAGGAGCTTAATTCTCTGATGAATTATGACAATTACATTAACAACAGCATAAAAACAATTCCTCCGTCAGGCATACGTCGTTTTTTTGATATTGCAAATGAGATGGACGACGTTATTTCACTGAGTATTGGCGAACCTGACTTTCAAACCCCGTGGCATATTCGTGACGAGGGCATAAGAAGCCTTGAAAAGGGCAAAACATGGTATTCTCCGAATCGAGGCTTTTCTGAGCTTCTTAACGGAATTTCAGATTATTTTGAGCGCAAGTTCGGTGTAAAATATGAAGCTGACAAGCAGATTCTTGTAACTGTCGGCGGCAGTGAAGCAATTGACCTTGCTCTTCGTACGCTTGTAAATGAGGGAGAAGAAGTAATTATTCCTGAGCCCTCATTTGTCTGTTATGAACCGCTTACAGTAATGGCAGGCGGAAAACCTGTAATTATAAAAACAAAGAATGAAGATAGTTTTCGCCTTAAAGCAAAAGATCTTGAAGCCGCAATAACGCCAAAATCTAAACTTTTGGTTCTGCCTTATCCAAACAATCCGACAGGTGCAATAATGGCTAAAGAGAATTTAGAAGAAATAGCAGAGGTTATCAAAAAACACGATTTGCTTGTGTTGTCTGATGAAATATATTCCGAGCTTACATACGGAGGCAACACTCATACATCAATTTCTTCAATTGACGGAATGTACGAGCGAACCGTAGTAATAAATGGCTTTTCAAAGTCATATGCAATGACCGGTTGGCGACTTGGATATGCACTCGGTCCTGCTCCTATAATTGCCCAGATGACAAAGTTGCACCAGTACGGTATAATGTCGGCTCCTACAACAGCTCAGTATGCCGCTATTGAGGCACTAAAAAACGGTGACCGTGATATAAATAAGATGCGTGATGAATATGATATGCGTCGCAGGCTTGTGGTTGACGGTTTTAACGCAATGGGTCTTTCATGCTTTGAGCCTCTTGGTGCGTTCTATGTATTTCCTTGCATAAAAAGTACCGGACTTACATCTGAAGAATTTTGTACAAAGCTGATTATGGACAAGCATGTTGCCGTTATTCCGGGAACTGCATTTGGAAAATGCGGAGAGGGCTTTGTACGTGTTTCATATTCTTACTCGCTAAAACATCTAAAAATAGCTCTTGAACGCATAAGAGAGTTTTTGAAGGAGCTAAACAATGAAGGTTGAGGTAAAAGCCCCGGCAAAAATTAATCTTACACTTGATGTTGTAGGAAAGCGCACTGACGGATATCACGATATTTCAACAATAATGCAGGCTGTTGACCTTTACGATATAATCACTCTTGAAGATAATGACAGCGGAGCGGTAACCGTATCCTGTAACTATGACGGAATACCTTGCGATGACAGTAATATATGTGCCAAAGCTGCCTATCGTTTTTTTGATTACTGCAAAACAGATGTTAAAGGTGTTCATATTGATATTAACAAAACTATTCCTGCACAGGCAGGTCTTGCCGGCGGAAGCAGTGACGGAGCTGCCGTAATACTTGGACTTAATGTCCTTTTTGATTCAATGCTCAAGCCTGCAGAGATGCACGCAATTGCCGAAAGAGTCGGAGCGGATGTTCCGTTTTGCCTTGAAGGCGGTACTATGCTTGCAACAGGAATAGGAACCGTGTTAAAAAAGATGCCGTCTTTTAATTGTTATTCAATTGTTATTTGTAAGCCTGACAATGTAAGTGTGTCAACTGCGGAAGCTTATAAAAAGGTTGATGCGCTGAATCCCCATCCGTCATACACAGATGAGATGATTAAGGCACTTTTCAGCCGTGATATGTTCTTGATTTCAACAACTATATTTAACGACTTTGAACTTGCACTGCAAATTCCCGAAGTTGCGGACATTAAACGTATTATGCTTAAATCAGGTGCAAGAGGTGCAGGAATGTCGGGTTCCGGTTCGGCAGTTTTTGCTGTTTTTACATCTGATAGAAAGGCAAAAAAATGCGTTGAAGCCTTAAAATCAATATATAAAGAAACATTTTTATGCAAGCCTGCAAAAAAAGGCTGCTTTGTTGTATAATATCAAAATAACCTGCCCATAATCTTTTCCAAGAGAGGACAGGTTATTTTTATGAAAATATTTATTAAATCAGCCTGCATAGCATTTGTGCTTGCAGTTATTTATTCAATGATACCGTTCCAGTCTGAGTGTTCACAAATTTCGGATGAGGTTTTCAGATTGCACATCCTTGCAAATTCAGATTCGGATTTTGACCAAAATTTGAAACTGAAAGTCAGAGATAAGGTTCTTTGTTTTACTCAGTCTCTTTTTGAAAGTGCAAAATCCAAGGAAGAGGCGGAAAAAGTAATTTCTGAAAATCTTCAAAGCATAGCTGATGTGGCATATGCGGAAGTATTAAATAACGGATTTGATTATTCGGTAAAGGCTGAAATAACGAATATGTATTTTTCTACAAGGTACTACGATAATTACACTCTTCCGTCGGGAATGTACGATGCCCTTCGAATAACAATAGGTGAAGGAAAGGGTCATAATTGGTGGTGTGTAATGTACCCGTCAATTTGCATTTCAAGCGAGAGCGAAAAAGATTCAAAGGCTCGTGAGGTTTTTGACCAAAAGCAGTATGATATTGTAAAAAACGAACAGTATCAGTATAAATTCAAAATTGTAGAATTGTTTGAACAATTTTGCTCTTCCTTTGAAAATCAAAAGCAAATTTGATTTTGAACGCATTGTTACTATTTAATCTCTATGCTAAAATAATCACAAAAACCAAAGTCCTGTTTTTGACGCACATGTTATTATATAATAATTATATAAATTATATAAATTTTAAAAACTGATTTAACACAAATTTCGGAGGGAATATGCTTCAATTTATTCTCGGAAAAAACGGAGTGGGCAAAACCACATATATTTACAATTCAATAAAGAAACTTGCCGAAAGCAAAAATGAAAATATAATAACGCTTGTTCCCGACCAAATAACTTTTGAAACGGAAAAAGCGTTTCTTGATATTCTTGGCGCGAGAAAGTCTAGAAATGTTAAAGTGTTTGGATTTTCACGTTTTTGTAATTATATTTTTGAATTGACTTCCCACAATCCCAAAAATGTAATTGATAAAGGAACACGTGCGGTAGTAATGAATATTGCACTTGAACAGCTGTCTGAAAAACTGACTGTACTTAATTCCAAAAATTCCAAAAGCAACACTTCGTTAATGCTTGGTACGTTATCAGATTGCAAGAAAAATAACATTTCTCCTGAAATGCTGAGAAATGTTTCAAACTTTATTACTGATAATACATTAAAATCAAAACTTTCTGATGCTGCACTTATTCTTGATACGTACGATGCAGTTGTTTCACAAAGTTATATTGACCCGCTTGATGATTTAACACGATTATATAATATTCTTGTAGAGAATAATGAGCTTTTGAAAGATTATTATCTTTACATAGACTCGTTCAGTGACTTTACGGCTCAGCAGCTAAAGGTTCTCAGGCTTTTGATTTCACGCTGTAAATACATCTGCATTTCGCTCACACTTGATGTCTTTTCTAATGACAATGAGGAATTGTTTGCAACGTCAAATAAGACATATAAGATTCTAAAAAATTATGCAAAACAAGACTTTGTCGATATTAAAACGCCGATTAAACTTACGGAATTAAAAAAATATAAAAACGATGAATTGGCTTTGCTTGAAAGCTCAATTTTTCGCAATGAATATGCTAAAAGTGATATAGAACCTCAGAATATAAAATTATATTCTGCTTCCAATACATATGATGAGTGTGCTTTTGTAGCCAAGCGCATAAAAGACCTGGTTATAAATCGTGGCTATCAATATTCTGATATTTTGGTAATCTGTCATGATACCTTACCGTATAACGGAATACTTGATATGGTTTTTGAAAAATATGATATTCCGTATTTTATGGATGTTCATAAGACTGTTGACGTTAAGCCTGTTATAAGGTTTGTAAATTCTGTTTTCAGAATAATTCTGGATGATTTTGAGCGTGAGGATGTTTTGTCACTGCTTAAAACCGGGCTGACAAATAATTCTCCCGATGAAATCAGCATATTTGAGAATTATGTTTTTATATGGAATATTAACGGTTCTGCTTTTAAATCTGAGTTTAAGCAAAATCCGAGAGGTTTTTCCGATAAATTTTCAGAATCTGACACTAAGAACCTCAGGGTTGCCGAGAAAGTAAGAAAATCAATTGTTGAATCGTTACTTTATTTTAAAGATAATATAAAGGATAAAAACGGCAGAGAAATAACGACCCAACTTTATGATTTACTGTGTAAATTTGATGTACCAAAGACCCTTGGCAATATGTATGACAAACTTGAAAATGGAATCCAAAAAGGACTTGGTGCGGAGCAAATAAGAATTTGGAATTTTTTGATGGACGCTCTTGATAAAACTGTTGCCATAACTTCCGAGATGAGGCTTTCCGCAAAAAGATATTTTGAGCTTTTATCAATACAAATTTCCTCAATTGAGTTTTCACGAATACCCCAAACTCTTGACTGCGTTAATGTTACAACATCGGAGAGAGTAAGGTTGTGCGATAACAAAGCGTCATTTTTGATAGGCTGTACGGACGGCAACTTTCCTGCTGTTCTGCAGACAATCGGATTGTTTTCATCATATGAAATGAAACTTCTGTCATTAAATGAAATTAAACTTTCCGTAGATTCTTCTGACCTTGCTAATCTTGAAACATTTCAGACTTATTGTTGTATGACTTCTCCGTCAGAAAAACTGTTTGTGTCATATCCTGCTGTCGATTTGCTCGGTACACAATATACTCCGTCTGTTATATTCGACGAAATCAAAAAAGTTTTTCCGCACATTCCAATGCTTGACAGTGCCGATTTTGATTCGAGAAAAGACGCTATGTATGCCAAAGCGCCTGCATTTGAAGAATATGCCCGTTCAATGTCTGGCGGTTCATCATCTCTTTTTGGTTTAGATGAAATTCTTAAGAAAGATGAGTATTACTCTGCAAAGTGCGGAGCAGTAGAACGTTCACTTGATGATTCGCCGTTTAAAATAGAAAACAGTGAAAATGCAAAGCTCTTATTCGGTGACAATTTAAATATTTCTGCTTCTCAGATTGAAAAGTTCAGTCTTTGTCATTTTTCATATTTTTGTAACTACGGGCTCAACATTCGTGAACGCAGAAAAGCAGAAATTAATCCGCTTGAATACGGAACGCTTGTGCATTATTTACTTGAACAATTTTTTAATAAATATTCCAAAAAAGAATATTCAACATTTGGTGACGATAAAATTAAAAGTTTTATAGATTCGACTGTCGGTACATATATTGAAAGCCACTTCGGCGGAGCCGACACCAAAAGTAAATCATTTCTTTATAAACTCAACGTTTTGCAGACTAATGTTTTAGTTTTAATGAAACATATAATAAAAGAATTATCACAAAGTGATTTTGATGTTTCGGATTGTGAGCTGAAAATCGGAACAGAAATACCCGCATACACAATTAAACTTCCGACAGGTCAAAATATTGCCGTATACGGCAGTATAGACCGAGTTGACGTTATGAATAACGGGGCAGAAAAATATATAAGAATTGTTGACTACAAAACCGGTACCAAAACTTTTAAATTATCGGATATTCTTTACGGACTTAACCTCCAAATGCTTCTTTATCTTTATGCCCTCAAAGTGAACGGAAAAGAAAAATATGGCGATTTTGTACCTGCCGGTATTCTTTATATGCCTGCTACGGTTCCCGTTATTTCTGCCGATGATAATACAACCGCGGAAAAAATAGAAGGAACACTTGATACAAAATTAAAAATGAACGGTATTTTGCTTGATGATGTCAAAGTGATTCGAGGAATGGATAAGTCGGAGCTTGGCAAATATATTCCTGTAAAAATTAAACTTGATACACCCATGTCAGACAGAAGCCTTGCAAATATCGCTCAGTTTGGAGAAATCTTTAAAAAACTTGATGCCACAATAATTTCAATGGGACAGGAGCTTTATTCAGGCAATATCCCTGCATCTCCAGCAAAGGGAGCGCACGATGCGTGTGAATACTGCCCATATGACAGCGTTTGTGCATATCGTATGAGTGAAGCAAGAAATACTTTTGATGTTGACAATAAAGAAGTTTTTAAGCAGATTGAAAAAGGACTTGACGGGGAGGTGCTGAAATGAACAGAGAATGGACAAAACAACAGCTAAATTCAATATATTCAACCGACGGTTCTGTTCTTGTTTCAGCTGCCGCCGGTTCCGGTAAAACCGCTGTTTTGGTTGAGCGTGTAATTAACCTTATTACACGCAAGGACAATCCTATTGATGTTGACAGATTGCTTATTGTAACCTTTACCCGTGCAGCAGCTGCTGAGATGAGACAAAGAATCACTGAAGCGTTAAACAGTATGCTTGAAAATGACCCATACAACTCAAGGCTGCTTATGCAAAAACAATTGTTATATAACGCAAGCATATCAACTATTGACAGCTTTTGCGGAAATATTGTTCGTGAATATTTCCATGCGGCAGGTGTGTCTTCTGATTTTAGAATTGCAGACGAAGGAGAACTTGAAATTCTCAGAAATCAAGCACTTGACAAGTCGTTTGAAACTTTTTATGAGACTGAAAGCAAAGAATTTTCATCACTTCTTGATGCATTTTCAAGCAAGGGTGGAGACACCAAATTGCGTGAGACAGTTCTGAAAATTTGTACGTTTTTGTCTACACAGCCGTTTCCGAATAAATGGCTTGATGATATGCTCAGCAGTTACGGCGAGCATTCGGTTGCCGATTCAATATGGGGAAAAATTATAATAGATTATTCTGTTCCTGCGGTAAACCATGCAGTTAATTTGACCGAAAATTCCATTAAGCTCCTTGACGACGATCAAAAACTCAAGGAAAAGGCAATAGAGCTATTTGAGAGTGACCTTGTATTTTTAAATGAGTTGGGTAAAAGATTATTATCCGCAAATTGGGATGATATTGTAATGCACTTATCTTCATTTAAATCTGGCAGAATGTCTGCCCCGAGGGGATATAAGGATAATCCGCTCAAACTTGCCGTTTCTTCTAACCGCGATGAAGTTAAAATCACAATAAAACAGATAAGTTCATATTTTTGCAGGAGCGAGGCAGAAGCTTGTGCTGAATTTTCAGAGCTCGAAAGCATTGTAGCTGTACTTTTTGAACTTGTAAGAGAATATATAAAAGAGTTTGATTTATTAAAATCCAAAAAGAACATTCTTTCATTTGCCGATGTCGAACTTTTGACAGTAAAATTGCTTGCAAAACCCGATGAAAAAGGCGGTTACATAAAAACTCCGCAGGCGTATGAAATTTCCGAACGTTACGATGCGGTAATAGTTGATGAATTTCAGGATGTAAATGATGTTCAAAATCTCATCTTTAATTGTGCCAGCAATGATGAAAACAACCTGTTCGTTGTTGGTGATGTTAAGCAAAGTATATACGGATTTCGTCAGGCAAAACCACAAATTTTTATCAACAGAAAAGAAAGTTATAAAAAGTTCGATGAACGTAATCCTGTTTATCCTGCAACTATTATTCTTGATAAGAATTTTAGAAGCAGGAAAGAGGTTTGCGATACCGTTAACTTTATCTTTTCCAGACTTATGACAAAACAGGTTTCAGGGATGGACTACACAGCAGACGAACGTCTGAATACCGGTGCAAAATATCCTGAAAGTGATAGTTGTGATTTTGAAATATCACTTATAGAAAAGTCTGCTTTTGAAGATGAAGATTATGTAGAGATTGAAGCGAGACACATTGCCAATAAAATTCACAAAATGATGGGTAGCGGTTTTACCGTCAAAGACGGTGATGTTCAGCGTAGTGTAACTTATGGAGATTTCGCCGTGATTTTGCGCTCAACAAAATCTAAAGCCAACAAATACGTAAACGTGCTTGCTGAGTGTGGAATTCCTGCCTACTGTGAAGAAAAAGAAAACTTCTTTGAGACATTAGAAGTGAAAATTTTGCTGAGTATTTTGAGAATAATTGACAATCCGACGCTTGATATCCCACTTTTGTCCGTACTGTGCAGTCCGCTTTACGGCTTTACACCCGATGAACTCTCATTGATTCGCAGCAATGACCGTCATTCTAATCTTTATACATCACTTGTCAAATTTTCAAAGACCGATAAAAAGGCAAAAGATTTTCTCAAAGAATTAGCTGACCTCAGGGCATATTCATGTATAAGTACCGTTGATGAGCTTATCGGCAAAATATATGAAACTACTGCACTTGGAGCAGTTACCTCAGCAGTAAGAGGCGGGGAGTCTCCTTTGCAAAATTTAAATCTTATAAGAGTTTACGCACGTAATTTTGAAGCAAACGGATTTAAAACCCTGTCAGACTTTGTATCATTCATAGATAACCTTATTAACAATAAAACAGCCGTTCCTGCGTCGTCAAGTATCAATCCGATCACACTTAACGGCGTAAGAGTTTTGAGTATACACAAATCCAAGGGACTTGAATTTCCTGTTTGTTTTATTGCAGACGCAGCTCATGAGTTTAACAAAACTGACCTAAAGTCAGATGTATTGATTGACAGCTATGCCGGTCTTGGAATAAAGCGCAGACAGGGAATTTGTAGGTACAATACTTTGCCAAGGCTTGCGGTTGAAATTGAAATATCCAAAAATGAAATTGCAGAAGAATTGCGCGTCTTATATGTGGCTTTGACAAGAGCAAAAGAAAAACTTATTATGGTTGCTTCAATAAAAAATATTGAAAAGTACCTTTCAAATCTTTACTCAAAGTTAGTGTTTGAGTCGATAATTGAGCCTTATACGGTTGAACGCTGTAAATCAATTTGTGATTGGATTATGCTTACTGCTCTTGTTAATCCGTCATTGTATGAATTGAGAAAAACAGCTGATTTTTCAGCAACTCCTGTTACTTTATTGCAACCATATCCAAATTGGAAATTCGAGATAATAGATAAGCGCAGTGATGTTTTAACCATGGGAACAGAAGATTCGCTTGATTTTGTTATGAACTTAGCTCAGGAGACTGAACAAGTTTCTGATGAATTTAATTATGGTGACCTTTTGAAGAAAAACTTAGATTTTAAATATAAAAATGCCGAAATTATGTCGCTCCCTCAAAAGGTCAGCGCTTCGCAGATTGCACATAATCAGAATGAAGATTATTTTGATAAGGTACTTACAAAGCCTACGTTTATAAACCGTTCAGCCGCTTCCTCTGTCGAACGCGGAACAGCACATCATTTGTTTTTACAGTATTGTGATTTTCAGTTGGCAAGAGATGATATAAATTCAGAAGTAGAACGTCTTATGTTTCGTGGGAGATTGAACGAAGAACAGTCACAGTGTATTGATTCAGTTAAATTGTCAGAACTTTTACATTCGGAATTGTTTGACAGAATCATAAGGTCCGAAAGAATTTATCGTGAAGAAAGATTTACTGTGAAAATAAAGGCTTCAGATGCGTTTGAAGATTATGCAAATATCAGTTCGGATGCATATGTTATTATGCAGGGCGCAATAGATTTAGCATTTGTTGAAGACGGAAGACTTGTAATTGTCGATTATAAGACAGACAGAGTAGGGAATATAGCTAAGCTTGTTTCGTTATACAAGAAGCAACTGGAACTGTATAAACAGGCTATGGAGCAGTCAACGGAATATAAAGTCAAGGAACTTATTATTTGTTCTGTTCACCTTAACCGTTATACCTCTTTGTAAATTTAATTATATTAATTGAAGCAGGCAGCCGATATTTCAGCTGCCTGCTTCAGATTTTTATTTGTATTTAATTAATAATACTATTGCAGTTTTATCCATCATCACGGAAAAATGTGGGATAATCAAAAGTAAATATTGAAAAAGAGCATAGGAAGCTCCAAAATTGTAGTTGAAGAGACAAACAATGGAGGAGAGAAACCTATGCTCTATTTAGATGATATCAAAGTTGAATTTGAAAGTCAAGGATTTAAAGGAACACATATAGGAATCAGTCCTAAAAAAGATAAAAGCGTACTGTTTCTGGAGAGCTTAAGGTCAACGCAGACAGTCCGGTACCCTTATTGCGGAGGCAGTGTATATATTTATGAAAACGGACAAGTCAAACTCAAAGATATTCCAATATGGAGAGGTACTACACACATATGGAACTTCTTTATCCATAGATATCAATGCAACTGTTGCCACAAAACATTTACAGAAGAAATACCTTTCAAATATCCCGGAACACGGATAACATACCGAGCTGCAAACTGGATCAAAGGCTTTTTGCAGCAAAAAATGTCCATCAAAGCAATACAGGAATTGACCGGTATTCACTGGGACACGATTCGCAAAGTACAGCGAGAGATTATGGACGAGGCGATTTGGAAAAGAGAAGAAATGTTAAGAGAGGAAGGCTATAAGCCGAGGATACTTGCTGTTGATGAATTTGCAATCCATAAAGGACACAGTTACGCAACCTGCGTGATGGATTTGGAGCAGGGAGATATCTTATGGGTCGGAAAGGGCAGAGCGATGAAGGATTTTGAAAAGTTTTTTGAAGATGTGCCTTCCGACTCCTTGTCGGCAGTCATCGCGGTAGCGATGGACATGAACGCATCTTACAGCAAGCTTGTTACAAAGCATTTGCCCAAAGCACAGATTGTATATGATCGGTTTCATATGCAGTCGCAATTTGGCAGAGATGTTCTCTGTGTTCTTCGTCTGGATGAAGCTCGCAGGCATAAAGCCAAAGAAAAAGAAATCCTTGCCGATATCTCGGATGATACCGACAAGGAAACTATGAAATCTCTTAAACAAGAAGCTAAAACGGAAAAGCAGGAATACAGCCAACTCAAGAAGCTGCGCTGGTCATTGCTCACTAACTCTGATAAACTCTCCGACAGTAAAACCGAGCAATTACAATCTATTCTGCTAGATCATCACGACCTTGCTGTTTGTTATGCCATGAAAGAGGAAATGTGCAGACTTTATGAATTGACAGATTACCAACAAGCAGTCGCCGGATGGACAAAATGGTTTCAGGCGGCGAAAGAAAGTGAGATTCCCGCATTGGTACGGTTTGCAGTTCAAAAAGAAAAACGGCTCCCCGGCTTAATGACCTGCCCCATGCGGCAACCCATAAAATTTTGTGTAAATAATAATCCTTCAAGCAATAACAGAATACAGGATTGCGGTTGCAATCAGGCTTTCTGATTTGCCCCGT
>FMUV01000025.1 GCA_900101355.1 Ruminococcus sp. YE282
TTATCGTCTTTTTTGAGTAGCCGTTTCTGTAATTTTTCGACTTATTGCTACACTCATCATTCGACGTTCTTTCGCTTTTCTCGTAGCCGAGCTCATCTGCAAGCTCACATTCCATAACCTCCTGAAGAATGTCCTTGAACATATTTTTCATTGCTGTCATAACTTCATCTGTTGAGGTGAATTTCTGACTTCTTACAAATTCTCTCATCATTTCTGCCGGTACTTTTTCCATTAAAAAAACTTCCTTTCAAGCTTTAATTTTTCTGTTTCCATTATTGCTTGAAAGGAAGTCTATTATTCACTTTTACACAAACTTTTCGGCGGTCTCCAAGGGCAACAGGTTTGCCTGCTGCCCTATTTTGTAATTACGCAGTTTTACAAATACTTCTCAATTTCTTTAAGCTCAGAATAATACTCGCTGACTTGCTTACATTTTCCGCTTTCAAGAAGATCAACATTATATTTGTAATAAGCATCATAATATTTGGCTGAAGTATCCCAACGCTCTTTTTGTGTTGCATCCAAATCACTGTCGGCTTTAAGATATCTGTCTCTGATAATCTGTCCAAGATACTCTGTAAAGTGTCTTTGTCCATAAGCATTCAGATGTTCGGCATTATAAAAATCTTTTGATATATCAATTCCGGTATCTTCAAAGTCTTTTTCACAGTTAATATAATCATACCCATATTCGGCTATTATATTTCCTATTTCATTGCTTCTGTGAAATCTGTCATAGGTTTTCTTGGTAACTACATGAGGGAATCTCACAAAAACAACGTTATCAAGATTTTCTGATTTACAAAAGTCAAGAAATTCACGAAAATATTGTTCTGATGTCGGATTCAGGTTTTTAGTTTTATTGTCATTTTTAAGGGTGCTATTATAATTATTTACCTTAGATGTATTGTAAATCGCAGTTTTACTCTTTGCACCTTTAAGATAGGTGTACCCTCTTAACTTGTCCTGCAAAAGGGTACGTGTCCAACCGAGCCCCTTCGGAAAGTCTTTCCAAACAGAATGATATTTTGATATTGTCATATAATACTCAAGCCGATCGGAAGTTGCATTATTCGATACCAACTCAACCTTATTGGAATTAAACGGAATATTATCAGAATAATTTCTAAGATTTGCTTCACTCTCAATGTTTTCGTTGCTGCCGTAAAGCGCACCGTTGACTTCAACCACAATGAGCTTTGGGTTTTGAGTACGCATAGCCTCTTTTACCTGAGTCTTATAATTTTGTATAATATTAGACTGAGTAGCAATCGGATAGCTCGTATATCCATACTTTTCATATGCGTAACCTGCCGCATAATCAGCGTAAACTTCACTTGCACCGATTAAAACAACATCAACAGAGTTACGAGGCTCAAGGTAAAATCCAAACACTCGTTCACGATTGTGATCGGCATGACATAACACGTATTCCTGCAAAAATCCGATACACACAACAAGCGCAAGCAACAGTGAAAGAATTTTAACTGTTCGCAAAATATATTTTTTGTTTTTCATATCGAACTCCTTAAAATTGCATATAAACAAAATCTGCCGCATCAAAGCCTGAGCCATAAACACCCAATGACACCACAAGCATTATGCCTACAAACATTGCGAACCATCTGAGGATAAACGGCTTTTGATCAAGCATATCTCTAATTGTGGTTTTGTCATGACGTTCCTGAATAACGCTGATTATAAATATAAATACTGCTCCCAAGGAAAGTAATACATATTGGTTGCCTACAAGACCAAGCGTACTGATTTCCGACAAACCTGTGCTTATGCTTTGGTCTGTAAAGAACAACCAAAATGTTCGCATAGCCTGGGTAAACGACGGTGCCACGTCAAATACATAACCGACAAGGATTACAATGAAAGTTCTTAAAATCTGAAACACCGTATACGGCGCAGACTTTGGATTGATGTGAAGCTTTTTATGACACCATTCAAATACAGGCTTCATAAGCACGGAAATCATAATAATTCCGCCGTTCCAAACACCAAAACCAACGTATTTCCAGCTTGCTCCGTGCCATACGCCGACAATAAAGAATACTACAAACGAAGCGATACTTGTAGGCAGAACCTTAGCAATATGCGCTCCGGCAACGGTTGAACCGAATTTTGTAGACTTGATTTTTTTGCTTGTGTTAATAAATAGCGATGACATTGCCAAAGGATAGAACAGGTAATTTTTGAACCAATTACCAAGAGAAATATGCCATCTTCTCCAATATTCATTAATATCCTTTGAAAAATACGGACGTTTAAAGTTTTCCATCATGTCAATTCCAAAAATCTGAGCAACGCCACGTGATATATCGATACCACCCGAGAAATCAGCATATAATTGGAATGCGTACAGAATGATGGTAAAAGTAAGCGTTGTGCCGCCGTAACAGTTATAATCTGATGTTACATTGTTTATGGCAATTACAGCCGTATCGGCAAACACCATCTTTTTTACAAGGCCCCACAAAATAAGTTCAAGCGCATGTTTAAAGCGTGTGAAATCAAAATCGTGAGGTTCAAAAAGCTGATGGGCAAGGTCATCGTAGATACCGATAGGACCTTGAATAATCTGAGGGAAAAACGATACAAACAAAGCAAATTTAAACGGATTATGCTGTGCAGGCGTCTTCTCTCTGTAAACATCCACTATGTAGCCCATTGACTGGAATGTGTAGAAAGAAATTCCCAATGGTAAAAACAGTTTAAGAGTTGGAGCAGAAAATTCCATTCCCCAACTGCCGAAAACATCGTTAAGACTTCCGGCAAAGAAGTTATAATACTTTAAAAAGGCAAGTATACCAAAGTTAAGTACAAGAGCAATAGCAAGAATAATACGCTTTTGCTTTTTTATTTTTTCTTTATACTTTTTCTTATCTTCACGACTCCACTCTGCCTTATGAAGTTTTATGTTATTTTTAGATTTTGCCGTTACTTTTTCAAGCCACAGCCCTATTAAAAATGTGCTTAATGTAGTAAAAACTATGAACGCCACATATTTATATCCAGCAAAAAGATAAAATACGTAGCTTGCTGCAAGCAATACAGTCCATTTTTGCTTTTTTAACGGAAAAAGAAAATACGCAAGAACCGTAATTGACACAAATAGCAAAAAATTAAGCGAAGTATAACTCAATCTATCTCCCCCGTCTTTTATTTATATTCAAAACTTGTCTGTGAGAATAAATTCACAAACACCAAATACTTGTAATTAAAAATTAGGGGGTGTTAAAAATATCGGTATTGAGCAAACTGCGCACTATTCTTAACCCACCGTTTTCGGAATAAAGCGAAACAGTCGGAAGCTCACGGCTAAGAAATACAGCCATACCCTCCATTGCCGAATATGCTCCTGTTCTGCAAAAAACAAGAACATCGCCGATTTCAAGGCTGTCAAATTCAGCGTCTCTTGCCAAAATATCCGCAGTTGTGCACAAACTGCCGCACAAAGTCCATTTCTCTGTTTTGGTTTCAGAAGATTTTTTATTCTTTAAGTGAATAATTTTTGGAATTTGCATTCCCTGAATCTGACCGTCATATTTTAACTGATTTAAACCGCCGTCAAGGATTGCGTAATTAATGTCACAGTTAGTCTTTACATCCATTACCTTTGTAAGGTAATATCCGCACGGAGCTGCAAAAAATCTGCCCATCTCAATTGTGAGCTCAAAATTTTCCGCAACTTCTCTTACCTTTGCGGAAACCGCTTCAAGGCGTTCTGTTTCGAGTTCTTCGGCTTTTTCGTTAAAATAATCGACAGCAAGACCTGTACCGTATTCAAGGCGATGCACGACAAACCCTGTTTCATTCTTTAGTTTGTCTGCAAAGTCTGTAATATAGTCAAGTTCTTTTTCTATTTTTGCAGGCTTGCGTTTTTGGGTGCCTGTAAAGTAATGCAATCCAACAAATTCGATTCCTTTATATTCGCTTCTGCGATTCAAAAGGTCAATAACGTCCTTTTCGTCCATGCCAAACTGGCTTCCTCCGGTTACACGGACAAGCACGGAAACTGTTATATTGCGTTTTACAGCGGCATTGTTGATTAAATCAACGTGCAAATAACTCTCGGCTGTAAAAGTTCCGACACCGTCATCCATTGCACGCTCAACATCTGCTTCCGTTTTATTTACGCCTGAAAAAATGATTTTTGAAGCGTCTGCGCCTGTTTTTTCACAAATAGTAAGCTCACCCGGGCTGCAAACCTCAATTTTGTCAAAAATCTTTGGAAGGTCGGATAACAAAAACGGATTTGCTTTAATAGAAAAACAGACGTTGGTTTTTTCGCCAAAGTGTTTTTTTACAAGTTCAGCACGCTTTTCAAATTCATCTGCATCAAAAATATATGACGGAGTTTTTACCTCAGCAAGAAGTTTTGTAAGTAAAGTTTCATTCATAATTATTCATCCTGAAGTTTTTCAATAAGAGCCATCATAGCCTTTGCGGAATTGAAATTATCCGGAACAAGGTTGTTTGGCTTAATCTCAATGTCAAAAGCATCGTTTAATTCACCTACAAGTGCAACAATGTCAAATGAATCAAGAATACCGTCGGTTATAAGGGCTGTTTCGTTTTCAAAATCTACATCAGGTCTGAGTTCGTTAAGAATTTCCATTAATTCATCCATTTTAATTCCTCTTTCTTAATAAATGTTTTAGTATATATTCTTATTTAAAGTATGATTTTAAAGTTTGCATATCAATTTTGCCGTTTGGCAATGTAGGAAGAGCATCAAGCTGAACCAACTTTCTCGGAACCATAAATCCGGGAAGTACGCTTCTGAAATAAATAGTAATATCCTTTGAAGTAGCGGTTCCGGTGTAGAACAGATAAAGATGTTCCTTTGCCTTATTGTAGAGAGAACAGCAATCCGTAACACCGTCAATCTGTTTGGCTGTTGACTCAATTTCGCTGAGCTCTATGCGGTGTCCCATGTGCTTTATCTGACGGTCTTTACGTCCGTGAAACTCAAGAAGTCCGTCAGAGTTATAGCTTCCAAGGTCACCTGTCTTATAGATAAGTTCTCTGTAATTTTTGTTTAACGGATTTTGGACAAATGATTCTTCCGTCTTTTCCGGATTTCCGTAATATCCAAGTGCAAGAATAGGACCGCTGACACATATTTCACCTGTCTTGCCATACTCGGTAGGTGTGTTGTCCTCATTAAGCAACGTAATGGTATAATTATTATAAGGAACACCTATCGGCAATACGGTATCATCGTCAACCGTTTTATCAACCACATAGTAGGTACATGAGGCTGTTGCCTCTGTCGGTCCGTACTGATTAACGTACATAACGCCGGGCAAATGCTGCTGCCAAATTTTGAGATATTTACAAGGCATTACAGAGCCCGAGAAACACAGTTTTTTAAGATATTCGGGTTTTAACTCGTCAAATGCACCGAGCTTTGCGGGAAGTTCGACTCCTGCAACACTCCAGCAAAGAGTTGTAACCTTATACTTGTTAAGTGTATCAAAAAGCTGGGTCGGCATTGCAAACTCATTCTTTGGAATAATAACCGTTGAAGCGCCTGTTTTGATTGGCAAATAAATGTCGCGAACCGCAGCAATATAATCAAGCGGCGACTGATTTCCGAATACATCGGAACTGTCAATTTTAAGAACGCTTCCCACTGCCTCAATGTAACACATCAAAGAATGATGTGAAGTGATTACACCCTTTGGAACACCGGTTGAACCCGATGTAAAGATTACATAAAGCGGAGAAAGCTCGTTAAGTCCCGATACAGCTTTATCGAGAAGCTTTTCATCAATCGGAGTATCAACAATATCTTCAAAAATAATTATTTTGCCGTCAAAATCAAGCCCTTTGGCGATTTCAAGGTGTTCTTTGTCAACAATCATATAATCAGCCTTAATAACACCGATTATCTGATTAAGTCTTGCCTTAGGCATTGTGGCATCCATAGGAGCATAAAAACATCCCGCCCTGACTATTCCCAGAAAGCATGCAGGGGTCATAATATGACGTCCCGACATTACCACAACCGGACTGTTCGGAGTAACAAAGGACGCAAGATAGGTTCCGACAGACTTGGTAATTCTGTTAAATTCAGCAAAACTGACGCTTCTGCTGCAATCATTGAAAACGGTCTTTTCAGAATATTGTTCAGCCGTCCTGTCAAGCCAGTTTAACACAGATGTATCCATCAATGCAACCTCCAAAAATTTGTTTATAATCGCTCCGTTATGGGAGAATTTTGTCAAATAATACTACTTTAATTAATACACTTAGATATTATAGCTTTTTTTAGCAAGGTAGTCAAGCTGTTTTATATACAAATGCTGATAAATTTATCTTAAAAACGTAAGAGTTTTTTGGCTATAATTTAACAAGACCTGTACGCAGTAAGCGTACAGGTCAGCTAGCTTTAGCTTTTAATCATCAACCGATTCAAGCTCCGATTCTTCCACTTTTTTAAGTTCCTTTTTGTTAAAGGCATCATAAATCAAAGGAACAATGTACAACGTCATAAATGTTGCATAAAGCAATCCGCCAATGCAGACAATTGCAATCGGCTGCATCATTTCGGCTCCTGTGCCGATTCCCAACGCCATAACCGAGAGTCCCAAAACAGTCGTAAGTGCTGTTATCAAAATCGGGCGCATACGAGTTTTGCCTGCCTCGACAATAGCCTCTGTTCTCTCTTTGCCGTCAAGTCTCAGCTGATTTATATAGTCAACAAGAACAATACCGTTGTTAACGATTATTCCGCACAACATAACAAATCCGACCAGTGAAACTACGCTGATGTCAAATCCTGTAATAAGCAATGCAATAAAACCACCGGTAAATGCAAGCGGAATTGTAAACATTATTATAAACGGTGATTTTAGGCTCTGGAACTGAATTACCATAATCAGATAAATCAAAACAATTGCAAGAGCCATCATCAACATAAGCTGACCCACGGCATCCATAGTTGCCTTATCGGAACCTGAAAACTCAACCGTACAACCGTTTGGCAGGTCATAATCTGCTATCATTGACTTTGCACTGTTTGTAACTTCGGTAAGATTGTAACCGTCTTTTACAGTACCGCTTATTGTAAGGTATCTCTTTTGGTCCTGACGGTTGATTGTATTCATAGTTTCTGAATCAGAAATGTCAGCTACCTTAGAAAGTGCAACACTCTTTTCATTGCCTTCTTTATCGGTATAGGTGAGTGAAATATCGCCTATTGACTGTTTGGTAACTTTTTGTTCGTCACCCTTTACAACAACAACGTCTATATCGGTACCGTCGCTATTGGTAAGAGTTGTAGAGGTTTTTTCGCTGGATACAGCCGCAGCAACCTGCTGATAAACCTGTGCTACCGTAAGGTTGTTTTGAGCTGCTTTTTTCTTGTCAACCGTAACTTTAATTTCAGGTGAAGTTGCGCCTATACCGCTGTTGGTTTCATCTACGCCTTCGATTGAACTAAGTTTTTCCGCAAGGTCACTTGCCGTATTTTTGAGTGTGTTCAAATCATCGCCGAAAAGTTCAAATTCAACACTTCCGTTTCCGAGCATAGATGTCATTGAACTTGATGAACCTGAACTTACGGTAACCTTTCCGTCTATTCCCTCAAGGTCTTTTGAAAGTCTGTCGGAAATTGTACCGCTCTGTTTTGCGTAATCATCCTTTAAAACGCCGTATGCTATAACCGTACCGGCATCATTAGAAGCCGATCCCGATGACATTCCCATCATACTTGAAGCATTTCCCGTCATTACTCCGGCTGTTTCAAACTCATCGTAATTATTGATAATATCATTTACATCTTCAGCAACAGAAATTGTGTCGTCAAGAGTTGCGTTATCGTCAAGAGTTATGTTCACCTGAAGCTCAGTACTGCTCATATCAGGCATAAAACTAAAGCCTCTTGCAAGAGTACCAAACATACTTGCAAACAATAAAGCGGCAACAACAATTATTGAAACCACTTTGTGTCTTAAAACAAAGCGGAGCGAACGCTCATACGTTTTCATAATCTTGCTGTTTTGAATATCTTTCTGCGGTTTTAACCTGCTCAACATTCTTTGGCTCATTGCAGGAACAAGGGTAAGGGCAACTATCAAACTTGCTATTAGAGAATATGCGATTGTCAACGCCATATCTACAAAAAGTTGACGTGTTATTCCCTCAACAAAAACAATCGGCAAAAATACGCATATTGTTGTCAAAGTTGAAGCGGCAATTGCACCTGCAACCTGTCTTGCGCCGTTGACGGCTGCCTGAACTGCCGAATATCCCAATCCCCTGAGTCTGTAAATATTCTCAATTACAACTACGGAGTTATCAACAAGCATACCTACGCCTATTGCAAGTCCCGAAAGTGAAATCATATTCAGCGTTACGCCGCTGAAATACATAAGTACAATTGCAAACACAAGGCTTATAGGGATTGAACAAGCTACTATAATGGTAGGCTTTATGTCACGCAGGAACAGGAACAATATGATAATAGCAAGCACTGCGCCCATGAGCAGATTTTGAAGAACGTTGTTAACAACAAGGTTAATATAATCGCCCTGATTATACAGATTTGTAAAGTGAAGTCCTTCATTTTGTTCGGAAAGCGTATTTAATGCATCATTAATATTTGAGCATACCGTTGCGGTGGCAATATTACTTTGTTTTGAAAGACTGAGGACAACGCCGTCTTTTCCGTTAATTTTTGCATAGACCTCGTCGGAATTGTCGGCAATAAATACATCTGCAACGTCACTGAGTTTTACAACGCCAAGTCCGTCAATGCCCGTGTCAAAAAGTGAAAGATTTTTGAGCTGTTCTTCGTCAGGAACCTTATCACCTACACGCACCATGTATTTTTGATTATTATCATCGGTAACATATCCGGCAGGCATCGAGAAATTTTGTGCGGTAAGGATTTTTGATATATTGTCAATTGTGACGGTATTATTCATATCCGCCTTGCTTTTTGCCTCATCTTTCTTTTGCGACAAATCATCAATTGAACTTTGAACCTCAGATTTTGCCGAATCAAGCTGAGAAGCCGCACTGCTGACTTCGCTTTGTTTTGAGTTAAGTGTTGAAAGTGCTGACGAAAGCTTATAATTTGCATTTGACTGCTGCTTTGAAAGCTCTGCAAGAGCTTGGTCAACGCTTATACTCTTATTTTCAAGTCCGTTGATTGTGTCATCGACCGTGGTTATTCCGGAGTTAATCTCGGATATTTGCGCAGAGATTTTCTTTAAATCACCGTCTAAGTTTTCACTGCTTGTTCCAAAGCTGACGAGTTTGCTGTCCAATGACTCAAGCGAAGAATCAATCTTTTTAATTGCTTCATTTATTGAAGCAATAGCGTCGGATAAGCCTTCCTTTGTTATGTTGTAATCATTGAGAGCTTCATCAATTTTTTGAAGCTGCTTTTCAAGCTCTTTATATTCGTCACTTGCAGGGTCAAGCGTCTTTTGTTTATCAAGGATTGCGTTATACTGTTCGTTAACAGAAGTCAAAGATTTCAACTTATCGCTTAGAACCTGTCTTTGTGACTGCATATCGCTGTATGTAGTTTTGATTGTAAGCAAAGACTGATAGTTAGTTTCAAGGGTTTGCTTTGTTTGAGTCAGCGAAGCCTTCTGGTCAAGAAGCTGCATTTTTGCAGACAAAATCTGCGTTTTTCCGCTTTCAGACTGAGCCTGTGCTTGTGAAAGCTGTTCAGCCGCTTCCTGTTGCTGAGTGTTAATATCGTCAATAGAATCCGATATTGTCTGTGCGCCGCTTTCAGCATTGCTTATATTGCCGTCAATTTCTTTCTTTGCATCATTAAGTTTATCTTCCGCATCAGAAAACTGGTCATCAAGAGCGTTGGAAATTTTTTTGTTTAACTCGTCGATTTTCTTTTGAGATATAACTATGTTTTCTTTCTCTACAACTACGCCCTTGTCGGAAACCGAAGCTACACCGTCAATGCCCTCAATTTTGTTCATCAACTCATTGCTGACATAATCGGAAATTTCATTTCTGTCCTTACCGTCATAATCAACGGCAATCATTGCAACAGGAAGAATACTCGGGTTGGCTTTGATTAAATACGGAGTTCCGACGCCGTCAGGCCAACTGTCGGAAATCGTATCAAGACTTGAACGCATATCAACAGTTACGGTATCCATATTAGTTCCATCGTTAAACTCTATGATAAGCATTGAATAATTATCGGTAGAATTTGATGTAATCTGCTTTACTCCGTCAACAGTTGAAAGTGACTGTTCAAGCGGCTTTGTTACTGTGTTTTCAACAGTTTCCGGTGTTTGACCGGCGTAGGTTGTCATTATCATCACATACGGAAAATCCATATTCGGGAGCAGGCTTGGCGTCATTTTTGTGAACGACACAACGCCCAAAACAATTACAAGCACTACGCATACAAAAACCGTCATTGGTTTTTTTACACTGAATTTTGATAGCATATGTTTCTCCTAACTTTTAAAATTGTGCCACGGCACCTGATTTTACTATTTCAAGCTTTCGCAGAAAAGTTTTTTTAACTGTTTGATAATCAACGTCGATTACAAAGTAATTAAATATTGCGTTCTTCAGCAACTGAGTCAAAATCTGAGAAAGATACTCTACGTCCTCGGAAGACTTGAATTTAAGATTATCGGTATTATACTGCTTTGCAATTTTGTTGAGTTCTTCAAAGCCGTTAAATCTGTTGAGCAAATATTCCGAAACTAAATCATCGTTAGCTCTAAGGCTCCGCAACAGATTTTTTAAAATAACTTTTTGGGTTTTGTCCTGAGCAAACTTAGTAATTATTTCAAATAATTTTTCGTACGTGTAGAAAATGTCGCCGTTTGAATATTCCAAGGCTTTGTTTGCACCCTCAATTGACAAATCAACAAACGACTTGGTTAAAACCTCAACCAAATCAACCTTATCGTCAAAATACTGATAAAAACTTCCGCGGGAAATGTTTGCAGCCTTCACAATTCTGTTAATGCTGACCTTTTCGGTGGAAGAACTTGAAAATTCCTCTACAATAGCGTCAATTATCCTCTGACGTTTTTGTTCGGGCAGATTATAAAATGTTCTTTTAATCATAAAAACAAAACACCCCTTTTGCAATATGACATACTGTCATAATTCTAACATTTTGCAAAAAGGGTGTCAATGTATACATTTCCGATATTTTGTTAACTAAACATATTTTCTTGTGAAAATTGACTTTATCGCAATTATTAATAGCATAATATATATTTACAAAAATAATAAATATACTAATTATGTTCTTTTAATCGAAGCAACGTTCTGCTTTGATTGCAGAAAACTGAGCTTGTGACTGATTACAAGAAGTGCATAAGAGCACTTACTCAGGGGTTCAGCGGAAATTATAACTAAACTGAAATTTTGAACGAAACCTGCCTTAGAGGCAAAAAATCTATGCTTTGATTATATCCGCACACTGTCCGTCGGTAAGTTTTATGAGGTCCTGAGGCGCAAGGTCGATTTGATAACCTATTTTCCCTGCGCTTACAATAATCTTCGGAATTTCCAAAGCGGTAATATGATACGTTGTTTTATACTTTTTCTTCATGCCGACAGGAGAACATCCGCCTCTGATATATCCGGTAATTTTGTTAATATCTTTTACGTGTATCATTTCAACCGATTTTTCTTTTACGCTCTTTGCGCATTTTTTGAGGTCAAGCTCCTCCGCAACCGGTACGACAAACACATAATAGTTGCCGCTCAAGCCCTTTGTAACAAGTGTTTTGAAGACATAATCAGGGTTCTGACCAAGCAATTTGGCAACACTGATACCGTCAACCGCATCTTTGTTGTGAGCGTATTCGTGAGAAACATAATTTATTTTTTCTTTATCAAGTATTCTCATTACATTTGTTTTAAATTCAGACATAATATCACCCAAAATGATTTTATAACCGATTAAATATTATGTCAATAAAAATAGTAAATGTTAAAATGCACAAAAGCATGATTTTGTTTTTATGCATTACTTCAAAAATGTGTGATTTATAGACATTTTAAATTATTTGTCTAAAACTTCAGGTTAAATTTTATTGACTTTTTACAGGAAATTATGTTATATTACAGTCATGCAGGAATAAAATATAGTTTAATTTTCACATTAATTCGCCATAAAATTCATATTAAAAGGAGAAAATAATGGCTAAAGATATGTTAGAAGCTGTTTTTGCCGCCGAAGAAGAATGTAAAAACCGTGAAAACGATGCAAAAACTAAGGCTTCAAATCAAAAAGAACAGGCTAAGGCTGATGCCAAAAGAATAATAAAAGAAGCCGAACAAAAAGCCTATGCAAAAGCAGAAGCGGATTTTGAACAAGCAAAACTTGACGGAAAAGATATGCTTGGCAAGGCTAAGCAGCAGGCTGAAATGCAATGTGCGGTCATTGCGGATACAGCTGACAGAAATCGCACAAAGGTCATCGACAACGTAGTTAAAATGATTTTAAACTGACAAACAGAAGTATTAAAAGTGTGGTGATACTAATTGTCAAAACTAAAAATGAAAACCGTGAGAATTATCGCCCTTAGGGAAGACCGCAAACGTTTGTTGGAACATTTACAGGATAACGCTCTTGTTCAGATTAAAAAGATTGAAAAATCAGCAAAAGGTTTTTCAAGAATAGATATGACATCTCAAATGCAAATTTTTGAAAAGAACGTAAACCTCAGCCAACAGGCACTGCGTATTCTGGATGATTACGCTCCGGAAAAGAAAGGACTTCTTGCCTCTTTTTCCGGCAGACGAGGAATCGACCCTGATGAAATCGGCGTAATAGCTTCAAAATCACACGAAGTTATGACGATATGCTCACGTATTACAGACCTGCAAAAGCAAATTGTTGACAATGCGGCTGAACAGGTAAGAATTAAAACATCTCTCACCCAGATTGAACCGTGGCAAAAGCTTGATATTCCGCTGAATACGGGCGACACCAAAACCACCGCAGTATTTATCGGTACACTTCCGCAATCTTACACGGATATTGAGTTGGCGGAAACAATTGCTAAAGCAAATTCAAAGCTTGAATTTGAATTTGAAATTGAACACACGGAAAATTCGATGACTTGCATTGTTATGTTTGTACCTATCAGTCAAAAACAAACAGCTGACTCAATTCTGCGTAATCTTGGATTTGCAAGACCAATGAGCCCCACAAGTCACACACCAAAAGAAAAAACTCGCAGACTAAAAGAAAAAAGCAAAATGCTTGCAGAAGATTCCGCAAAAATAAAAGAAGAGATAATTTCTTATGCTGACAAGCGGGACGACATCAAGGTTACCCAGGATTATTTTAAAATTCGCACTGACAAATACAGCGTTATCAATTCACTTGATCAATCAAAACACGTGTTTGTACTTACGGGATATATTCCTGAAGAAGACTGCGTTAAGCTTGAAGAACTGTGTCACAGAGTTGCGACCTGTTATGTGGAATTTTATGACGCTGATGAGGACGCACCCGTAAAATTAAAAAACAATGCATTTGCACGGCCGGCGCAGAATATTCTCACAATGTATGCTTCACCGTCGCACGATGACATTGACCCAACACCAATTTTGGCATTTTTCTTTTATTTCTTTTTTGGAATGATGTTTTCAGACGCCGGATACGGATTGTTAATGGCAATCGCTATCGGAATTATTATAAAGAAATTCAAGCCTGATGAAAAAATGAAAGAAAATCTTAAGCTGTTTCAGTACTGCGGAATTTCAACATTTTTATGGGGACTTGTGTTTGGAAGCTTTTTCGGCGACGCGCCGGCAACGCTGTATAATTATTTCAGCGGCGCATCAATAACGATGGCAGACATAATACCATGGCCCACGATTGACCCCCAAAAAGACGCACTTACGGTTATGGCAATATCAATAGGCTTTGGTCTTATTCATATACTTGTCGGTATGGGCTGCAAATTCTATGTTTGCCTAAAGAAAAAGGACTACGGCGGCGCATTTTTTGATACGGGACTTTGGATGATGCTTTTAGTCGGCATTGCTGTTTTGGCAATCGGAGCATTCTCATCACAAATTGTTCTTTACGTCGGAGCCGGAATTGCAATAGCCTGTGCGGTAGGGCTTGTGCTTACACAAGGAAGAAATAAAAAGGGCTTTTTCGGCAAAATGATAGGCGGACTTGCTTCGCTGTATGATATTACCGGATATATAAGCGATTTGCTCAGTTATTCAAGACTGCTTGCATTGGGACTTACAACAGGCGTAATGGCTCAGGTGTTTAATATGCTGTCGTCAATGTTCGGTAAAAGTGTATTCGGATGTATATGTATGATTGTTATTATGGTTGCAGGACACGCAATTAATATCGGTCTTAATGCACTTGGTTCATATGTTCATACTATGAGACTTCAGTACGTTGAAATGTTCGGCAAATTTTATGAAGGCGGCGGCAAGGAATTTGAGCCGTTTTCGCTGAACAGTAAATATATTAAAATTCAGGAGGACAAATAATTATGGAATACGGAATGATGTTTGCGATTTTGGGAGCCGCATTGGCTACAATTCTTTCGGGCATAGGTTCTGCCAGAGGCGTAGGAAACGCAGCGCAGGCAGCGATGGGCGTTCTTGCCGAAGACTCGTCAAAATTCGGTAAAATGCTTGTACTGACACTTCTTCCGGGCACACAGGGTCTATACGGATTTATCGTAGGCTTCCTTATACTTGTAAATTGCGGCGTTTTGGGAGGAGCTGTTCCGACATTCGGACAGGGACTTGCATACTTCGGAGCTTCTTTTGCAATCGGATTTGGCGGTATGTTCTCGGCATTTTCTCAGGGCAAGGCTGCCGTTTCGGGCATTGCAATCAGCGCAAAGGACGACAGAAATTTCTCAAAAGCAATGGTATCCATTACTCTTGTTGAAATCTATGCTTTGCTTTCATTTATAGTATCTCTTCTTGTTGTTATCTCTGTATCTTCAATTGATATTTAATGCAAACGCACCCAAGAAATTTGAAAATCAAAGAAAGGTGGGGTTTGTATGAATAACGGCGATAAGATTCTTAATAGGATAAAATCAGACTGTGATGAAAGCATAAGAAAGATTGAAACGGAAGCACAGGAGTCGTGTGAAAAAATCCTTAACGAAGCAAAAATCCAAGCAGATAAAATTTCTGCTGAAATTCAGGAAAACGCTAAGGATAAAATTGCCCAGATTCACGCTTCGTCAAAAAGCAGAGCAGAACTTGAAATAAGAAATCTTTTGCTTCAAAAACGCAGAAGTGAAATTGACAAAACGGTTAACAAAGTTTTGGATTACCTTATTAATCTTGACAGCAAAAAATATTTTGATGTAATATATGCGCTCGCTTCAAAACTTAAAGGAAAACAAGGCGAGATTCTGCTTAACGGCAAAGATATTAAAAGACTGCCCGATGATTTTGAACAGAAGCTTAAAAATTCAGGCATAAATGCAACAGTGAGTAAAACTCCTGTGGATATTTGCGGAGGATTTATACTCAGATGCGGTGATATAGAAGAAAATATGGAATTTACCGCAATCATTGCTGCGAACCGTGACAGAATAGATGATTTAATAAATCGCGAACTGTTTGCAGAGTAAGGAGGATATATGGGATTATCATATGAATTTTCCATCGGCTCTGTAAGTGCAAAAGAAAAATATCTCTTTACCAATTCGGACATTGAACAGATGCTTGCCTGTAAAAATATTGATGAACTTTGCCGTTTGCTGTGTGATAAAGGTTATGGCGACGGCGACACTGTTGACGAGGTCATTGAAAGCCACACAAAAGAGCTTTGGAGCTATCTTAAAAGCATTACACCCGACTTTGAAATTTTTTCACCGTTCATCATTCAAAATGACATTCATAATCTCAAAGTTGTATTAAAAGGAACAATGTCTGACAGAGATTACAAAAACTTGCTTGTCACTCCCAACACCATTGATTTTAACGTCATTGAGGAAGCAGTCAAAAACAGAAAATTTTCATTGTTCCCCGAATGGCTTGCAAAGCTCGCCGATGAGGCTTATGAGATACTTGCGCACAAATCCGATGCAAGAGCGTGCGACGCTATAATTGACGCTGCGGCAATGAAAGAAATGCTTGTAATGTCGCAAAAGTATTCAAAATTTTTGAGCGAATATTTTAAAACGTTAATTTTTTACAATGATATTAAAATCTCTATCCGCTGTGCAAGGACAGGCACAACAAAGGATTTTCTTCAAAAGGCTCTTGTTGACGTTGACGGATTCAGGAAAGAAGAAGTCATCGCTGCCGCATTAAAAGGTATTACAACCCTTGAGGACGAGCTTTCAAAAAGAAGTGAATACGATTGCAATATTGCAATTGAGGAATACAAAAACTCACCCTCGGATTTTGAAAAATTTGTTGACAACAAGCTGATAAAAATGGCTAAAGAACGATGCAAATTCACAAGAGAGGGTGCCGAACCGCTAATCGGATTTTACCTTGGCAATATTGCAGAAAAAACTGTAATTCACATAATAGCAAGCGGCATCAGAACAAAATCGGATGAAAGCACCATAAGAGAAAGGCTGCGTGAAATATATGGCTAAGAATGTGGCTGTTATAGGCGACTCCGAAAGTATAAAAGGATTTGGAACAATCGGTCTTGATATTTTTCCCTGTGATAGCACAGAAGAGGTTGCACATCTTTTCAGAAGAATTGCAGACAGCGACAATTACGCTGTTATATATCTTACCGAAGAAGTTTTTAACTTGGTTGAAAAAGAGCGCAGCCGTTACGAAAGCAGACTTACCCCCGCAGTTATACCCATTCCGGGGGTAAAAGGAAACACAAATATCGGCATATCCCGACTTTCGTCATTTGTGGAAAAAGCCGTCGGCTCAGACATAATCTTCAACGATTGAGGTGTATAATTTGAAATCAGGTATCATAACAAAAGTTGCAGGCCCTCTTGTTATTGCAGACGGTATGAGGGACGCTAATTTGTTTGACGTTGTGCGCGTCAGCAATCAACGCCTAATCGGCGAGATAATAGAAATGCACGGAGAAAAGGCTTCAATTCAGGTTTATGAAGAAACCTCGGGACTGGGTCCGGGAGAAGTTGTTGAATCAACGGGTGCTCCGCTTTCCGTTGAACTTGGGCCCGGATTGATAGGCTCAATATATGACGGTATACAAAGACCGCTTAATGAAATTATGAAAATAGCCGGCACAAACCTTAAAAGAGGCGTTGACGTACCGTCACTGAATCACGAAAAAAAGTGGCACTTTACACCGACTGTTAAACAGGGCGACAAGGTTATTTCGGGCGATGTTATCGGAACAATACAGGAAACCCACGCAGTTCTTCATAAAATAATGGTGCCGAATAAAGTAAACGGAACTATAAAAAATATAAAACAGGGCGATTTTACCATTGACGAAATTGTGGCAGTAGTTGAGACCGAAAAAGGCGAACAGCAAATAAAAATGATGACTACTTGGCCTGTTCGTGTCGGAAGGCCATATAAAAAGAAACTTTCTCCTGATATTCTGCTTACAACAGGTCAGAGACCGATTGACACGCTGTTTCCGCTTGCAAAAGGCGGAGTTGCCGCTGTTCCCGGCCCGTTCGGTTCAGGCAAAACAGTTGTGCAGCACCAGCTTGCAAAGTGGGCGGCAGCTGACATTATTGTATATATCGGCTGCGGCGAACGCGGAAACGAAATGACCGACGTACTCAATGAATTTCCGGAACTTAAGGACCCACGTACGGGCAATTCTCTGATGGAAAGAACGGTTCTTATTGCAAACACATCTGATATGCCTGTTGCGGCAAGAGAAGCGTCTATTTATACAGGCATTACAATTGCTGAATATTTCCGTGATATGGGATATACGGTTGCGCTTATGGCGGATTCTACGTCTCGCTGGGCTGAGGCTTTGCGTGAAATGTCAGGCAGACTTGAAGAAATGCCTGGCGAAGAGGGCTATCCTGCCTATCTTGGCAGCCGACTTGCACAGTTTTATGAAAGAGCAGGACGGGTTATAGTAAACGGAAGCAAGGACACCGAAGCCGCTCTTTCTGTTATCGGCGCAGTATCGCCTCCCGGCGGCGACATCTCAGAACCTGTTTCTCAGGCAACGCTTAGAATAGTTAAAGTATTCTGGGAGCTTGACGCAAATCTTGCATACAAGCGACACTTCCCTGCCATCAACTGGCTTACAAGTTATTCTCTGTATACAGACAAATTAAAAGATTGGTTTGCAAAAAATGCCGCCCCTGACTTTATGGAACTCAGAGGCAGGATGATGTCACTTTTGCAAGATGAAAGCAAACTTCAGGAAATTGTTAACCTTGTCGGTATGGACGCATTGTCCGCTCCGGACAGACTAAAACTTGAATCCTCACGCTCAATACGTGAAGACTACCTGCACCAAAATGCCTTTGACCCGACTGACACCTATACATCTCTGAAAAAGCAAGTTCTTATGATGAGAGCAATATTAAGTTATTATGACAAGTCGCTTGAGGCACTAAAAAGAGGCGCAAATATTGAAATGCTTGTAAATATTCCTGTCAGAGAAAGAATCGGCAGGTTTAAGTATGAACCTGAAGAAAATATTGAAAATGAATTTAGCTCAATAGAAGCTCAGCTTGACAGTGAAATTAAAGATGTTTTAGAAAGGAGCGACGACTGATGCCAAAAGAATACCGCACCATAAGAGAAGTTGCAGGACCGCTTATGATGGTAAGCGATGTTGAAAACGTGAAGTACGACGAGCTTGGTGAAATTGAACTTCGCGACGGCGAAACACGCCGTTGCAAAGTTCTTGAAATTGACGGAAACAATGCTTTGGTACAGTTGTTTGACTCTGCGGCAGGCATTAACCTTGCTGATTCAAAGATACGCTTTCTCGGCAGGTCTATGCAGCTTCCCGTATCACCCGATATGCTTTCAAGAGTATTTGACGGTTTGGGAAATCCGATTGACGACGGTCCGGCTCTTATTCCCGAAAAACGCCTTGATATTAACGGCACCCCTATGAACCCTGCGGCAAGAAATTATCCCCAGGAGTTTATTCAGACAGGAATATCGGCAATTGACGGACTTAATACCCTTGTTAGAGGTCAGAAATTACCTATTTTTTCTGCCTCGGGTCTTCCCCACGCTCAGCTTGCGGCGCAAATTGCACGCCAGGCAACCGTCAGAGGAAAAAACGAGCAGTTTGCGGTTGTATTCGCCGCAATGGGAATTACTTTTGAAGAATCTAACTATTTTATTAATTCTTTTAAAGAAACAGGCGCCATTGACAGAACCGTTATGTTTGTAAACCTTGCAAACGACCCTGCAATTGAACGTATTGCAACGCCGAGAATGGCGCTTACCGCAGCGGAATATCTTGCATTTGACCTTGGAATGCATGTTCTTGTCATTATGACGGATATAACAAACTATGCAGATGCCCTGCGTGAAGTTTCTGCCGCACGAAAAGAAGTTCCGGGCAGACGAGGTTATCCCGGATATATGTATACCGACCTTGCAACACTTTACGAGCGTGCGGGTAGGCTTAGAGGCAAGGACGGCTCCATAACGCTCATTCCGATTCTCACAATGCCAGAAGACGACAAAACTCACCCCATTCCCGACCTTACGGGATATATCACAGAGGGGCAAATAATACTCTCGCGTGAACTTTACAGAAAAGGCGTTACACCGCCTATTGACGTTTTGCCGTCACTTTCACGTCTTAAGGACAAAGGAATCGGAGAAGGACGAACCAGAAAAGACCACTCGGCAACAATGAACCAGCTTTTTGCCGCCTATGCTCGAGGCAAAGACGCAAGAGAACTTATGGTTATTCTCGGAGAAGCCGCTTTGACTGATATGGACAAAAAATATGCTGAATTTGCCGAAGCATTTGAAAAAGAATATGTGTCACAGGGGTACGAAGCCAACCGCTCTATTGAAGAAACACTTGATATCGGCTGGAGACTCCTCCATATTCTTCCACGAAGCGAACTGAAACGTATTAAGGATGAAACGCTTGACGAGTATTATGACAAGCAGTAACTGCATTGAAGGTGCAATTATATGGCAATTATGAACGTAAATCCCACGAGAATGCAGCTTAGCAAGCTAAAAAAACAGCTTGTTACTGCCGTTCGTGGTCATAAAATGTTAAAAGATAAACGTGATGAGCTTATGCGGCAGTTTCTTGACCTTGTAAAGGAAACACGTGAACTTAGAGATAAGGTCGAACGAGAATTAAATGAGTGTAATTCTCACTTTGTAAATGCAAGCGCCGTAATGTCAAAACAGGCTCTTGATGCCTCGCTTATGTCACCAAAGCAGCAAATAAATATAGAGATAAGCGCAAAAAACGTTATGAGCGTTGAGATTCCGCAATTTGATACGAGTAATCGAACAAATGACGAAGGGGATATCTTTCCGTACGGCTTTGCCTTTACTTCTTTTGAGCTTGACGATGCAATTATGTCGCTTAATGATGTGCTTCCGGATATGATAAAACTTGCTCAATACGAAAAAAGCTGTGAACTTATGTCGGCGGAAATTGAAAAAACACGCCGCAGGGTTAATTCTCTTGAACACGTTATGATTCCCCGATATCAGGAGACAATTAAATACATCTCTATGAAATTAGAAGAAAACGACAGAAGCAGCCGAACAAGACTTATGAAAGTTAAGGATATGCTGCTTGATAAAGCTCATCATTATTCTTCTAAGGAATATTATTAGAATGGACATATTGATTAAATTCATCTGTTTTTGACCAATATTTTATTCCCCAATGTTCAAAATCCCACTCTTGCATATAATCATTACATTCGTAATCAATATAAAACAGTTTACCTGTCCGAACCACAAAATTAGTTGGGAAATAGTCAATGTTAGTATTTGCCTTATAGAGCAATGAGCACATTTGATTTACCTGATTGATATAATCATCACGCATTTCATTACGTTTGACAAGTTCAAAGATTGTATAACCCTCAATATATTCCTTGAGGATTCTTTCGTTTTCAACGTCAACATCAAGCAGTTTGGGCATTGGTATTCCGATTTTGCAAAGTTTTTCATAATCATTTAATTCAGATTGAAGTTTATTTCCGAATTGATAATACGAACACGGTTCGTGGTGTATTTGCTTTACCACGAATCGTGTTTTTCCGTCTGTTACAAGGTATGAATATCCGCCTTTGCCCTTACCGAGTAATTTTTCTACTGAAAATTTTCTTTGATTTGCACTGATAAACTCCATAATTTCACCTGTAAAATTAAGCCCTCTATTATAAGACGTTTATTATATTAGCCAAATATTTTTGAATCTTTGTTGAATCGGTTATATCAATGGTTCCGTCGCAATTAACATCAGCAAGTTTTATTTGAGTTTCATCAAAACTTACAATGCCGGAACAATATTTTTGAATAAGAGTCGAATCAATAACATCAATCTTTCCATCGCAGTTTACATCGCCTGTTTGATATTGAGGGGCAAAGTCCTTGAAAACTCTAAGAGAGTTAAGAGGCTTTCCGTTCTTGTCAAAAAGAGCCTGATTGTCCCACGACGAACCACCGTGATATTGTGCCTTGTCATCACAATATTCTGCGGCATAGGACGACTCCCATCCGGACCCGAATTGCTCCCACTTCTTCAGGTTATCCTGATAGGAATTTGTACCGACAGTTATCCATGACGGTTCCCAATAAAACACGCCGAGTCCTTTTTCTCCAACATTTGCAACCGCCGACATAACATCGCTGACGGCATTTTTTTGTCCATCGACGCTGACAGGATATTTAAGATAGGTTTCATTTCCGCTTATGTTATTTGCAAAAAAATCGCTGTCTTGATTTGTGAACGGATAAGATGTTTCGGCACACAGAACATATTTGTTATACTTATCCGCTATGTTCTTAAGTTGGTAAGTCAGGTTTTCTGTTGTGCCGTGCCAATACGAATAATACGAACTCGCAAAAACATCGTAATCAACTCCGTATTTGTTTAAATTCCCTGCAAAGTATTCATAGCCGTTCTTTTCGGGATTTGTATAATGAACCGCCTTTAAAATCTTACTGTCCACATCTTTAACGGCAGAAAATTCGCTTTTTAGAAGAGCGGCAACATTTTTTGCTGAGGTTTCGCCGCACATACTGCTGTTAATTTCATTGCCTATCTGAACCATACCGACATCTACACCGTTTGACTCTAATGTTTCAAGGCTTGAAAATACATAATCATATACACCACGTTGTTGTGACGGGTCAGTCCAAAAATCAGAAAGATGAAAATCAGCAAAAACTTTCATTGAACTTTCGGAGGCAAGCTTTCCAATGGTTACGGCATTTTGCAAGTCACAATTTCCTCCGCCGTATCCGTTTCCGTTTTCGTCATACGGATTATTCCATATTCTGATTCTGACATAGTTAATTCCACAATTTTTCAAAAAAGCAAAATACTGTTTATCTGTCAATTTATTTCCGTCAAAGTCGTAAAAATCAACTCCACTGTTTTTTAGAGATATATAAGACGATACGTCTACTCCCCTAACGTCAAGAAAACTATTGTTATGTTTTTCAGCCGCACCGACAGAAACAATTGAACAAACCATAATACATATGGAAATTAATAAAGAAAAAATCTTATTTTTAAACATATTTTCCACTTCCGTAAAACTAAATATTTTTAATCTGAGCAACACAATGCCTTGCTTGCACAGGGAAAGACTTTAGAACAATTGCAAGCAGTTTAATGGCAGGCGTTAGCTAATCAGAATTTAAGCGAGGAATATAATATTCCCCCAATTAAACCTTGAATGTTCACCGTCTTAAGAGGTGAGGAACATCAGCATCTAAATTATATTTTGATTATAACAACCGTACACAGAAAAGTAAATATGTTGTATTAATTTTTTATACAAAAAAGGCAAAGTCCACAGCAATAAACCATAGACTTCGCCTTGATTAATTTTATTAAAGACTTAACAATTTAAAATCTTTTTAGCATTTTCAACTTCAGCTTTTGTCGGAGTGGGCACACCCTCAAGAGGATAGGGAATACCTAACTTTTCATATTTTGGAACACCTAAAGTATGATATGGCAACACCTCAACACGTTTAACCGTCTTTAGTGTGCTGATGAAATCCGCTAAGCCCTTTAAATCGTCATCATTTTCGGTAATTGTCGGAACAAGCACGTGGCGAATCCACATATCAATTCCGTTATCCGACAACCAACGTGCCAAATCAAGAATATTCTTATTTGAGTGACTGGTAAGCTTGCGGTGCTTTTCATCATCAATTTCTTTAATATCAAGAATTACGAGATCTGTATATTTCATAAGTTCCTGAAATTTTGAAAAGAACGGCTCATTATGTGTAAAAGGAGAACCGGAGGTATCAAGAGCCGTTGAAACGCCGTGCTCTTTAGCAAGTTTGAACAGTTCTGTAACAAATTTAATCTGGAGCATTGCCTCTCCGCCGCTGACGGTAATTCCGCCGCCGCCTTTCCAATAGTTCTTATATTTGTAAGCCAGGTCAAACGCCTCTTGTGCTGTCATTTCATCGCCGCCCTTAACCGCCCAGGTTTCAGGGTTGTGGCAATATTTACAACGCATTGGGCAACCCTGGAGGAAGAAAATGAAACGCACTCCGGGACCGTCAACCGAACCAAAACTTTCTGTGGAATTGATATGACCGATAATCTTTTCTGCGCTCATTTTGTCCTCCGTTAAACTAAAAGTTGATTTTATTACATTCTGTCGTGGAATGTACGGCTGATAACATCAAGCTGCTGTTCACGAGTAAGGTCGATAAACTTAACAGCGTAACCTGATACACGAATTGTGAAGTTAGCATATTCAGGTTTCTCAGGATGAGCCATAGCATCCTCAAGTTTTTCACGTCCGAATACGTTTACGTTAAGGTGATGTGCACCCTGGTCAAAGTAACCGTCAAGAACATGAACAAGGTTGTCTGCACGCTCGTTATCATCGTGACCAAGAGCGTCTGGGTTCATAGACTGTGTATTTGAAATACCGTCCAAAGCCCATGTATACGGAAGCTTAGCAAGTGAGTTAAGAGAAGCAAGAAGACCGTTCTTCTCTGCACCGTAACTTGGGTTAGCACCAGGAGCAAGAGGTGTACCGTCACGTCTGCCGTCAGGAAGGTTACCTGTATACTTACCGTAAACAACGTTTGAAGTAATTGTAAGAATAGAAGTTGTAGGCTCTGAATGACGATATGTGTGACGCATCTTAATCTTTGAAAGGAATCTGCCAAGTACAGCAACTGCGATGTCATCTGCACGGTCGTCATCGTTACCGTAACGTGGGAAGTCAGACTCATTAATGAAGTCTACTGCATAACCTTCTTCGTCACGAACTACACGAACCTTGCCGTACTTAAGAGCACTAAGGCTGTCTACAACGTGTGAGAAGCCTGCAATACCTGTTGCGAATGTACGACGTACATTTGTATCAATCAATGCCATCTGAGCAGCTTCATAGTAATACTTATCATGCATAAAGTGGATAAGGTTAAGTGTATTTACATAGAGGTCAGCAAGCCAATCCATTGTAGCGTCGAACTTGCGGAGTACCTGTGAATAATCAAGGTAGTCACCCTCAAGTCTCTGATAGCAAGGAGATACCTGCTGCTTTAACTTTGTATCATAACCGCCGTTGATTGCATAAAGCAAGCACTTTGCAAGGTTTGCACGAGCTCCAAAGAACTGCATTTCCTTACCTGTCTGTGTTGCGGATACGCAGCAGCAGATTGAGTAATCGTCGCCCCATACCGGCTTCATTACGTCATCGTTCTCGTACTGAATTGAGCTTGTCTTTACAGAAATCATAGCTGCATACTTCTTGAAGTTTTCAGGAAGCTTTGAAGAATAAAGAACTGTGAGGTTTGGCTCCGGTGAAGGTCCCATATTCTCAAGTGTGTGCAAGAAACGATAGTCATTCTTTGTAACCATTGATCTGCCGTCGATAGTTGTACCGCCAACTTCAAGAGTAGCCCAAACCGGGTCACCTGAGAACAATTCGTTATAAGAAGGAATTCTTGCAAACTTAACCATACGGCACTTGAGTACAAAGTGGTCGATAAGTTCCTGAGCCTGCTGCTCTGTTAATGTTCCCTCTTCAAGGTCTCTTGTGATATAAATATCAAGGAATGTAGAAACACGACCAACTGACATTGCAGCACCGTTCTGAGTCTTGATTGCAGCAAGATAGCCAAAGTAAAGCCACTGAACAGCTTCTTTAGCATTTGTTGCAGGCTTAGAAATATCAAAACCGTAGATGTTAGCCATCTCTTTCATACCCTTGAGGGCATTAATCTGGTCTGTAACTTCTTCTCTGAGTCTTACGATGTCACCTGTCATACGGTTCTTGCCGAGGTAAAGCTTATCGTTTTCTTTCTGTTCAATAAGGTAATCAATACCATAAAGAGCAACACGGCGGTAGTCGCCTACGATTCTGCCTCTGCCGTATGTGTCAGGCAAACCTGTGATGATGTGGCTCTTACGAGCAAGACGCATCTCAGGAGTATATGCATCAAATACGCCCTGGTTATGAGTCTTGTGATACTTTGTAAAGATTTCGTGAAGCTTTGGACTTGGTGTGTAACCGTAGTTTTCGCAAGCCTGCTCTGCCATTCTGATACCGCCGTAAGGCATAAATGCACGCTTTAACGGCTTATCTGTCTGAAGACCTACAACCTGCTCCAAATCTTTCATTGATTCGTCGATATATGCAGGGCCGTATGCTGTCAAACCTGAAACTACTTCTGTTTCACAGTCAAGAACGCCGCCCTTTGCACGCTCTTCCTTCTGAAGCTCCTGCAATTTGCCCCAAAGCTTATCTGTTGCTTCAGTAGGGCCTTCCAAAAAGCTTTCGTCACCCTTGTATTCGGTGAAGTTGCGATTTATAAAGTCGCGTACGTCAATTTCTCTTTTCCAATCTCTGCCTTGGAAACCTCTCCAAGCTGATGTTTCTGTCATAAAGATCCTCCTTTAATTTTCGATTGCACGTGTATATTAACATTTATAGTCGAAGTTTACCTTGATTTAAATCAAGAAAAACCAATTTTATTGATTGACAAAGCATTTAATATTGCTTATAATTACAATAAAGAATTAAAATAATATTTGGAGGTGCTCTGGGCTGTCTTAATGCAAAAGCCCTAAGTTTTATGCATAATGAAAATGAAAAGCAATTCTGCGAACAATGCGATGATTTTTGCGCCTGCAGCATTCCTTTCCTTGATAATATGCCTGATGAACAACGTCATATCATTCAGGAGAAAACAATAAAAAAAGAGCTTAAGAAAAAGAGTACACTTTTTCACGAAGGAGACCCTGTTGACGGAATATATATTATAAAACACGGAAGAGTAAAGCTGACGCGTTTTGACCTTGACGGAAATGAACAGATTGTGGGAATATTTTCCGATAATGAAACTATTTGGGAAGATTTGCTTATTGACGGCAGCGTTTTCCCCTACTCTGCCGAGTGTCTCACACAGACATCTGTTTGCATTATCAGCCGTAAAGAAGTGCTAAAAGTACTGCGTGACCCAACAATATCAATCGAAATGCTTGCTATGCTTTCCCAAAAGCTTCACGATGCAAATGAGCGTAATTTGATTCTTTCTACCAAAGATCCTAAAAATCGCCTTGCCTATTTTCTGCTTTACCGTGAAAAGAGAGACCATGAGGAAAGTATGCAGCTAAAGCTTGAGGATATTGCCGCCAGTCTCAGTATGCGTCCCGAAACCGCAAGCCGAAAACTTAATGAACTGATAAAAGAGGGACTGATTGAACGGGTCGGAAAGAGCTGTATAAAAATAATTGACTATGAAGGTCTTGAATCACTTATTCCTTAAGCATATAAAAAACAAGATTTTTACTTCTACAATTATTATTATAAATTCGGTAATAAATATTCAATTACAATTTTTCTAAATCAATATTAAGCCGCCAGTTTTCCAAAAATAAATTTTAGTTTTTAATTAAATTAATATCAGATATTCATATACTAATTTATATATATTATATCGCAATATATTATATCGCAAATCCGTAATTGAGATTTAGGGCAATCAAGCTTTTTAAGATTTGCAGCAGAAACGTCACAAAAATTGCATTTTTGTCCCTTTATAAATCGTAAAATTGTATTTGTAACCTAAATTAAGGACAAGTTTTAAAATTTATGAAATGCTGTAACCAAAAAATTTCATTTTGCTTGACAATCAAAGGTAAAATAAAGTATAATATATATGCTTTTGAAAATGCATTTTCCTAAAGATTGCAATCGGCTTTCTTTTGCGGAAAATAGCATTAAATTTAAACAAAGAAAGAGGTTTAATCAGAAGATGGCAAAGATCGATTTAAGTAAATACGGTATTACCGGGGCTGAAAATATTGTTTATAATCCTTCATATGAAACACTTTTTGAAGAAGAAACAAAATCAGACCTTGAAGGTTATGAAAAAGGACAGGAAAGTGAACTTGGCGCTGTAAATGTTATGACAGGTATTTACACAGGCCGTTCACCTAAAGACAAATTCATCGTAGTTGACGAAAATTCAAAGGACACAGTTTGGTGGACTTCTGACGAATATAAGAACGACAACCACCCTGCTTCGGAAGAAACATGGAAGGCTGTTAAGGATATAGCTATTAAAGAGCTTTCAAACAAGAAGCTTTATGTTGTTGACGCTTTCTGCGGCGCTAACAAAGACACAAGAATGGCTGTTCGTTTCATTGTGGAGGTTGCTTGGCAGGCTCACTTTGTAACTAATATGTTTATCAAACCAACAGCAGAAGAGCTTGAAAACTTTGAGCCTGACTTTGTTGTTTACAATGCTTCAAAGGCAAAGGTTGAAAACTACAAGGAACTCGGACTCAACTCAGAGACAGCAGTTGTATTCAACATCACAAGCCGTGAGCAGGTAATCATCAACACATGGTACGGCGGCGAAATGAAAAAGGGTATGTTCTCAATGATGAACTACTATCTGCCTCTTAAGGGTATTGCTTCAATGCACTGCTCTGCTAACACAGATATGAACAAAGAGAACACAGCAATCTTCTTCGGTCTTTCAGGTACAGGTAAGACAACATTGTCAACAGATCCTAAGCGTTTGCTTATCGGTGACGACGAGCACGGCTGGGATGACAACGGCGTATTTAACTTTGAGGGCGGATGCTATGCTAAGGTTATTGACCTTGATAAGGATTCTGAGCCTGACATCTACAACGCAATTAAGCGTGACGCTCTTCTTGAAAACGTAACACTTGATAAAGACGGCAAAATTGATTTTGCTGACAGAAGCGTAACCGAGAATACTCGTGTTTCTTACCCAATCAATCACATTAACAATATTGTTAAGCCAGTTTCTTCAGCACCGGCTGCAAAGAATGTTATCTTCCTTTCTGCTGATGCTTTCGGTGTACTTCCTCCGGTATCAATCCTTACACCTGAGCAGACAAAGTATTACTTCCTCTCAGGCTTTACAGCAAAGCTTGCAGGTACAGAGCGTGGAATCACTGAGCCTACTCCAACATTCTCAGCTTGCTTCGGACAGGCTTTCCTTGAGCTTCACCCAACAAAGTATGCTGAAGAGCTTGTAAAGAAGATGGAAAAGAGCGGCGCAAAGGCTTATCTTGTAAACACAGGTTGGAACGGCACAGGCAAGCGTATCTCAATTAAAGATACTCGTGGAATCATCGATGCTATTCTTAACGGCGACGTAAATAAGGTTCCTACAAAGACAATTCCTTACTTCAACTTTGAAGTACCGACAGAGCTTCCGGGTGTTGACACAGGTATTCTTGATCCTCGTGACACATACGCAGATGCTGCTGAATGGGATAAGAAAGCAAAGGATCTTGCAGAAAGATTCATTAAGAACTTTGCAAAATATGAAGGCAACGATGCCGGTAAGGCTCTTGTTTCAGCCGGTCCTCAGCTTTAATTAGATTAATTAAATTATCTAATATAATTTGAATTATTCAGCCCCGTACAATTTCGTACGGGGCTTTTTTGTTGCTCCGATGAGATACTGCCTATAAGTCTGAATGATAATCAGAATTTCATTGAAAGTTATAATTCCTCACTAAGCTAATAATCTATTGCAGACTCTACTCCTTACGAGCGAAGCAGGACATTACTCCGATAAAAAAGTAACCGCAGTAATTATGACTACCGCGGTTACTGAAGGTTATTATTTTAATTTAAAATTATACAATATCTAATTTTAAAGTTTCAACAATGGTATTTTTGCTTGCCTTTTTAACCGAATAAATCATTGTCATACAAATTATTGCAAACACAACCGCAATTACTATCAAATATAATTGCCAATTGATTATAAACGGTAGTGTGTTTGAACCTATTGACTGATTCATAAAAAAGCTGAACAAAATACTTAATGGGATACCAAATATTAATGCCCTTATTCCGTAAAGTGCGCTCTCAAGCATTATCATTTTATTAAATCCTTTTGGAGTTACATCAACAGACTTAAGCATTGCAAATTCTTTTCTTCTTGAAACTATGCCGGTTGAAATTGTATTGACTGTATTTGCTATTGTTATCAGTGTAATGAGCACAACAAAACCATATACAAATACTTCCATAATATACACAACCGCATTCATAGTTTGCATCTGCTCAACCATATCAAGAACCATAGAACTTTCATAATCACCTTTATCAAGGTTGTTCTTAATGCTCTCGGTAACATCGCTGTGCAACTTAGTTTCTATACCTACTTTATATATCATATTATCCTTATCAAAACCATCAGATGAATTACTATAAGCAGAATATGGAACATAAAACGATATTGAGCCCTGTGGGTTTAACTTGCAGGCAAAGAACGAATCATCATATTTGATTTGTGCGGATACAGTAAAGCTGTCTTTATTATCCATAGTTATTGTTTCGCCGATTATACTGTCGTCAAAAACCTTATTGTTGTCAGATTTATGGCTGATATTGTTCATCAAAATTGCCTTTAAATTTTTGCCGTAATAATCAGTGTAATCAATGTGATTTTTCTTACAAAGCTCATTAAATTTATCGTCATCAAGCAGGTTAAGGTAAACATAACAAGTTCCTTTAAACAAATTCTTATATGATGCAGTAAGATGATGCCCATCGGTTAGGTTTGAAGTATTATCTGAACTGCCCTCTTTTACTGCATAATAGGAAAAATTAATTCCATAGTAATCATCTACACCGTTTACCGTTTCAAGCATTTTAAGTAGCTTATCTTTGTTTTTGCCTTCAACACCGGCCAGAACCTGATAAGGTATGTTATTTTGCATATCAGAAGCAGACAAAAACATCTGACAAAAATAATTGCAGGACAGAAACAGCACAACAGACAAAGCAATTGAAACCGTTATAACTCTGGATTTTCTTCCGTTTCGCTTTAGATTTTTGTGTGCAAGTTCTCCCTCGTATCCGAATATTTTACGTACAATTCGGGGAGTTCTAAGTTTGCGTGCATTCACCTTGATTTCCTGTCGCTGCCTTATTGCATCTATCGGTGTGATTTTTGAGGCCTTGAAAGCAGGAATTACAGAGGAAATAAAAATTGTAATTGCACTGCAAATTATTATACACACAATTGCCCAGAGCGGAACCACGGTTTTCATTGTTAATGCATCATCGTGCAGTCCCCTTATCATTCCGGTACTGATTATCTGATTTCCTATAAATTTAAGCGTTATTGAAATTCCGACAATTCCCGCACATATTCCTAACGGTATTCCCACAAGTCCAAATATGAATCCCTCAAAATATATAGAAGTTCTCTTTTGACGTTTTGTTGCACCAACAGAAGCAAGCATACCAAGATAACGCACTCTTTCCGAAAGCGACATAGCAAATGCATTATATATTAATGCAACCGAAGCAACAATAATTATCACCAAGATTATTGCTATCATAGGAAGAAGGGCTGCAAATGAACCGCCTTTATCATAAGCAAAATGGCAGTCAAGAACTTCATTATTAATACTGTAACTTTCCTGTGAAACTCCTACCTCATTAACTATGTCATATATAACATTTAGCGAGTTACTGTTCAATTCTTTGAGCTTTATTCTTGCATCAGACATCGAAAACTGCTCGCTGCTGCTGTCAAAGCCGCATATTATGTTGTAATATTGATATGTAGCATAATTGTCATGCATTATTGCAGTAATTTTAAAAGTCCTGTTTGAAGTACTTTCAAAAGTCTCGCCGGTAACATATTCTCCCGCATTAACTTCATCGGCTGAATCTGACAACAGCCTCTTGCCGACAGGTATTGTAACCGTATCTCCAAGCTTCCAGTCAAGCTCATTTTTATCAATAAAACTCTGTTCAACGGCAATTTCATTAGAATTTTTTGGCACTACTCCGTCATACTTGCCGGTAAATATAAGTTTGCAGTTATCATTATCGGAAACAAGCATTGAGCCGGTTCCGAGTCTGTCGCTTTTTCTGTTTTCGAGCCTGTAACTTATATTCTCCATATTTGACAATCCTACCGTCTGTATTCTGTCATCGGATTTTAATATTTCAACTTGTTTTTTATCAATATTACTGATTTGCAAAACGCTGTCGCCGTCAACCAAAACAGAAATATCAGCAAACAAATTAAGGAATGAAGCAATGGCAACAAACACCGCCGTTATCATTGCAACAGAAATTATAACACCAAGACCAGTAATTACTGTTCTGCCCTTGTTTTCTTTGAGATGTCTCAGGGTAAGTTTGTTTACAATATTCACCCCATATTCACCTCATCTCCGATAATCTTGCCGTCCTGAACCGAAATTATTCTATCGGCTGAAAGGGCTATCTTTTCGTCATGAGTAATTATTATAACTGTCTGATTATTTTCTTTGTTCAGTTTTCTGAGCAAGGAAATAATCTCTTTGCTGTTTTCGCTGTCCAAATTTCCGGTAGGTTCATCGGCAAGCATAAGTGCGGGATTGTTTACAAGTGCTCTTCCGATTGAAACTCGTTGTTGTTGTCCTCCGGATAATTGGTTTGGAAGATGAGTAAGCCTTTTACTTAACCCGAGCCTGTTAACAAGACTTTCAATTAATCTCTTGTCAGGTTTTCTTCCGTCAAGTAAAAGAGGAAGAGTTATGTTTTCTTCAACCGTTAATATCGGTATAAGATTATAAAACTGATATATAAGTCCTATTTGTCTGCGTCTGAAAATTGCAAGTGCGGTTTCATTCAAAGTTGAAATATCTGTGTTGTTGATTATCACACTACCGTTTGTAGGGGTGTCAACGCCACCCAAAATATGAAGCAAAGTTGATTTTCCTGAACCTGAGGGACCGATAATAGCAACAAATTCGCCCTGTTCAACGGAAAATGAAACATTGTCGAGTGCTTTCACCATTGTTTCACCCTTGCCATAAACTTTAGATAGATTTTTAACTTCAAGTATTTTCATAATTCTCTATCTCCTTTCGTTGCCTATATATTATCAACCCTATATTACTTTAAGATGACTGTTAAATTACAATTCAGTCACATTAGACTATTGCTTTATAAAATCTTATTTCAAACGTTGTTCCTTTTCCGAGTGTACTTTCCGCCCTTATGTTCGCATGTTCTTTTTCAAATATAGTTTTTGCAAGTGCAAGTCCTATTCCTATACTGTTTTTTGCATTATTTTTACCGTAATAAAATCTCTCAAAAATATGAGGCAAATCCTCCGCCGAAATTCCGCAGCCGTTGTCACTTATAAAAATACTGTCATAAATATTTGTTGTTTTGCTTGAAATACAAATTTCTCCGCCACCGTCCGTGTGCTCAAGACAGTTTTTTATTATATTTTCAAAGGCTTCAACAATCCAATTTTTATCACCCTTAAAAGAAAAATCATTAACGTTATTAATTAATTTTACATTCTTCAACTCCAATGAAATCAAGAATGGTGTAAGACTTTCGTTTATTACTTGAATGATTGACTGATTTTCGTTTTTTAATTCTATTGTGCCTGCGTCAAGTTTTGATAGCTTTAGCAAGGTAATTATAAGCCATTTCATTTTATCAAGCTGATTTTCGATTACCGACAAAAATTCAGCTCTTTTTTCCTCATCTTTTTCGTCTTTCAATAAGTCAGTAAGTACCATTATTGAAGTCAGAGGAGTTTTAATCTGATGTGAAATATCAGCAAGAGAATCAGAAAGACTTGTCTTGTCCTTTGCAAGTTTATCCTTTTGCGTTTGCAATATTGTAATTACCTTATACAAATTGTTTTGCAAAATTGATAATTCACCCTCGGTATTGTCATTTATATTTAAATCATAATTTCCTGAACAAACCAGTGAAAGATAATCGTTTAGCTCTCTCAACTTTTTATATCTTTTATTCGTGTAAAATAAAAATACAGCTGTAACGGCGCAGCCAAGAAACAAGCACAGTATTCCGCAAGTTGCATTAAATATGAAGCATATTACGGAAAGAACAATTGTGAGGAAACCCGATAATATCAAAATTATTTTTATATCCTTGTTAATCATTTTCAATTACATAACCGATACCGCGAATTGTTTTTATAAACTCGGGATTGTTCGGTTCCTCCTCAATTTTATCTCTAAGTCTTTTTATATATACGGTAAGCGTATTCTCCTCAACATAGTCTCCGGTAACATCCCATATGTTTTCAAGCAGCTTGGTCCGAGACATAACCACTCCCCTGTTGTTTAGCAAAATTAACAGCAAACGATATTCTAATGCAGTCAGTATAATTTCTTCGCCGTTTTTATAGACTTTTGCTTCATTTGTATTGACCTCAAGTTTTTTGATTTTAATAATACCTCCGTGAAAGTCCTTGTTGTATCGCCTAAGAACGCTTTTAATTCTCAGCATAAGTTCTTTAACCCTGAATGGTTTTGAAATATAATCATCAGCCCCAAGTTCAAATCCCATTACTACATTAACCTCATCATCGTATGCTGTAAGAAAAATAACAGGCAAATCTCCAAGTGCCTTTATTTTTTTACATACATCATAACCGTTTCCGTCAGGCAAAGTTAAGTCAAGTATATATAATGAAAATTTTGACTTTTCTATAATATCTAACGCCTCAGCTACTGTTTTGGCGTGCGTTACATTATAACCCTCATTTTGTAACGAATAGCACAAACCCAATCCTACCGCTTCATCATCTTCAAGCAGGAATATATTCATTAAAATCTTCCTTTCTAATTTATGCTTAATATTTTAACACAGTCGGGTTTACACTTCCATTACAAAACTGTAATATCGCAAATTGGGCATAAAATAAAACGACAGCACAAAACTGCACAGGTCCGTAAAAAACGGACAATAGAAAAAACAGACCCCCTATGGTAGAATAAAATAAACTACCATAGGGGGATTTTGTATGCCAAGAGAATATCGACATATACAACAATATGAAAAAGAAATAATAGAGCTTTGGGAACAAGGAAAGACATTAAGAGAAATTGCAGAAAAATTTGGATTTAGCAAAAATCAAGTACAGGAATTTAAAACAAGATATAACCGTAAGCAAAGGAAACTTGCATCGGGTATAGTAATTAAACCCAAAGGTAGACCACGAAAAGATGGAACTTCTCTACCGCCATCAATACAACAATTAAGCAAGTTGTCTCAGAT
>FMUV01000046.1 GCA_900101355.1 Ruminococcus sp. YE282
ATCTGTGTTTTTATCGTCTTTTTTGAGTAGCCGTTTCTGTAATTTTTCGACTTATTGCTACACTCATCATTCGACGTTCTTTCGCTTTTCTCGTAGCCGAGCTCATCTGCAAGCTCACATTCCATAACCTCCTGAAGAATGTCCTTGAACATATTTTTCATTGCTGTCATAACTTCATCTGTTGAGGTGAATTTCTGACTTCTTACAAATTCTCTCATCATTTCTGCCGGTACTTTTTCCATTAAAAAAACTTCCTTTCAAGCTTTAATTTTTCTGTTTCCATTATTGCTTGAAAGGAAGTCTATTATTCACTTTTACACAAACTTTTCGGCGGTCTCGATAACTTTCATATCTTTTTGGAAGAATATCTAAAACCACTTTGTTAACAGGGTCAGTGAGGATACATTGATATTTTTCACTGTTTGTATCACCTTTAAATTCATCAATAGAAAGAGCGGCAGGAAGTTTTGTAGCGGTGCCGCCGTAGCTATTGTTGTGTATACAATGTCCTGCGGTCATCAAAGCTCTTTTAGCAAATATCCACGCAGTTCCGTTTAACACTCTTCCGTCCGGATAATGAATTTTAAGTAAAGCTTTTAAGTAAAGCAATCCTCTTATCCGGTGATTTAACAAGCTTTCTGTCATCGTTACCAATAATATTATATGTACTGATAGAATTATTATCAGTTTGCTGATCATTTTTATTTGCTTCAGGAATATAAGCATCTGCTTTATATTATCATTGTCTGCTATTTGTATTTCATTTGTTGTGTTTTCACCGGTACTTAAATCTTTTTCAAATACTGTTATCGTATCATTTGATGAGGTACTTGTTTCTTCTGCAGAAACAGGCATAATAAAAGATGTAGCAAAAATACCCATGATTATAATACCCAATAATGCTGTTTTTAAAATTTTCTTCAACTTTTATAATCTCCCTTTAATAAATATAATTTGTTTTTTGATGAAACTTATATTATTTATTGTTTTAAGATTTACCTCCCTTCACGGTTACTATGGTTTGTGTAAAAATCATAACAACGGAATTATGATTTTACCTGATTCCCGCATAATCATAATGGTTTATAGAAGACAAATTATGATTATGTAAAGATATCAATTTAATTTGATAATGTACAATAAGTTGCGCAAATTGGAAAATGCATAAAAGAAGACATAGCTTGCAGGCTCTGGTAGAATGAAGTTACCACACAAACATTCGAAAGGAGCAAGCAAACTATGTCCGAGAAAATTGTACAGCTAAACGAGGAAGTAATCAAGGGCCAAATCAAGGAATTGGTTCGCGGCAGAGTGGAGGAAACCCTGAACGAGCTGCTGGAGAAGGAGGCGGAGTCCCTGACGCAGGCCGCCCGCTATGAGCGCAGCGAGATCCGTCAGGGCTACCGCAGCGGCCACTATGACCGAAATCTTACCACGACCTCCGGTGACGTTACGCTCCACATGCCGCGGCTCAAGGGCGTGTCCTTCGAGACGCCATCATCGAGCGGTATCGTCGCCGGGAGAGAAGCGTGGAGGAGGCCCTCATCGAGATGTACCTGGCGGGCGTTTCCGTGCGCCGGGTGGAGGACATCACGGAGGCACTGTTGGGGCAGCAAGGTGTCGCCCGCTACCATCAGCGAACTGAACAAGAAAGCCTACGTTCACATCGAGGACTGGCGCAACCGCCCCTTGCAGGGCGGCCACTATCCATACGTCTACGTGGACGGCATCTACCTGCGCCGCAACTGGGGCGGAGAGTACGAAAATGTTGCTGTTTTGGTGGCGATCGCCGTGAACGAGGACGGTTTTCGTGAGGTTTTAGGCGCTGCCGAGGGCATGAAGGAGGACAAGGCCAGCTGGGTCAGCTTCTTCCAGTGGCTCCGTGGACGCGGACTGGACGGCGTGAAGCTCATCGTCGGTGACAAGTGCATGGGGATGTTGGAGGCCGTGGGCGAGGTGTTCCCGGACGCCAAATACCAGCGCTGCACGGTACATTTCTACCGCAATGTTTTCTCTGTTGTGCCAAAATCCAAGGTCAAAATTGTGGCAAAAATGCTCAAGGCGATCCACGCCCAGGAGAGTAAGAAGGCGTCCCGCGAGAAGGCAAAGGCTGTGGTCGCCGAGCTGCGCGCCATGAAGTTGAAGGAGGCTGCCAAGAAGGTCGAGGACGGCATTGAGGAGACGCTGACCTACTGCGATTTTCCCAGCGAACACTGGACGCGTATCCGCACCAACAACGTGATCGAGCGGCTGAACCGTGAGATCCGCCGCAGAACCCGCGTGGTGGGGACATTCCCTGACGGGAACTCGCCCTGATGCTGGTCTGCGCCCGGCTCCGCCACGTGGCGGGCACCCAGTGGGGCAGCAAGAAATACATGAACATGAAGCATCTGGAGGCGGCTCTGGACGACGGCTCTATTGCCGGCTGACTTCATTCAGCCGGAGCCTGCAAACAATTTTGCGCATAAATCTTGACGGCGCCTTTAATTTTAATATGAATGGGATTTATTGTCAATGAGATGTATATATAATCTATTGCGAAATGGTTTTTATTGCTCTATCATTACAATAATAGAGCATAGTTCGTTTTATCATCATTAAATTGATGATTTTGAAAACTATGCTCTGTTTTTTATGAATATATTTTGTTTTAGGTTATTTTACTTAAAATTTTTAAGACGTTAGAATAAAAATCAGATTCTTGCTACGCCTGATTTGATTGCTGCTTCCTTAACAGCTTTGGCAACGGTTTTGCCGACTCTGCTGTCAAATGCTTCCGGAAGAATATAGTCGGCATTCAGCTTGTCATCTTCAACAAGTGAAGCGAGTGCGTAGGAAGCTGCAATTTTCATTTCTTCGTTTATGTCGCTTGCTCTGCAATCAAGAGCACCCCTGAAAATTCCCGGGAAAGCGAGAACATTGTTGATTTGGTTTGGAAAATCGCTTCTGCCTGTTCCGACAACAGCGGCACCTGCTTTTTTTGCAAGGTCAGGCATAATTTCCGGAGTTGGGTTAGCCATTGCAAAAATAATTGGGTTAACATTCATAGATTTAACCATTTCTTCGCTTACACAGCCTGCCGCAGAAATACCAAGAAATACATCTGTACCAACCATTGCGTCGGCAAGATTGCCCTGTTTGTGTTCAAGATTGGTTATCTCAGCCATTTCCTGCTTAACAGGATTAAGTCTGCTGTCGCCTTTGCAAATAATGCCCTTGCTGTCGCAAAGTACAATATTCTTAACTCCCATATTCAAAAGGTGTTTTGCAATTGCAATTCCTGCTGCGCCTGCTCCGTTCATTACAACCTTTATTTCATCAATTTTTTTGTTTACAATTTTAAGAGAGTTTATAAGACCTGCCGCAACAATAACTGCCGTTCCGTGCTGGTCATCGTGGAAAATCGGAATATCACATTTTTCTTTTAGCTTTCTTTCAATTTCAAAGCATCTCGGTGCAGCAATGTCTTCAAGATTAATTCCGCCGAAAGAACCGCTTATCAGGTATACCGCATTTACAATTTCATCAACATCTTTGCTTTTAATGCAAATAGGGAATGCGTCAACATCTCCAAATTCCTTAAATAATGCGCATTTGCCTTCCATAACCGGCATACCTGCCTCAGGTCCGATGTCGCCAAGGCCTAAAACAGCAGTTCCGTCTGTTACTACTGCAACAAGGTTGTTTCTTCTGGTTAATTCATATGATTTGTTAATATCTTTCTGAATTTCAAGGCAAGGTTCTGCAACGCCCGGTGTATAGGCAAGTGATAAATCTTCTGAAGAAGAAATCGGCACTCTTGAGATAACCTCAATTTTTCCGTTCCAATCATAATGCTTTTTTAATGATTCCTGTCTGATGTCCATAAATCATACTCCTTTGTTAAAATTCCAAATTAATTTAAATCTAAGCAGCATTCTGCTTTGCTTGCAAACAGTAAAGCCTGCGGTCGATTGTAATCAGTGCAAAGGAGCATTGGCTCCTCAGAGTTTCAGTGGAAGACTATAACTCCACTGAAGTTCTGATGTGGCGCCCGCCGTCTTAGTGGCAGGGGACATCTGCATTATGATTATAAACTAAATAATTACATATATCAAGATAATAATTTGACAATCGTTCATATTTGTTTTATTATATACTTTGTGAGTGTGTTGAACAGCTGCGGGCAAAATCCGAAAGGATTTGTGCGAGGAAAGTCCGGGCTTCACAGAGCAAAAATAACGGCTAACGGCCGCCGGAGGCGACTCCAGGGATAGTGCAACAGAAAAGAACCGCCGATTTTCGGTAAGGATGGAAAGGTGAGGTAAGAGCTCACCGGAGGCAGGGAGACCTGTCTGCCGTGTAAACCCTATTTGAAGCAACACCGTGGTGGGACATTTGCGCTTGCTCGGCGCGTCCCGTGGAGGTGGCATCGAGCAGTTTCGGCAACGGACTGCCAAGATAGATGGCTGTTCACGACAGAACCCGGCTTACAGACACAGTCATAAAAGTGCCATCTCAATTATGAGGTGGCACTTTTTATGTCATTATTATAGCATTAGTTTTCAATAATTTTTTCGGCGCATTTAATTCCGTCAACGGCGGCAGAAACAATTCCACCGGCATATCCTGCACCCTCACCGCAGGGATACAGTCCGTCAATACTGACGCTTTGCAGAGTATCGCTGTTTCTTAATATTCTAATCGGTGAAGAACTTCGGGTTTCAATTCCGGTTAATACAGCGTCACCGTCATCAAATCCTTTTAATTTGCGCCCCATTTCTGTAATAGATAGTTTCATAGCGGTGCTTACATATTCGGGCAAAATTGAGTTTAGGTCGCTTAGCACAAAATTTGGCGATATGCTCGGATTTACGCTGCCAAGGCAACTGCTCTTTCGATTGTGTAAAAAGTCGTCAACTCTCTGTACAGGTGCTGAGTAGTCTTCGCCGCCAAGCTGAAACGCCTTTTTTTCAAGATTCCTTTGAAAATACATTCCCGCAAGCGGGTTTTCTGAGCCAAAGTCATTTGGATTAACCCCGACAAGCAGTGCTGAGTTTGAGTTTTCCGCATCTCTTGCAAATTCACTCATACCGTTTACTACAAGCATATTTTCTTCGCTGGAGGCGTTTACGACCTTGCCTCCGGGGCACATACAAAATGTATATGCTCCTCTGCCGTTTGCTGTGTGCACATTCATCTTGTATGCCGCGGCACCCAAACGCTTATTTCCTGCAAATTTTCCGTATTGTGCCTTATCAATATTTTCCCTGCGATGCTCTATTCTTGCCCCGACCGAAAATGCTTTGGCTTCAATCGGAAGATTTTTATTTTGCAGCATTTCAAAAGTATCTCTTGCACTGTGACCGATTGCAAGAATAATGTTGTCGGTTTCAATAATATCAGTTTTGCCGTTCTTTTCAACAACGGCGTTTTTTATTTTTCCGTTTTCCTCATTAAATCCGATAAGTTTAGTTTCAAAAAATACGGCTCCGCCCAAAGAGATTATTTCTTCTCTGATGTTCTTTACCGTGCTTTTTAGATTGTCCGTACCTATATGGGGTTTTGCATTATATAGGATTTCCTGCGGAGCTCCGTGCTTTACAAATTCTTCAAGGACCTTGCGTTGGCGGTTGTCCTTAGTTCCTGTGTTAAGCTTGCCGTCCGAAAACGTTCCTGCGCCGCCCTCTCCAAATTGAACATTTGAATTTGTGTTAAGTTTTCCGCATTTCCAAAATATATCCACGTCCTGCGTTCTGCTGTCAACATCCTTGCCTCGCTCAATCACAATCGGTTTTGCGCCGCTTTGGGCAAGTATTAATGCCGCAAACAACCCGGCAGGACCCATACCGACGATAAGGGGAGAGGCACCGCCACGCCATTTTGGCACATTATATTCATACGGCTTTGCTTTTACCGCATTTTTTGATTTTCTGATTACGGAATCTTCATTAACGGATAAATTTACATCGACCGTGCAGAGAATGTATATATTATCTTTCTTTCTTGCGTCAATTGAACGTCTGAAAATGGAGATGCTTTTTATTGAATTTTTATCTATCCTCAGTTCCTTTGCCGTTCTGTTTTTGACGGTTTCGTCATTATAGTCGAGCGGCAAATGTACGTTGTTAATTCTAATCATAGATTTTCTCCTGCTATCATTCCGCTTGCAAAGGCAAAGTGAAGATTAAATCCGCCGCATTCTCCGCAGATGTCAACAGCTTCGCCGCAAACGTATAAATTTTTTACAATTTTGCTTTTCATAGTTTTTTCGTCTATTTCGTTACCGGCAACACCCCCTCGTGCGGCTTGTGCCTGTTCAAACCCGGAGTTTTCTATAATTACAAAATCCAAGTTTTTGACGGTATGAGCTGCACGTGCAATCTCCTGCTCTGAAAGAGTATTACATAGCCTTGAAAAATCTTTAATGTTACTTTGTTTTAGAATAGCTTGTGAAAGTCTTTTTTGTAAAATACCGGTCATAAGATTGTCTATTTCAATGTTACCAAACAACTTTTGATTCTGTAAAAGAATTTTAATTAATTCTTCTTCGGAAATATTAGGCATTAAATCGAGTTTAATAATGTAATTCTTTTTTGAGTAGAGCGAAAGATTAAAAATACATATTCCTGATAGTGCGTTGTCATTGAACTGAATTTCACCAAATTCTTCTTTTAGAGAATTATTATGACCATCAGCAAGCGTTGCTTTTCCTATTGCTCTAAGGCATTTTAATGATTTGAGTATATCGGATTTAACCTTAATTGGGCACAATGCAGGTGAGAACGGCACAAAAGTGTGACCGAAATTTTTTAAATAATCTGCACAGCTTGAGTTGCCGCCCAACTTTGGAGCAGCCTTTGAACCGCAGGCAATAACAAGCTTTTTAGCTGTAAAAGTGTCTTTATCGGTTTTGATGTCAAAATTTTTGTCGACTTTTTTTACGCTTTTAATATTTTCTTCGCAAAACACATTTATATTAAATCTGTCACATGCAAACCGCAAAACATCAAGCACTGCGCTTGCCTGTCTGCAAACTGGGTAGTACCTTCCGTCATTGTCGCAATAAGTCATAAGTCCGAGTTTTTTGAAGACCGAAATAATTTCATTGGTGTTATATTTTGAAAAAATAAACTTGCTTTGTTTTTTAAAAGAACCGCAGTATTTTTGTGAAGAAATATTTTGGTTTGTCAGGTTACATCTGCCGTTTCCGGTTGAAAGCAATTTTTTGCCGACTCTGGGATTTTTTTCTAATACAGCCACCGAAATATTCGGATGATTGGTTTTTGCGCTTATAGCGCACATCAGTCCCGAAGCACCGCCGCCGATTATTATTACATCAAACTTTTTCATAAAAAACTCCTGAAAAATAGGGTTGACGTTCAAAACGCAACCCTAATAAGAACTTATTTTTAGCTGTTTGCCAAGAAAGAGAAAATGCCACCTGCACCCATGCTTACAGCCAGGCTTGCAGCTCCCATAATTACTCCGGCAATCAATACGCCGCACATTACCGCAATTATACTCTTCTTAAAATCCATATCAAGGAAACTTGCCGCAAGTGTTCCGGTCCATGCTCCGGTTCCCGGAAGAGGAATTCCGACGAATAACATAAGAGCAATAAACAACCCTCTGCCGGTCTTTTCCTGCAATTTTTTGCCGCCCTTTTCGCCTTTGTTATAGCAGAAAGTGAAAAATTTACCGATGTATTTTTTATCTTTGCCCCAAATAAGAATTTTTCTTGCAAAAAGAAAAATAAACGGTACAGGAACCATATTTCCCAAAACACAAATAACGTAAGCCCAGAAAAGTTCCGTTCCCTGCATTCCCATACCTACCGCAACCGGAATTGCTCCTCTAAGCTCAACTATGGGAACCATTGAAATCAGAAAAATAATAAGATAATTTAACAAAACTGACTACTCCTTAAAAAATTAAATTTATTCTTGGTTTTAACTATAACAAATCCAGTATAGTATATCAGAAATGCATTGTTATTTCAATACATTTTCATTCAAATATTTGGTAATAATTGAAGTTTTGACAAAATGTCTTTTTTTACGTTGACATTATTACATTTTCCTGTAAAATATACAAAGGAGTGATTTAAATATGAATCAAAACAGAGCATCTACACGTTTCAGAATTATTGTTTTTGTGCTCACAATATGTATGACGGCTTTTGCGTTTATTCATTCATCAATGCCTGCGTCTGTGTCGGGCGAGGAGAGCAAATCTGTGCTTGATTTTTTGTATGATTTTTTTGCAAAATTCGGAATAATTCTTACTGACCATATAGTTCGCAAGGCGGCTCACTTTTCCGAATATGCAGTTATAGGGGCTTTGCTTTTAAGCTGTGCATATTCTTTTGACAGAATAAAACCGCAGAAATATTATTCTCAGGTTTTGTTGGCGGGTCTTGCCATTCCTTTGTGTGATGAGACAATTCAGCTTAATGTTGAGGGGCGTTCGGGTCAGATATCGGATGTATTGCTTGATTTTTCCGGTGTGCTTACGGGCGCAATTATTATGTTTTTAATATATGCTCTTTACCGCAGAATTAAAAATATAAAATAATCGGTTTTGTGTTTTTAAATCAGAACAATGCCTTTTTGCAAAAAGCATTGTTTGTTGCAGATTACAATCGGTGCAAAGGGGTGTTAGTTTCGCATATTTCAGCGGAGAATTGCAAGTCCCACTGAAATTCTAAACAAAACTCATCGTCTTAAAAATAGAGCATTTGCACTGTGGTTATATTTTTATTTGAAAGGTTTGATTACAGCAAAAATATTTGAATTTAAAGTGAAACGAATAATTAAGGATAGGGGATTAAAATGGAAGAAACACTAAATATGAATGAAGTTAAAACTCAACAGCCTTTAAAAGAAAACAAAATGGGCACTATGCCGATGACCAAGCTGATTCTTACAATGTCACTGCCTGCTATATTTTCAATGACAATTCAGGCTCTGTATAACGTTGTTGACAGCATATTTATCGGCAATTACGACCAAAAGGGACTTACCGCACTTTCGCTTGCGTATCCGCTTCAAATGTTGCTTATATCTGTTGCCGTCGGCACGGCTGTCGGTGTAAATTCGCTTGTATCAAGAAAACTCGGTGAAAAGAATTTTAAAATGGCGGATGATGCCGCAACACACGGATTGCTGTTATGTATTCTAAGTTATGCAGTATTTTTGCTTCTCGGATTATTTGCCGTAAAACCGTTTATGGGAGCATATACTCAGGATTCCGCAATTTACACATACGGAGTTGAATATCTGACCGTTGTACTTTGTCTTTCGGTCTTTTCGATAATAGAAATTATGATTGAAAAAACCTTGCAGGCTACCGGAAATATGATATTCCCGATGCTGTTCCAGCTTATGGGAGCGGTAGTCAACATAATTTTTGACCCGCTTTTAATATTCGGAATCGGAATTTTCCCCGAGATGGGCGTAACCGGAGCGGCTGTTGCAACGGTATTCGGTCAGTTCTGCGGAATGGTATTTTCGGTTATAGTATTGTTCTGTAAAAAGCACGAGGTAAAAATTACATTTAAAAACTTTAGATTTAATTTAACTACTGTAAAAAATATATATGCGGTTGGCTTCCCGTCAATTATTATGCAGTCAATAAGTTCAATTATGATAATCGGAATGAATACAATTTTTACACTTGCAAATTCAATTTATTCCGAGGCATGCATAACTGTTTTGGGTGTGTATTTTAAACTTCAAAGCTTTGTATTTATGCCTTGCTTTGGTCTCAATCAGGGAGTAATGCCGATAATAGGTTACAATTACGGTGCTCGTAACCGCAAGCGTATGTATTCTGCACTTAAAAGAGGAATTATTATTGCGGTAATTATTATGGCAATAGGTGTTGTTCTTATGTGGACAATTCCCGATACTTTGATTTCACTGTTCGACGGAGACGAAAGCCTTATGCAGATTGGCGCTACCGCGTTCAGAATAATAAGCCTTTGCTTTATACCGGCTGCCGTAGGTATACTTTTTACAACCCTGTTTCAGGCTGTCGGAAAGGGAATACGCAGCCTGATTATGTCGGTATGCCGCCAGCTTTTGCTTATTCTGCCAATTGCATATGCCCTCTCAAGTATATTCGGAATTGAGTCTTCTTGGTATGCTTTCCCGATAGCAGAAATCGGTTCGCTGATTCTTGCAATATGTTTCTTTATAAATCTTGTAAAAACAGATTTTAAAAAACTTGGTTAAATTTGTCCGCCTCAATGCATATATTGCATTGAGGTGATAATTTTGGATGAAAATAATAACAATATTACATATGATGAGAATTGGCAGTCTGTTTCTGAAACCGAATACCCTGTTATAGCATCTTCTAATCCTGAAGATGAAACATCGGATTACAATATTCCAAAAGAGAAAAAAACAAAGCGTAATCCGCCAAGTCAGCTCCTTGTTACAATTCAGCTCATTCTTTGCATAATTATTGCACTTGCGGCATTTTTACTAAAGAATATGGGCGGAACGTTTTACAGCACAGCACATGACTGGTATTACTCGAATTTGAACAGCTCCGCAATTTTTGACGGTAATTCTGATTTTGACTTAAATTCTCTTTTCAACAAGGCAACTGCTGATGAGGTTTAAGATTAGTTCCACTCAAATAGAGCTGTCATATACTCTGATATGTTTTGCCGCAATCGGAATAATTATTACATCGTTTGAAGACTTTTTGTTTTGCCTTTTGTCGCTTATTATACATGAGACAGGGCACTTGACGGCAATGTGTATTCTCGGGTTTCCGCCGGAAAGAATCAAACTTTCGCTTTTTGAAATATCAATCAGCGATAATTGCAGATATTGCAGACGCTTTTTTGATAACTTTCTGATAATACTCTGCGGCCCGTTATTTAATTTTATTTGTTTTACTTTGCTTTATCTGTTATACTTATTGCATTACGATGTTTTGTTTCCGTTTGCGGCTGTTAATCTGTCTGTCGGATTGTTTAATATGCTACCTGTTATGTCGCTTGACGGGGGACAGCTTTTGTATTTAATTCTAAGCAGACGTTTAAGCGAAAAGTCGGCAGAAAAAGTTGTTAATATAATAACATTCATTTTTATTTTTCCGCTTGCCGCTCTTGGATTTTTGTTGCTTTTTAAGTCAAAATATAATTTTTCGCTTTTGTTTGTCTGCGTGTATCTTATATTTTCGCTTATTTTTAAGAAAAACAGATACTTTTAATTTATTGCATCTGCGGTTTTAATCACTTTGAGAAATTCTCAAGTTGGAGGAAGTTATGGTTAGTAAAGAAGTAGAAAAACTACTCCTAAAGGTTCAAAAGCCCGGACGTTATGTCGGGGGCGAACTTAATGAAGTTATAAAAGATAAAAATGAGGTTGACGTTCGTTTTGCTTTTTGTTTTCCCGATACTTACGAGGTAGGAATGTCGCATCTCGGAATGAAAATTTTGTACAGCCTTTTTAATTCCAAGGACTATATTTGGTGCGAACGTGTTTTTGCTCCGTGGATTGATATGGAGCAAGAAATGATTGACAATAACATTCCTCTTTATGCTCTTGAAAGCGGGGACCCTGTTTCTGATTTTGATTTTATCGGTTTTACTTTGCAGTATGAGCTTAGTTTTACAAATATGCTTAATATGCTCAAGCTGTCAAACATTCCGATAAAAACCTGTGACAGGACAGAGCTTAAAAATATAGTCGTTGCAGGCGGACCGTGTGTATGTAACCCCGAACCAATTGCCGATTTTGTTGATATGTTCTTTGTCGGAGAGGGCGAAGAGGTTGACCTTGAAGTAATTGACCTTTATCGCAAATGCAGAGATGAAAATAAATCAAAAACCGAGTTTTTGGAGCTTTGCTCACATATTGAGGGCGTTTATGTGCCGTCACTGTATGAAGTATCATATAATGATGACGGCACCATTAAGAGCTTTTTGCCTAAAGGTGACGCCCCAAAAACGATAAACAAGCGAATTATGAAAGATATGAATAATTCGTACTATCCCGATAATTTTGTTGTTCCGCTCGTTGAAATTGTACACGACAGAGCGGTTCAGGAAATTTTCAGAGGTTGTATTCGCGGTTGTCGTTTTTGCCAAGCTGGTTTTATTTATCGCCCTGTTCGTGAAAAATCCCCTGATACAATCAATAACCAATGCAGGGCACTGTGCGAAAATACAGGTTATGACGAAGTTTCACTTTCTTCGCTGAGTTCAAGTGATTACAGCCAAATTGTGCCTCTGCTTGAAAAGCTGACTTCATGGAGCAAAGATGAAAAGGTAAGTATTTCTCTTCCTTCATTGCGTGTTGACGGCTTTACCGACGAAATTATGAACAAGATTAAAACCGTCCGCAAGAGCGGATTAACATTTGCTCCTGAGGCAGGCAGCCAGCGTATGCGTGACGTTATTAATAAAAATGTTCGTGAGGACGAGCTTCTTAAAACCTGCACAACTGCGTTTGAGGGCGGTTGGACAACAGTAAAGCTTTACTTTATGATAGGCTTGCCGACAGAAACTCTTGACGATGTAGCAGCGATTGCAGGCTTGGGACAATCGGTTGTTGACGCTTATTACAACTGCGAAAACCGCCCGAAAGGAAAGGCTGTGCGTGTAACCGTTTCGGCTTCTTCGTTTGTGCCAAAACCATTTACTCCTTTTCAGTGGGAACCGCAGGACACTATCCCGATGCTTCATCAAAAGCAACAACATATCAAAGAAAGCATAACTTCAAAGAAAATTCAGTTTAATTATCACGATGCTGACACAAGTTTTCTTGAAGCTGTTTTTGCAAGGGGAGACAGAAAGCTTTGCAAGGCAATGGAAATTGCCTGCGAACGAGGTTTTCATTTTGACGGTTGGAATGATTGTTTCAGTCTTGAAAAATGGCTTGATATTTTTCAAGAATGTGGCATTGACCCTGCATTTTATGCAAACCGCCGTCGTTCTTTTGATGAAATTCTTCCATGGGACCATATTGACTACGGTGTTACCAAAGACTTTTATATAAAAGAATGTAAGAAAGCTTATGAAAGCACAACTACTCCGCATTGCAGGCTAAAATGCAATAATTGCGGAGCTGCAAAATACGGGGAGGGAGTTTGCTTTGAAAAACGTAAGAATTTGGTTTAAAAAAGACTTTGAGTGCAGATATATTTCGCACCTCGACCTGAACAGATGTATGCTTCGTGCTTTGCACAAAAGTAAAATTCCGATTTGGCATACCGAGGGCTTTAATCCACATCCGTTTGCAACATTTCCGTTGCCGCTTTCCCTTGGATTCAGGGGTATAAATGAATGTATGGATGTAAAACTTGAAGATGATGATTATTCTTTTGAAGAAATAATAATCAGAATAAACAATTGCTTGCCGAGAGGGCTCCGTGTTTTTAACGTTACCGAGCCGATTATGAAAGCAGGAAAAATTGCATATGCGTCATTTACCATAAAACTAAGCGGTGATAAACTGCGTTCTGCTGAAATCACCAATGACCTTTCAGAATTATTAAACCAAGACACGATTGAAATTGAAAAGAAGTCCAAAAAGGGAATTAGAACAATAGATATAAAGCAAGGAATTAAAAGGTACGAAATTATCGAAAAATTTGACTTTACCATTCTTGACATAATCCTCTCTGCCGGAAGCAGTGATAATGTCAATCCTAATCTTTTAATTTCAGCTTTGCAGAATAAAACAGGTTTTGAATATGATGTCGATATAACACGAAATTATTTATATAATTCTGAAATGGAATTATTTAGATGAGGTTATGACCTAAGTATAAATGTTTCTGAATATTAGGCGGAATATTCCATCCTGAATTTCGGTGAAAATTATAATTTTAACTGGAATTTTGAGGAACTAAGCGTCTCTATACTGCTTGCAATTCAAAGTTTTCAAAAAATTCTTATATTTTTCACTTATGTTTATCTTAGTTTTCAAATAATTATCACAATCAACCTTTACTATATAATCACAGCAAAGATAAAAGCTGTTTGAAATGCTAACAAGTTTTTTTCATAGATATTCCTTTTTAAAATAAGTAAAGACCGATTGTGCATATCGGTCTTTCTTATTTTTGGTGGAAAAATGTATTATTATTCTTTAAACAACTATCTAAAATCTACTTTTGGAGAAAAGGTTTATAAAATATCGTTAAACGGCGGAATGACCTGCCCTAACCGTGACGGAAAAATTGATATAAGAGGTTGCATTTTTTGCAGCAGGGGAGGTTCAGGTGAATTTTCGGCAGATTCGTGTTTGCCCGTATCACAACAGATTGAGCAGGCAAAACAAAGAATAAGGGCAAAATCTGATTGCCAAAAATTTATAGCGTACTTTCAGCCCTTTACAAATACATATGCTGATGTAGATTACTTAAGAAAGTTATATTACGAAGCGGCGATGCCCGATGAAATTGTTGCACTGTCAATTGCAACACGTCCTGACTGCCTTAGCGATGAGGTTATTTCACTCCTTGACGAAATCAACAGATTTAAGCCTGTATGGATAGAACTTGGATTGCAAACTATTCATAAGCGTACCGCTGAATATATAAGACGAGGCTATGAGCTTGGGGTATATGATGAAGCTGTATTAAAGCTCAAATCAATCGGTGTGAATATAATAACCCATATAATTATAGGTTTGCCGTATGAAACAAAGCAGAATATACTTCAAAGTGTAAAATATGCGGGAGAGCGCAGCAACGGAATAAAGCTTCAACTTTTGCACGTCCTTAAAGATACCGATTTGCTTACGGATTATAATAATGGCGTGTTTAAAACGCTGACTTTGGAAGAATATGTTGATGTTCTTTGTGACTGCATTGAAATACTGCCGCCCGATGTGGTAGTTCACAGATTAACAGGGGATGGGGATAAAGAATTACTTGTTTCTCCAATGTGGAGTGCGGATAAAAAGCGTGTTCTTAATACGATTAATAAGACTTTCCGTGAACGTGATGTGACACAGGGAAGGCTCTATAAGTAAAAGCTCCGATTATTCGGAGCTTTTATCATTACTGTCTGTTGCGGCATTTTCAGTTTTTCTCTTTTTGCTCAAGCATTTTTTTACAAATAAATATCCAATCAGTGATATTGCTATGATTGATGAACCTATGGCAATTCCGATAATCAGAAATCTTGTGCTTTTGTCATCAATGTTGTTGAGCAATCCAAAATCACTAAATGCAGAATCCGATGTCTCATCATCTGCACTTCCTGTGTGGGAGCTGTTTTTGCTTTTTGAATTTTTCGTGTTTTTATCGGAAGCAGAACTGCTTTTTGAAGAATTGTTATTTTCTTCTTTACTGTTTCCGATTTGTATACTTGCAGATGAACAGTTGCCCACATCAATAAAGTTTGCATTACTGTCAACACAGTCACTTGCGGAAAAATCGACGAAACAGTTGCCTGAGCTTATTGCCTTAAAAGTTATGCTGAAAATAGTATCACCGTTATTAATATTTTTGCCGTCAGCGCATAGATAACTTACCTTAACGCTGCCGTCAAGCTCATTGTATTTAACCTTTGAGTTGTTAGTTTTTATGTTCTTAAACTCAATCATATTTTTATCATACTTAAATTCAAATGTAGCTGCGCTTAGTTCTGTGCTGCTTTTTGCAATCATATCAACCGAAAACAACCTGTTTTGTGAAGTGTCACAGTTTGTAAGCTCAAATGATATGTTTTCAACGGCAAACACGCTTTGGCAAGACAGTATGATAATTAATAATACACTTAATATCGAAACAAGCTTTTTCATTTCCAAAATCTTCCAATTTACTTGATGAAAAAATATTATCATATTAAGTCGTATTTTGCAAGAAATTAGGCATCGTACATTATAACTAAATTTATAATAATTTAATGATTTGAATAAAAAGCAACGGAATATTACAAGATAATAGCGACCGGAGAAAATCTCTCCGATCGCTGAAAATACATTTAATAAGAATATTTATTCATTGAAACTGATGCTGTTGTTTAGTTCTTTTAGTCGTGCTTTAATAGCAAAATACTGTGATAACCAAATTCCAAAGTATATTGCAAGAAAGATACCGAAATATATAAAGATTCCAATCAAATTTTTAGGCATCCAATGCATAAAGTATGCAATAGGAAATGTTGCTGATGAGCAAATAATAAGGTGGGTTGTTGTTTGTTTGAGCAGGCCCCAGCTGTCAAGTTCCCAAATAACCGATGCTCCGCCCCATACAGCACCGTATAGCAGGGAACATAGCGATTGAACAAGAACTGCATTTAGCTGGCTGCCAAAATCATCAACAAGAGATGGAACAACAGGATAAAAGTTTCCGTCATTAATTATTACCGAAATTATAATTGTAATTATTGTGCTTATTGCAAGGCCTATTGGCGCGCCGATTAATGAGCGTAGTATTATTTTTTTTGCGGTTGAGTTTTTCTTCATTTAAAACACCTCATAATTCAAGTAATTTTTTATTTTATTTACATACCGTCTTGAAGCGTATGTAGTACTTCCGTTTGAGAATGTAACGCAAATTGTGCCCGTAAGACCCATATCAAAATGTTTTACTTTTTTGAAATTTATTATCTCAGAATTTGAAATTCTTACAAACTGTGCATTGCTTACTCGCTCTTCAAATTCGTACAGACGTAATTTAAGTGTGTATTCGCTGTTTTCAGTCACCGCAAAAACCTTTCCCGAGGCGGAATAGATTTTGAATATGTCTGTAATATCAATAAGAGTTGCGGTATTGTTTTTGTACCCGACCAGCCTGCTTGGTGTCGTTTGCGAGACGTTTTTGATAAGAGTGTTTATTTCGTCCGTCATTTCATCGGTAATAATAATCACCTTAGGTTCGGAGCAGTCTTTATCAATTTTGATTTCTACCTGCATTTTCTTTCCCTCCTTTGTCATTAGTATAGTAAATGACATCGTTGTTTTCAAGCAATTCTAAATAATCGGTAGATTTTAGGGGATAGGTGGTTTTTGTATTTGGTTATATAACCAAAAAGTCCTAAAAATAACTTTAAAGTTATCTTTAAGACTTGTTTTGGCAAATTAACTTCATTTTTTATATAAACCGTTAAACCGTTTAAGGGGGCGTATTACGGTTTAAAAAGGTGTATATATTTATATTCATTCCATGCGATGTCTAATGACAAAAGTCTCTATAATAAAAGATGGGGTAAGAACAAAAAGAGCCTACAAAAATAAAAGTAAAAAAGTAGAGCATATTTGTAAAAAAACCTTTAAAATGAAAGTGGAAACAAACCATTTTAAGGAGAATCAAATATGCTCTACAAACATTTTACAGAAAAAAATACTCGGATTGCAAGGTATTTTAATTGAAAACATAAAAAACACAGATAATACCATTCACGTTTATTGTAAATTAGAAAGGAAACTGCATAAATGCCCCTGTTGCGGTAATTTCACCGATAAAATTCACGATTATC